>NZ_JABFMW010000019.1:30120-84927 GCF_013359725.1 Pseudarthrobacter sp. C4D7 | reverse complement strand
CCATCAGCCGCGTTCACAACCTCAGTGGGAATTACAACTAGCGCGGTGGATCAACGGATGCCGCAGCACAGGACGTCCTGCAGGGGGCAGGCCTTGGCCAACCTCCGGGTGGATCCTGCCGCCCGTATAATTTGGGGTAGGACAGTGCCGCAGCGCACCGGGAGGAACGGTCATAGTGGCGGAATTGCCTAGCTCCACCAAGAATGAAGTTGTCGGCGGACGCTACCGTTTGGGTGACGTTGTGGGCCGGGGCGGCATGTCGTCCGTGTACTGTGCGCGGGATGAAAACCTGGGCCGCGACGTCGCGTTGAAGCTCTTCGCACCCCAGGCACCGGACGCCGACGAGCTCAAACGGCAGGAAGCGGAAATCCAACTCCTGGCCACGCTCAACCACCCGGGCCTGGTGACGCTGTTCGACGCCGGGATCGACGACCGCATTCCGGACGAACCGCGGCCCTTCCTGACCATGGAGCTCGTGGAGGGCCAGGACCTGCGCGCCAGGATCCGCCACAGCAGGGTCCCGCTGGAGGAGCTGTCCGTCATCGGCGCCGGCATAGCCGATGCCCTGGCATACGTCCACGACCTTGGCATCATCCACCGGGACATCAAGCCGGGCAACATCCTCCTGGTCCAGATCCGGCCGGGCGAACCGCTGCGGCCCAAGCTCACGGATTTTGGCATCGCCAGGATTGTCGACTCCACCCGCCTCACCGCAACGGGCACCATGGTGGGTACCGCCGCCTACCTCAGCCCGGAGCAGGCGCTGGGGAAGCCGCTGTCCTCCGCCACGGATATCTACTCCTTCGGGCTGGTGCTGCTGGAGTGCATCAAGGGCAGCGTGGAGTACCCCGGCAGCGCGGTGGAATCCGCGGTTGCCAGGCTCCATCGCGCCCCGGAAATTCCCGACGACGTC
This sequence comes from Pseudarthrobacter sp. C4D7, assembly GCF_013359725.1. GTDB lineage: Bacteria > Actinomycetota > Actinomycetes > Actinomycetales > Micrococcaceae > Arthrobacter. Next base: position 84,014 of record NZ_JABFMW010000019.1, on the reverse strand, counting down.
CCGCCCGAATGGGCCGACCTCATCCGTTCCATGACCACCCTCGAGCCGCTTGACCGGCCCACGGCAGCGGAGATCGAAACGGCGCTGCGCCAGGCCCTGGTCTCCCCCGCGTCCACGCCGGGGCAACTGGCTCCGGAAGCCACCCGGGTCCTGCCCGCCATGCCTTTCCGCCCGCCCACCATTACTGCCGAAGAGTCAGTGGACGACGTCCGGGAAGCAGCCGCCGCCACCGGGGCTGGGACGCCGGCCCTGGCGTCAGCAAGCCCGGAAACCAGGCCCGGGAGGTCAGCCGTCAGTTCGGCAGCCAAGGGCGTCCGAAAACCCCGCCTCTCCCGGAACCAGCGGATCTGGCTGGCCGTGCTGCTTGGGGTACTGGTGGTTGCCGCGGCCGCCGCAGCGGTGATGATGAGCATCTCCGCCCGCCCGGCCGACGTCGTCCCCTACCCGACGGTGACCGGTACCCTGGGCGACCACCTTCAGGAGCTCCAAAAGAGCGTGGCGCCGTGACCCTGGGGCAGGGCGCCCCGGGCCGGCTGCTGCTGGCCTGCGCGGCGGCACTGCTGGCGGCAACGGTCCTCAACGCCTGCGCGGCGCCGGGCAGCGGACTGCAGCGCGAGGCCGCAACCCAGCTCCAGGCCCGGGTGCTTGACGTGAGCCAGGCATCCTCCCGGAACGATCCGGCGGCCGCGCTCAAGGCGCTGGAAGGTTTGGAGGCGGACCTTTCGGCGGCGCAGGCGAAGGGCCAGGTATCCGAAGAGCGCCGGCGCAGCATCATTACGGTGGCTACCGCTGTCCGCGCGGACCTCAATGACGCGGTGGCTGCGCAGGCGGCGGCCGCGAAGGCAGCCGAAGATGCCCGTGCCGCCGCCCAGGCAGCAGAGGAACCTTCACCGGCACCCGCTTCGCAGGCAGCCCCCGGCCCGGCACCGGCGCAGGGCGACGCCACCGGCAACGGTGCGGACGCCGGCAAGAACAAGGGCGACAAGGGCAAGGGCAAGAACTGAGCAGCACCGCACCTGGCGGGGCGGCACAACAAAAGAAGCGGTGCCCCGGTGGAAACCGGGGCACCGCTTCTTTACTGCCCTGCCAGCTGGTCCTAGGACAGGCTGGAGATGACCTTGTTCAGGGTGGCGGAGGGACGCATGACGGAGGAAGCCTTGGCCTCATCCGGGCGGTAGTAGCCTCCGATGTCCACCGGTGAGCCCTGCACCTCAGCCAGCTCGCCCACGATGGTTTCCTCGTTGGCGGAAAGCTCGTTGGCGACGGAGCTGAAGGCGGCGGCCAGGTCGGCGTCGTCCGTCTGCTTGGCCAGTTCTTCAGCCCAGTAGCGGGCCAGGAAGTAGTGGCTGCCACGGTTGTCCAGCTCGCCGGCGCGGCGGCTCGGGGACTTGTTCTCCAGCAGGAACGTGCCGGTGGCGCGGTCCAGCGTGTCGGCCAGGACCTGGGCGCGGGCGTTGCCCGTGGTGGTGGCCAGGTGCTCGAAGCTGACGGCCAGGGCCAGGAACTCACCCAGGCTGTCCCAGCGAAGGTGGTTTTCCTTCAGGAGCTGCTGGACGTGCTTAGGGGCGGATCCGCCGGCGCCGGTCTCGAAGAGCCCGCCGCCGTTCATCAGCGGAACAACCGAGAGCATCTTGGCGCTGGTGCCCAGTTCCAGGATGGGGAACAAGTCCGTGAGGTAGTCGCGGAGCACGTTGCCCGTAACGGAAATGGTGTCCTCACCCTTGCGGATGCGTTCCAGGGTGAAGGCGGTGGCCTTGACGGGGGCCATGATCTGGATGTCCAGGCCCTCAGTGTCGTGGTCCTTCAGGTACTCGTTAACCTTGCCGATGAGGTTGGCGTCGTGGGCGCGCTCCTCATCCAGCCAGAACACGGCGGGCGTCTGGGAGGCGCGGGCGCGGGTGACGGCCAGCTTGACCCAGTCGCGGATCGGGGCGTCCTTGGTCTGGCAGGCGCGCCAGATGTCGCCCTCGGAAACCTCGTGCTCCACCAGGACGTTGCCGGAGCCATCCACGATCTGCACCTTGCCGGCTTCCTGGATTTCGAACGTCTTGTCGTGGCTGCCGTATTCCTCGGCGGCCTGCGCCATGAGGCCCACGTTGGGGACCGTGCCCATGGTGGTGGGGTCGTAGGCGCCGTTGGCGCGGCAATCGTCGATGACCACCTGGTAGATGCCGGCGTAGGAGCTGTCCGGCAGCACTGCGAGGGTGTCGGCTTCCTTGCCGTCCGGACCCCACATGTGGCCGGAGGTGCGGATCATGGCGGGCATGGAGGCGTCAACGATGATGTCGGAGGGCACGTTCAGGCTGGTGATGCCCTTGTCGGAGTCCACCATGGCCAGTGCTGGGCCGTCTTCCAGGCCCTTCTTGATCAGGGTCTGCACGCCGGCGCGGACATCTTCGGGCAGGTCTTCAAGGCTGCTCAGGATGGCGGCAAGGCCGTTGTTGGGGCTGATGCCGGCGGCGGAAAGCTGCTTGCCGTAGGTCTCGAACAGCTCGGCGAAGTAGGCCTTCACCACGTGGCCGAAGATGATGGGATCCGAGACCTTCATCATGGTGGCCTTCAGGTGCGCGGAGAACAGCACGCCTTCTTCCTTGGCTCGGGCCACCTGGGCCTTCAGGAACTCGTCCAGGGCGGCGGCGCGCATCACGGTGCCGTCGATGACCTCACCGGCCAGGACGGGGAAGGCCTTCTTCAGGACCTTGACCGAGCCGTCTTCACGGACCAGCTGGATGGCGATGGTGCCGTCGGTGTCGATGACCACGGACTTCTCGTTGGAACGGAAGTCGTCCTGGCCCATGGTGGCCACGTTGGTCTTGGACTCAGGGGTCCACGCGCCCATGGAGTGCGGGTTCTGGCGGGCGTAGTTCTTGACGGACAGCGGAGCGCGGCGGTCCGAGTTGCCTTCGCGCAGGACCGGGTTCACGGCCGAGCCCTTGATCTTGTCATAGCGCGAACGGATGGCGGTTTCCTCGTCGGAGGACGGGTTGTCCGGGTAATCCGGAAGCGCGTAGCCCTGGCCCTGCAGCTCTGCGATGGCGGCCTTCAGCTGCGGGATGGAAGCGCTGATGTTGGGCAGCTTGATGATGTTGGCTTCCGGCGTCTTCGCCAGCTCACCGAGTTCAGCAAGGGCGTCACCGATCTGCTGCTCGGGGGTGAGGTAGTCACCGAACACAGCAATGATGCGGCCGGCGAGCGAAATGTCGCGGGTCTCCACCTCCACACCTGCAGTCGAAGCGAACGCCTCGATGATGGGCAGGAACGAATAGGTAGCCAGCATCGGCGCTTCGTCGGTGTGGGTGTAGATAATCTTGGACATGCGCGGGCGTCTCCCTGTGGGTCGGCTTGGTTGTGAAAAATTCGGTCTATTTCACCATGTACAACTTACCCGAGGACAAGGGTTTGAGCCGTACCGGGGTCCCAGAGTTACCCCGGCGGCGGGCAGGATTACAGCGATGGAGAACAGCCGACGGCGGGCGGCGGGCGGGTGCCGGGGCCCGGCGTCGCCACTGTGGTCACCCCGGCCGGCGGCCCGCGCAGGGGGAAAGGCCCTTGGGTGGGTATCTGATATCTCACTACTGTGTACAAACGTGGCGGGTGGCGATAAATTCGCAAGGTCACTCCCGATCCAGGGCCCAACCCCGTTCAGACAGGACAACAATGACACGCACCAGGTCTCTGGCTTCCGGCCTCCTCACCCTCTCGGCGGCCGCCGTGCTGGCTCTTACCTCGGCCGGCGGAGCCTCAGCCACCCCCGCACCGTCAGACGGAAAGGCGAACCCCTCGGTCGCCAGCATCACGCTCAATGCCGGCGGCGCAGCAGACTACTGGACCCCCGAGCGGATGCAAAGCGCCCTGCCTGGAGACACCTTGGCCGGCAAGGCCCTGGAACGCGGCAACCGCTCCAGCGCCCTCCTGGCGGCCAAGGGCAAGCCCTCGTCCACCAAGGGCACCAAAGGCAAACCCACCATCGCCCAGAGCGAGAAACCCGTCGCGCATATCGGCAAGGTCTTCTTCACCATGGGCGGCGCCAACTACGTGTGCTCGGGCAACGCGGTCACCTCGGACAACAGCAGCACCGTGGCCACGGCCGGGCACTGCGTGAACGAAGGTCCCGGCGCCTACGCCACCAACTTCGTCTTCATCCCCGCCTACGAGAACGGCAACGCTCCCTACGGCAAGTGGGCCGCCGACGCCCTGTACGCGCCCACCCAGTGGGTGTCCAAGGGCGACATGACCTACGACACCGGGTTCGCCGTCGTCGCTCCCGATGCCAAGGGCCGCCTGCTGACCGACGTCGTGGGCGGGTCGGACGTGGCCTTCAACCAGCCGCGGGGCTTGACCTACACGTCGTACGGCTACCCGGCCGCGTCACCGTTCAACGGCGAGACGCTCAAAAGCTGCACCGGCACTGCCACCGATGATGCCAACAACCCGCAGTTCGGCACCCAGGGAATCCCCTGCGACATGACGGGCGGCTCCTCGGGCGGCCCCTGGTTCATGGGCATTGGATCGAACCGGGCCCAGAACTCCATCAACAGTTACGGCTACAACCGCAACCCCGTGATGTACGGCCCGTACTGGGGTTCCGTCATCGAGGCCACCTACGCCGATGCAGCGGCCTCCTAGGGAACCACACCCGGACGGGGATCCGGTCAGCCACGTTGATCTGGCCCAGTCCCGCGAGGAAGTCCTCGCGTACTGGACCGATGAACGGATGGCTGCGGCGAAACCCCGGGAGATTCAGCTTCCGGAGCCCGGTCCAGGCCAGGACGGCCAGGACTAGACCGAAACAACAACGACGGCGCCCGTCCCCTTCGCAGGGGGCGGGCGCCGTCGTCTGTTAAAGCCACCATCGATTGCTCCGCATTTGTCGTTACTACGCGTGAAAACGACAAATGCGTGGGCCCACACCGGTAGGGTTCCCTGGCCGAGCCTGCGAGGGTAGGGAACCGGTGGGGAGCAGTCGATGCGGTGGGATCAGTGGAAGAAGTGGCGGGCTCCCGTGAAGTACATCGTGATGCCGGCAGCGTTGGCCGCGGCAATGACTTCCTCATCCCGGACAGAACCGCCCGGCTGCACCACGGCGCGGACGCCGGCGTCAACCAGGATCTGCAGGCCGTCGGCGAACGGGAAGAACGCGTCCGAGGCAGCAACGGCACCGCGGGCGCGCTCAGGTGCGCCGCTCGCGTCCGCGTTGGAGGCACCGCCGGCACCCTCGACGTCGGACTCCACCGTGACGCCCAGCGTGTTGGCCCGCTCCACTGCCAGGCGGCACGAATCAAGGCGGTTGACCTGGCCCATGCCGATGCCCACAGCGGCGCCGTTCTCCGCCAGGAGGATGGCGTTGGACTTCGCGGCCCGGCAGGCGGTCCAGGCGAAGGCGAGGTCCGCGAGGGTCTTTTCGTCCGCGGCTTCACCGGCGGCGAGGGTCCAGTTGGCGGGGTTGTCGCCGTCGGCGTCCACCTTGTCGCTGACCTGCACCAGCATGCCGCCGGAGACCTGGCGGAACTCCGTGGGGTAGCGGCCGTAGCCCTCGGGCAGGGCCAGCAGGCGGATGTTCTTCTTCTTGGAGAGGATTTCCACGGCCTCCGGCTCGAATCCCGGAGCGATGACCACCTCCGTGAAGATGTCCTTGACGGTGTTGGCCATGCCGGCGGTCACGGTGCGGTTCGCGGCGATCACGCCACCGAACGCGGAGACCGGATCGCAGGCATGGGCCTTGGCGTGGGCGTCGGCGATGGGGTCCGCGGCACCGGCGGATCCCACGGCCACGCCGCACGGATTGGCGTGCTTGATGATGGCGACGGCGGGCTCGGCAAAGTCGTAGGCGGCGCGCAGGGCAGCGTCGGCGTCAACGAAGTTGTTGTAGCTCATGGCCTTGCCGTGCAGCTGGTCCGCCTGGGCGATGCCCACCGGCGCAGCCTTATCCACATACAGGGCAGCCTGCTGGTGCGGGTTCTCGCCGTAGCGCAGGACCTCGGAGCGCTCCAGCGACAGGCCGGCGTAGGCGGGCCAGTCGATGACGCCGTCGCCGTCCTCGTCCAGGAACTGGCTTGCCGTCCAGGTGGCCACGGCGTTGTCGTAGGCTGCCGTGTGGGCGAACGCCTTGGCGGCGAGGCGGCGGCGGGTCTTCAGGTCGAAGCCACCGGCGGCGGCAGCTTCCACCACCTGGCCGTAGAAGGACGGATCCACCACAATGGCGACGGCGGCGTGGTTCTTCGCGGCCGACCGCACCATGGCGGGGCCTCCGATGTCGATCTGCTCCACAACGTCGTCCTGCGCGGCACCGGACTTGACGGTCTCCACGAACGGGTAGAGGTTCACTACCACCAGGTCAAAGGCTTCGATGTCCATGCTGGCAAGGGTTTCCATGTGGGCCGGGACGCGGCGGTCCGCCAGGATCCCGCCGTGCACCCGCGGGTGCAGTGTCTTGACGCGGCCGTCCAGCATCTCCGGCGAACCGGTGACTTCCTCGACCTCCTGCACGGGAATGCCTGCGGCGGCGATCTTCTTGGCCGTGGACCCGGTGGAGACGAGCTTTACGCCCGCTGCATGCAGGCCCTGGGCGAGCTCCTCCAGACCGGTTTTGTCGTAAACCGAGATCAGCGCCCGGCGGATGGGTACACGGTCAATGGATAGGCGCTCATGCTGCGTGAAGCTCACAAATGTCTCCGTCTTATCTCGCGGAACCAGGCCGCGGTTGGTGGGGATAGGGCCAGTTTATCGTGACGGGCGCAGTTGCCCCGTGTGTCTGCCGGAGTGTGAACGCGGCGGGCCGGGCTAAAGTTTGACCAGGAGGCGGCAATGAACACTTACACCACTGTGCCCAGCGGCGAACAGGTGGTCCAGGAACTGCCCTGGCGATGGAAAGTCCAGGGCAAAATCTTCCTGATCGGGGGCCTGGGTTTCATGTTCGATGCCTGGGACGTGACCCTGAACGGCATTCTGATTCCGTTGCTGTCCAAGCACTGGTCGCTGTCCGCCGGAGAGGCGGCGTGGGTAGGCACGGCGAACCTGGTCGGCATGGCCCTGGGTGCCTTCATCTGGGGCACCATCGCGGACACCGTGGGCCGGAAGAAGGCGTTTACTGCCACTTTGCTCCTGTTCTCCATCTTCACCGTCCTGGGCGCGTTCGCGCCCGATTTCATCTGGTTCTGCGTCTTCAGGTTCATGGCCGGCTTTGGCCTGGGCGGCTGCATTCCCGTGGATTACGCCCTGGTGGGCGAGTTCACCCCCCGCAAGCAACGCGGCAAAGTACTCACCGCCATGGACGGCTGGTGGCCCGTCGGCGCAGCCCTTGCAGGATTCGTCTCGGCCGGCCTGGTGGCACTTTATGGGGACTGGCGCCTGACCATGCTGGTGATGGTGCTTCCTGCCCTGCTGGTCTTCTGGATCCGGCGGAGCGTGCCGGAGTCCCCGCTGTTCCTGATCCGGAAGGGCCGAAGGGATGAAGCCGCCAAAATCATTGACGGCCTGGTCAAAGCCACGGGGGCGGAACCACGCGCGTACAGCCTTCCCGATGCCCGGGACGTCCAGCGGCTTTCCGCCGGCAGCGCCTGGACGCAGCTGCGCTCGGTGTGGCAGTTCAACTGGAAAATTACAGCTGCCGCCTGGTCCCTGTTCTTTAGCATCCTGCTGGTGTACTACCTGTCCCTGACGTGGATGCCCAGGATCCTCATCGGCGCCGGCTTCGCCGAGTACAAGGCCTTCGTCACCACGGCGTCCATGGCCGCCGTCGGCTTCCTCGGCGTGGTGGTGGCAGCGCTCCTGGTGGAACGGGTCGGCCGCAAATGGATCCTCGCCATCACCGGGCCGCTGTCGGCGCTGACCCTGGTGATCGTGGCATTCGTGGTGGACATCCCCACGGCCGCGGTGTTCTGGCTGCTGGTGTTCGGGTTCGTGGTGCAGGTGGCCATCCCGGTGCTCTACGCCTATGTGTCCGAGCTGTACCCCACCGAACTGCGCGGCACCGGATTCGGCTGGGCGTCCACGTTCTCGCGGCTCGGAGCGGGGTTCGGGCCGCTGGTGTTCGCCAGCTACTTCTGGCCTGAACTCGGGCTGGCCACGTCCTTCGCCCTGGCCGGCGCGCTGGTGCTGGCCTCGGTGCTGTGGATGGCGTTCTTCTCCCCCGAAACGCGCCAGGCCCGCCTGCAGTAACCGCGCTAGGCGGCGGAGTACGCCGGGTCGGCGGCGAGGGCCGCCAGGGTGGAGACGAGCAGTTTGCGCTCCACCACCTTGATGCGTTCGTGCAGGGTTTCCTCGGTGTCGGAGTCCTCGATGGCCACGGCTTCCTGGGCAATGATGGGGCCGGTGTCCACCCCGGCGTCGGCCCAGTGGACGGTGCAGCCGGTGACTTTGACGCCGTATGCCATGGCATCGCGCACGCCGTGGGCGCCCGGAAAGGCGGGGAGCAGTGCCGGGTGCGTGTTGAGGTACCTGCCGCCGAACGCGTCGATGAAGCCGGGGCTGACGATCCGCATGAACCCGGAGGAAACCACCACGTCGGGCTGGTAAGCAGCCACAGCCTCGGTCAGCGCCTGGTTCCAGTCCGCGCGGTCCTGGTAAGCCTTGAAGTCCACCACGAAGGTGGGGATGCCGGCTGCAGCGGAACGTTCGACGCCGTAGGTTCCTTCGCGGTCTGCGCCCACCGCCGCGATGTCCACGCCAAGCTCCCCCGCCTTGACGGCGTCAATGACTGCTTGAAGATTGGACCCGGTTCCGGAGACGAGGACGACGATACGCATTGGTCCAGCTTAAGTGCAGGCTCGCGTACGCTGGAAAACATGAACAGCGAACCGGGCCGGAGCGGGCAGCAGCAGGCGAAATCCCCGCTCAGTGAGGCGGCGAAAGCCTCCCTCGCCAAGACCCACACCCTGTTCCGGATGTTCGTGGTCTCCGTCCTGGGGGCGTTCTTCGTGTACCAGCTGGACGTCGCCTACCTGTGGCTGGCTGCGGTGCTCACCGCCGCGGGCCTGGTCCTGGGGATTGTGCTGCTGGTCCGGTCGATCCGGCTCAGGGAATCCAAACTGGTCCTCCTGGGCACCATTTCAGGGATGGTGGTTGCAGCGGTCATGGTGCTGCTGATCGTGACCACCATGATCCTGTTTGACCAGGTCCGCGAGTACCAGGCCTGCCTGGGCCGGGCCCTGACGGACCGGGCCACCCACGCCTGCATGGCGCAATTCCAGGACGTGCTGCCCACGAAGGTCCGTTAGCCCGCCGGCGGAATCAGTGGACAAGCTCCGCATCGAACTCCGCGGTCCCGGACTTCTCCCGTTCCAGCCATGGCCCGGCAGCGTAACCGATAACCACGCCGACGCCCACCTCGGCAGCCACCCACAGGCCCGTCCAGAGCGGGTCCGGACCAATGGCGGTCAGGCGGCCCAGCCCGGCTGATCCCCTGGCGATCCATGCCAGGCCCACGGTCAGCAGCCCCGCAGCAGCGCCAACGAGCACTCCGAGCACCAGCGTGGACACCGCGGCCGTGAACCACCGGGTGTGGACCTTGATGGCGAGCCACTCGTCGAAGTGGTTTTCACCCTCGCGGAGGAACCACCATCCCGCCATGACGCCGGCCAGCACCGGAACAACCAAGGCAACGAACCCGTAGTCCAGGGAGCCCGACGGGATGGCGGCCAGGACCGGCACGGATGGAAGGGGCCCGACGGCGGTGCCCAGTGCCCCGGCCACGGAACCTTCCCCCATGGCGAAGCCGGCGCCGGACGCCCAGGCGAGGGCGAACATCACCAGGTTGGGCAGGAAGCCCAGTTGCGCGATGGTGAGGGCGGCACCGCCCACGGGACCGGCGTCGAGTGCCTCGTAGACAGACACCACCAGGTTCCAGTGGATGAACAGGTCAACGGCCAGCAGGACCGCGGCCAGGGTAAGGGCAGATAGGACGGCCACAGACCCCGCTTTGGCCACCGAAGCGAAATAGGATCCGGCCCAGCGGGAGTGCTGGCTGGTACGGGAGATCCAGTCCACGGCGTCCACGCCGATGAGGCGGCTCCAGGATTCGGCTTCCCGCCGCGCACCGATGACCATTCCCAGCCCGAAGGGGACCAGGGGCACCAGCATGGCGTACCAGAGGTTGATGCCAACATCGGCACTGCGGCAAACAAAGCCTGTGGCCATGCCGAATGCTGCGTAGACACCCCAGGATCCGAGGAGTGCCTGCCACAGCTGGTCTGTGTAGGAGGCGCGGGCCAGACGCCGGCCCGCACGCCAGGCCAGGCCGAACGGAATAAGGGTCAGGCCCAGGGGAATCAGGCTCAGGATGCCGGATCCGCCGTGCGTGGCGGTGCCGGGTCCGGTCCCGGCAAGTTCCAGCGGCACACCGTGGACCAGGAGCCACGACTGGCCGGCCAGGCGGGCCAGGGCCTCGAACTGGCCGTTCTGGAAACCCGCGGTGGCCCAGACTGCCACGATGGGCGCCACCACCACCAGGGCCGAAATAATGGCTGCCTGCGCCGCTTCAAGGGCGCCCTGCAGCCATAACGGCATGGGAAGGCCACGGTCTCCGGTCTGATCAGCGCGCAGTTTCATCGTGGTCCATGGTGTCACGCCGGGCGCCCCGCCCCCGCGAACGACAGGCTTCCGGGCGCCACCGATCACCGACCCAGGGCTGCGCCCGGCGGCGCTTTTTGCCCTGCACGGCCGTAAAATTGGTAGAAACCGGGACCCGCCGGCCCGCGGAGGGCAAAGTGCGGAGCACCCTCGCCGCCGGACGTGGACAGCGCCGGCCATGAACCCGGATTCAACCAACCGGGACAACAGGAGCCGCGAATGAGAGATGAACCGTAAGTTCTGAAGATATTCGTCCTACTGGCTGGTGCAGCCCACGCCTTCAGCGCGGCTGCACCAGCGTTCAGTTAAGTCCGGCCGGCCTATTCATGCTCCTGCGCGTTGGTCCTGGTGACATACTTGCGCAGCCGTGCGCGGTCGTGGGCGCCGCTGTCGCCGCCGGCACCAAGTCCGTCCGTTGGAGTTCCGGCGTTAAGGTCTGCATCACCCTGCAGGTCCACGTCGTCCGCATCCCGCGCCTCGCCGGCGAGCGCCTCGGTGTAGGTGCGTGCGCCTTGGTCGTAATACGTGTAGAGCCGGTCTTCTTCCTCGGGGGTCAGGTGGCCGTCCGCGTCCACGCGCGGCGCATCCTTCACGTGTTCCTTGGTGAAGGGAACCACCAGGTCCTCGCCCTGGTGGTGGGCGCCCTCTACGGGAACAAACGACTCGGAGGTGCCGAAGAGCCCGGTTTTGACCGTGACCCACGTGGGCTCGCCCGTGTCATCGTCCGCGTACAGTTGGCCGATTGAACCGATTTTCGCACCGTCTGAGCCGACGACGTTCCCGCCCTTGGTGAGCAGGTTTTCAAGGTTTTCCCTGTTGAGCATGACGTCTCCTTGGATGGTCCCGTGCACTGGATCTGCCAGCGCTGGACGGTCCGGACCGGGGCTGGATCCCGTCACCCGGCGTCCGGCCCCGGCTGCTTGAGGCTCTGCGCTGACTGAATGCCCCACTACCGTAAGCATGCTTAGTATCAAATGCCAAGCCTGCTTAGTAATTTTTCCGGCGCCGCGGCAGTTGTTCACCTGGCCTTTTCCTCGGGGTAATGCGTCCTCCCCCGCCGCGTCAAGGACGGACCCCACGGTGGAGAGGTGAGGATCGCAATCGTTGCCGAATCTTTTTTGCCGCTTATGAATGGCGTCACCCATTCCATCCTGCGGGTCCTGGACCATCTCCAGGACCGTGGCGACGACGTGCTGGTCATCGCCCCCTCCGGGGATGACGGGGCGCGGGAAGACCAGGTCAAGGGGGCGGAGGTCCACCGGCTTCCTGCGGTGCCGCTGGCCGGGTACGCGAATGTGCGGGTGGCACTGGGAGGGGTGTACCGGGTCAAGCGAATCCTTGCCGAGTACGCGCCCGACGTGGTGCATCTTGCCTCGCCGTTCGTCCTTGGCTGGCGTGCCGCCCAGGCCGCGCACCAACTGGGGATTCCCACCGTGGCCGTTTACCAGACCGAAATACCCAGCTACGCCGGCCGGTACGGCGTTCCATTCCTGGAGAACTGGGCATGGAACCGGGTGGAGAACATCCACTTGCTGGCCACCCGCACCTTGGTGCCCTCCACGTTCGCGCTGAACCAGCTGCGCGGCCGGGGCATCCCGCGGGTACGGATGTGGCGCCGCGGCGTTGACACGGCACGGTTTGCCCCGGAAAAGCGCGACGACGGCTGGCGGGCCTCTGTGGCCCCCGGCGGTGAACGGATCATCGGCTATGTGGGCAGGCTCGCCGTCGAAAAGCAGGTGCAAGATCTCGCCGCCCTGGCCGGTATTCCCAACACCCGGCTGGTAGTGGTGGGCGACGGACCGCAGCGGGCCGCCCTAGAGGCCGCCCTCCCCCACGCGGCGTTTACCGGGTTCCTGGGCGGTGACCACTTGGCGCGGGCCGTTGCATCGTTCGATCTGTTCGTCCATCCCGGCGAGTTCGAAACCTTCTGCCAGACCATCCAGGAGGCCATGGCATCGGGTGTGCCGGTGGTGGCCACGGGCCGGGGCGGCCCGCTGGACCTGGTGGAAAACTCGCGCACCGGGTGGCTCTACGAACCGGGAGACCTGGCCGCGATGCGCACCCGCGTGCAGGACCTGGTGGGCGACGACGCCAAGCGCCGGGCGTTTGCCGCGGCAGCACACGCATCGGTCCAGGGCAGGACCTGGCCGGCGCTCTGCACGGAACTCGTGCAGCACTACGCCGACGTTATCGCGGGGGCTTCCGTACCGCCCCCGAAGACCTCAAGGGCAGGAGCCTCTTCATGATCGTTTCCGTTATTGGCTGCGGCTACCTCGGCGCGGTGCACGCGGCAACGCTGGCGTCCATGGGCCATACGGTCGTGGGCATCGACGTGGACCCCGGCAAGGTGGCACAGCTGGCCCGGGGAGCCGCCCCGTTCCACGAACCTGGCCTGGATGAACTCCTGGAGCACGGCCGCGCCACCGGGCGGCTGCGCTTCTCCACCGATCCCGCCGACGCGGCGGACGCACAGGTGCACTTTTTGTGCGTGGGGACGCCACAGGACAAGGCGTCCGACGCCGCCGACCTCACCTTCCTGGTCTCCGCCGCGACGGCCGTGCTGCCGCACCTGGCCGCGGGCGCCGTCGTCGTGGGTAAGTCCACGGTGCCTGTTGGCACAGTGGAGATGCTCCGGGACGTCCTCGCCGCGCGGCCTGACGTGCTGCTCGGCTGGAATCCAGAGTTCCTTCGGCAGGGCACGGCCGTGAAGGATTCCCTGGTGCCGGACCGCCTGGTCTACGGCGTGGCCGGCGGCCGGGCCGCAGCGTTTCATCCCGCATCCGGCGCGGCAGTGGGGGTGACGGCGGCCCTTGACGCGGTCTATGAGCCGTTGCTGGCTGCCGGCATTCCGCGCCTGGTCTGCAACTTCGCCACGGCCGAGCTCATCAAGTCGGCCGCGAACGCCTTTCTGGCCACGAAGGTCAGTTTCATCAACGCGGTTGCCGGACTGTGCGATGCCGCAGGCGCCGATGTCGGCGAACTGGGCGAGGCAATGGGACTGGACCCGCGGATCGGCGGCCGGTACCTGCAGGCGGGGCTTGGTTTCGGCGGCGGCTGCCTGCCCAAGGACATCCGCAGCTTCCGCGCCCAGGCCGCCACCTTGGGTGTGCCCGCGCTGGAGGACTGGATGCGGCTGGTGGATGCGGTGAACCTGGGCCAGCGCGAACGTACGGTGGACCTCGCGGCGGAGCTGTGCGGCGGGAGCCTCGCCGGGCGTGCCATTACCGTGCTGGGTGCATCGTTCAAACCCGAGACGGATGACATCCGTGACTCCCCTGCCCTGGATGTGGCGGACCGGCTGGCCGCAGCCGGCGCCCACGTCACCGTAACGGACCCCAAGGCGGTGAACCTTGCCTGGCGCCGCTACCCGCGCCTGCGCTTTGAGGCGTCCACGGAAAAGGCACTCCAGGGGGCTGGGCTGGTGCTGCTCCTCACCGAGTGGGACGAGTACCGGCAGCTGTGTCCCGCGGCGGCCGGGCAGCAGGTACGGCGCCGCGTGGTCCTGGACGCACGCAACGTGCTGGATGCAGCAGCCTGGCGGGAACAGGGCTGGGTGGTGCGTGGGCTGGGGACTCCCGCCGACGTCCCTGCGACAGTGGCGGCCGGAGCCCGGGGTTAGCCCAGCAGCCCCAGCTCCGCGAGGGCAAGGGCTACTCCGCCGCCGGCCGGGGCGGCGGTGACCCTGTCCGCTGCGGCGAGAACGGCGGGATGGCCGCCTTCCACGGCGATGCCCACCCCCGCGTACTCGAGCATTTCGATGTCATTGGCGCTGTCGCCGATAGCCACGATGTCTGCCCGGTCCAGGCCGAGCCGGGCTTCCACCACCTGGATCCCCACGGCCTTGTGGGTGCCGGCCATGAAGATTTCCCCGGCACGCCCACCCAGCGCCGACAGGGAACTGGGGATCAGCCCCACCCCCGGGCCGAAGGATTCCATGAGGCCGGACAGCGGCACCGCTGAGTCAAAGCAGGAGATCTTCGCGTAGGACGTTGCGCGGAGGTCGTCCGCGTACTGCATGGGTCCCAGGATGTCCTCCAGCGGATCCACGTCGGTGCCGAGGACGCCGTCGTGCTGTGGGCGGCCTGCAAAGATGGGTCCCAGCACCTCCCGGAGGCGCACGTCCACGCCTGTCCGCCCGTAGAGGGCCTCCGGGGCTTCCAGGATGTAGGCCGCGCCGTGGGCGTCCAACGTCCCAACAATGCGCGCCGCCAGTTCCGACTCGAACCGCGTGTCCTTGAGGACCTCACCGTTGAGCTCCACCCTGGCACCGGCGCCGGTTATGGTGCCGTCGAATCCCGCATCCAGGATGTGCCCTGGAACCATGGAGAGCGGACGTCCGGTGCAGACGAACACCAGGTGGCCCAGCTGACGGGCTGTCCGCACCGCCTCAACGTGCGCTGCCGGGGCAAGTCCATGGTCAGCATAGGTACCGTCGATATCGAGGAATATGGCCCGCGGCCGCTGGGTCTGGCTGGACATGCCGGGGCTCCTTCGTCAGATGCAGGGATCCACAATCCTATCGGCAGCCGCATTTCCCGCGGCGATGAATTCCGCTAATTCCCGGGAAACTGACAGTCATCCTGTGATATTCAGGGCCTTGCAGAGTAGTAAGCCTGCTGATTGAATGAGGGAACCGGAAATGGGGGCCCGGCACAACTTACTGACAAGGAGTGGCAACATGGGCATTATCGGATTTCTCATTTTGGGCCTGATTGCTGGAGCCATTGCAAAGGCCATCCTGCCGGGCCGCCAAGGCGGCGGCTGGGTGATCACCATGGTCCTCGGCGTCGTGGGAGCCATCCTGGGCGGCTGGATCGGATCGCTGATCTTCGGCGGTGGCCTCGCAGAGTTCTTCGACATCAGGACTTGGCTGCTGGCCATCCTGGGCTCCATCATCGTGCTGCTGATCTACGGCGCCGTCACCAACCGCAGCGGCCGCCGCGCGTAACCGTCTATCCACGCCATTACCAAAAGGCGCCGGACTCCAAAAGGAGGACGGCGCCTTTTCATGTCCTCTGCAACCGCAACAAATGTGTTGTGCCGATTACCGGCCCAACTCGGCCTTGCCGCCTTTATGATTGCGAAGGGGTGGTGTGATGACCGGTTTTACGGGCCGTGACAACAATGTGGCATTACAAAATTTTGGCGTCGTCATGGACGCCAGCCCGGATGCGCTCCTGGCCCTGGCCGCGGACGGCACCGTGCTTGCCGCCAATGTGGCAGCGGCACGCTTGTTTGCGCTGGAGCAGGAAGCCTTCACGGGCATGGACCACCGGCAGCTGTTCGGCGAGGGCTTCCGTGACGACGTAGCCCAGCTGCTGGACCTGCTCCACAGCCTGCCGGAAGGGCATCCAACACCCCGGGACGTCACTGCCCTGCGCCGCGACGGAACCGAAGTCCCCATAGAACTTGCAGCGGCGCTCCTCCCCCGCCACCACGAAGGCACGCCCACCACCGGTGCAGGCATCACGGACCCGGCAGGCGCACGGCTGCTGCTTTCTGCCCGCGGCACTGCCCACCGCAGGACCGCTGACGCCAACCTGCGGGAAGCCATGTCCCTGCTGGCGGCGACCCTGGAATCCACCGCCGACGGCATCCTGGTGATCGGCACCGACGGCAGCGTGGCCGGATTCAATGAGCAGTTCCTCACCATGTGGGGCATCCCTCCGGAGCTGATGCAGGGCACCAGCGATGAACCGGTCATGCAGCTCATCGTGGGGCAGGTGGCGGACCCGGTGGTCTTTGCCGCACGGCTGGGTGAACTCCAGCAGGAACCGGCGGCCGAAAGCCACGACGTTGTCGAGTTCCGGGACGGCCGCACCTTCGAACGGTATTCCCGCCCGCAGCGGGTCGGCGAGCAGATCGTGGGGCGGGTGTGGAGCTTCCGCGATGTGACGCCGCGCCGGAGAGCCCAGGAGCAGGCGCAACAGGCCATGATGGACCTCGCCGTGCAGGCCGAAAAGCTGCGCGCCATGGCCTTCCAGGACCCGCTGACGGGGCTCGCCAACCGGGCTGTCTTCAACGACGCCCTGGCCGAATCATTGCAGGAACCGCGGCTGAAGACCGTGGATGTGCTGCTCCTTGACCTGGACGACTTCAAGGAAGTCAACGACATCCTCGGCCACCAGGCAGGCGATGACATGCTCGTCGAGGTGGCGCGCAGGCTCCGCGGCTGCGTTCCCACGGCCGACGTCGTGGCCCGGCTGGGCGGCGACGAATTCGTGGTGCTCCTGACGGCCTGCCCCGATGCGGATGCGATTGCGGCGTGCATCGTGCGCTGCCTGCACGTTCCGGTGACCATCGCCGGCACCGTCCTCCGTCCCAGCCTGAGCCTGGGGCTCGCCTCCCTGGGACAGGACAGCGTGGGCCCGTCCGAGCTGCTGCGGCACGCGGACATTGCCATGTACGCGGCCAAGGCGGCCGGCAAGAACCGGTTCCTGCGCTTTCACCCGGACATGATGCAGGCACTGGTGCAGCGGACGCATATGGAGGGCGGCCTCCAGCTGGCCGTCGCCCGGGGCGAGATCACCGTGGACTTCCAGCCGATCGTGTCGCACCGGATGGGGCAGGTGGTCCAGCTGGAGGCCCTCGCCAGGTGGGACCGGGACGGGGAACGGATACCGCCGTCGGTCTTCATCCCGCTCGCCGAGCGCACCGGACTGATCAGCGAGATCGGGGCCGAAGTAATGGCCACCGGAATGGTCCAGCTGGCGCAATGGCTCAGCGAGGACCCGTCGCGGTCCCTGGCCGTGAACGTCTCCGGCGTCCAGCTGCAGGAACCCGACTTCGCGGGGAATGTGCTGCGCCTGGCCGAAGCCAGCGGGGTGGCGCCCTACCAGCTGGTCGTGGAAGTAACCGAGAGCGTCTTCTTCGACGCCGACTGCAGCCTGATCCAGCAGCTCAGCGCGCTGCGGGACGCGGGCGTGCGGGTGGCGCTGGATGACTTCGGCACCGGCTATTCCTCGCTGGGCCGGCTGCAGGACCTGCCCGTGGACACCGTCAAGATCGACAAAACGTTCGTGTCCATGGTGCGGACGGGCAATGAGCGCCTGCCGATCCTCAGCTCCATGATCAACATGGCGCACAGCCTGGGCCTGACCGTTACGGCGGAGGGTATTGAGACTGCGGCCCAAGCGGACTACCTGACGGCGCTGGAGTGCGATTCGCTGCAGGGGTACCTGTTCTCGCTGCCGGAGCCCGGCGACAGGCTGCACCAGGCTTTGCACCACGCGGGAGAAGCCCTCAGCGCGTTGAAGGGCAGGTAGCCCGAAGCGTCCGGGTCAGGCAGCTTCCTGGCGGCCCGGGCGCTGCGGCTTGGCCGGCGCGGGCTGGGAGGACTGGGATTGGCCGTTCCGTGGCTGGCCCTGCTGGGATACGTCCCCTGCACCGGCGGGGACGCCGTCCGGGTTGGCAGTCGCGGAGGCGGCAGCGCGGTTGCGGCGCCAGCGGCGGACCAGGTCCACGGCGGCCAGGAGACCCGCGAGGGGCGTCAGTACGGCTGCGGCATATACGAACAGCATCCAGGTCAGGGTGGTCAGCGGCGGCTGGTTGTTGTTCAGCAGCGACAGCCCGCCCAGCATGGCCACGACCCAGAAGAGCAGGACGGCGGTCAGCACGGCACCGGCGGGGAAATACTGGTTGGTCACGACTTTTTTCAGGGTATCCATGCACTTCCTCCTGCCTGGCCGGGGGACGGCGGAAGCCGTTCACTCACCAGTATGGGCCCCGGAGGGTTGGAAACTGCGCAAGACGACACGGCGAGTGATGAAGCTAACTCAGCTGCCGCCGTCGTCCGGTTTTCCGGGCCGAAACCGGCCGCCCAAAACCCTTCCCGCGCAGGGCTTGGCCGAATACCGTAAGGCCTGTCCACTCAATTTTTGGAGGCTTCCATGCGTAGAGTCACAGCCGGCCTGTTCCACTCCGTGGACGGGGTGGTGTCCGAACCTTTCAAGTTCCAGTTCGACAGCTTCGACGGGGAACTCGGGGAGGGCCTGACCCGGATGATCAACTCCGTGGACACCGTCATCCTTGGCCGCGTCAGCTACCAGGAGTGGGCCGGTTACTGGCCCACCGCGCCGCAGGACCAGGACTTCGCCGCGTTCATCAACCCCGTGGAGAAGTTCGTTGCGTCGCGCACGCTGACCGGACCGCTGGAATGGCAGAACTCGCAGGTGATGGATGCCCCGCTGCCGGAGTTCGTGGCCGCGTTGAAGGAGCGCGACGGCGGCGAAATCGCCGTGTGCGGAAGCATCTCCGTGGTGCGCCAGCTGCTGTTCGCCGGGCTGTTGGACTCACTGCAGCTGATGACCCACCCGGTGATCGCAGGCAGCGGCCGCCGGCTTTTCGAGGACGGCGACCCACTGACCCGGCTGGTGCTGCAGGAGCAGTCGACCACCAGCAAAGGCAACGTACTGAGCACGTACGGGGTGCGCGCGGACTAAGTTGCTTTACCGGGCCGGCCCGGGGGTCAGGCGTGGGCAGCCAAAGCCGCGATGTCCGCCGGAGTGGTCCGGCAGCAGCCGCCGAGGATTTGCGCGCCACGGGCCAGCCATTCGGCCGCGCCGGCAGCGAGGGTTGGCGGTGCCGCTCCCCCGGCCGCACCGCCGTCGCCGTCAAGCGCCCCGCTCCAGGTCTTGGTGGCGGAATCGTAGGTTTCACCTGAGTTCGGGTAGGCCACCAGGGGCTTGTCCGTGTGCCGGCGCAGGGCAGCAAGCGCTGGCCCAACAAGGTGGATCGGCACGCAGTTCACCCCCACAGCCGCGACTCCCGGCTGTCCGTCCACCAGCTGCGCCACATCGGCCAGGGACGTGCCGTCGCTGATGTGGGCGCCGTCGCGCAGTGAAAAGGAAACCCAGGCGTCCACGCCGTGTTCCCGGGAAAGCGCCAGGAGCGCCTCCGCTTCGGCGAAGGAGGGCAGCGTCTCGAGGGCAAGGACATCCACGCCCGCATCCACCAGCGCCGCGATGCGGGCCGCATGGAAGTCCTTGAACTGGCCCGGGGTCAGTGAGTAGTCCCCGCGGTACTCGGACCCGTCCGCCAGGTAGGCGCCGTAGGGGCCCACCGAGCCGGCCACCAGCAGCGGCCCGGCGTCCGGATGGTCCGCCCGGTACTCCTGCCGCGCCTCGTCGGCCAGGCGGACGGACAGTCCAACCAGCTCCAGGGCTTCGTTCTGGGTCATTCCCCGTGCCGCAAACCCTTGGGGCGTTGCCTGGTAGCTGGCGGTGGTGGCGATGTTGGCGCCCGCCAAAAAATAGTCGCGGTGGACGTCACGGATGAGTTCTGGCCGCTCCAGCAGGACTTTGGCAGACCACAGGGGATCATCGAGGTTGCAGCCGCGTGCCTCCAGTTCGGTGGCGAGGGCGCCGTCGGCAATCAGCGGCTGCTGCCCCGGTTCCAGAAGGGCGGAGAGCGGAGACATGGCAGGCATATGTTCACTATAGGCATGGGTTCATGCATTTACTGAGTGTTACCTGCCACGGCGACGGCCTGCAGCAGCGTCCCCCACCCGGATCGCTAGACTCACACCCATGTCGAAGACCTCCAGCATGGGCCGCGGGATCCAGGCCCTGCTTGCTGTTGGGGCACGCCAAGCGCGCGGCCTTCCCGGCGGGACGGCCGCCGGGATCGCCGCCGACCTGGACCGGGACCGCAGCCAGGTGTCCCGCAGCCTGCGCACCGGCGGCCAGGAAGGCTTCCTTGTCCGCACCGCCACGCGCACCTACGCCCTGGACTGGTCCGTCTTCACCGACGCCCAGCTGCTGACCGATCGCCGGCTCCAGGCTGACGGCGCCACCGCGTTGGAAGCCCTGGCAACCGTGACGGATGAAGCATGCTTCCTCGGGGTCCTGCGCGGCGACAGCACGGTGACCATCTGCGAGAGTGTCCCGCCCGGCAGCAACCTGGTGGGTTCGTGGCTGGGCCGGCCCTACCCCGCCTACTGCAGCGACGCGGGCCAGGCAGTCCTGTGGGAAGCCACGGAAGCGGAAGTCCGGACTGTGTTTGCCCACGTCGACTTCAAGCCCCATGGTCCCAACACCCCGGACAGCGTGGGTGCGTTCCTGGCACAGAGGGACGGCGCCCGCGCCCGCGGCTACTCGATCGTGGACGAAGAAGCCGAGCCCGGGCTGTACTCGCTGGCCGTGCCGGTCCGCGACTTCAAGGGTGACGTAGTGGCGGCCCTGCAGATCGTGGGCATCAAGGAACGGCTGGAACCGCGGCGTGAACTGTGCGGTGCTGCCCTCGTGGAACAGGGCCGGTGGCTTGAGTCAAGGCTCGGCTACCGCGGCTGAGCCTCCGGGGCGTCACGGAGGCGCGCGGCGGCAGTCGCCAGCACCCTGGCAGCCGACGCTGAATCAGTTCCGAGCTCCGCCCGGGTCCCCAGCACGCTGAGCGCTCCGATGATGGAGCCGGCGGCATCCCGCACAGGTACCGCGAGCTCCACCACGCCATGCTCGAATTCCTCGTCGGCGGAAATGAAGCCGGCGGCCCGGTCGCGGACCATGAGGTCCCAGATCCCGTCCGTGGCGTGGGCGGCTCCCGGCCCGCCGATGCCGATGTAATTGACGTCCGCGAGCAGTTCACCGAGTTGGACCCGGTCGAGGTCCCAGAGCAGAGCCCTGCCGGCGCCGGTGCACCAGACGGGGGTGACCATGCCGGGCACCACGAAGCTGCCGGGCACGGCTTCGTTGCTGGACGCGCGGAGCAGGATGACGCGGTACCCATCACGGATCGAGAGGCGGGCCCGTACTCCCAGTTCAGCGACCAACGCCTCGAGCTGGGGTTTCGCCGCCCGGACCCAGCCCGTGTTCAACGCCGCCGCCAGGGCGAAAAAGCGCGGGCCGGCGCGGAACGGTCCCCGGTCAAAGCGCTCCAGCAGCTCCAGGCCGCACAGCTCCTGGGCCAGCCGTGACACCCTGCTCTGTTCGATGCCGAGCTCCGCGGCGAGCTGCGAAACACCCGGCGGCGCCTGCCCCCGCTTTTCCCGTTCCACCACGTGCCGCAGGATCCGCAGTCCCTGTGCCATGGAGGACGCCTCGGCCATTGGTTCCACGCTTTCCTGCCCTCCCGGCTGCTCAATAACGGCCCCATTGTTCCACGGCCGGAGGAACCGCACCCGCCAGGCAGTCACGCAGCCAGGCAGTCACGCAGCCAGGCAGCCAGGGGAATGGACGACGCCGGCACCCACGCCGGTGCGCGTGCTGCCCCGGGCGCTGCCGCCGTCGTCCGGTCCTGCCTACCGCCCGGCCCGCACCGCCCCGCGCCCATGCCGGAAGTGGAAGTACACGTAGCAGGCGGCAACGAAGGGGATGCCGAAGTAGAGGGCGGCCGCCTGGGCCGGGTCGAGGGCGATGCCGACCAGGGAGATGACGCACAGGGAGAACGCGAGGATGGGGACCACCGGGAACAGTGGTGCGCGGTAGGCAAGGGTGGAGACATCCCCGCCGTCGCGGATGAACGCGCGTCGGTGGAAGTAGTGCGACGCGGTGATGGACATCCAGACACCCACCACGGCAAAGCCCGCCACCGAGACGAGGACCAGGTAGACGGTTTCCGGGGCCACCACGCTGCTGAGCAGGGAAGCCAGGCCGCCCACCATGCTCACGGAGAGGGCCACCAGGGGAATGCCGCGGCGGTTCAGCTTCTTCAGGGCGCGGGGTGCATGCCCTTCATCGGCGAGCGAATAGAGCATCCGGGCGCAGGAGTAGAGGCCGCTGTTTCCGGCCGAGAGCAGGGCCGTGATGATGACGAAGTTCATGATGTCCGCGGCGAACGGCACCCCGATGGCGGAGAACACCGTGACGAACGGGCTCTCATCCAGTCCCACTTCGGTGTAGGGGATGGTGGCGGCGATGACGGTGATGGCGCCCACGAAGAAGATCAGCAGCCGGATCACGGTGGTGCGCATGGCCTTGGGAATGGCCGTTGCGGGATCCTTGGTCTCCCCGGCGGCGACACCGATAAGTTCCGACCCGGAAAAGGCGTAGAAGACGGCCAGCACCGTGACCAGGATGCCGGTGAAGCCGTTGGGGAAGAGGCCCGATTCGGTGGCGAAATTCTGCAGCAGGAAGGGGTGGTTGCCGCCGCTGCTGAGCGGGTGGAAGCCGAATAGCGCCGCCCCGCCCAGGACGATCAGCCCGATGATGGCGGCCACCTTAACAATGGCGAACCAGAACTCGGCCTCGCCGAAGAACCGGGAAGAGACGGCGTTGAAGCCAAAGAGGATGGCGGCGAAGACAAGGCACCAGACCCACACCTCGACGTCCGGGAACCAGCGCTGCATGAGGAGTCCGGATGCGGTGAACTCTGAGCCAATGGCCACGGCCCAGCAGAGCCAGTACAGCCAGGCGGTGGCGAACCCCGTGGCGGGCCCGATGGAGCGGGCGGCGTAGATATGGAAGGCCCCGGAGACGGGATAGGCGATGGCCAGTTCCCCCAAGCATGCCATCACCAGGTACACCACGAACGCACCCACCAGGTAGGCGATGACGGCGCCAAAGGGTCCGGCCTGCGAAATGGTGTAGCCCGAGCTGACGAAGAGGCCCGAACCAATCACCCCGCCCATGGCGATCATCACCAGGTGGCGCGGCCCCATGGACCGGCGCAGGGAGGACTCCACCGGCTGCGTTGCCGCAGGCCGTGGGTCGAGGGTGAGCGGGGGTGTGGGTTCCACGGGTCTCCAAACGAAGAAATGCACGGTGTCAGTGCCGAAAGTAGCACGGCTGCCGAATTTTCCGGTCGTTGAAGGCATGGGTGCATGCTTATGTTGCACGCAATGACGCCCTTGAGTGCAGCGAGCGGTGCGGGGCGGCGGTTCGCCGGGGGCCTCCGTCGTCCCTTGCCGTCGTGGCCGGGAAGGCGACCGGGTAAACTTGACCAGTCATGCGCTGTTCCTACTTTGATGCCGGCACCTGCCGCTCCTGCACCCAGATGGGCAGGCCGTACGCCGAACAGCTGGCCGGCAAACAGCTGCACTGCCAGGGCCTCCTGTCCGGTCACACGAAACTGGAATGGCTGGAGCCCGTGGCCAGCCAGGAGTCCGGCTTCCGCAACAAGGCCAAAATGGTGGTCGGCGGGACGGCACAGAACCCCACCATCGGCATCCTCGACGCCGACGGCCACGGTGTGGACCTGCGCAAGTGCGGCGTCTGCTCCCCCGGCCTGCGGGCCGTCTTCCCGGTGCTGGCCACCTACATCCGCCGCCTCCGTCTGACGCCCTACGACGTCCCGAAACGGACCGGGGAACTCAAGCACGTCATTATCACCGAATCCCCGGCAGGTGAGATCATGCTCCGCCTGGTCCTCCGCTCCGAGCAGACCCTGCCGCGGATCCGGAAGCACCTCCCCGAACTCCTGGCGGACCTGCCGCAGGTCAAGGTGGTCTCCGTCAACCTGCTCCCGGAGCACAAGGCCGTGCTCGAAGGAGAGCGCGAGATCCTGCTGACGGAGCAGTCCACCCTGGAGATGCGGGTCAATGACATCAACCTGCACCTCCGCCCGCAGAGCTTTTTCCAGACCAACACCGGCATGGCCGCGGCCCTGTACCGGCAGGGGCGCGAGTGGGTCAACGAACTGGCGCCCGCTTCGGTATGGGACCTGTACTGCGGCGTGGGCGGGTTCGCCCTCCACAGCGCGGCTCCGTCCCGCACGGTCACGGGCATCGAGGCCAGCAGTGAGGCCATTGTTTCGGCGCGGCTCAGCAGTGACGAGGCGGGCCTGGCGGGCATGGAGTTCCAGGCCGGGGACGCCACCGCGTTCGCCCTCGCTGCGGGGCAGTCGCCGGAGCTGGTGATCGTGAACCCGCCTCGGCGCGGCATCGGCAAGGAATTGTGCGGCT
The DNA here is from genome assembly GCF_013359725.1 of Pseudarthrobacter sp. C4D7. Taxonomy (GTDB): domain Bacteria; phylum Actinomycetota; class Actinomycetes; order Actinomycetales; family Micrococcaceae; genus Arthrobacter. The sequence goes on along the minus strand of NZ_JABFMW010000019.1, from coordinate 59,614 downwards.
GGCTGGAATCCTCCGGCGTGCAGCACGTGGTGTACTCCAGCTGCAACGCCCAGTCGCTGGCCCGCGACCTGGCCGCGCTGCCCTCCTTCACTGCCCGGCGGGCTCGGGTCCTGGACATGTTCCCGCAGACCACGCATTACGAAGTGATGGTGCTCCTGGAACGGACGGCCTAGCACCGCCCGGTTTCCCAGGGCTCAAGTACGGACGCGTTCGACGGCGGCCGCGGCGGCTTCCCGCCCGCTGGCCCTGAGGCCCGCTGCCACTCCTGCGGCATCGGCTGCCGAGCGGTTCTGGCTCAGTTTCTCCTTCGCCTCGATCCGGGTGATCACCAGCTCCACGCCCACGATGGCGCGCAGCTGCCCGGCGATGAACTTTTCCGGGGCGTCGTCCACGGCCCAGGGGTCCGGCCGGCCGCCCTCATGCAGTCCGGTCAGGTGGCGGACGTGCCGGGCCAGCCAGCCGGCGTCGTCATGGACCACCAGTTCGCCATAAACGTGCGCCGTGCTGTAGTTCCAGGTGGGGACCACCCGGCCGTGTTCGGCTTTGGAGGCGTACCACGACGGCGAGATGTAGTTATCGGCGCCCTGGATGATGGCCAGCGCTTCACCGGTTGGCGCGGTGGACCACTGTGGGTTGTTCCGGGCCATGTGCGCTTGGAGGGCCCCGTGCTCCCCCACTCCCGGGTTGAATGCGACGGGCAGCAGCGTTGCCAGCAGGCCGGCACCGGTCATGGTCACCAGGTTGGCGGCGCCGGGATGGGCCAGGAGGTTCCGGACGGCGCCGGGTTCGGCAGCGAAATGGGCAGGAATGTACATGGGGGTCCTTTCGGGTGGTCAGGGGGTCTTGATCCGGACGCGGACCGCTGCACCGGCGCAGAGGATGACGGAAAGGGCGCCGATGGCGGTGGTCCACGTCAATGCCTCGCCCAGCAGGAGCGCGGCCCAGCAGATACTCAGGACGGGCTGGAGCAGCTGGACCTGGCTCACCTGCGCCATGGGGCCGATGGCCAGCCCCCGGTACCAGGCGAAGAAGCCAAGGAACATGCTCACCACGGCAAGGTAGCCGAACGCCGCCCACTGGACTGGACTGGCCGACGGCGGCTGGCCCTGGACCGATGCCGCGGCCAGGACCAGCATGGCCGGCGCGGCAAGGACCAGTGCCCAGGCAACGGTCTGCCACGAGCCGAGTTCCCTGGCCAGCAGGCCTCCCTCCGCATAGCCGACGGCGGCGCACGCCACGGCACCGAGCAGCAGGAGGTCCGCCCAGTGCAGGTGGCCGATACCGCCCGACTGCAGGAAAGCGAAGGAGATGGCTGCCAGGGAGCCAAGCATCGTGACGGCCCAGAAAGGAGCCGGCGGCCGTTCCCCCGTCCTGAGCACCGCGGCAGTGGCCGTGGCGGCGGGCAGGAGGGCAATCACCACGGCACTGTGCCCGGCCGGCACGGCGGTAAGGGCATAGGACGTCAGCAACGGGAAGCCTGCGACGACGCCGCCGGCCACGAGCGCAAGGCGCAGCCAGGTGCGGGGTAGCGGCAGCCGCTGCCGGGTGACCGCGAGGGCCGCGGCGGCAAGGACGGCGGCCACTACTGCACGGCCGGAACCGATGAACAACGGCGGCAGGCCGGCGACGGCCACCTTGGTGAAGGGAACCGTGAAGGAGAAGGCCGCGACACCCACCAGGCCCCACCAGATTCCGGAAGACCGCCGGGGCAGTATCACTGGGCCCACCAGGGCAGTAGCGCTACTATGTTCTTTCATGAACAACGATAGCAGTTCAAGGATCGTGGCGGCACTCCGGCAGTGGGTTGCGGGCGCGGCGCCGGGAGCCAAACTGCCGTCAACCCGCTCGCTTGTGGCCGAGTACCAGGCGAGCCCGGTGACGGTCCAGAAAGCCCTGCAGGTGCTGGCCGCGCAGGGCCTGATCGACAGCCGGCCCGGCGTCGGGACGTTTGTCCGTGCCGTCCGCACCGCCCGCCCGTCGGACTACGGCTGGCAGACCGCGGCCCTGCGGTCCCCCGTATCTCCGCTGCCGACGTCGTCAGGCACCATGCGGAACGTCCCTGCCGACGCCATTTGGTTCCATTCCGGCTACCCGGACCGGGAGCTGCTGCCGGAGCGGCTGGTCCGGTCCGCGCTGGCCCGGGCCGCACGCGGCGACGCAGCCCTGTCCCGGCCACCTGCCGCGGGCATGCCCGAACTGCAGCAGTGGTTCGCCCAGGAGCTGGGCTCTGCGACCCCCGTGGGGATCACGCCCCCAACGCCGAACGACGTCATCATCCTGCCCGGCAGCCAAAGCGGACTTAGCTCCATCTTCCGCGCGCTGGTGGGCGCCGGCCAGCCGCTGCTCATCGAATCGCCGTCGTATTGGGGTGCCATCCTCGCCGCCGCCCAGACCGGGGTGCGGCTGGTCCCGGTGCCCACGGGGCCTGACGGCCCGGACCCTGCCGACGTCGACCGCGCCTTCGCGGAGACCGGAGCGCGGGCGTTCTACGCGCAGCCCAACTATTCCAACCCCACCGGCGCGCAGTGGGCGCCGGGCCGTGGCGAGGAGATCCTTGACGTTGCCCGCAGGCATGGGGCCTTCCTGGTGGAGGACGACTGGGCCCACGACTTCGGCATCACCTCAAACCCCCTTCCGCTGGCAACGCGCGATGACTCCGGCCACGTGGTCTACATCCGGTCCTTGACCAAGAGCGTGTCCACGGCCATCCGCATTGCGGCGGTGATTGTGCGCGGGCCGGCGCGCGAACGCATCCTGGCCCACCGCGCCGCCGAGTCCATGTATGTCAGCGGACTCCTCCAGGCAGCGGCACTGGACGTGGTGACGCAACCAGGGTGGCAAACCCACCTGCGCAGCCTCCGCCAGCAGCTCCAGTCCCGCCGCGACCTGCTGGCCACCAGCATCCGGGAACACGTCCCGCAGGCACACATCGACAATCTGCCCAAAGGCGGGCTCAACCTGTGGGTGCGCCTCCCGGACACCACCGGCCTTCCCCGGCTGGCGCGGGACTGCGAGGATGCCGGCGTGATCATCGCCGCCGGCACCGAGTGGTTTCCGGCCGAGCCCGCCGGAGCATTCATCCGCCTCAACTACTCCGGCCCCAACCCGGGTGCCTACCCGGAAGGTGCCCGGATCATTGGCGAGGCGCTCGCCCGCAACAGCGGATAGGATTCCGGGCCGGACCCGGCGCCAACCGGTCAGGCCTGCGACAGCGGCAGTTCACCGTTCCGCCATTCCCGGTTCATTACCCCTGAGTAACTTGAGAGCTCCTGTTGAGACCCCAACCTTAAGAGGCCCCTCCCATGAGCTCCACAAAATTCACCAAGAACAGAGTTGCTGCGGCCACCGGCGCCGCCGTCCTGGCCGCTTCGGCAGTGACGGCCGGACTGGTCGGCGTCAGCGCCGGCCCGGCCACAGCCGCCGGCACCCAGGACGCCACGGCGACGCCCATCCAGCACGTTGTGGTCCTCTTCCAGGAAAACGTGTCATTCGACCACTACTTCGCCACCTATCCCCAGGCCGCAAACACACCCGGTGAGACGCTGCAGGGTTCAGGCTCCCCCGCCGGCTCCTTCACGGCGGCGGACGACACACCCAAGAACATCAATACCCTGGCCAACGCCGGCCTGCTGGCGCCCAACAACCCCAACTCCGTCCAGCCCGCGCGTCTCTCCCCGATGCAGGCCGTCACCTGCGACCAGGACCACGGCTACAAGGCCGAGCAGAACGCCTACAACGGCGGACTGATGGACAAGTTCGTCCAGTTCACCAGCCGCGACGCCTGCGGCACCAACCAGTACGGCCGCCCCGGCCTGACCATGGACTACTACGACGGCAACACCGTCACCGGCATCTGGAACTACGCCCAGAACTACGCCATGAGCGACAACCACTTCAGCACCGTCTTCGGTCCGTCCACCCCCGGCGCGCTGAACCTGATTTCGGGCCAGACCCACGGCGCCAAGGAATACACCGCCGACGGCAAGCCCGTCGCCACGCCGGCCACCGGAAGCAGCGCGGTCCGCCAGCCCGACGCAAACGGCGTCGGAACGGTGATCAACGACCCCGACCCGGTCTACGATGACTGCTCCAACAACAGCCATGCCAAGGCCAGCAACCTTGCCGGCATGACCGGCAGGAACATTGGCGACCTGCTCAGCGCCCAGGGCACGTCCTGGGGCTGGTTCCAGGGCGGCTTCACCCCCACCACACCCGCCACCGGCACGGCCCCGGCATCATGCCTTGCCAGCCACACCAACGCCGCCGGCGCCTCCGTGGTGGACTACTCCCCGCACCACCAGCCCTTCCAGTACTACGCGTCCACCGCCAACCCGCACCACCTGGCACCGGCATCGGACGCGGAAATCGGACACGACGGCCAGGCCAACCACCAGTACGACCTGACCGATTTCAGCAAGGTGGTGGACAGCGACAACATGCCGGCCGTCTCCTTCCTGAAGGCGGACATGTACCAGGACGGCCATGCCGCCTACTCGGATCCGGTCGACGAGCAGAACTTCATCGCCAAAACCGTCAACCAGATCCAGCAGTCCAGGAACTGGGACAACACGGCCGTGGTACTCGCCTATGACGACTCCGACGGCTGGTACGACCACGCCGCCGCGCAGCCGAAGAACGCCTCCGCCGGCACCGACGACGCCGCATGGTGCCAGAACGCCGCGGCGAACGGCGTCCCCGTGGCCGGCGGCTACGCCGACCGCTGCGGACCCGGCCCCCGCCAGCCCCTGGTGGTCATCTCCCCGTATGCGAAGAAGAACTTTGTAGACCACACCGAAACCGACCAGGCCTCCATCCTGCGGTTCATTGAGGACAACTGGCACACCGGCAGGATCGGCGACTCCTCGGCCGATGCGGAGGCCGGGTCAGTGGAGGCAATGTTCAACTTCCATCATGAACGCAACGACAAGGTCCTGCTGAACGAACAGACCGGTACGGTCGCCTCAATCACCCATAACGGGCACCCGGCAGGGCGGTGACCTAACCCCTCTGCTGCCGTTCGTGGCGGCTCAGGCGAACGCAGCCACCAGCTGTTCGCTCTTCTCCCACAGCCCACGGGCCAGTCCGGCGTCGTAGGCCTGGGCGTTGGCCTTGGCCAGGGCGCGCTTGGCGTAGTAGGCCCCGGAGATCCAGTCCGTGCCTGCGGTGCCGTTGATCAGCCAGAGCATGGTGTCGGCACCCTGGTCCGGGCTGAGCATGAAGCGGTTCAACAAGGTGGTGTAGGCGTGCCGCCACGGGCTGCCCGAGTCGGCCGCGAAGTTGGTGCGGACCACGCCCGGGTGGAATGCCGCCGTCGTAATCCCCTGGTCGTGGAAGCGGCGGTGCAGCTCGGAGGTGAACAGGATGTTGGCGAGCTTGCCCGTGCCGTAGGCCCGGTTGGTGCTGTACCCGTGCTCGGCGTTGAGGTCGAACAGGTCCAGCTTGCCGAAGTTGTTGGCGGCACTGGAGGTGTTGACCACCTTGGCCCCGCTGGCGGTCAGCGTGTCCATGAGGCGGGTGGTGAGCAGGAACGGCGCGAGGTGGTTGACCTGGAAGGTGGTCTCATTGCCGTCCACGGTGAGCGTGCGCTTGCCCATGATGCCGCCGGCGTTGTTGGCCAGGACGTCGATGCGCGGGTAGTTGGCCTGCAGCTTGTCCGCAAGGTCCCGGACCTGGGAAAGGTCAGCGAAATCGGCCAGGTAGTGGTCGGCGCCAATGTCTGCGGCCAGGGCGCGCGTCTTGCCTGCGGAGCGGCCCACAACCACCACCTGCTCACCTGCCCGGGCCAGTGTCCTCGCGGCTGCCGCTCCAATGCCGTCGCTGGCGCCGGTGATCACGATGGTGCGGGGAGTCGTCAAGGGGTGTCCTTTGGTCAGCGGGCGGCGCACCGGCATGGCGCACCAAGGGGCATAACGACGGCGGGGCGGCCGGTGTTCCCACCAGCCGCCCCGCCGCGCCCATCACCGGGAGGGTCAGCCCACCGCGCCGGCCACCAGGAAGATGGCAACAGCGATGGCGAAGCCCATGACGCCGATCAGGGTTTCCATGACGGTCCAGGTCTTCAGGGTGGTCTTGACGTCCATGCCGAAGAAGCGGCCCACCAGCCAGAAGCCGGAGTCGTTGACGTGGGAGACCACTACCGAGCCGGCGGCAACGGCAATGACCAGGGCGGCAACCTGCATCCCGTTCAGTCCCGCAGCGGCCACGGCCGGGGCAATCAGGCCCGCGGTGGTGGTCAGCGCCACCGTGGCCGAACCCTGCGCAATGCGGAGGATGGAGGAGATCAGGAAGCCGGCCAGGATGAGCGGGATGCCCACCCCGCCCAGGACGTCCGCGAGTGCCTTGCCGATGCCCGAGGTGCGCAGGACACCGCCGAACATGCCGCCGGCGCCCGTGATCAGGATGACCGAGCACACCGGGCCCAGCGAGGATTCCAGCAGCTTTTCCAGGGTGGCGGCGTTGCGGCCACGGCGGGTGCCCAGGACGAACATGGCCACCAGGACGGCGATCAGCAGCGCCACTGGGGTCTCACCGATGGTCCGCAGCACCTGGAACCACTGTTCCTTCTTGACGCTCGCGTCCAGGGCGCCGGAGGATGCCAGCGTGTTCAGGCCGGTGTTGAGGAAGATCAGGACCAGGGGCAGCAGCAGGAGGCCAACGATGGTGCGGAAACGCGGCGGGTTGGACTCTGCTTCGGCGCTGGCGTGGCCCAGGATTTCGGGAACGGGCAGGACCAGTTTCTTGCCGGTGCGCAGGCCGTAAAGGTAGGTGGTGACGTACCAGGTGGGGATGGCGGTGATCAGGCCGGCGATCAGGACCAGGCCGATGTTCGCGTCAAAGAAGGTGGCTGCGGACACCGGGCCCGGGTGCGGCGGCAGGAAGATGTGCATCACGGAAAACGCGCCGGCTGCGGGCAGGCCGTAGCGGAGGACGCCCCCGCCGAGGCGGTGTGCGACGGCGAAGACCACGGGCAGCATGACCACCAGGCCGGCGTCGAAGAAGATGGGGAAGCCAAAGATCAGCGAGGCAAGGCCCAGTGCGAACGGTGCACGCTTTTCACCGAAGACGCCGATCAGGTAGTCGGCCAGGACCTTTGCGCCGCCGCTGGTTTCGACGATCCGGCCCAGCATGGCGCCGAGGCCCACCAGCAGTGCCACTGTTCCCAGGGTGCTGCCGAAGCCGTTGACCAGCACTGGAACCACTTGGTTGGCCGGGATGCCGGTGGCGAACGCGGTGGCGAGGCTGATGAGGATCAGGGCGATCAGGGCGTGCATCCGCAGCCGGATGATCAGGAACAGCAGCACAAGAATTGCAGCCGCGGCAATGAGCAGCAGTGGACCTGCGCCCAATGTCTGGGTCCATCCTTCGATGGTCATGGTTCTCCTTTGAAACAGGGTTGGGGATTTGGGTGGGTCAGGACGCGCAGGGCGCCTGGCCGGAGGGGAGGTTAAGGGCCTGCATGACGGCGGCGACCAGTTCTTCGGGTGAGCGCGATATGTCCAGGCGGAGGCTGCCGGCGTCGAGCTCTTCGCGGGTGAGCGGCTCCAGGGTGGCCAGCTGGCTGGGGAGCAGCGTGGGCGGCATGAAGTGCCCTTCCCGGCCCTGCATGCGCTGGCCGATCAGCTCCGCCCCACCGTCCAGGTGGAGGAAGATGACCCGGCCCTGGGCGCCGGAGAGCAGGTCCCGGTACGTCCGCTTGAGCGCGGAGCAGGTGAGCACGGTGCTCGTGCCGCCGGCAGCCTGAGCGGTCATCCAGTCGCGGATCTCCTGCAGCCACGGCCAGCGGTCCTCGTCCTGGAGGGGAATGCCCTGGCTCATCTTGGTGATGTTCGCTGCGGGGTGAAACTCATCGGCTTCGGCGCAGGCCCAGCCCAGTTGCCGGGAAAGGGCGGCGGCCAAGGTGGATTTGCCGGAACCGGCAACGCCCATGACGACCAGGTGCGTGGCTGGATACTGCATGTCATACCTCCGGAGAAGACGTCTTTGGCTTTCGAAGAAGCTCGCTGTGGCCCGATGTGATTAAGGCCAAGCGATAAGGTATCACCTTTTTGATCCAATGATGCTATCTATTCGTGTCACAAGTCATACCTTTGGAGTCATCCCGGCTATCCTTGGAAGGCGCAGCGGCGCGTAAGCGAACGGGGAAAGAATGTCGACGGCGACAGTCCAGGATGGCGAAGGAACGCACGACGGCGGGTCCTCCCCTGCCATGCACGAACGGGTACTCGAGGCGGTGGGCATCGCCATCGCGTCAGGGCGCCTGGCCCCCGGCGGCAGGCTCACCCTTGAGGGACTGCAACAGGATTACGGTATCTCGCGCACCGTTGCCCGCGACACCATGAAGGTTTTGGAATCGATGAACCTGGTCTATTCGCGCCGGCGCGTGGGCATCGTGGTCCAGGATCCATCCCTGTGGAATGTCTTTGACCCTAAACTGGTCCGGTGGCGGCTGGCCTCGGACCGGCGGGACCAGCAGTACAGCAGCCTGACCGAGCTGCGCATCGCCGTCGAGCCCATCGCTGCCGCGGGCGCCGCCCGCCGGGCCAGTGCCGCCGAGCGGGCACAGCTGGTGTCCCTGGCCGCTGACCTGCGCCGCCTGGGTGAAGCGGGCGACCTGGAGGCATTCCTTGCCGCGGACATCGCCTTCCACCAGCTGCTCCTGCGCAGCTGCGGCAACGAAATGTTCCGGGCGCTGGAGGCAATGGTGGCGGAAGTCCTGACCAGCCGCACCCGCCAGGGACTCATGCCGTTCAAGCCGCGGGCCCAGGCGCTGCAGGCGCACGAGGATGTGGCGGCTGCCGTGGCCGGCGGCGATACTGCCGTGGCGGAGCGGGCCATGCACCACATCCTCGATGAGGTGCGGGAAGCGATGGGCCTGCACTAGGCCGCCGCGGCATAACCGGCCGCTCCCCGCATAACCGCTGCTGCCCGGCACCGGTTATGCGGCCAAGGGACGCTTATGCGGCAGGGGGTGCTCACCGGAACGTACTACGGCCGCTCCCCGCGCGTGGGTTAACAAAAAAGCAGGGCCTGCCGAAAAATGAACTGCTCCCCGAAAGTTGGACTGAAAATTCAGTTCTGACTCTCGGGGAGCAGTTTCATGGTTAAGGGCAGTTCGTTATCTGTAGAGCAGCGCGAGGCCGCAGTGGCTCTGTTTGAACGCGGTTGGGGTACCAGAGCTGTCGCAACAAAGCTTGGAGTAGGTACGAAAGCAGTCCTCCGCCTATACGACAGGTGGCGTGTTCGCGGAGATACTGCTCTTGTGACCAAACCAGTGAAGCGGCTGTACTCGTTCGAGTTCAAGCTCAATGCTGTGCAGCGCTATATTTCCGGCGAGAACAGGGTAGCTCTAGCCAAGGAGCTTGAGCTGTCGTCGCCGCACCTGATCACAGTGTGGGCAGGGCAATATAGGGCTCAAGGCGAGGAAGGCCTGCGCCCGAAACCAAAAGGCCGGCCAAGGAAGAACCCGGAGGTTCCCGCGCAGCCGGAACCAGAGCTGCAGAGGCTGCGCCGCGAGAACGAACGCCTGCGCGCAGAGGTGGCCTTCCTGGGAAAAGTAAACGCCTTGAGGGACGGGGAACGGCGCTAAAGGTTCGCGCTGTCATCGCCCTCAAGGCTGAGCACCGGTTGGAAGTTCTCCTAGACGTAGCCGGGTTAGCCCGGTCCACGTTCTTCTACCACCAGTCCCGACTCAATGGCCCCGATCCGCGGGCATCCCTGAAGGCTGTTATCAGGGAGATTTTCACAAAGAACCATGGCCGGTACGGGCACCGCCGGATCCACATTGAGCTGGGCAAGCAAGGGTGGAGGGTCGCCAAGAAGAGCGTCCTGAAGCTGATGCGTTCCCTGCGTCTGGACTGTAAGGTCCGGAGCAGGAAGCGGTACAACTCCTACCAAGGCGAGCAAGGCGTTGTGGCCCCAAACCTGCTGAAGCGGCAGTTTGAGGCGGATGCCCCAAACCAGAAATGGGTCACCGATGTGACCGAGTTCAGCGTCGGTGACAGGAAGCTATACCTCTCACCGATCATGGATCTGTTTGACCGCCAGATCATCTCCTACACAATCGGCACTTCGCCCAACCTGGAGTTGGCCAATACCTCTCTGCGCGGCGCCTTGGCCACGCTGGAAAACGGACAGAAACCCCTCGTGCACTCCGACCAGGGATTCCAGTATCAGCACACGTCCTGGCGCCTGCTCCTGCAGAATGCGGGCGCCATCCAATCGATGTCCCGCAAAGCCAACTGCTACGACAATGCGGTCATGGAGAACTTCTTCGGACACCTCAAGGAAGAGCTCTACCACCGGGTCCGATTCCTCAACACCGAGTCACTCGCATCAGCGCTGCACGAATACATCCGCTGGTACAACACCAAAAGAATTTCCACGAAGCTCAAGGGATTGAGCCCGGTACAGTATCGTGCTCAGCTGCTGGCGGCATAAGTCCACTCGCAGCCATCCCTAGGGGACGACTTCAAGTCAGGTGAGCGGGTCGACCTCCGGCAGCTTGATGGGGACTGCCGGCAGCCTGATTTGTCCTCAGCATCTTCTCTTACAAAAAAGATGGAACCATTCCGATGATCCGGACACTATGAAGTATGAGTGGGGGATCAGATGACACGGATGAGGCCTTGTGGCTGCTCGCGGTCAACGGTGATGGAGATGCATTCGGGGCCCTGTTCGATCGTCATCGGGACAGGGTGCTCACGCATGCGATGCGGATCGTTGGATCGGCCCATACTGCGGAGGACATGACGGCCATCGTCTTCTATGAAGCCTGGCGCCGGCGGGAGTACGTGCGCATCGTGAACGGCAGCATAGTTGCCTGGCTACTGGTCACGGCAAGTAACACGATCCGGAATCATAATCGCCAGCGAAGACGTTACAGGGCCTTTTTGGACCAGCTTCCGCCACCGGCCCTGACAGCGGATGTCGCCGATGAAGTTGTTGATGCTGAGGAGCGTGAAGCGGAGGCCAGGGCTTTGCGGGATGCTTTCTCGCGACTCAAAGTGCAGGATCGCGACGTAATCACTTTGTGTGTAATTGAGGGGTTTAGCCTGCGGCAGGCTGCCGCGGCCCTCGGTGTTGCAGAGGGAACCGTGAAATCCCGCCTGCACCGCGCGAAGACCAGGCTCGGTGCTTTGTACGGGAAACTGACCTCGCCCCAGCGACGAACGGATCATTCACTTCACGAGGGGAGAACATGGTGAGACCGCAACAGTTTCAGACTGACCGCAGTAATGCGCTCCGACAGCAGCTAATAGAAATGTCGGAGGCAGTAAAGAACCGCGAGCATGCTCCGGGTCAGCGGTCCCATTTTCAACACCTGCGACCGCAAGATTCATCAGCAAGCACTCGGAAACGACTGGGTCTGCGAATCGGCGCCGGCGCTCTCGCTGGTGGGTTAGTTCTTGGTGCGTTGGCACTGGCTCTGACGCCCGAGGACCGATCGGAAGACGCTTCGAGAATCATCGGATCACTGACCAGGGCTCAGCAGGAAGTGGATAAGCTGCCTGCCGGAGCCCTGCCGGTTCTAGCCAATACGGGTATTGATCCGACACAGACCAGGCTCCTGGGACACAGCGCAACGATCAGGTACTACGGTGCCCCCGCCCCGGAAAAGACCATAAATGGCGCCGCTGCCGGCAAGACGATCTGCATGATTCCCGTCGATGCCCGAGGGGAAAGCAAATCGCTGGGATGCACCCTGTTGAAGAGCTTCGAGTCCTACGGCCTCAAAATCGAGTCCCCGGATAGAACTGAGGCAGGCTGGTTGGTGGTTCCTGCGGCTGCAGAGAGCAGCTTGGAATCAGTGAAGAACGAGGCCGGCTGGAGCCGACAGGCGCCGAACTTTCTCGTCCGCAACAACAATTGATACAGCCATAGGCTCGCCATGAGAAGCAGCTAGCCTGCAGCGTTCATCGCGCCGTAAAGGACCCGACCCCTAAACGCGCAAGAGTTTAACGAAGAAGTCCCCGTCCGAGTGGGACGGGGACTTCTTCGAACAGCCGACGCCAGCCGCTAAAGTGGAGCTCGCACATTTACGAGTCCAACTTTCGGGGACCAGTTCAAAATCGGCAGGCCCTGCTTTTTGGAAACCTAACGGCCCCGGGTCTCTAGGAAATTAGAGAGCCTGGATGTTGGTGGCCTGGGGACCCTTGGGGCCCTGCTCGGTGTCGAAGGAAACCTTCTGGTTCTCTTCGAGGGAGCGGAAGCCGGAGGAGTTGATCGCGGAGTAGTGTGCGAACACGTCCTGCGAGGAGTCGTCCGGGGAGATGAAGCCGAAGCCCTTTTCAGCGTTAAACCATTTGACGGTACCAGTAGCCATTATTTTTGTCCTTCGTGAAGGTGGAGGGAACGTCCCGACTTTCGGGCCCTCCGGCGTGGGGTGTTCAAAGACCGCTACTTCAGAAGAACACGGGCTTTCGACCGTGCGTACTGCCTGAACTACCAACTGCATAAACACAACAACAGGTTCTACACTACAGGAGATCCGGCCCACGCCTAATTAAGCGCCTGTCCGGCCATTTACTACCCCCGCCGAGTCGCCCCGCAACGCCGGAGGCCCCCGCCGCACCAACGGCATCCCGGCACCTGCGGCGCCCGGCACAAAGACCCTCGACGGCGGCTGCCAACAGGCATATCCTGCATCCAGATCCTGAGGAAACCCTGTCACCGGGAGATCAAGCCATGGACATGCCCAAGGCCACCGAGGAAGAAAAAGAGCGGTTCCGCCGCGTTGTACCCAGCCATTCCGGCGTGGTGGTCAAGCCGATGTTCGGCAACCTCGGCGCGTTCATCAACGGCAACATGTTCGCCGGGCTGTTCGGATCCACCATCGGGGTCAAACTCTCGCCTGAGGACAGGCAGGTGCTTGAATCATCCGAACGGACCGTCCCGTTCGGCCCGGCGGAGAGGCCCATGGGAGGCTACACCGGACTGCCGGACATGTGGAATGAAGAGGGCGACGGCGACGACACCCGGGCGCGGGCATGGGCGGAAAAGGCACTGGCTTACGTTGCCTCCCTGCCGCCCAAAGCGCCCAGGGAGCCCCGGCCCCGTGCCGCCGCTCACCGGACACGTGCAGGGGCGGCGACGTAGCCATGCCAGCAGTGGCCGGGGAGGACACCCACACCCTGGTGGTCGGTGCCGGACAGGCCGGGCTGGCGGCCAGTTACTGGCTGGGCCGGCATGGCGTGGAGCACGTGCTGCTCGAACGGCGGGACGCCCTGGGCGGGGCCTGGCAGGACCGGTGGGACTCGTTCTACCTGAACACGCCCAATTTCGGCCTGGGGCTTCCCGGCCGGCCGTACACGGGGCCGGACCCGGACGGCTTCATTTCCCGCGACGAGGTGGTGGACCTCTTCAGGGATTATGCGCGCCGGATTTCCGCCCCCGTGCAGCTCGGAACGGATGTCACGCGGATCGCGCAGGGGGACGGCGGCGGCTTCGCGGTGGAGACCGGCACGCATACCTGGCGGGCCAGGAACGTGGTCCTGGCCAATGGCGCCTTCCAGCTGCCAAAGGTGCCGCCCGCCGTCGTGCTTCCTCCCCACGTCCTGCAGCTTCACAGCCATGACTACCGCAACCCCGCCCAGCTCCCCGACGGAGCCGTCCTGGTAGTGGGCACCGGGCAGTCCGGCGGCCAGATCACCGAAGACCTGCTCGACGCCGGGCGGACCGTTCACTTGTCCGTGTCCACCTGCCCGGAGGCGCCCCGCCGGTACCGGGGCCAGGACATTTTCCACTGGATTGTCCAGGTCAACCTGCACGGCCCGGAGTACGGCATCGGGGCACTCCAGGTGGGTGCGCTCCCCTCGCCCGCAGCCCGGTTCCAGTGCAATCCCCTGTTGTCCGGCACCGAGGGCGGGCACAGTGTCCGGCTGCGCGGGCTGGGACAGCGGGGCGTACGGCTGCACGGCAGGTTTGAGGGGGCGGACCAGGGCGTACTCGCGTTCACGGACGACCTCCCCCAGCGCCTCGCGCTGGTGGAGGCGGGCTTCAGCCAGCGGCTGCAGCGCCTCGCCGACGCCCTGATTGCCGCGGCCCGCCTGGAGGCACCCGCCCCGGAGGAGCCTGTGGAGGACCACTGGCTCCCGCCGGAGTCCGGGGCACGCCTGGACCTGGAGGCGGAGGGCATCACCTCGGTCATCTGGTGCACCGGCTACCGGCTCGATTTCAGCATGCTGGACTTCCCCATCCTTGATGAGTGGAGCTACCCGCGGCACACCCGCGGCGTCACGGAAATCCCTGGCCTGTATGCCGTGGGACTTCCCTGGCTTACCCGGCACATCTCCGCCACCCTGGCCGGTGTGGGACCGGATGCCCGCGAGGTAGCGGAGCACCTGGCGGCGCGCGGCTGACCGGCCGGAGCAGGCCGCAGGGTGGCTCCTTGCGCACTGGTCAGCCGCGGCCGCACGGCTGCTGGGACCTTTTCCTCTGTTCCTGCCGTGCCCCGGGGAGTGCACTGGAAGGGGCGCGGCGCCACTGCCGGACCTGCCGGGAAGGAGAAGGACATGACCAGGACCATCCGCCAGAGCACGGTGATCAAGGCTCCCGTGGATACGGTTTTCAGGTTCCTGAGCGACCCCACAAACTGGATGACCGCCTTCCCTGGAGACAGCGAAGTCACGGACCTGGACATCAAGCCCGACGGCGTGGGAACGTCTGCGCGCTGGTCCGCCAAGGCGTGGGGCATTCCCCTGCACGTGACCCACGAGTACCGGGAAGTGATCCCCAACAAGCGCATTGTGTCCAAGGCGTCCGTAGGCCCAGTCATCACTTTTTCGCTGGAACCGGCCGATGGCGGAGCCACGGAACTGGCCGTTGAATCCGCCCTGGAAATTGCCGTGCCCGTGGTCCGGGTTCCCGCCCAGGCGCTGTTCACCCGGGTGAACGAAGACGACATCAAGGGCATGGTGGCCAACGTCAAAAGCCTGGTGGAGGGCGGAAAGAAGGCAGTTCCGCACGCAAGCGAAGCGACGTTCACCCAAACGCTGACCTCCTCCGACAGCGTCAGCATTGCCGCCCCCGTGGAGACCGTGTTCGATGTGGTCAAGGATCCGCGGGTCTGGCTGGGCCCGGACGTGCAGATCTCGGAGCTGGTGACCACCCCTGAGGGTGTGGGGACCACGTTCCACGCGGCGTGGAAGGTCCTGGGCATTCCACTCAAAACCACCCACGAATACATCGAATACGTGCAGAACAGCCACTTCGCGTCCAAAGCGGCCTTGGGCCCCGTTTTCCGGGTGGAGGTAACGCCCGAGGACGGTGGAACGCGGCTGGTCATCCGGTCCGACACCTTCCCGCGGAACATGGCGGAGGCTGCGGTGGATGCGCTCATCATCAAGATGTCCGAGCACGGCCAGGCAGAACAACTGGCCGCTATCAAGGCGAGGGCAGAGGGCAGCACCGGTACGTCATGAGGCTGTTTGCCGGGCAGCCTGAAGCGTCAGCCTGCCCGGGGTCCGGGGCTGTGTGCCTTCTGCCCGCCGCCGCGGTGGGAACGGAAGGCGTAGACCATCAGGGCGAGCCCCGCCAGGATCATGACGGCGGGGAAGGCGAAGTCCGCGGCAATGAGCACCGCCATGGCCTGCAGGACGAAGATCAGGCCCATGACGGCGAGGATGCCGGCCGGAATCAGCGGCCACTTCATCCGCTCCGTATGCCCGCTGGCGTCCTCGACGCGGACCGGGATGAGGGACAGCACACCAAAGGTTGCTGCCAGGCCCAGGAAGAGGACAGCGGCTGTGGGCGTGCCCTGCAGTTCCTGTGGAAGGGCCACAATGACCGCGAGGGTGAACATGACACCGGACGGGATCAGCGCCCACCAATTGCCCCGCTCCCGCACAAAGACAGCCCCGAACCCGGCGCCCATGAAAAGAAACAGGAAGGCTGCGCCCCAGGCACCTCCGGTGAGCTGTGTGGCGGTGGTCACCGCGGCCAGGCCCAGGAACACCGACCCGGGGATGGCTGCCCACCAGTTTTCCCGGCGCCGGACGAACAGCGAGAGGAACAGGACGCCTACTGACGCGAAGATCAGCGGCGCCACGAAGGCGGCTGTGTCCATGACGCCGAAACGGTCGAGGAGCAGCAGCCCGCCCAGAACAATGAGGACCACGCCTGCGGTGATGCTTGCGTTTGCCGATTTCACCGAGTGCCTCCCGTTTCCGGCAGGCGGCCGTCCACCGCGCTGCTCATGTTCAGGCTAGGTCCGGCCCGGGCCCTGAAACAGGGCACAAAGCCCCCGCCCGCTGCAGGGCAGCGCCGAAGTCCCGTGTTGAGGACGGGACCTTCAGCCCTATAGCGGGCACAGGCTGCTTGGCATCCTTGTAGGGCACCCGTCCGGGTCCCCACACTGCGGGGCCGGACGGCTTTCAATAGCTGAACCCGTGACTTTCCGCCGGAGGCTCCGTCAAGGAATGCCGCCGTCGTGCAGCCGCTCCCCGCCGGCTGGATCCTGAAAGGGCCGCCATGTCCGCAGACATCCTCACCTTCCGTCCCGCTCCCCTGCCCCAGGCAGCCGCCGCACGCCGCCGTGGCATGCTCCTCCACCCGTCCAACGTCACCCCGGCAGCAGCGCCCGCCGATGACGGCATCAAGCAGGCCGAAGAGCGGGCCCGCCGGTTCGACCCGCTGTTCAAGGAGTTCCGGGACCGGGGCTTGTCCGCCAACGAGGCCCGGACCGAGGTGGCCCGGGCAGCAGCCCAGGAGATCTGGGATGGCCTGGCCTCCCAGCTGCGCCGGCACCGGGCAACCGGGCGGCAGATGGACGCCAATGTCCTCGCTGTTGCCCTTGCTTCGCTCCAGTGCATGACCGGCGCCCTGCCACGCCGTCCGGAAGACCTGGACCACGCCGTCCGCACCGTCAACACTGCCCGCCGCCGCCTGCAGTACAACGGAGACCTGCTGCACCGGCTGCACCGGCACCGCAATGAGGCTGTCCAGGACGCCGTCGACACGCTCCAGGCGCTCGAAGTGTTCCTCGCCCGCCCGCACCAGCACGCCGCCTGAGCCAGCACCCCGGAGGTACGGACGATGGCAACACTGGATGAATACAGGGCCGTACACGCCGGCAACGAACCGCCGGGCGGCCTGGACCACAACGCCGAACTGGGACACGGCGGGTGCAACGTCATTTCCAAGGACAGCGGCGGAGTGGTGGGCCGCTGGAGGTCCTGGGAAACCGCCAGCGTTGCCCTGAACCGGCTCCAGAAACTCGGCGGCCGTTACGAATACCGGCTGGAAGAGTCCCATCAGTGGGTGACTGGTCCCGAACACAGCACGGTTTGCGCCGTCTGCAGCGCCCCCCGGAAGGTTCCGGCTTCTGCCGGCACTGCGCTGGGTATTGATTGGCCCTAAGTGCCGAATGATTTAATGGGGTTCCTTCCGGAGGGGCGACTGCAGGGAAAGGGCAGTTGGGAAGGGCATCGAACCGATGAGAGCATCTCCATGAATACACGTGCAGAACCCCCCGGCGAGGCCTGGTCGCCCGTCCAACCCATCCGGGTCTTCATCCTTAACGACCACGAAATGGTCCGCAGGGGCCTTGGCGACCTGCTGGAACACGTTGGCTTCGATGTGGTTGGCGAAAGTGGATCCGCCACGGAGGCACGCCGCCTGATCCACATCCTGCAGCCGGACATCGTGGTGCTGGACGATAGGCTGCCGGACGGCACCGGCATCGAGGTGTGCCGCGACCTGCGCTCCACCGCGCCCGACGTGCGCTGCCTCATCCTCACCGGGTGGGATGAACAGCACGCAGTGCGGGCCGCGGTCCTGGCCGGCGCGTCAGGGTATGTGCTCAAGCGGATCGGAGACAACGACGCACTGATCAACTGCATCCGCAGCACCGCCGCCGGCATTCCCCCGATTGGCCCGGGCCTCCGGGACCGGGTGGCCGAAAGCCTGTACGCCACCGCTTCCGCTCCCTGGCTTAAGGCAATGACCCGCACGGAACGGAACGTGCTGGCCCTCATGGCCCGGGGCCTGACCAATCCGCAGATCGGAAGCGAGATGCTGCTGCCGGACGCCGACGTCGCCGCCACGGTGTCCTCCGTGCTCCACAAACTGGGCTTCCGCCGCCGGGGCCACCTGCTTCCGGCCCCCATTCCCAGGGCATGGCAGTTGCTGCACTGAGACAGATCCCGTCAGCGGGGAAAGTCCCGTCAACCGCCTACCGGCGCCCGCCACGTCACGCTGGTGCCCTTGCCGGGGACGCTGTGGATGATGCACTCCCCGCCCAGGCGGGTGGCCCGGTTCTTCATGTTGGTCAAGCCGCTGACCCGCTGCGGGTCCTTGAAACCGCGTCCGGTGTCGCGGACGGTGAGGACCACCTCTCCTTCCTGGGCGGCGAGGAGAATGGAGATGTCCTCGGAGCCGGAGTGCCGCACGGCGTTGCTGACGCTTTCGTAGAGCACCCGCAGCAGTTGTTCGGCCACCTCATCGCCCACCACATCGTCCACCGGTCCCGAAAGCTGGACCCTGGGGACGAACCCGGCGGCGTTGGCCGCTTCCTGCACGGCGCGCAGCAGCCGCCCGCTGAGGAGTTCCTTACCGGGTTCGCGCGCCTGGAGGGAGTAGATGGTGTCGCGGAGCTGGTGGATGCAGTCGTCCAGTTCCGAAGTGATCCCGGCGATGCGCCGCTCGTGCGCAGCCGGATCCGCGGTGTAGCGGCGCAGGCCCTGGATGCTCAACCCGGCGGCGAAGAGCCGCTGGATCACCAGGTCGTGGAGGTCTGCCGCGATCCGCTCCCGGTCGATGAACAGCGCGTGTTCCTCGCGCAACTGGTTCGCTTTGAGCAGGTCCAGCGTCAGGCCTATCCGGGAGGCGAAGACGGCGCTTTGCTCCACATCCACGTCCGTGTACCGTGCCCCGCCAACAGCCCGGGCCAGCACCAGGACACTGTCGCGGTGGCCGACGCTGTTGCTGCCCAGGGCAGCCACCAGGACCGGGCCCAGTTTCTCCGCCGACGTCGGGTCGAACACCAGGAGGGGATCGGCCAGGACCCGGGAGTCGCCGGTTTCCAGCACTTCGGACAGCATGGCCGCAGCGGGCAGTTCCTGGCCGCCGGGCATCGCCTGGGCACCTACGGAGGTCCGGCACCTGATGGTTCCGTCCGGCCCCACCGAGGCAATCAGGGACAGGACCGAGTCAGAGGCGTTGAGGGCGCGCTCGGCAATCATGTCCAGGTTCTCGGTATCGGACCGCGGCTGGTCCTTGAGCCGGTCACTGACGTCCATGCCGGCTTCCAGCCACCGCTGGCGGCGCTTGCTGTCCTCAAACAGTTTTGCGTTTTGGATGGCCACGCCCGCGGCCGCGGCCAGGGCAACGGCGAGGTCTTCATCCTCACCGGAGAAATCCTGCCCGCCGATCTTTTCCGTCAGGTAGAGGTTGCCGAAGACCTCGTTCCGGACCCGGACCGGTACGCCCAGGAAGGTGCTCATGGGCGGGTGGCTGGCGGGAAACCCCACCGCGATAGGGTGCTCGCCCAGGTCATGTAGCCGCAACGGCTTGGGTTCGCGGATCAGCTCGCCCAGCACGCCGTGGCCGGTAGGGAGATCGCCGATGACACGGGCACCTTCTTCGTCGATGCCCACGGTGATGAAGTGGCTGAGCTGCTGGTCGTCGCCAATGACGCCCAGCGCGCCGTACCGCGCCCCCACCAGTTCGCACGCCGATTGCACCAGCCGATCCAGTACTGCCTCCAGGCTCAGGTCCTCTGTCATGGAGACCACTGCGCCGAGCAGCCCCTCAACATGTTCCTGCGCCCGCACAAGATCATCCGCCCGCTCAACGAACTCCCGCAGGAGTTCCCGGGTCCGCCGCCTAATTGGTTCACGCCACATGTAAAAACGCTCCGAAATCGAACGCATCCACGGCGGGCTGCATCACCCCGGATCCGATTTTTGAAAGCCCCCAGCGTCTCTTTTCACCATGCTAACAACCCCCGGCGCCGGGCGCCTTATCGGTTACGGACGGGTGTCCCCTGCTCCCGCCTGCGCCTTCCGCCGCCTGCGCCCACTGGCAGCAGGCATCCCAAGCGGGGTGACCCGGACGGGGATGCTGAACCGGAACGCGCGCCGGGAAATGTGGTGGGTGGCATGCCGGCGACGAACAGGCGCCGGCGCAGCCGGTACCTGCTGGGCATCCCGGGCAAAGAACCACTGTTTGGCGAGCTCCACCAGCACCAGGTACACCACCACCATGCCCAGCAGGGCGAGGAAGAAGGGCACCGCCAGGGGGTCGAAACCCAGTACCCCGGCCAGCGGCGAGAGCGGCAGGAAGATCCCCAATGCCACCACTCCCAGGGACGCGGCGAGCAGGCCCGCGGATGGCCGGCTGCGCAGGAACGGCACCCGCCGGGTACGGATGGCGAAGATGATCAGCGTCTGGGTGGCGATGGATTCGATGAACCATCCGGCCCGGAATTCCCCTGGCGCTGCGGTGAAGACGAACAGCATGAGGGCGAACGTGGCGAAGTCGAACAGCGAGCTGATGGGCCCGAAGAGGAGCATGAACCGGCGGATGAAGGCGATGTTCCAGTGCGAGGGCGCCCTCAGCTGCTCCTTGTCCACGCGGTCCCCCGGGATGGCGAGTTGCCCGGAGTCGTAGAGCAGGTTGTTCAGCAGGATCTGGCCCGGCAGCATGGGCAGGAAACTAAGCACCACCGAGGCCGTGGCCGCGCTGAACATGTTGCCGAAGTTGCTGGATGTTCCCATCAGCACGTATTTGATGGTGTTGGCGAAAATCCGCCGCCCCTCCATTACACCGTCCGCCAGGACTCCCAGGTCCTTGTCCAGGAGGACGACGTCGGCCGCGTCCTTGGCAACGTCGGTTGCGGTATCGACGGAGATGCCGATGTCCGCCTTGTGCAGTGCCAGGGCGTCGTTCACGCCGTCGCCCATGAATCCCACGGCCCCGCCGCTTTGCCGCAGGAGGGTGATGATCCGCGCCTTTTGTTCCGGCGAGACGCGGGCGAAAATGGTGGCCGTCCGCGCGGCGGCGGCCAGCTCGGCGTCGGACATTCCTTCAACCTCGGCGCCGGTCAGCGTGCCGCCGGAGATCACGTCCAGGTCCGCGCACACCCGCTCCGCCACCTTGGCATTGTCCCCGGTTGCCAGTTTCACCGAGATGCCCAGCGCCTCCAGCCGATCCAGCGACTGCCGGGCGTTGGCTTTGGGCCGGTCCAGGAACACCAGGAACCCGGCCAGGGTGAGGCCGTGCTCTTCGGCGGGCGTCAGCCGGGCCAGCCCGGGAACCGCCCGGGTGGCCACCGCAACCACCCGGGCGCCGGCGTCGAACTGTTCATCCAGCAGGGCCTGCGCTGCCGGAGCGATGGGCCCGCACAGGGCCAGGACGTCCTCCGGGGCACCCTTGGTCACCAGCAGTGCGGGCCCGCCGGCGTCACTGACCAGGGCCGTGGTGCGGCGCCGCTGGTGGTCGAAGCCGATCAGGTCCAGCCGCTTGAACCGGGCCGGATCAAACGCCGTGGCACCGGGACTCTCCCACAGCGCGGCGTCCAGCGGGTTCTGGCCGGCGGAGGAGGTTCTGGCGCCGGCGTAGTTTGCCTCGGTGGCCAAAAGGCCCAGGGTGACCAGGCCGTCGTCGGACATTCCGGCCGCGGCGGGAAGCGCGCGCGTGAAGCTGATCTTCCCTTCGGTAAGGGTTCCGGTCTTGTCCGTGACCAGGATGTCCATGTCCCCCAGGTCCTCGATGCACACCAGCCGCTTGACCAGGACTTTCCGCTTGGCCAGCTGGCGGGTTCCGGTGGCCAGGCTGGTGCTGACGACGGCGGGCAACAGCTGCGGGGTGATGCCCACCGCAATGGCCAGGGAGAAGAGCAGCGATTCCAGCAGGGGCCGCTGCAGCAGCAGGTTGGCGACGAAGATCAGCGACGTGAGCACCACGGCCACCTGCAGCAGCAGGAACGAGAACCGTTTGAGGCCCAGCTGGAACTCGGTTTGCGGCTGCCGTTCGCCCAGGCCGAGCGCGATCCGCCCGAACTCGGCGCGGCCGCCGGTGGCCACCACCACGCCGCTGCAGCCGCCGGACTGGACCACGGTGCCCATGAACACGCAGGAGGCAAGGTCCGCAAGGGTGGCGCCGGCGGGCACGGGGGCTGGGTCCTTGGCGGCGGGCTGGGACTCCCCCGTGAGGATGCTTTCGTCGCAGAGGAGGTTGTTGGTGGTGAGGAGGCGGATGTCCGCCGGGACGATCGCGCCGAGGGAAAGATGCACGACGTCGCCGGGCACCAGGGCGGTGACGTCCACTTCCGTGGTGGTTCCGTCGCGCTGGACGGCAGCAAGGTGGGTAACACGGGAGTGCAGGGCCTCCGAGGCGAGCTCCGCGCGGTATTCGTTGGCGAAGCCCAGGCCCACGCTGACCAGCAGGATCACGCCGATGACGATGGAGTTGGTGGCGTCGCCGAGGAAGAGGGAGAGCCCGGCGGTGACGATCAGGAGCAGGAGGATGGGACTGGCGAGCTGCCGCCCCAGCACGGCCCAGGCGTTGGCACGGTGTGTGCGGACGGCGTTGGGGCCCAGCCGCTCCAGGCGGGCCGCCGCTTCCTCCCCGGTCAGGCCGTCCGGCCCGGACCCCAGGCGTGCCAGCGCCTGTTCCGCCGTCAGTCCCGCGGCGTCCGTGATGGCCAGCTGGAGGGAGCTGGGCTCCCGGACGTTCACGTCTGTCATGCCGATCCGTTCCGGACGCGCGGGCTTCGTGGCTTTAACCTACGCCAAGGGTACGACGGCGGCGGCATTCCACCGTGGACTGCTACTTCAGGCTGAGCACCTCATCGATCGGCCGGCCGTTGACGAACACCTGCGCGCTGGTGGCACCGGAGGCGGCCATGGCCGTGTATTCCAGCTGAGCCTTGGCCCGCGGGATGTCGCAGACGCCGCCCAGCATGAACTGCCCGGAGAGCCAGATGCTGATGGTGCTGCCGTTCAGCTCGCCGCCAAGGTAGGCCAGGTTCGACTGGTACAGCGCGTTGATCAGCCCGGATTCGCCCAGGTCACGGCTCTTGTTGGCCAGCAGGGTCCTGACGCTGGGACCTACCTGGTCAGTGAATCGGACGGGTGCCGTGGTGGTGGCCACCAGGCTGTCACCGCAGCCGATCCTGGGCCCCGAGATGCCGCCGTCGCCCACCGCCACGTAGTAGACGGTCAGCGGGGCCACCTGCTCGGGCAGGCCGGTCGGGGCGGGCTCCTGGCTTGGTTCCTGCGTGGGCGGCGGACTTGCCGGAGCGGACGACGGCGGAGCGGACGACGGCGGCGTGGGGGCCTGGGTGGTGGGCGCGGCTGAGGTGCTGCCCGGCGACGTCGGGGTGGCCGTTGTGGTGCCGCCCGCCGTCGTACTGGGACTGGCGCTGGCCGTGGGGCTGGGGGCCGCGGAACTGGTGGTGGGGCCCGGCGCCGGTGGGCCGAAGCAGGCGGTGAGGACCAGCAGGCCGCTGAGCCCGAGAACGCTGAGTGCCGAAAGCCTGGGCTTGGTCATGGTGCCCCCTTGGATGTGGGCCCCGCGGCTGTGGGACCCACACCCAAGCTACGCCCGGGGGTTACTCCAGAACAGGGACTAAAGTCCGAGCACTCAAGGATGCACCAGCACCTTCACCGCGGTGTCCTTGTGGTTGATGAGGGTGTCGAAGCCCTGCTCCACCAGGTCCTCCAGCGCGATCCGGCCGGTGATGAACGGTTTGAGGTCCACCTTGCCCTCCTGCACCATTTTGATCACCGCGGGGTGGTCGCGGACGTAGGCGATGGTGCCGCGCAGGTCGATCTCCTTCAGCACCAGCTTCTGCATGTCCACGGTGGCGGGCGCGCCCCAGATGGACACGTTCACCACCACCGCGCCGGGCCGGACGGCGTCCAGCATGGTGTCCAGGACGGCGTTCACGCCGGCGCATTCGAAGGCGACGTCCGCCCCGGTGCCGCCGGTGAGTTCACGCACCCGCGCCGGGACGTCGTCCTGGCTGGGGTCCAGGACGTGGTCCGCCACGCCGCTGGAGGTGGCCTTCTCCTTGCGGGCCTGGGTGAGCTCACTGATGATCGTGGTGACACCCATGCCTTTGAGGACCGCCGCGGTGAGCAGCCCGATCGGCCCGGACCCGCCCACCAGCGCAACGTCGCCAGCCTTGACGCCGCTGCGCGCCACCGCGTGGTGCGCTACGGACAGCGGCTCGATCAACGCTGCCTCGTCCAGCGGGATATCCCCGATGGGGTGCACCCACCGCGCGTCCACCACGATCTTCTCGCTCAGCCCTCCCCCGCCGCCGGAGAGCCCGATGAATCCCATCTGCCGGCACAGGTGGTAGCTGCCCGCCTGGCACATGTCGCAGGTCCCGTCCACGAAGTAGGGTTCGACGACGACGTTGTCACCCACTGCCAGCCCCTCCACGCCGTCGCCGACCTCGGAGACAGTCCCGGAGAATTCGTGCCCCAGGGTCACCGGGGATTCCTCGTGGGAGAGCGGGTGCGGGTGGCCGGGCGCGGGACAGAAGATGGGCCCCTCCAGGAACTCGTGCAGGTCCGTGCCGCAGATGCCGCACCACGCGACGTCGATCTTCACCGCCCCCGCCCGCAGCTCCGGTTCCGGGATGTCCTCGATCCGGATGTCCTGGCGGGCGTGGAAACGTGCTGCCTTCATGATTCCTCCATGCTGTGAACGCGGTTAGCGGGTGTGGTGGCTGGGCTGCAGTTCGTAGACGGGCGTGTCGAGTCCTTCCATCCGGGCCTTCAGCTGCAGCGCCAGGTAAGCCGAGTAGTGCCGGCTCTGGTGCAGGTTGCCGCCATGGATCCAGAGGTTGGGCACGTTGGTGGGCTTCCACATATTGCGCAGCTCCCCTTCCCACGGACCAGGGTCTTTTGGCGTGTCTGAACCGTATCCCCAGCATTTGCCCACACGGTCCGCGATCTCGGGCGAGACCAGGTCCGCCAGCCAGCCGTTCATGGAACCGTAGCCGGTGGCATAGACAATCAGGTCCGCTTCCAGTTCGGTGCCGTCATCCATCACCACGGCGTTGCCGGTGATCTTGGTGACCTGCCCGTTCTTCAGCTTTACCCGGCCGTCGATGATCAGCTGGGAGGCGCCGACGTCGATGTAGTAGCCGGAGCCGCGCCGCAGGTACTTCACGAACAAGCCGGAGCCGTCCACACCGAAGTCCAGGCTGAACCCGGCGGCCTCCAGCTGGGAGTAGAACTCCGCGTCCCGGGAGGCCATCTCCTGGTACACCGTCACCTGTGCACCGGGCAGGACGCGCATGGGCAGGGAGGCGAACAGCAGGTCGGCTTTTTCCGTGGTCACCCCGGCTGCGAGCGCCCGCTCCGAGTACAGGTCGCCCAGCGCCAGGTCCATCAGGGATTCGCTGCGCGCGATGTGGGTGGAGGAGCGCTGGACCATGGTGACGTCGGCGCCGTGCTCCCAGAGGTCTGCGCAGATGTCGTGGGCGGAGTTGTTGGAGCCGATCACCACGGCTTTCTTGCCCGTCCAGTCTCCGCCGCCCGGGTGCTGGGAGGAGTGGCGCTGCTCGCCCAGGAAGGACTCGGCGCCATCGAACGTGGGGATGTTCGGGTAGCCGGAAACGCCCAGGGCGAAAATGAGCTGCCTGGGCCGGAGGGTCACTGGTTCGCCGTTGCGAAGGACGTTGACCGTCCATTCCTGGGTGCCGTCGTCGTACGCGGCCCCCACGCACTCGGTGCCGGACCAGTAGTTCAGCTCCATGATGCGGGTGTAGTGCTCCAGCCAGTCGCCGATCTTGTCCTTGGCGGCGAAGACGGGCCAGTCGTCCGGGAACTTCAGGTAGGGCAGGTGGTCGTACCAGACGGGGTCGTGCAGGTGCAGGGACTTGTAGCGGTTGCGCCAGGAGTCGCCGGGGTTCTGGTTCTTCTCGACGATGATGGTGGGCACGCCCAGCCGCTTGAGCCGGGCGGCCAGGCCGATGCCGCCCTGGCCGCCGCCGATGATCACGCAGTAGGGCTGCTCCTCGTAGCCGAGCCGCGCCTCCTGCTCCTCTTTGAGTTCCTTCCAGGACCGGCGGCCGCGGACGATTTCGTGGGCCACGCCCTGCTCGCGCCGGGGGCCCTTCTTTTCCTCGAAGCCTTTCAGTTCCTGCATGGTGGTCAGCAGCGTCCAGCATTTGCCGTTCCGCAGCCGGAGGTGGCCGTAGCCGCGGGCGGCACCGGTTTCAAAGGTAATCCAGGCTTCCACGTTCTCCGCGTCCCCGGTGGCATCCTCCGAGAGTGCCCAGTTGGCCGGCTGTACGTGGTCCAGGGTGGCCGCCAGCATGCGGCGGATGTCCGCCTTGCATTCGAGGGTCTTGAGGTTCCAGGTGAACGCCACGAAATCCCGCCAGTAGCATTCGTCTTCGAAGAGCTCCAGCGCGGCGTCCACGTCGCGCCGCTGCAGCGCATCATCCAGCCCGGCAAGCCAGGCCTGTGCGGCAGCCGTGGGTGTTTGGGTCATCTCCACTCCTTTGTGCGTTCCATGCGCTCCGCCTGCCCGATATGCTGGGGCGGGCGTGAGCTGCATCACCATTGGATCCCGGTGGGGGTAACAGCGGCGTTACACGGATCCGGCAAGGATGCCGGCTGCGAGGAGGAAAAAGTGGACCACGGGCTGAAGTTCTCGGACCCGGCACGGTACGCGCGCACGTTGCGGCGTGCCCACGAACTGGTCATTTCCGGTGTCCCGCGGCCCGAGATCCCCACCAGCCTGGTTGATTCGTGGCACCGCTCCATGGCCCTGGGCATCAGCCCGGACCAGCACAGCCCGCGGCACCTGCATGACGTGACCGAGGTCCTGGAGCTGCGGCGGGGCCACCGGCTGCAGCAGGTCATGCCCGCCCTCAACGATCTGCTGGCCGATGATTCCCGGTCCGGCCGCCACCTGCTGGTGCTTACCGATGCCAGCGGCGAGATCCTGTGGCGGGTGGGCAGCCCGGCCGTGCTTCGGCGTGCCGACACGCTGGAGTTCTCTGAAGGCGCTGACTGGTCCGAGGCCGGGATCGGCACCAATGCCATCAGCGAGGCCCTGGTGACCGGCGGCGCCGTGCAGCTGTTCTCCGCCGAGCACCTGGTCCGCACGCACCACGAGTGGGCCTGCACCGCCGCCCCCATCACGGATCCGGCCACCGGACGGGTGCTGGGTGTCCTGGACGTCTCCGGCCCGCTGGACACTATCAGCGCGGACACCCTGCGGATGGTGCGGTGCGCCGTCCGGGTGGCGGAGGCAATTCTGGGAACGCCCGACGCCGGCGCTTTCCCGGGTGCCTCTTCTTCCCTGGCTGCCTCGTCCTTGGGCGCCTCGTCCGGGCGTGCGCCGCGGCGGCCCGCGCCCGCCCCCGTCCGGTCCACGGCGGTGGACTCGCTGGAGCTGCTTGGCGACAAGCCCGCGGCGGTGTTCGCGGACGGCAGCCGCACACCGCTGACCCTGCGCCGGGCGGAAATCCTGGCGCTGCTGGATTCGCGCTCGCAGGGCTGGTCCGCGGAGGAGCTTGCTTATGAGCTGCATGGGGACGCCGGAACCCCGCAGGCCATCCGGACCGAAATGTTCCGGGTGCGGTCCCTGCTGGGTGGGTCCGTGGAGTCCAACCCGTACCGCCTGGCCCCTGCCCTCGCGGGACGCTCCGATTCCGGAAACGTGCTGCGGTTGCTGCGGGACGGGCTTGTGGCCGAAGCACTGGACGCGTACCGGGCACCCCTGCTGAACCGGTCGGTTGCGCTGGCCGTGCAGCTGCTGCGGGACCAGCTGGACCTGGCCGTTGGATCGGCGGTGCGGGCCAGCGGGGACGCTTCGCTGCTGGCCCGGTGGCTTGCCACGGACATGGGGGCTGGTGATCCGCTGGCTGTCGAGGCCCTGGGCCGGCTGGTGGGACGCAGCGATCCGCGGTACCTGTCTTTCCGGGCGTCCTGCCCCGCTGGCTGAGTCCACCCGGCGCCCCGGCGGAAGGATCCTGCCCTGCTGTCACCGGGGAACTGTACAATGACCGGCGTCACACCGTCCGGCTGCCCAGGCCCGAAACCTGCGCTGGAGACGGGCCCCCGGACTCAGCCGGGGCTTCCCGGGCGGACCGGTCACCAGGAGGCCACTATGTCACTGTCCACTCGACTGCGGGGCTCCGCCGCCGCGATGCTGGCAGCAGCGGTTGCCCTCATGCTGGCGGCGCCGGCCTCGGCAACAGTGCCCTCGGTGGCACCCGCTCCGCCGCCCCCGCCCACGGTGGACACGAGAGCGCAGGCCGCCAGCCCCCTGAATAGCGACGAGGGCCGCTACCTGGTCCGGTTTGCCACGGGCGCGGACGTTTCCACCGAGGCGCAGTCTCTTCCGTGGCAGGGCGTGCGTATCGGCAGGACCTTCTCCGCAGCCGTGCGGGGAGCGGCCGTCACCGCCACCAAAGCCCAGGCGGCCGCACTGGCCCGTTCACCCCGGGTTGCGCTGGTTGAACCGGATTTGCCGGTTTCGGTGTCCGGCACCCAGCAGTCACCGACGTGGGGCCTGGACCGGATCGACCAGCGCGCGCTCCCGTTGTCAGGCACCTTCACCCCCACCTCCAGTGGCGCCGGCGTCAGGGCCTATGTGATCGATACCGGCGTCATGGCCGGGAACACCGACTTCGGCGGCCGGGTTGCGGCGGGCTGGACGGCCATCGCCGACGGCAAAGGCAGCAGCGACTGCAATGGCCACGGCACGCACGTCGCCGGGATCATCGCCGGGCAAACCTATGGCGTGGCCAAGGCAGCCACCGTGGTTCCGGTCCGGGCCCTCGGATGCGACGGGTCTGGATATGACTCGGACGTCATCGCGGGGCTTGACTGGGTTGCGTCCCAGCATGCCGCCGGCGCGCCGGCGGTAGCCAACCTCAGCATCGGCGGCGCCAGCAGCGCCATGCTGGATGATGCCATCAAGGCCCTCGTCAACGACGGCGTGACCACCGTGGTGGCTGCCGGAAATGCCGCTGTGGACGCCTGCACCATTTCCCCTGCACGGGTCCCCGAAGCCCTGACGGTTGCCGCCAGCGATTCCTCGGACCGGCAGGCACCGTTCTCGAACTACGGCAGCTGCGTTGACCTCTACGCGCCGGGCGTGGGCATCGCGTCCGACTGGGACACCTCCGCCACGTCAACCGCCACGTTGAGCGGCACGTCCATGGCCTCTCCCCACGTTGCCGGTGCCGCGGCTCTGGTCCTGTCGCGGAACCCGCAGCAGACGCCCGCCGCGGTGGCAGCGGAACTCACGTCCGCGGCCACGCAGGGAGCCATCAGCAACCCCTCGGCCGGAACCCCCAACCGCCTGCTCTATACCGGTCCCCCGGCAACGGCGCCAACGGCGAGGGACTTCACCAGCGACCACAAGGCTGACCTTGTTGCCCGCGACGCGGACGGCAACCTGTGGACCTACCCCGGCCTCGGCAACGGACAATTCGGCTGGCGCATCAACGTCGGACCCGGCTGGAACGTCATGACCGCCATCAGCGCAGCAGGCGACCTCACCGGAGACGGCAAAC
>NZ_JABFMW010000019.1:0-30024 GCF_013359725.1 Pseudarthrobacter sp. C4D7 | reverse complement strand
AAACCAGACCTCACCGCCCGCGACGCGGACGGCAACCTCTGGACCTACCCCGGCCTGGGCAACGGACAATTCGGCTGGCGCATCAACGTCGGGCCCGGCTGGAACGTCATGACCGCCATCAGCTAGGCGCCGCTCCGTCGCCTAACCAGACGGAGTCCCCGCGCAGGACGACGTCGCTGCCGCCGTCCACGTACACAATCTGCCCGCACAGGTGGGTGTTTTCGGCGCTGTTGAGCCACGCCAGCAGGCGGGCCACCACGATGGGTTCGGCGATGCCGTTCAGCGGCATCGGAACCATTGTGAGCAGGGACTCCCGCTCCTGTTCGGTGTCGATCAAGTCGGCGGTCATGGGCGTGGCGATGATGCCGGGTGCCACGGCGTTCAGGGGAATCCCGGCTCCGGCCCACTCTGCGGTGGAGGCCTGGCGGCGGACCCACCGGGAGAGGGCCAGTTTGGTGGACGCATAGATCAGTTGGCCGGTGGTGGCAGGTTCTTTGGCCATGACCTGCGCCTTCTCCATGGCTGCATGTTCGTCTCCGGCGGTCAGCAGCGCCACCAGTTCATCATCACTGCCCATGAGGGCCGCCATGGAGGACACCAGCACGGCACGCGGGGCTTCCGATCCGGCCAGCAACGGCCGCAGCCCCTCCACCGTGGCGACAGTGCCGAAGAAGTTCACGGCCACCGTGGCGGGGGCCGGCACAGCGAGTCCGGCCACAGCGTAGATCGCGTCGATCCTGCCACCGCTGGCTTCCCGCACCGCGTCCACCAGACCGGTGCGGCCCTGGGCGGTGGAGAGGTCGGCCACCACATCGGCATCGTGGAGGTCCACCCCGATCACCCGTTCGCCCCGCTGTTCGAGCAGTTCCTTGGTTGCCTTGCCGATGCCGGAGGCGGCGCCGGTGATGACGGAGGTGCGGGGCATGGTGCCTTCTTTCCCTGGGCTTGATGGGGTCGGCCCCCACTTTCCCCTGCGGCGCCCCGCGGGGGCCAGAGTCCAAAGGCCCGTCCCCTGCCGCGCCGGGGAATGCGGAGATCAACAAGGCTTGTCACACAGTTAACCGGCCATTCATATCCTCCTCGAAACCTGTACAACAGCTGGAAATAGCGTGGGAGCCATGGACAACATCTCCCGCAGAACCCTGATCTCTGCCGGCCTCGGCGCCGGGCTGGTCGCCGCTTTGCCGAGTGCCGCCGTCGCGGTTTCCACCGCTGACGACGCCGGCCTCCGCACCGATCCCTTCATGCTGGGCATCGCCTCCGGCGAGCCGTGGCCGGACGGCTTCGTGCTGTGGACGCGCCTGGCGCTCAACCCCGTGGCGGAGGACGGGCTGGGCGGCATGCCCTCCCGCCCGGTGGCCGTCCAGTGGGAGGTGGCCGAGGACCAGGGCATGCGCAAGGTGGTGGCCCGCGGGGTGGAGCAGGCCCGTCCTGAGTCCGCCCACTCCGTGCATGTGGAACTGCGCGGCCTGAAGGCGGGCCGTGAGTACTTCTACCGGTTCCGCGCCGGCAGGCACCTGAGCCCGGTTGGCCGCACCCTCACCAGCCCGGCGCTGCACGAGACGCCCGCCGCGCTGGCCATGGCTTTCGCCAGCTGCGCCCAGTACGAGCACGGCTACTTCACCGCCTACCGCCGCCTGGCCGAGGACCACCCGGACCTGGTGCTGCACCTGGGCGACTACCTTTACGAGTACAAGAAGGACAGCTACGTGATCGGCGGCGGCAACCCGCGCGACCACGAGGGCCCGGAGACCGTCACGCTGGAGACGTACCGGCAGAGGCACGCCCAGTACAAGGCCGACGCCGACCTGCAGGCCGCGCACGCAATCGCACCGTGGGCAGTGGTGTGGGATGACCACGAGGTGGACAACAACTGGGCGGACGACGTCCCGGAGAACACCGACGCCGGCCAGCTCAACGACAGCACCGAGCACTTCCGGGAGCGCCGCGCCGCCGCGTTCCAGGCGTACTACGAGAACATGCCGCTGCGCCCGTCGTCGCTCCCGTCCGGGCCGGACATGAAGATCTACCGGAAGATCCAGTGGGGCCAGCTGGCCAACTTCCACATGATGGATACGCGGCAGTACCGGGACGACCAGCTGGCCGGTGACGGCTGGAAGAAGAACGTCACCGAACGCCTGGCGGAGGACCGGACCATCACCGGTGCCGACCAGGAGAAGTGGCTGCTGGACGGATTCCGTAACTCCACGCAGCGGTGGGACATCCTGGGCCAGCAGGTCTTCTTCGCCGAGCGCGACCGGAACAAGGCGCCGGAGATCGACGACGTGTCCATGGACGGCTGGGACGGGTACGCGGCCTCCCGCCGCCGCATCACCCAGGGCTGGGTGGACGCGAACGTCCGCAACGCCGTCGTGCTGACCGGCGACGTGCACCGCAACTGGGCCAACGACGTCAAGGTGGACTACAAGGATCCCGTCTCCCCCGTGGTGGGCTCGGAGCTGGTGTGCACCTCCATCACGTCCACCGGCGACGGCACCGGCTCCACCACGGACGCCACCATGGCCTGGAACCCGCACCTGAAGTTCTACAACGACAACCGCGGCTACGTGACCACGCGCATCACCAGGGACGCCATGACCGCGGACTTCCGGGTGCTGGACCACGTCACGACGCCGAGCGCCCCGGTGTCCACCAAGGCCTCCTTCGAGATCCGCGACGGCGTGCCCGGGCTGCAGGCGCGCGGCTGACCTTGGGGCGGGACGCGTTTGCGTGACTTTTGGGCCCCCGGGTCGACTGGCACCCCGATTCTGCATGGGTTCCTGATCCGGTTCCGGGCATAAGTTACGCAAACGCGTCGAGCGGGGCCTCGGCAACGGCGGGTTCGGCACGTTTGCCCAACCGGCGGGCGATGGCCGCGCACACGATCAGCTGCATGGCGTGGTAGATGATGACCGGCAGGATCACCACACCGGCAAGTGGCCCCTGGAACAGGATGGCCGAGAGCGGCAGCCCGCTGGCCAGGCTCTTCTGCGAACCGCAGAAGAAGACTGCGGTGGCATCAGCACGTTGGAAGCCTAATCTGCGTGCCGTCAAGTATGTCGCGGAGAGCATCAGCGCTAACAGGGTTACACAAATCCCCGCCGTCACGGCCAGCTGAGCGGGCGGAATCTGCTGCCACAGACCGCCGGCCACGGCAGCGCCGAAAGCTCCATACACCACCAGGAGAATGGCGGTGCGGTCTACCACTTTCAGCGTTTTCGCCCGGCGGACAGTCCACGGCGCCAGCGGTTTATGAAGCAACTGCCCCGCCACAAACGGCGCAATGATCTGCAGCGCTATCTTGAACACCGCGTCCGCGTGCAGGCCCCCGAAAGAACCCAGAACCAGGGCAGCCAGAAGGGGCGTGGCTACCACTCCCAGGAGGTTGGAGATCGAGGCGGCGCACACGGCCAACGCAGTATTTCCCCCGGCGATGCCGGTGAACGTGGTGGCGGTCTGGACCGCCGTAGGCAGCATGGTCAGAAACAGCAGTCCTGCGACCAGCTCGCGCGAAAGAAACCAGGAAGAACCGGCAGCCACACCGAGTCCCAGCAGCGGGAAGACGGCAAAGGAAAAAGCGACAATAACCAGGTGCGGCCGCCAGGCCTTCGCTCCTTGGAGCGCAGCCGCCGGCGGGAGCCTCAATCCGCTGATGAAGAATTGCAGTCCCACGGCGATACCCGCAGCAGCGGAGAGCACAGGGCCCGCCCAGCCACGCGGCGGCCACAGCGCGGCTGCTGCAAGGGTGGCCAGAAGCAGCAGCACAAAGGAATCAACCCATTCGAAACGTCGGCGGACCGAACCGGAACGCGCCCGTATTTTTCCCATCGAACAGTCATCCTTAAGTCGGCAGCAAGAATAAGAATACTGTAGACATTTTTACGACAACACTTCCCGTGTAAACCCTGTGTAAACTCCACCAGGTGGGGCGGGGCGACTAAGTGTAGACAGTAGTCTTGAAGCATGATTCAGCAAGAGAGCCTCGTTGCACTGGCCGCCCGGGAGATCCGAAAGCTCATTGTCAGTGGCGAACTGGTGCCTGGCGACAAGCTGAACGAACCTCCCCTCGCCGAAAAGCTGGGCATTTCCCGGCCTCCGCTCCGCGAGGCATTGCGGACCCTTGAGAGCGAAGGCCTGCTCGAGCAGTCGCCGAGGCGCGGTTACCGCGTAGTGTCCATGACTGATACCGACATTGACGAGATCTACTCACTCCGGCGCGCGCTGGAGATGTTCGCCCTGGACCGTCTCCTGGCCCGGAAAGACCCTGCCGCATACGCCCCGCTCGACCCAATCATGAAGGCCATGCGGGCAGCAGCAAGGCGCGGCGACCGACCCGCAGTGGTCCAGGCCAACGTCGACTTCCATACCGCATTGGTCGACGCCGCCGGACATCGCAGGCTCAGCGACACCTATCGCTCCCTCATGGTGCAGATGCAGGTTTCCATGGCGGCCAATGTGCTCAACGAGGAACGGTCCAAGGGCGACCTGACCAAGGGGTGCGACAGGCACGCCGAACTGTTGGAGTGCCTCCGCTCCGGAGACGCGGACCGGATCCGGCGCGAATTCGAGGAGCACGGTGAGCGCGACTACCTCGCCCGGCAGGGCTCGGCGGCCAAGAAGGCGGCAGGCGAATGATCGGCTCACTGCTTGCACAACTGAACTCCGGATTCCCGGACGCCACGGCCATCTCCGATGCCGTCCGCACCGGCAGAACATCCGCCGTGGCCGTCCTGGCCGAAGCCCGCGCTCGTGCCTCCTCCGGGCAGGGCCAGGACCTCAACGCTTTCATCAGCGAGGACTGGGACAATGCCGAACTGGCCGCTGCAGCTCTCGATGCCCGCCGCGCCGCGGGCGGGACGCTGGGCGCGCTGGCCGGGATCCCCTTCAGCGTTAAAGACGTGATTGCAGTGGCAGGACTTCCGGTCACGGCTGCCAGCAAGGCGTTCGCCACCACCAGGGCAAACACCACCGCTCCCTCGGTCCAGCGGCTCCTGGACGCTGACGCCATCCTGGTGGGCAAGACCAACTGCCCCGAATTCGCCTTCGGCATGACCTGCGAGAGCCCTCTGCTGGGCAAGACGGAAAATCCGCGCTATCCCGAAGCCACCCCCGGCGGATCCAGCGGCGGCGAGGCCGCCTCGGTCGCAGCAGGCATCTCCGCGCTGGGCGTAGGAACGGACTTCGGCGGGTCACTGAGGTGGCCCGCGCAGTGCGTGGGAATCGCAGCCCTGCGGCCCGGAATCGGCACGCTTCCCGGCGAGGGGCAGGTACCGGGCCTTGGTGGCAACTTCGGGGACAACGGCGTACTCCCGGCTGTGAGCCCCGGCATGCAGGGATCTTTCCAGACGGTTGGCCCGCTGGCCCGCTCCGTCCGTGACCTCCGGGCGGCGTACACCGTGATGGCCGGTGCACCTGGGGAGCCCCCGGTCCCGATGCAGCAGCCCCTCCGGGTTTTGTGGAGCGATGGCCGCGTGTTCGGCCCGGTCCGCGCAGAGGTCACCGAGGTCATGGCACGGCTGGCCGCCGCCATTGCCGCGGCGGGCCACTTGGCCTTGGAGCAGCCGGACCTCTTTGCCGACTGCCTGCCCACCTACAACCGGCTGCGCGAATTGGACCCCATGGTGGATCACGCCGCCGCGGTCGCCGGCAGAGAGGACGCCATTAGCGTCGCCAACCTGCAGACCATCGAGAATTCGCTGGCAGCATCGCCCGGAGAAACCGCCCGGGCACGCGTGGCTGCGGAGGCGGCCCGCTCCGCCGCGATCAAGCAGCTAAAGTCCGCGGACATCGCCCTCCTTCCCGTCGCGGGCGGCCCCGCCGCCAGGGTGGACGGCACGCTGGAGGTGGACGGCGAGCAGCTGCAGGGATGGGAAATCATGGGCCCGTGCCGGGCGGTAACGCTCACGGGGTGCCCCGTGGTGTCGCTTCCGGTGGGGCTTTCCACTGAGGGCCTTCCCCTGTCGGTGCAGGTGGTCGCCCCTCCAGGCGGCGAACTAAACGCTCTCGCGTTCGCCGAGCTCCTCGAGCAACTGGCGGCAGACCCCGGCTAAAGCCGGCGCCCGCCCATGCACATCCTGCGGGCCACCCTGAACAGATTGTCTACAGAATTCACAATTAACGTTCCGGAAACGAAGCAGGCGATTTCCGGACACACGGAACCCATAGCGTCATCCGTGTCAGCACATCACTGGCACATGGATCACCGAAAGTGGGAAGCCCGCATGTTTTCACGCACCAGCAAAGCCGCCGTAGTAGCCGCCCTGGCAGCGCTAACCCTCGCTGCCAGTGGCTGCGCAGCAACCAGCAACGCATCCGCAGAGTCCGCGCCAAAGGAAAAATTCACCATCGCCACGAGCGGCACCTTCCGGCCCATCACCTTCTCCGAAGCCGGCAAGCTCACAGGCTTCGACATTGAAGTGGGCACCCTGATTGCGGAGAAGCTCGGCATGGAACCGGAATTTGTGGAAGGCCAACTGACCGGGCTGCTCCCGGGCCTGAACAGCGGCAAGTTCGACGCCGTCATGTCCGGCTTAACCATGACGGATGCGCGTAAGCAGTCCATCACTTTCTCCACGCCCTACCTGGCGGACGGCGCAGTGGCGGTAGTGAAGAAGGACAACTCGAAGGTGGAGCAGCTCAGCAAGCTGGACGGCCTGGTAGTGGGAGCCATTGGCGGTTCCGGAACGGAAACGGACGTCAAGGGCATCGGCGGGTTTACCGAGCTGAAGGCCTACCCCGGCGCACCCGAAGGTTTCGCAGACGTAGCCGCCGGCAGGATCGAGGTCTTCGCAACCGGCAGAATCGCCGCAGAGAACTTCATGAAGAACTCCCCGCTTGCGTCTGAACTGAAAATCGTGGGCGACGTCTACGGCACCAAGCCCGCCGGCGTGGGACTTCCGAAAGACGATACCGAGATGAAGCCCAAGGTGGACAAGATCATCGAGGAACTCAAGGCCGACGGCACCCTCGAAAAACTGAACCAGAAGTGGTTCGGATTTACGGTCGAGATCCCCTCCGCCTGATCAACCATGAACACTTATGATCCCGGCTCTGTCGCAGCCGAATATTTCCCCATCTTCCTGGCTGGGGCGTTGACCACGCTGGGAATTGTTGCCGCAGCCATCGTCTGCGCCACCGTCCTTGGCTACGTCATCGCCACCCTGAGGCTATCGCGGGTCCGTGCCCTGCGAATCTTCGCAGCCGCCTACGTCTGGTTCTTCCGCGGCCTGCCGCTCATGCTCTCCCTGTTCTTCTTCTATTACACGAAGCCGTTCGGGCTGACCATGGACGCCTTCACGGCGGGGCTGATCGCCATGAGCCTCAACTCGGCGTCGTTCTTTTCCGAGATCATCAGGGCAGGGCTCAAATCGGTGAACGCGGGCCACCTGGAGGCGGCCGACTCTGTGGGCATGAACCCGCTGCAAAAGTTCGTCCGGGTCACGGCGCCGGAAGGCATCCGGCTCATGACTCCCCCGTACATCAACAACTGCATCATCATGTTGAAGGAGTCGGCACAGATCTCCGTAATCACCGTGCCGGACCTGATGCTGCAGGGCCAGAAGGCATACAACTCCACCTACAACGTCATGGAAACCTTGGGCGTTGTGGCGGCCATGTACCTGGTCATGACCAGCCTCCTGATGGTCCTGCAACTCGTCATCGAAAAGAAAATGGGCCGCAAGATGGGCACCACCAAGCAACTCCGTGAAGCTGTAGGGAGCATGGCATGATCGGCATCACCGGATTGACCAAGAGCTACAACTCGCGCCAAGTCCTGAAAGACGTGGACCTGCGGATCCTGCCCGGCGAGGTGGTGGCCATCATCGGCCCCAGCGGAGCAGGGAAAAGCACCCTGCTGCGGTGCATCAACATGCTGGAGGTGCCCGACGCCGGCCGGATCCACGTGGACGGCCGCCAGGTGTTCTACACACCCAACGGGCGGGGCAAGCTGGGCGTGCTGGACCAGTTCCGGCTGACCTGGCTCCGGCGGGAAATCGCCATGGTGTTCCAGCAGTTCAACCTCTGGCCGCACCGCACGGTCCTGGACAACCTCTTGGAGGGCCCGGTGATCGCCAAAGGGCAGAAACGGGCCGACGCCGTTCCGCGGGCCATGGAGAAGCTGCGGTCCGTTGGCCTGGAGGACAAGGCGGACGCCTACCCGGCGGACCTGTCCGGCGGGCAGCAGCAGCGGGTTGCCATCTGCCGGGCGCTGATGATGGACCCCAAGGCCATCCTTTTCGATGAGCCCACATCCGCCCTGGACCCGGAGCTGGTGAATGAGGTGCTGGACATCATGGCGAAACTGGCCAGGACCGGCATGACCATGGTGATCGTGACCCACGAGATGAAGTTCGCCCGCGAGGTCGCCGACCGCGTGATCTTCATGGAACACGGAGGCATTGTGGCGGAAGGGCCGCCGGACGAAGTGTTCCAGCACCCCCGCCTGCGCGTGTACGCCTCGCACCTGAGCCACTGAATGGCCAGGCACCCCCTGTTCCTGGCCGAGCCGGGTCCGGATCTGCGTCCGTCCCTGGCCTGCGCTCTTTTGCCAGGCGTCCGGATACCCGGGCAGCTGATCGGCATAGGCGAAAACTACTGGCCCTCGCCTGGGCCGGAAGCTCCCTTCTCCCCCGGGCCCGCCGGAGGCACAGCCCCGGACCGGCGGGCACCGGGACGCGTCCCCCTGGTCTTCGGCAAGTTCGCGGGCAGCCTGGCCACGGACGGTGCCCCGATCATCCTTGACCCGGCACTGGCCGGTCAGGTGGTCTGCGAAGGCGAGCTCGCCGTCGTCATCGGCAGTCTCCTCAAGAACGCGGGAAGCACCGAGACGGCGCTGCGGGCGGTGGCAGGAGTGACGGTTGCCAACGACGTGTCTGCCCGGGACCTCCAAGCCGCGGACGTACAGTCCACACGGGGAAAAAGCCTGGACACGTTGTGCCCTCTCGGGCCTGACTTGGTGACGCTGGACGAGATTCCGGACCTGCAGTCACTCGGCATTAGGACCACAGTGAATGACGAACCAGTCCAAGACTCGTCTACGGCCTATATGGTCTTCAGCGTGGCGGAACTCCTCATGTTCTGTTCCCGCTTCATGACCCTTTACCCCGGCGATGTGCTCCTCACCGGCACCCCGTGGGCAGCCGACGAGTCCATCCTGGAGCTCAGCCCGGGTGACACCGTCTCGGTGGAAATTGCGGGAGTGGGAACACTACGGAACCCTGTCATGTCCGCAGCGGCGGCCCTGGTGTGAGCGGCAGCGCGGGCCTGATCCTGGGCAGCTACGCGGCAGCGCCCGCCCTGGACGGATGGAATCCGGAGGCTGAGGCGGCATTCCTGCACGCCGCAGCCCGGCTGCCCGGTGTGTCCGGGCTTGAGGTTCCGTTCTACCCCACGGGCCAGTTGCATAAGTACGACGGCGACTGGTTTCTTGAGCAGGTACGGCAGCTCCCCGACCACCTGACGTTTGTGGTGACCACCGTTCCGGACACGATGTCCCGGCAGGATGGCTCAGCCGACTTCGGGCTGGCGTCCCTGACCTCGGCCGGGAGGCAGGCCGCCGTGGCGCGTGCCGCCGCTGCCTCGGAAGCGGTGCGGGCGCTTACCGCCGCACTGGGCCGCCGGGCGGTCCTTGCTGTGCATCTGTTCAGCGCGCCGCGCCCTGTCCTCCACGGTGTGCCTGCCGGCGCCGCGGGCCGCTGGCTGCCTCGCTGGAGCAGTTGGCGGGGTTCAGCTGGGACGGTGCACGGCCGGTGCTGGAGCATTGTGACGCGGCAATACATGACCAAACTCCGGTCAAGGGCTTCCTGACGCTGGAGGAGGAACTGCAGGCAGTCACCGCCTCCGGAACGGGAACGAGAGTAGCGGTCAACTGGGGGCGCTCAGCCATTGAAGTCCGCGACGGAGTTGCCGCCTTCCACCACATCCGGGCGTGCCTGGACTCGGAGTTGCTGGCCGGGGTTGTCCTGTCCGGATGCGCCCCGGTAGCCACCCGTTTCGGTGAAGCATGGGATGACTGCCACGTGCCGCCGGCACCCGTCGAGCCGGCATCGTTGCTGACTCCTGCATGGATCAGATCGGTGAGCGCCGCGCTGGAGCATGCGCCCGGTGGGCCAGACAAGGAGGTTTACCGCGGGCTGAAGGTGTCCGCGCCGCCGGGGTCCTCAGTGGCCCGGCGGGTAGGGCTGCTGTCTGGTTCGATCGATGTGGCTCGGGCCGCCGGTTTCTGACCACTCGGGATGTTGCCAGCCCGGGTTACCGCCCCGCCGCGACACCCCTGCGCTTCCCGCGTTGCCGGCTGCCCCGCAGCACGCCTGTGCGGGCCGCCTTCCACGCAAGACAGCTGTGTTCGCCCTGTGGCTGACGCGTTTGCGTGACTTACGGGCTGCTGGTTGATGCGGGCCCTGTATTTGCGGGGTTCACTGCTCGTCGTGAAGCCAAGAGTTGCGCAAATGCGTTGATGGCAGGCCTTGAAGAACCAGTAGCCCCAGGCAACAAAGACAGGTACCCAGTGTCCTTGTAGGGGTACCTAATGGAGCCTAGTGTTGGTCCCCTAGGGGTGCCCTCGTGGTCCCCTAGGGGGGTCGCGCTGGGCTGGGCCGGCGGGAACGACGTCAACGAAGAGCATCCGCCTACACGGCATCAGCGCCCAGGAGCCGGCCATGAAGATCGCAGTTCTCCCCGGTTGGCTGCGGCACGCGGTGGTCCTGGCCCTGATAGCGGCCGCCGCCCTGACGGGAGCCCCGCCGGCATCCGCCGATCCTGTCTACGGCACCCCCAGCATCGCCTATTCCGGCGTCGCCAATCCGCCCACCTCGGACAAACCGCAGAGCAAGCTGTGGTGGAATGACGGTTCCTGGTGGGCGGATATGTGGACCAGCGGCAGCGGCTGGGGCATCTACCGGCTGGACCGGCCCAGCGCCACCTGGGTGAACACGGGCGTGGTCAATGACACCCGCGGCAGCACCCTGGCGGACACCCTGTGGGACGGCAGCCACCTGTACATCGCGTCGCACGTGGTCACGGTCTCCACCGACGCCAAGCCGGTCGCGTCTGCCGCCGGGCAACCCGCCTACCTTTACCGGTACAGCTATGCCGCCGGGAAGTACACCCTGGATGCCGGCTTCCCCACGGTCATCGCCACCAACAGCAGCGAGTCGATGACCATCGATGAGGACAGCACCGGCGCCATCTGGGCCACGTGGACGCAGGTGGCGGGCAACAGCACCAGCGGATTCACCAACACGGTCTACGTCAACAACTCGGCGCCCGGCGGTTCCAGCTGGGCTGCGCCGTTCGTCCTCCCGGTCTCCAACCCGCACCCGGCACCGGATGACATCTCGGCCGTGGTGTCCTACAACAAGAACAAGATCGGCGTGATGTGGAGCGACCAGCTCACCGGCTCGGTGTGGTGGGCCTCGCGCACGGACGGGACCGCCCCCACCGCGTCGTCGTCCTGGAACTTCCAGCCGGCCATCCGGGGCCAGGGGCAGGCTGATGACCACCTGAACATCAAGTCGCTGCAGTCGGATACCGGCGGCCGGGTGTTCGCCGCGGTGAAGACCAGCCTGAATGACGTCTCCAGCGACCCCACGCTGCCGCAGCTGCTGCTGCTCGTCTTCAGGCCCGGCACGGGATCCTTCACGCAATCCACCATCTCCACCACCGGTGACTGCGTCAGCAGGCCGCAGATTGTCCTGGACACCCAAAACAACCTGGTCCATGCGTTCCAGACCGCCCCGCCCACGTCGGTCAGCGGCTGCGCGTACTCCGGGGTTGCCGGCAGCATCTACGAGAAGACGGCGTCCATGGACAACCCGGTCTTCGGCACCGGTCGCGGGACTCCCGTCATCCAGGGCGCATCGTCGTCCGCCATGAACAACGTGACCACCACCAAGCAGGGCGTGGACAGTTCCACCGGCATCGTGGTCCTGGCCAGCGACGACGTCGCCAAGCGCTACTGGTATTCGGACCGTCCGCTGGGCCCGGCAGTGACAGCGCCGGTGGCGTCCTTCTCAGCCTCCCCCACCTCAGGAACCGCGCCGCTGAACGTCGCCTTCACCGACACGTCCACCGGCTCGCCCACGTCCTGGGCCTGGGACTTTGGCGACGGCGGCACGTCCACCGCCCAGAATCCCACCCACAGCTACACGGCAGCCGGTACCTACACCGCAAAGCTGACCGCCACCAACAGCGGCAGCTCCAGCTCGGCGAGCACACCGATCACGGTCGGGGCGGCACCGGCGGCCACCGGCATCACCGCCGTCGGATCAGTCACCACCTACGCAGGAACAGCCGCCTCCGCCGTCTCCCTCAGCGCGCCCGCGGGCACCGCGGCCGGCGACGTCCTGGTCGCCTCCATCACGGCGGACCTGAACCCGGCCATGGCATCCGTCCCGGCGGGCTGGACTCCGCTGGTGAACGGCCTCGGCATCAACAGCTCCTCCACCTCCGGTGCCAGGGTCTTCGCCTACTACCACGTGGTGGGTGCCTCTGATCCTGCCAGCTACGCGTGGACCCTCAGCACCGCCGTGAAGTGGGGCGGCGGCATCACCGGCTACCGGGGCGTGAACACCACCGCGCCGCTTGACAGCCCGGTCGCGACGGCCGTGGACGCCACGTACACCGCCACCAGCATCACCGCCCCAAGCGTCACCGCCGCCACCAACGGCGCCATGCTGATCGGCGGCGTGGGGTGTGACTGTGCGTCACCGGTGGTGTCCTCGGCACCGAGCGGCTGGACCCAGCGGTGGCAGGCCGCCGGTGGCCAGATTGCCGAACTCGCGGACAAGGTCCAGGGCACGGCAGGGGCAGCCGGGGCGGCCGGGGCGGCCACCTGGACCCTGGGCGGGGCGCGTGCGGCGGCCGTCTGGCAGGCAGCCCTGAAGCCTGCGGGCTAAGCCGGTGGCCGGCCCTGCCGCACGGCGGGCTACTTCACGGCGCCGGCAGCGTTGACCCGGCCGTAGGCCCAATAGGTGCCGGTTCCGGCGACCCGGTCAGCAGTGGATTCCAGGCCCGACCTGATGGCGCTGTTCGTCGCGCCGGGGTGGGCGCTCCAGGCGAGGGCTGCGGCGGCGGCCACGATGGCTGAGGACATCGAGCTGCCATTGCCGACGTCGTACCCCTGGGACCGGTTGTTCTGCGTGGCCAGGACGAAGGGGTGGTTAGGGAAGGTGGAGTAGACGTTCACCCCCGGCGCGGCCAGGTCCACCCAGCTGGCCCCGTACGTGGAGAACGGGGCCTTGGCGTCGTTGTTGTCGGTGGCGCCGACGGCGATGACGTTGGGGTAGGCGCCCGGATAGATCTTGGTCTGGTTGCCGCCGTTGCCGGCCGCAGCCACCAGCACCACTCCCTTCTTC
The DNA here is from genome assembly GCF_013359725.1 of Pseudarthrobacter sp. C4D7. Lineage (GTDB taxonomy): Bacteria > Actinomycetota > Actinomycetes > Actinomycetales > Micrococcaceae > Arthrobacter. The sequence goes on along the minus strand of NZ_JABFMW010000019.1, from coordinate 16,669 downwards.
CAGGCGTTGTTGACGGCGGTTTCCAGGGTCCGCGAGGCCCGCACCCCCAGGCTCATGTTGACCACCTTGGCGCCGTTGCTGACGGCCCAGTCGATGCCGCTGGCCAGGCTGGAGCTGGAGCCAACGCCGCTGTCGTTCAGGACCTTGCCGGCCAGGATGGTGCAGCCGGGGCACACTCCGGCCACCCCGATGGTGTTGTCCACCGTGGCGGCAACGTTGCCGTCCACATGGGTGCCGTGGCCGTAGTAGTCCTCTGCGACGGGGTCGCCGGCCTTGGTGGCCGAGCTGCTGAAGTTGGTCCGGGCCACCACCTTGGGCGCGATGTCCGGGTTGTCACTGGCGACGCCGGAATCCAGCACGGCGACCTTGATGCCACCGCCGGTGGTGGTGTTCCACGCCTCCACCGCGTCCACGTCGGCGTCCTTGGTACCGACGGGAACCGTGATGTCCCCCGCGGTGTTGGTGAACGACTGGCCGTCATTCTGCAGGGCGTACTGGCGCGGAAAGTACTGGTCCGAGGTGGCAGCACCCACCGGCTGGGTCCGGTTCGGCGTAGTCGACGGCGGGGTCCCGGCTGAGGGCGTCAATGAGCTGCTTTTCGGCGCCGGCGGCAACGCCCACCAGCAGGGCGCCAGTGCTCCCGACGGCGGAGCCGCCGGCCAGGCCGTGCCGCTGGAGGACGCCGGCGGCGGCACCGTCGTCGCGGAACTTGACGAGGATGTGCGCGGGCGGGGCTTCCGGCGCTGCGGTGGCGGGAAGGGCAAGCGGGACAGTGCCCAGCGCCATGGCAGCTGCCGCGAGGCCGGCGGTGAAGAGTTTTCCCATGCCGCCATCGTGGCCCCGCGCGGGCGGTCCGGATAGGGGTAAAGGCCCCCGAATGTGGCGCGCTGCGTGCGTGCGGCGGGTGCCGCCGTCGTGCTCCCGCACAGCCGTTGTGCGCTGCAGGGCCCGGGGCTACGATGCTCCCGGGGAGAGGTCCGTGGTCTCACTGAATGACAAAAATAGGGGCCCACCATGACCGACTTCTTCACCATGCAGCCCGGCGAGACCGCGCCGCCACTCCCCACAGGGCCCGTCCTGTGCTCCGGGACCGCAGCCATGCGGCGCATCCACCGCTTCTTCCTGTGGGCCTACGGCGAGGCGCCGGGCCTGGTCCGGTCCGCGGCGGCCGGGGATACGGCCCGCGCCGCCTACGTGGGCGAGGTGCTGGGGAACTTCGACAAGGTCCTGCATATCCACCATGAAGGGGAAGACCTCCTCATGTACCCGCAGCTGGCGGATCGGGCGCCGGCCTGCGCGCTGCACGTGGGGCAGATGCTGGAGCAGCACCGGCAGGTCACGCACCGGCTCGACGCCATTGAGCCGGTGCGGCTGCGGTGGATGCGGACGGCGGATGAGCAGTCTGCCGCCGATCTCGCGGCCCTCTACGAGGAGCTGTCGCACGTCCTCAACACGCACCTGCGCCGCGAGGTCACCGAGATGATGCCGGTGGCGGACAGGGTGATGACCGAAAAGGAAGCCGCGGCCGTGGGGCAGCACGGGATCAACAAGCTCGACAAGAAGTTCATGGTGGGGTACCTCGGCATGGTGCTGGCCACCAACCCTCCGGCGGACCGGCGGGAGCTGTTCAAGGAGATCCCGCCCCCGGTCCGGCTCGCCTACAAACTGGTGGGCCGGCGGATGTACCGGAAGCAGTACGCCACGCTGTTTCCCGGGCGGCCAGTGCCGGAGACGCTGTAGGGACTCTGCGTCCGGCGCATTCAGCCCGTTCGCTCTTCGAACACTTGTTCTTTTAATGAACTTAGCGGTAGCCTCCCATCAGAACGCATGCCGTGGATCACTCCCCCTGGTGACGGTGCTCGCACCCAGGCATGCTGCTCCTGCTTCCCTGATCAAAGAGGATTACATGACGACGTCCCCCTCCCCCCGCGCGTCCCGCTGGCCGGTCTGGCTCTGCTGGCTGGCCATGGTCCTGGACGGTTTCGACCTGGTGGTGCTTGGCACCGTCATCCCCACCCTCATCAAGACCGGCGAACTTGGCTTCGACGCGGTGGGCGCCACCCTGGCTGCCACCATCTCGCTGGTCGGCGTCGGACTCGGCGCCTTGTTCATCGCCCCGCTGTCCGACCGCTTCGGGCACCGCAAGCTGCTGGTGGCCTGCGTCCTGTGGTTCTCCATCTTCACCATCGCGGTGGTGTGGGCTCCCAACGTGGCGGTCTTCAGCACGTTCCGCCTGCTGGCCGGCCTGGGACTCGGCGCCTGCCTTCCGGCCGCCCTGGCCTACATGAACGACTACGCCCCGGCCGGATCTGCCGGCAAGTCCACCACCCGGACCATGACCGGCTACCACGCGGGCGCCGTGGCCACGGCTTTCCTGGCGCTGATGGTCATCCCGGACTGGCGGGCCATGTTCATAGTGGGTGGCATCGCGGGCCTGGCCTTGGTGCCGTTCCTCTGGTTCAAGCTCCCCGAAACCCTGCCGGCGGAACGCCAGGCGACGAGGCAGGAGAAGAGCGGGGTCCGCGAACTGGGCAGGAAGCCGTACCCGCTGGTGGCCGTGGCGATCGCTGCCGCGTCCTTCATGGGGCTCCTGCTGGTGTACGGCCTGAACACCTGGCTGCCGCAGCTCATGGCGTCCGCCGGATACCCCGTCAGCGCCGGCCTGTCCCTGCTCCTGGTGCTGAACCTGGGCGCGGTTGCGGGCCTCATCGTCGCCGGCATCCTGGCCGACCGGCATGGGACCAAACCGATCGTGCTGCTCTGGTTCGGACTGTCCGCCGTCTGCCTGGCCCTGCTGAGCGTGAAGGTCGACAACGCCATCCTGCTCAATGCCCTGGTCTTCGTGACCGGTGTGTTTGTCTTCAGCTCACAGGTGCTGGTGTACGCCTGGGTCAGCCAGCTGTTCCCGGCCCGCCTGCGCGCAACCGCCCTCGGTTTCGCCGCCGGCGTGGGCCGGGTGGGCGCCATTGCCGGGCCCGCCGTGACCGGCAGCCTGGTTGCAGCCGGCATCGCCTACCCGTGGGGCTTCTACGCGTTCGCGGCCGCGGGCGCCCTGGCCGCCGTGGCACTCGTGACCGTGCCGCGCACCGTAGCCGCCACGGAGCCGGCGCCGGCGGGCTAGTCGGTCCGCGCGCCGAGGGGAGCCTCACTGCCGTGCACCGGTGCGGCCCGGACGTCCGCGAGGTAGCGGAACAGGCTGCTGATGCCGTAGGTCCACGGCGCCAGGTCCTCTGTCCGTCGGGTCCGGTTGACCAATGCGCCCAGGTGGGGGCTGCTGATGGTCACCAGGTCCCCGGGTTTGTGGGTGAATCCGAGCCCCGGCGTATCCCGGTCCTGCGTCGGCGCGAACAGGGTTCCCGTGAAGAGCACGAACCCATCCGGGTACTGGTGGTGGGCGCCCCAGGCCGCGGAAATGAGTTCCTCGAAGGGCCGGCTGATGCGGGCCAGGCTGTTGCGGCCTTCCAACCGGTACCCGTCCAGCCCGTCCACGGTGAGGGTGATGTCCTCCGTCCGCAGGGATTCCAGGGTGAAGTCGTCGTGGAAGAGCCGGATGAATGGACCCAGGGCGCAGGAGGCGTTGTTGTCCTTGGCCATGCCCAGGAGGAGGGCGCTGCGGCCTTCCACGTCGCGGAGGTTGACGTCGTTTCCCAGGGTTGCGCCGCGGACGTTGCCGGCGGAATCCACCACGAGCACCAATTCCGGCTCGGGGTTGTTCCACGAGGAGAACGCCGGGATCCCCACCTCGGCGCCAAACCCCACGGTGGACAGCACGGGGGCCTTGGTGAAGACCTCCGGATCCGGGCCCAGGCCTACCTCGAGGTACTGCGACCACATGCCGCGGGCAGCCAGCACCTGCCTGATCTCCTGTGCCTGGGCCGACCCTGGACGGACGGTATCCAGGCTGCCGCCCAGGGCATCTGCGACGGTTTGCCGGACTTCGGCGGCGCGGGTGGCGTCGCCGCCGCACCGTTCCTCGATGACCCGTTCCAGCATGGATTCCACGAACGTCACGCCGCAGGCTTTAACCACCTGGAGGTCTATCGGGGACAGCAGCCGGGGACGGTCCGCGTCTCCGGCCAGTGATGCTTCCAGCAGTTCCGGCAGGTTCCACCGCCTGGCGCCCCTGGCCTCCAGGACGGTGCGCGCGGGACAGGCGCGCTCCATCAGGCCGGCAACGGTGGGAACCTCTGGGGTGAGATCGACGACGTCCTCACCTTGAACGCTGACCACCCGGGGCCCGCCGGATACCGGGTCCCAGACGCGGCCCACCAGGACAGCGCCCTCCCCGTCAGCGGGGACTGCCTGCCGGAGGGGCACGGGATTCACTTGTGGGCCTCTTCCCGGTGGGCCGCTTTTGCAGCAAAAGCCGGCGTTTCAAACACCTCCGGATTGAGGACGTTGCCCGGCTTCTCCCCCGCCGCCATGGCCAGGATGGAACCAAGGGCGGCAGCCGAAACATCCCTGGTGAAGTCCTCGGTCCAGCACAGTGAATGCGGGGACAGCACCACGTTGTCCAAGGTCAGCAGGAGGTCATCGGGCTCCAGGGGTTCCGGCTCGAAAACGTCAAGGCCGGCGCCGGCGATGCCGCCCGCTTGCAGAGCCTGCCGCAGGGCATCCGTGTCCACCAGCCTTCCCCGCCCGATGTTGATCAGGTAGGCAGTTGGTTTCATCCGGGCCAGCGCGGCGGCGTCGATGAGCTTTTCCGTTTCGTGGGTGAGGGCTGCGCACAGCACCACGTAGTCGGACCGTTCCAGGAGTTCCTCCAGTCCGAGCAGCTCCAATCCCAGCTCCCCGGCCTCCGGATGGCGGCCGCTGCGGTTGTTGCCCACCACCTTCATGCCAAGCGGGGCCAGCAGCCGGGCGAGCTCGGCGCCGACGCTTCCGAAGCCCACAATGCCCACGGTTTGGCCGACGAGCGGCGCCCCCCGGTAGTGTTCGCGTGCTCCCCAGTTGGACGTGCGGGTGAGCCGGTCCTTGGCCAGCAGTTTGTGCGACAGGGCCAGCAGGAGGGTCAGCCCCGCGACGGCCAGCGGCCGGCGGATGGCGTCCGGGGTGTTGGTGACGACGACGCCGGCACGGGTGCAGGCGGCGAGGTCGATGGTGTCAAAGCCCGCACCGAACCGGGCGACCAGTTTCAGGTCGGGGGCGTGGTCCAGGGTGCGGGAATCGAAGGCGATGTGCCCCAGGGACAACACCGCGTCCACCCTGGCGAGGTCCGCCGGCGGGATGGGGTCCGTATAGGACGGCAGGACATGCCAGTCCACTCCCCCATCGGTAAGCCGCCGGAGGCCCAGGTCGCCATGGATCGAGCTGCCGTCCGGCCTGGCTGCGTCCGCTGTCACCGCGACGGTGAACGGCCTCCGCGCGGTGATTGCCGGCGTCGTGCGTTCATTGGTTGCCATGCTCATGCTTTGGTTCCGTCCCCTTCGCTGGGTGCCAGCGCCGTGTCGCGGATGGGTTCGCGCACCAGCACGGTGTAGGCCACCGCGGCCATGGCCGCGATGATGCCGCCAATCACGAACGACGGCGCGTAGGAGCCGGTGGCGTCGGCGATGACACCGGTGAGGAGCGGTGCGAAGGCGCCGCCGAAGTAGCCGCCGAAGTTCTGGATGGCGCCCACGGAGGCCACCTGGGAGTTGTCGACGATGTCGCCGGGCATGGCCCAGGCGGCGGCCTGCATGGTGGCGACGAAGCCCAGGGCAACGGTCATCACGGCGATGGCCAGCGGAAGGGAATCGACGAACGGGATGAGGCAGATCAGGACACCGGCCACGACGGCGGCGATGGACATGATGTGGCGCTTGGCCAGCAGCGGATCACGTCCGGCCTTCTTGGAGTAGCGGGTCATGACCCATCCGCCGGTGATGCCCAGGATGGCAGCGCCCAGGTACGGCAGGGCGGCAAGCCAGCCGGAGTTTGCAATGCTGGCGCCGCGTTCTTCCTGCAGGTAAAGGGGCAGGAAGACGATGAAGATGTTCCAGATCCAGATGACGCAGAAGAAGCCGGCCATCATGCCCCAGATCTGGCGGTGCTTGAAGAGTGCCAGCCAGGAGACTTTCCGTGCGGACAGCAGCTGGGTGGTGCGCTGGCTCTCGATGTAGTCCAGTTCCTCGGCGGAGGCGCGCTTATGCTCTTCCGGCGCGCGGTAGTACATGAAGAAGGCGAGCGCCAGGACCAGGCCGGCGACGCCGAGGAAGAGGAAGATGGCCTGCCAGCCGAAGGCGAGCATGATGGCGGTCAGGATGGGCGGCGCGATGGCCGGGCCCCACTTGGAGCCGCTGTCCCAGATGGCGGTGGCCTGCCCGCGCTCTGACCGGGGGAACCAGTCGGCGGTGAGCTTTGCAGATGCCGGACCATTGGGCGCTTCTGCCATACCCAGCAGGAAGCGGAAGGTGATGAACTGCCACATCCGGCTGCCGACGGCCATCAGCGCGGTGGCGATGCTCCAGCCTGCGATGGCCAGGAAGTACATGCGCCGGGCGCCCAGCTTGTCTACCAGCCACCCGGCGGGAAGCTGCGCGAAGGCGTAGGTCCAGGAGAATACTGTGCCCAGCAACCCGATGTCCGTCCGGGTGAGGCCGAATTCCTTGATCAGTTCAGGCGCCGCGATGGAGATAGCGCTGCGGTCCATGTAGTTGATGATTCCCGCGGCCAGGGCCCAGCCGAGGATCCACCACCGCAGGTTCTTGATGGTCCGGCGCGTGGCCGACTCTTTGGGCTTCTTGGTGAAAGTCTCCGTCTGCACTTCTCACTCCCTTGTGATCGCGTGCAGCCCCCTGCTGCACAATCCTAGATCCTATAGGGTCTTTGATCGGACGTGAAGGGGGTCACAATGGGTGTGAATGATTCCCCCATCCGGCGGGCTGTGGCCCGCTCACCGCCTAGCTTAGGGGTGGGTATCCTGCTTCAAACGACGAAGAGAACCAATGAAACGGAGACACGCATGCACGCCGTACTCGAATACACCTATGCGGACGACTACCTCGAAAGCCGCGGGCAGTACCGCGCGGACCACCTCCGGGCGGGGTGGGAGGCCGTCGAACGGGGCGAGCTCCTGTTGGGCGGCGCCATCGGCGAAGGACCGTTCAAGGGGCTGTTGATCTTCACCGGCGAGAACCCGGTGGAGGCGGCTCAGGCTTTCGCTGCGGCCGACCCCTACGTCATCAACGGCGTAGTGACGGCGTGGACCGCCAGCCCGTGGACCACGGTGTTGGGCAACGAGGCTGCCTCGCCGGTCCGCCCCTAGCCGAGTTGTCGGACAGGAGGTGCGGGTCTCCTTGGCGCGCTGTGCGGTCAGGCTGTGCGGTCAGATGACAGGTGCCAGCGGGGTCACGGAGAACGGTCCAGCCAGGAGCGGGTCCACCGTACGCAGAAAGTCCACTACGTGGTCTTGCTCGTTGTGTGCTTCGAGGTCTTCCTGGCGGGCCCATCCTTCGAAAAGGACATAGATGCCCGGTTGGAGGCCATCTGCAAAGACGGCGTATTCCAGACACCCTGGGTCCTTCCGGCTTGACGCCTGCAGATGGTGCAGGGCTTCCTGAAGTTCGATCTCGCAGCCCGCTTTGGCAACAAAGACCGGCATGAGCCACGCTTCTGCAGTCTCTGGGCGGTTCGGGATAGCAGTGGGAGTCATCTTGTGTTCCTTGATGTTGGTCAGGCGGTCCAGGGAGGGGCGGCCGGGTGCCGCCCCTCCCTGGGTGTGGGTTAGTCGGTGATTTGCGGGACGTCGACCCAGGATTCCTTGGCCGCGGACTCGACGATGGCGTCGTCAATGAGGGCAACCTGGTATCCGTCGGCAAAACTCGGGCTCACGCTGCCGCCTTCTGCAATGGCCTTGAAGAAGTCGTGGGCCTCGATGATCTTCGTTTCGCCGTATCCGATGCCGAGGGCAGGGATGGGCCAGAGCGCTTCTCCGTAGGGGTGTGCCGGCCCCGTGTAAACAGTCCGGAATCCACGGCGGTCCGCTTGGTCGGAGGCGAAGCAGACCTGCAGCTCGTCGCGCCGCTCATAGTTGAACACAATGCTCCCTTCGGTTCCGTGGATTTCGAAGGTGATGTAGTTGTTGCGTCCGTGGGCGTTGCGTGTTGCTTCCACCGAGCCCACGGCGCCGTTGGCAAAACGGATCATGGTCATGACTTCATCATCGACATCAACCTCGCCGCGGGGGCCTTCTCCGCCCCGGACGCTGCCGAGTGCGTCCGCCCCGCCCGACTGCAGGGGGCGTTCCGGGATCCAGGTCGACAGGACGGCGTTGACCGCGCTGAACTCGCCAACGAGGTACCGGGCCATGTCAATGACGTGCGTGGCGATGTCACCCAGGGCGCCTGAACCTGCGATGGACTTCTGGAAGCGCCAGGACAGGGGTGAACTGGGGTCCGCGCTCCAGTCCTGCAGGTAGGTGCCGCGGAAACTGAGGATCTTCCCGATGGCCCCTTCCTCGATATATTTCTTTGCCAGGGCAACTGCGGGCGTTCGCCGGTAGTTGAAGGCAACCATGTGGACGATGTTCTTGTCCTTGACCGCGTCGTACATCGCTTTGGATTCTTCGCCGGTGCGGGCCAAGGGCTTTTCGCAGATGATGTGCTTGCCCGCCTCGGCCGCGGCGATGGCAATCTCGGCATGGAGGTGGTTGGGCGTGGCGATGTCCACAACGTGGATGTCCGGATCGTCGATGATGCTGCGCCAGTCTGCGGTGGAGTTCTCGAACCCGAAGCGGCGGGCCGCCTCTGCTGCGAGGTCCGGGTTGGCTTCAGCGATGACTTTGCGGACCGGCAGTGCCGGTGCAGGCCAGAAGAACATAGGCATGGCAGCGTACGCCAGGGAGTGGGCCTTGCCCATGAAACCGCCTCCGATGAGGCCGACGTTGAGGTTTTGCATGTGGATCTTGTTCCTTCCGGAAGGCGGGGCGGATGCCGTCTGTGGCACTCCCCCGGCGGGTGAAATTAGTGGGAGAGGAGGTTTTCGAGGTACTTCTTGCTGAGTGCTGCGGCTTCCCGGGGGTCGCCGTCATAGTTGTCGAGTTCCACCATGAGCCAGCTGTCATATCCGCTTTCCCGGATCGCGGCGATGATGTCCGGGAAGTCGAGCTCGCCCTGGCCCAGGGGCAGGAAATTGAAGGGGTCTTTCTCGAAGTCCTTCAGGTGGACGTGCTGGATCCGGTCGGCGTATTTCCGAATGACGGCGGCCGGGTCTGCTCCGCCGGCCGCAAGGTGGGCGGTGTCCGGGCAGAAACCGATCCGCGTGAGCGGCATCAGCCGGTCCAGTTCCTCCGGACTTTCGACGATGGTGCTCAGGTGCGGGTGGTAGCTTGCCGACAGCCCGAAGGATTCGGCGATGTCCGTGACCTTGTCCAGGGCTTCGCCGAGCCGGCGGTAGTCGTCGTCGGTGGTTCCAGCGGCGCGCCGCGCTCCCCCTCCTACTACCAGCCGTTCCGCTCCGAAGGCGGCGGCCAATTCGGCGGCACGGTGGATCCGGTGCAGCTCGTCGGGGAGTATGTCCGCGTAGATGAAGTTCGCGCCGGTGTAGACGCTTGTCAGTTCCACCCCGGCGGTAGCCAGGATTTCCTTGAGTTCGTCGGGATTCTCCGCGTAGTCGGCGAGGTTGCCGTCAAACATTTCGACACCCTGGTAGCCGACGGACGCGATGTCCTGGACTGCTTCCCGCATGGACCCGTGGGTCAGGTAGAAGAGGTCCTTGACGCTCGTCACGCCCTGCGCATGGCCAACGACGCCGCCCCAGGTGATGGAACAGTAACCGAGTTTCATTGCTTCTGCCTTTCAAGTGCGGGGGAAGACGTGAGTGATTCGAAGTGTGTTTCACTGCCGGGGACATCAACCCACGACTGCCGTGCAGCGGAGGTGACGACCGCATCTGTGATGAGGGCTGCCCGCAGGCCGTCGCGGAACGTGGGCAGCCCTTCCGGTGGTTGTCCCTGAACAGCTGCGTAGACGTCGGCGACGAAGGAGTTGAAGCTGTCCTGGTACCCCTGGGGATGGCCCGGCGGCAGTTTGCTGTACCGCCGCCCGCCTGGCGTTGCCAGTGTTTGAGGGCCGACGGCGATGTCGGAGCTGGACCCAGTGGTGCCAATGTGAAGCGTGTCCGGCTGTTCCTGGTTGAAGCTGAATGACGCTTCGGTTCCGTCGAAGGAGAACCAGAGGCGGTTCTTCCTGCCGGGGCTGACCTGGCTGACCACCAGTGATCCCGTGGCACCCTTGTCTGTCTCGAAAAGGATCGTGGCGCCGTCCTCGGTGGCAACGGAGGACAGCTGTCCGCCGGTTTCGCGTTCGTCGTAGGCCCGGCTGGTCTTCGCCACCAGCCTGGTGATTCGGTGTCCGGTGGTGAACTCCATCAGGTCACACCAGTGCACGCCGATGTCTCCGAACGCCCTGGAGGCTCCTCCGAGCTGTGAGTCCACCCGCCAGTTCGTGGCTTCCGCGCCAACCAGCCAATCCTGCAGGTAGGAACCGTGCAGCAGCCAGAGGCGGCCGGCGTCGCCGCGGAGGATCCGGTCGCGGGCTTCGCGGACGGCCGGATAGAACCGGTAGACGAACGGCACGCCCGTGACAACACCTGCCTGCTCGGCGAGCTCGGTCAGTTCCCGGGCGTCTTCAACGCTGGTGGCGAGGGGCTTCTCGCACACAACCGATTTCCCTGCTGCAATGGCTTTGCGTGCGAGGCCGGCGTGGGTCGCGTTCGGAGTGCAAATGTGGACCACATCCACGTCTGCGCGTGCGATCAGTGCATCAGCGGATTCGGCTGCGGCCTGGGCGCCGAGCACGGAGGCTGCTGCTTCCGCTGACCCTTTGCTGCTCCCGGCGACTGCGGTGACTACCCCGCCTGCTGCGCGGACCGCGTGGGCGTGGACGGAACCCATGAATCCTGTGCCGATAATTCCGGCGCGTAGTTGGAAGGTCACGGTTGCTACTTCTTTCGGGCCAGGGCGACAGCGAGGATGATGATTGCGCCGCGGACCACCTGCTGCTGGCTGCTGTCGAGCCCGGCGAGGATGAGCCCGTTGTTGATGAGTCCGATAAGCAGGGCGCCGAAGAGGGTGCCGATGATGGAGCCGAATCCGCCGAAGAGGCTGGTTCCGCCCAGGATGACGGCGGCAATGGCGGAAAGTTCGTCGCCTGCGCCCCACTGGAACCGTCCGGACTGGAGCCGGCCGGCGTAGAGCATGCCGGCGACACTCGCGGCCATTCCTGAGATGAGGAGCACCTGGAATTTGATGCGCTTGGTGTTGATGCCGGTGAACTCGGCGGCGCTGCGGTTGCCTCCCGTGGCCAGGACCTGGCGGCCGAACCTGGTGCGGTTCAGCACGACGGCGCCGATGGCGACGAAGATGGCGCTCCAGACCACCAGGCCCGGAACGGGACCGAAGTTGCCGGATCCGAAGAGCGTGTTGAAGGTATCGCTCAGGATGGGCTGCGGTGCCGAGGCTGTGATCCACTGGGCGACGCCGACGGCTATGCCCAGCATGCCGAGCGTCACCAGGAACGATGGGATGCCAAGGAGGCTGACCAGGGCACCGTTGATGGATCCGACGACGAGTCCGACGGCGAGGCCCGCCAGGATGCCGGGGACGAGTCCCCACTGGGAGAGGGCCATCGCCGTGCAGACGCTGGAGAGGCCAGCCACGGATCCGACGCTCAGGTCGATCTCCGCGCATGCGATCACGTATGTCATGCCGACGGCGATGACGGTGATGGTTGCGGTCTGCCGGAAGATGTTCAGGAGGTTGTTCGGCGACAGGAAGCCCTGGTCGCGGAGCAGTACTGCAAAGAAGAGGAAAACAACGACGAAGCCGATGTAGATGACGTAGCGCCGCCAGTCGAGTTCCTTGAGGGTGGTGCCAAAATTTCGGGGGGCCGCGGTGTTCCGGGGCGCGATGGTGTTTGTCTTGCTCACTTTCAGACTCCCTGGGCTGCAAGTTGAAGATATTCCTCGCCAGCGATCTCGCTGCGGGGGATGTCACGGATGATGGAGCCGTCCTTGAGGACGAGGACGCGGTCGCTGACCGCAAGTAGTTCGGGGTACTCAGAGGAGATGACGATGACGGCCTTGCCGGCATTGGCAAGCTCACGGATCATGTCCAGAATTTCGCTCTTGGTGCCGATGTCGACGCCGGCGGTTGGTTCGTCCAGGATCAGGATGTCCGGATCGGTCCCCAACCATTTGGCGATGACCACTTTCTGCTGGTTGCCGCCCGAGAGAAGCCGCACCGGCCGGTGGGGATGCGCCACCTTGACTGCGAATCTCTTGATCAGTGACGAGGACAATTCCTTCCCCTTCGCACCGTCCAGGAGGGGACCCCGCTGGATCTGGCCGAGGAGGGGAAGCAGCAGGTTGTCCTGGACGGAGTGCTCCAGGACAAGGCCTTGGGCCCTGCGGTCCTCAGGGATAAGGGCAACTCCGGCGTTGATGGCCTGCTGCGGGGAGCCAAGGTGGACCTTTTTGCCCCGGATGAGGACCTCGCCGCTTTCCACCTTGTCAATGCCGAAAAGCGCACGTGCCAGTTCGGTCCGGCCGCTGCCCATCAGCCCTGCCAGGCCAAGGATTTCGCCGGGCCGGAGCGTGAACGACACATCCCGCACCCGGTGGCCCGCAGTGAGGCCCCGGACCTCCAGCAACGGAGCCCCATCGTGGGCCTCATGATCCCGCGCACGATAGGAAAGCTGGCCCTCGATCTTCTTTCCGACGATGCCTTCCACGATCTTTTCGGGAGTGACGTCCGTCAGCGGCGCGGTGAGGAGGTGGCGTCCATCGCGGAGGATGGTGATCCGGTCCGCGAGCCTGTACACCTCATCCATGCGGTGGGAAATGTAGATGATGGAGATGCCACGCTGTTTCAGGCGGTCAATCAGTTCGAAGAGCGCTTCGGACTCGTGCCGGGCAAGGCTGGCCGTGGGCTCATCCATGATGAGCACCTGGGCGTTCTGTGCGAGTGCCTTGGCGATCTCGGTCAGCTGCCAGTAGGCAGTGCCGAGCCGTGCGACTCCGGCGCGCGGGTCGACGTCGACCTCCATCTCACTGAAGACCTCCCTGGCGCGGCGCACCGCGGCACGGTCGTCGATGAGCCCGCCTTTGGCGAGCGGTTCGGCTGCGAGGAAGATGTTCTGCGCGACGGTCAGGCTCGGTACCAGGCTGAACTCCTGGAAGACCATCCCGATCCCGGCGGCCTTCGCGTCCTGGATGGAGTTGATGGCGGCCGGCTTGCCGCCTATGAGGATCTCGCCGGCGTCCGCCTGGTATACGCCCTGGAGGATCTTCATGAGCGTGGACTTCCCTGCGCCGTTGCCCCCGGCCAGCGCGTGGACCTCGCCCTTGCGGACGTCGAAACTGACATCCTTCAATACGGGAACGCCGTTGAAGCTTTTCGAAATGGAGCGCATCTCGACGACATTGTCTGCGGTATTCATCGTTGCCCTTTCGGTGCGGTGCGGGGGCGGTCCCCCGCACCGCCGGTTCCTGGCTACTTCTTGTAGGAGTCCTGAATGTCCTTCGGGGCGTCCTCGTGGTAGACCTGCTTCCAGGCATCAAGGACGTTGGAGTGGTCAACTGGGAGGGCACTCAGCGCGACGTAGGCAGGCGCCTGCTTGCCAATGAGCGCTCCGGCTGCCAGCCGTGCTTCCGTGACACCCTGGTCGAACGGAACCTGCGCTCCCAGGCCGACGACGAGTTCGTCCTTGGCCAGGGCAATGGCCACATTCTTGCCGAGGTCTTCCGTGGCGATCTTCAGGTCCGGCCGGCCCGCGGCCCGGGCTGCAGCCATGACGCCTTCAGCGGGAACGTCCCAGACGGCCCAGATTCCGGACAGGTCGGCGTACTTGCTAAGCATGGCGTTGGCGGCAGCCTGCGCGTCACCGGCGAAGTCCGGACCGGCGATTCCCTTTTCCTCGACGATCTTGATATCCGGGTATTCCTTGGTGATGGTTTCTTTGAAGCCCTGGTAGCGCTGCTTGGTCACGAAGAAATCGGCCTGGTGGAAGACCACCCCGATCTTTCCCTTGCCGCCGAGCGCTTTTGCCATTTGGTGGGCAGAGACTACGCCGTTGCCGTAGTTATCAGCAGAAACGACGGACACATAGTCTTTGCCGGCTGTCAGCCCCTGGGGGATGTTGTCCATGAAAACGAGCTTGGTGCCGGCATCCGCCACCTTCTTGTAGGCGGAGGCCGTAGCCACGGGGTCCGTGGGGATGGAGACGATGATGTTGGGGTTCTGCGACATGACCGTTTCGATGTCCGAGACCTGCTTGTCCGGCTTGAAGTTCGCGTCAGTGGTGGCGATGACCTTGACGCCGAGCTTTTCAAATTCGGTTTTCAGTCCGTTGATTTGGGCGTTGGCCCAGTCGTTTCCGCCGTAGTGCATCACGATGGCCGCCTTGGCGTTGAGCGCCTTGACCTTCGCGACCTCCTCGGGGGTCAGGTCGGCTGCGGACGCCGGGGAGGGGGTTTCGCCGTTGGGGCCCTTGCTCAGGACCTGTCCCTTGATCTGGTCAAGGGCCAGCTGGGCTTTGCTGGACACACCGGCGTCGGGGGCGTTGGACGTGGCCGTGGTCGAACTGCTGCAGGACGCCACGGAAAGGGACAAGACTGCGGCAACAGCCACAAAGGGAAGCCTGCGGATCATCATTGTTCTCCAGTGCTTTGGGTGGATGGGGTGAATGCCTGAGGGGGTTCAGGCGAGGGCAATAGCCAGGGCCGGCGGTACCGGGGACAGGACGAGCCTGCCGGACGCCGAGGCTGTGCGGATGGCAGTGGCCTTGTCTGAAGCTCTCAGGAGCGCCTCTGCATGTACTTTGTCGACGAAGAAGCCCAGGGAACAGGACCCGAGGTGGGCCTGGACCCACCGCACCGCCTCGTTGGCTGCTTGTGCCATGTCTGCGCCCGCCGCCGCGGCCGGGCCGCGGAGAGTGGACACCGACGCGGGTTTGCCCGTGTTGTCGACGGAGACGATCAGGCTGGCCCACAGCCGGTTTGCTTCGAAGATTCCGATGACCGCTGACGAGCCGGCGGAGACAAAGGTGCGGACAGCGGTAGCCAGATCGCTTGGCGCCGTATCCTCCAGGAGCATCTCGAGATTTGCCCATTGGGCTTGGTCCACATCCCGAAACCCGGTGTACGGATCGAGCGCGAGTGCGTGGACGATCTGGTCCGACATCCCGCTCCTTTCCTCGTTGAAAAAACGTCGTCGTAAGCGTTTACGATCCTTCCGTAAACGTTTACGGACATCATCGTAAACGTTTACGGTGATTAGTGTCAAGCATCACATTCAGGCTCTTTGTGCGCCACGGAAATCCCGGGCAGACGTAAGATCGAAAGGCGCGACGAGAGGTTGCGTCCGTGACGTGCAGGGCAGGAGAGAGCGTGGCCGAAATGACTGTTCCGCATCAGGCGGCCGAGGAGCTGCGCGTTGCCTCACGGCGCCGGAAGCCCACCATCAATGATGTTGCGGACATCGCCGGCGTGTCCTTCGGTACTGTTTCGCGGGTCCTCAATGACGCGCCTGACGTCAGCGCGGCGACGCGGCAACGGGTCCTGCAGGTGATCAAGGACATCGGCTACCGCAGGAACCGGGCAGCCACGGCGCTGGTCACCAGCCGGTCCACGTCCATCGGCATACTGTCGGACGGCTCCCCCCGGTTCGGTCCGGTGGGAACGCTCATGGCCCTGGAGAACATCGCACGCAAGAAGGGCTACGCCACCACTGTCATTAGCGTCGAACAGCCTTACGGAGAGTCGGTCCAGGCTGCTCTCGACACCTTGGACGATACCGGCGTGGGGGGAATCATCGTCATCGCCCCCATGGTGGACATGGCGGCAGCTGTCTGGAATGCCTCCTGCCGTGTGCCCGTGGAAATGATTGCAGCGGGAGCATCATCGACGCCGAACGTCTTCACCTATTCAGAAAACCAGGAACTGGGCGCCAGGCTGGCCACCCAGCACCTGATAGACCGGGGCCACACCGACATCGCACACTTCGCCGGCTCCATGGACTGGTTCGACGGCCGGGTGCGTAAACGCGGGTGGGAGGCCGCACTGCGCGACGCCGGGCTGAAACCAGGACTGTGCCTCGAGGGCGACTGGAGCCCTAAGTGGGCCTACGAGACCGCCCTTCAACTGGTGCGGGAAAACAAGGTGCCCCAGGCGATCTTCGCCGCCAGCGACCACACGGCCCTGGGGCTGATACGGGCCTTCGCTGAAAGCGGGATCCGGGTCCCGGAGGACGTGAGCGTGGTAGGTTTCGACGACATCGAGGGGTCGGACTACTTCCTGCCTCCCCTGACCACGGTCCGGCAGGATTTCCCGGCGTTGGCACTCATGAGCATGGAAGTGCTGCTGGGCGCCATAGAGGGCCGGGACGTGGACCGAACCCCGATCGCACCGGTCCTTGTGGTCCGCGACAGCACCCGCCAGGTGTCCCCGCACCAATAGATTGCGGCCGGGAGACTTGGGGCCAGCGCCGGCTGGGAGGAGAGCGTGCAGGTTGCCGCGCCGGCGTTACTCGGCGATGTCCTCCGCCCACAGCTCCGGCTTGTCCGCCTGGAACGCAGCCATCATGTCCACGCAGCGCTGGTCATCCAGCACCACCACCTCGACCCCGCGTGACCGCAGAAGCTCCAGTTCGCCGTCGAACGTCGTGGCCTCCCCCACCACCACGCGGGGGATC
>NZ_JABFMW010000018.1 GCF_013359725.1 Pseudarthrobacter sp. C4D7 | reverse complement strand
GTGCGGATCCGGGGGATCGGGGCGATTGATTCATCTGATGCAATACGCAGAGTACAGCTTTACATAATATCAACTATCGGCGCATTAGATATGGGCTTGGGGGAGGGGTAAATGACCGACTTCCATGCTAAAAATTCGACGTGTTGCGCACTGGCGTGGCTTAGCTTTCGGGGCGCTCATCCGTAGCGGTCTGCTCGAGGCGTTGAAGGTTCTCGAACGCCGATTTTCGCGTCTCCCAAGCCGCGTCGCGCTCATCTCGGCTGGCTTCATTGCGCTTGTATGCGGAATCGACCCGGTCCCAGTGCGTGAGCGCTTCCATGTAGTACTTGGCCGCTTCCATGGAGTCTCCGGTTGCCATTCCGCCATGATCCCACACCCAAGCCTGTCGTGGCCCTTTGCCGTGAGTGCTCGCACGGAACCTGAAAAGCTTTGTGCTTACATCGTCTGCGTCTGTCCCATTCGCCCTGGTTCAATTAGTCTTTTGCGATGGCTGACATGGAATTCAAGCGGCGGTTGAACCAGGTGGATGAGCTGTACAACGAGCTCTCTGAATTGCGGCAGCGCGGTGACGATGCTGGCAAGGAAGAGATCGTCTTAGCCGAGATGCGTTTGGATAACGCCTGGCGGGAGCTGTATGCATTCATGGAGCTGCCGCTGGCGCCTGACGCCGGCATCGCCGATGGCTCCGAGTAACGCCACTCGAGGGTTACCAGCCTGGCCGCCACAGGTAGGACTCGCCGGTTCTGAACGCGGTCCCTTACAAATAAGCCAGCGAGTCGAACCAGCAGCGACCTGACATAACTCTCCGGTCGGCCGTACCGATAGTGCTTAACGGCCCGGCAGCCGGAAGCCGCCGGACCGGCGCATCGACCAGCTGAACCTGACGATTCGGGCGTTGACCTGACTCCTGGTGCGTGAGCTGCGGTGGTCACGGCCGGAGCCAGACATGGATGGATGGTGGATCTTCAGCCAGGCCGGGCGGTAGCGGTTTCCGGACCGCAGCTTAAAGAACGTCTGCGGGTGAAGCCTTCCGACTTCAGGCATCGCCGTTGTCTGGCTGGGTGCCTTTGTTTTCCGTTTCCGGGATGGCCTGATTGGCTATGAGATCGACACGGTCTGCGGGGGTGATGCTCTCATCGTTTTGGATAGCGGCAACGTCGGCGGCATCCACTTCGCCGCCAGAAGCGCTCCCGTCGTCTGGTTCGGGGGCATCGGAGGGGTGTTCATTTTTGTGGCGCGCCTCATCGAGGTGATGTTCCAGCTTCTGCTCCGCTTCACGTCGGCGCTGGCCGACCGTTCGCATTTGTTGTGTCGTCGGTGCAGCGTCCCCGTGCTGTTGCTGTGACGGGTCGGGGTGGGGATTGTCACTCATATGAGCATGGTCCCACCTGGCATACGTCCCAGGAAGACCACAACCGGCTTACGACGGCACTGACGGTCTCTATCCCGGTGTTGATCCGGGGATTCTTCGACATGGCCTAAGATTTGCCACCTGCGCTGAGACAAGGCAGGGCAGCTGCGCCTTGGGCTGCCGTGACGGCGGCACCGGCGCAGCTGCCTTCCTCTCGTGTGCTTGGCCGTGAGGATCCTTCAGACTATACGGGCCCGTACTGTTCGCCTTCCCATCGTGCCTGGTAGGCCTTATGCCTGGCTTTCTGCTGTTCCGCCTACGCTGCCGGTAGTGCCGGTGCCGGTTCCGGAGACTGCGCCTGCTCGGCTGATCGGTATCTTCCGGGAGGCTGTCCCGGTTTCATCTGGGAGCGGGATGCGGACTTCCAGGACGCCGTTGTCGTAGGTTGCACGGATGTCACTTTCGCTGACGGGGCCTGGCAGGCTTACGTTGCGCGAGAACGTCCCGTAGCGGAACTCGGAGCGGTATCCCTCTTTGTCCTTGTGTTCGGACTTCTCCTCATGCCGCACCTGGATCCGCAGGTCATTGCCGACCAGCTCAATGTCCACGTCCTTTTCAGGATCGATACCCGGGACCTCAGCCTTAACCACCATGGATCCGGCGTCACGGTATTCCTCTACCCGGAGCCAGGACGCCATGTCCCCTTCGAGGAACCGGCGGAAAGGTTCGGTGATGTCAGCGCCACCCCAGCGCATAATGTTGGCCATCGCGGCCACCTCCTTCTCTCTCCTGCCCGGCCCTGCGGCGACCGAGGCCAAGGGCCGGGCCTGAATTCCAACACCAATAAAATACGCCCGCGAAGCGTGAGTGATAAGACTCCCTGCGGAGACGCTTAGCGCTCTCGGGCAGGGTGGTCGGGGCCGGGTGGTTCCTGGGAAAACGTGCGCTCGAACGCGATGTCTTCCACGCCCAGGGTGAGCAGATCCAACAGCTCCCCCTCGCACAGCCCCGAGGCTTCACTGACCTCCGCCAGGGACGAGGACCCGCCGGCGAGCAAAGCAGACGCCGAGCCGCGCAACGCCCCGTACGCGGCGTCGAGGGTCGCCTCGGCAGCCTCGATCACTCGTGCCAACGACCGCAGCTGGTCAAGTTCGGCATTCATGATGCTTCCTCCCACCTTGCTTCAGGATCGCCTGCCGGACGCTTTGTTTTTATCCTGCGCCGGACAGGGCGTAGGAGCGGGTGGCTTCCTCCTCGCCGGAGCGCAGGACCTTCAGAGCACCGGCCCAGGCGATCACCTGGTCAAAGAGGGTCTGCAGGTTCTTTTCGGCCTCCTTGGATGGCTTGAATGTCCGGTAGTTCTCAAACTCCGTGGCCAGCGGCAGGACAACCTGGGCGCGGACATCTGCCATGTGCAGTTCCCCGGCTACGGCCCGCAGGTGCTCCACCGCCCGGGTGCCGCCGGCGCCGCCGTAACTGACGAACCCGGCAGCCTTGTTGTTCCACTCCTTGAAGAGGTAATCGAGGGCATTTTTCAGCGCCCCGGGGATGGAATGGTTGTATTCGCCGGTGACGAAGATGTAGCCATCGAAACCGGCGACAGCCTCCGACCAGGCCTTCGTGTGCCCGTGGGTGTATTTGCCCATGGACGGTGGCAGGGGCTCGTCCAGCAGCGGGAGGTTGAAGTCAGCGACGTCTAGGACCTCAAACGCCGCGTCCTTCCGCCCGGCCGCCCGTTCGTGCACCCAGTCGGCCACAGCCTTTCCAAGCCGTCCCGGTCGGGCGCTCCCCAGCACGATCGCTATACGAATCATGGCGGAACTCCTTTCCGATACCTGTTGGTCCGCAAAAAAAGAAACACCTCCGGCCCCGAAAATCTTCCAGCCCCGGGAGATTTTTTCGTGGTTCTTCCACGCGGCGGGGGTAAGGGAATAACGCGCCGCCGTACCTGGTCGGGCGGGTATCCCTGACGGATTGGAAGTGAAGGAGAAAGCTGACATGTCCGTGGACTACGACGCGCCCCGAGTGGCGCCCGAAGAGGAGACCAGGGATTCCCTCGAGGAGGTCAAGTCCAACACCACCCCGGCAGGGGCCGCCATCGATGTGGATGAGGCCGATCTGGCCGAAGCTTTTGAACTGCCCGGCGCCGATCTTTCCAACGAAGAACTGCTGGTCCAGGTCATCCCGGTCCAGTCCGACGAATTTACCTGCTCGTCCTGTTTCCTGGTTCACCATCGCAGCCAACTCGCCAAAGAGAAAGACGGAAGCAAATACTGCACCGAGTGCGAGGGCTGACACTGTCGCCGCGAGGGCGCCGGGAATCTGCGGAATTATGGGACGGGATGGGTTGACCACGGGCGGGGTCGGTAGCTAGAACGTGAACACCGGGAGTTTTGGAGTTCGGAGGTGCTTTCGTGACGGATCCTGCCGCCCCCATGGACCGGGACAAACACCCGGCGGTGTCGCCACGCGATTCCTTGTCGAGGGTGCCCTGGCGGACTGAGGGCCTGCCGGCGCGCCGTTCTGAACCGGGCAGGCGGGGCCGGTGGTGGCGGGTGCTGCTGCTTATTGTGTTGTACGTTGCCGTTTTCGGTGCCTTGTCGCTCCAGGACCAGCAAAGCCGGCCCCAGCCGGTCCCCTACACCGAATTCAAGACCCAGGTGCGGGAGAACAACATCGCCGAGATTTTCGCGAAGGCCAAACCATCGAGGGGAGCCTCCGCCACGAAACACCCCTTCCGGGCAGCAACGGCAAAAGCTACAGCCAGTTCACAACCGAACGTCCGCTCTTTGCCGAGGACAACCTGCTGGGCGAGCTTGAACAAAACAACGCCACGGCCCGGGCCACACCGCTCGTTGATGAACGCGGCGTGCTGACCAACCTGTTGATCTCCGTCGCGCCCATCGCGCTCCTGGTGCTCTTCTACCTGTGGCTGTTCAAGAAGCAATCGGGCATGCTCGGCATGGGCGGATTCGGGGCAGGGAAAAAGTTCCAGCCAGTGGACCCGGAAAAGATTCGGGTAACGTTCAAGGATGTCGCCGGCATTGATGAGGTCGAAGCCGAAATTTCAGAAGTCGTCGACTTCCTCAAAGACCCCAAGAGGTACCAGGCGATCGGTGCGAAACCGCCCAAAGGCGTCCTGCTCAGCGGGCCCCCCGGAACCGGCAAGACCCTGCTTGCACGCGCCACCGCGGGTGAGGCCCGGGTACCGTTCTTCCACGCCAGTTCCTCCGAGTTCGTCGAAATGGTCGTCGGCGTCGGCGCCAGCCGGGTCCGCGAGCTCTTCCAGGCCGCCCGCACTGCCGCCCCTTCAATCATCTTCATCGATGAGATCGACGCTATCGGCCGCAAACGAAGCAGCTCCCTGGCAGTGGGCGGGCACGATGAGCGCGAACAAACACTGAACCAGATCCTCACCGAAATGGACGGGTTCTCCTCCTCCGAAGAAATCGTTGTCCTGGCAGCAACAAACCGTCCAGACGTGCTCGACCCCGCCCTGCTGCGCCCTGGCCGGTTCGACCGCTCCATTACCGTGCACGCACCCGACCAGGTAGGTCGGGCACAAATCCTGCGGGTCCACACCGCCAGTGTCAAGACATCCCCTGACGTTGACCTTGATGCCCTCAGCCGCATCACCCCGGGGATGACAGGCGCGGAACTGGCCAACCTTGTCAACGAGGCAGCACTGCTGGCCGTCAAACGCTCCCGCCCTGCCGTCACGCAACGAGAACTGCTGGACGCACTGGAAAAAGTCCGGCTGGGCACCGTCAGGAACGTCATCATGCCCGCCGAGGAACGCAAGCGCACCGCGTATCACGAGTCCGGGCACGCCCTCCTGGGAATGCTTGAGCCCGGCGCCGACCCTGTCCGGAAAATCTCGATCATCCCCCGCGGCAGGGCCCTGGGGGTCACCCTCTCCACCTCAGACACCGACCGGTACGGGTATGACGAAAACTACCTCAAGGGCAGAATCGTTGGGGCACGTGGCGGCATGACAGCCGAAGACCTCGTTTTCGGGGTCGTCACCACAGGTGCTGAAAGCGACCTGCAGACCAGCACCCACCTTGCCCGGATGATGGTCGGCCGCTGGGGCATGTCCAAACGCATCGGGCCCGTCCAGGTCCTCCCCGAAGAAGGAGATCCCCGCGCCGCCGGCGTCTCCGAAGGAATGCTTGACACCGTGGCCAAAGAAGTCCGCGCCCTGGTGGAACAATGCCACCAACGGGCCTTCGAACTCCTTCAGGAGAACCGCTGGCGCCTCGACTCCCTGGCCGAACGGCTCCTGGAAAAGGAAACCCTCGACGACCAAGAAATCTACGAAGCCGCAGGCCTTCACCGCACCACCGCACCCGACCCCGCCACACCGCGGGTCAACAGCCAACAGTGAGGTCGGCACCATCACCTGCCATCACCCGCCCAAGGCCCGCTTGCCGCCGGAAGTACGGCTTTCCTTCCCGGCATCACCCCTTGAAAATTTCCAATGCCAATGCTAGAAAATCTCTATCAACGGATATAGATCCTGTCACTTGAAGGTCAAAGGAGGTATGCCATGTTGATGATGAGTGATCCGTTCCGCCAGTTCGACCGGCTGACGCAGCAGATACTCGGCACTGCAGCGCACCCTGCCGCGATGGCCTTGGACGCCTGGCGCGAGGGCAACGAATTCGTGGTCGCCGTTGACCTGCCCGGCGTTGAAACTGACTCGATCGATGTAAATGTCGAGCGCAACGTTCTGACCATCCGGGCCGAGCGTCAGGACGCCGCTGGCGAAGGCGTTGAAGTGATTGCCGCGGAACGCCCCCGTGGTGTCTTTAGCCGGCAGCTGATCCTGGGCGAGGCGCTGGATACAGAGAACGTGAAGGCAGGCTACGACGGTGGGGTCCTCACGGTTCGCATCCCGGTCGCCGAGAAGGCCCAGCCCCGGAAGATCGAGATCACGTCCGGAGCGGGCGGACAGCAGCAGATCAGCAGCTAACAGGCCGGGAGGGATGCCGAAGCCCGGGGCTGCCTGTCCGGCGGCTGGCTTGGATCAAGAGCGCCACTGCGTCTTCAACACGCCGGCGGCCTCAAACGCAGAGGCATCCCTCTCCCACAACAGCGGTCCCCGGTCCCCGCGAGCCGGGGACCGCTGTCATACGAGACGACCGACCACGCCACACTTCCGGATCGGGCTGAAACAGGACTCCGATGCCCGGATACGCAGAGGACCGGCGCCTGGAGGTGACCTGTCCCGCAGGGCGACGAGAATTAAGGCAGGAACAATGACAATTCAGTACATGGACGACGGTTTCGCCCCTCACGTTGACCGGGGATTCGAGACAGCAAAGACACGCCTCGAACCGAACAGACTTGGCCGCCCGGATCAGGACCGGGAAACACAAAAACACACCCGGGCCATGGTGGAACATATCCTGGCCCTTGAACCCGAACGCGTTCCTGCTGTCACGGCTGAACTATTCGCTGAGGCGATCGCCGTGGCGAACGCCCTCCGGCAAGCCCAGGGAAAGGGACCCGTTACATCGTTCCGGGCCCGGGACTTCTGGGAAATCCTCAAGGACCTCATCGACAACGTCCTCGAGCGGTAGCCGACTCACCCGCTCCACCATTGTCATGATCAATTCCACTCCCCAACCCGCCGCCCCGCCCCTGTTGGAGAGCCGAGCGTGGCCGGAAGCGGCATCCGCGGCCGGACCGCCTTTAACAGTCCGGCCGCGAACCCTAAAGGTTAACAACGGGTCCATGAAAAAGCACGTGTGTCATGGGCATGGCGCGGTACGCCCCGCCCGGTGCTGCTCGGCCTGATCTGCCGGTAGCCGGACAGCTGACACGGATAAGGCGAAGCTCCCCGGACCGGGACGGAACGATACTTCTGAGAACCCTGCAGGCATAACAGCCTTGATGAGCCTGTTTGGTCCGCTGAACTGCTCAACGCTGCTCGTTCTTAACGCCGGCTGTCCTTTGCTGGACGTGGCAGCCGGAGGCGAAGCCCCCTTCGGTGACGGGGCGCGGGAGGCAGTGCATTCACTTCATCATCATTGATGGAACATTCGATCAGGGTGGTCGTCATTGTCACGATGGAATCTCTGCTGAGGAACCGTGGCCCATACCTGGTTGTCACCACCAGGCCGTGCAGAATGTCTTCCTTTGAATCGTCAAGCACCGTATCCAGCGTCCCGAAACGCTGGCCGGAGCTGGAGATGACCGGTGTTCCTTTCCGCAGTGCAGTGTAAGCCACTGGTGTTCCATCTTCGCTCACAGCAAGCCTCCTTACCCTCGACCTGGAGCACCGGTGATCGAAGGTGCCCCGTACTCTGAACACCCCGCAATCGAGGCTCCCCCGTTACCCCGGAACCCGTCCGGCCCGTGAGCGACGCCGCGCATCAGTCCCAGGTCTATCGGAGCAGGGAATGCGCTCCCCCGCCGCGTCCACCAAGGCAAGCGGAAGACTGCGGCCTGCGGAATTGCGGTCGCTGCCTCGTTATTTAGAGGTCCTCTTCACGGCCGCGGGGGTAATCCTCGTCGTGATCAACGGGGTCGGTGAGCGCTTGTTCGATCAGGTCCGCATCTGCGGCGTCGACTTCCGCGGCCGCCGTTATCCCCGCATACCCTTCGCTGCCTGGCTCTACGTCCGTCCGTTGTTCAATAACGTCTGCCTCCGGGGCATCATCAGGAAGCATGCCCGCTATGGCGGGCTCCCTCAAGCCATCAGTCAGGACAGGCATCTGTTGCTCAAGGGCATCGGGCTCGGGCGCTTCCGCCGGCCGTTCGGGTTGTGACCCCATGACCATCAGCTTCCTTTCGTGCTCGCAATTCCCTTGTTCTCCGTCGTCCCCGGAGCCTGGGCCAAACCAGCCAGGAACCAGGGGCTTTGCAACAGTCTGCACCGGGGCCGGCCTTGGGATTTGGGCGTCCGGCAGTGTCGGAGCAGCGGATCCGGTTGGAGGCTGTGGACGCGTACGTCTGGCACTGCTACTTGCCCCAGGTGCTGCCGGGTCAAATGTACGGTTACCGGATGGACGGGCCCTACCGGCCGGAGGACGGGCTCCGGTTCAACCCCTCCAAACTGCTGCTGGACCCGTACGCGAAGGCCATTCAGGGAACAGTGCGGTGGGGCCAGGCACTGTTCTCCTACAACTTCGGTGCAGCCGAGACCTGCAACGCGGAGGACTCCGCGGCGCACGTGCCCAAGTCGGTGGTGATCAGCCCGTTTTTCGACTGGCAGTCCGACCACCCGCCGCGCGTCCCGTACAGCGATTCGGTCATTTACGAAGCGCACGTCAAGGGGCTTACCATGCTCCATCCCGACGTCCCGGCACGGCACCGCGGCACCTACGCCGGGGTCGCCCATCCCGGGGTGATCGAGCATCTGAAAAAACTCGGGGTAACAGCCATCGAGCTGATGCCGGTGCACCAGTTCGTCCACGACAGCCACCTGGTCGAGCGCGGGCTGTCCAATTACTGGGGTTACAACACGATCGGGTTTTTCGCCCCGCACAACGAATACGCCTCCACCACAGAACCCGGCCAGCAGGTCCAGGAGTTCAAATCCATGGTCCGGTCCCTGCACGCCGCAGGAATCGAAGTGATTCTGGACGTGGTCTACAACCACACGGCAGAAGGCAACCATCTTGGCCCGACGTTGTCCTTCAAAGGCATAGACAATCCCGCGTATTACCGCCTGGCGGAGGGTGACAAGCGGTACTACATGGACTATACGGGGACCGGGAACACCATCAACGTCCGGCACCCCCACGCCCTCCAGCTCCTGTTGGACTCGTTGCGGTACTGGGTGCTCGAGATGCATGTCGACGGGTTCCGGTTCGACCTCGCCGCCGCCCTCGCCCGCGAGTTCTACGACGTCGACCGGCTCGCCAGCTTCTTCGACCTCGTCCAGCAGGACCCCGTCGTATCCCAGGTCAAACTCATCGCCGAACCCTGGGACGTGGGCCCGGGCGGATACCAGGTAGGAAACTTCCCGCCGCTCTGGACCGAATGGAACGGAAAATACCGCGACGCTGTCCGCGACTTCTGGCGGGGGACACCATCAACTCTGGGCGAATTCGCCTCCCGCCTCGCCGGTTCCGCCGACCTCTACGAGTCATCCGGCCGCCGGCCCGTGTCCTCCATCAACTTCATCACCGCCCACGACGGCTTCACCCTGCGCGACCTCGTCTCTTACAACCACAAACACAACGAAGCCAACGGCGAGAACAACAACGACGGTGAGTCCCACAGCCGGTCCTGGAACTGCGGAACCGAAGGCCCCACCCAGGACCGGGACATCCTGGAACTCCGGGCACGCCAGCAACGCAACCTCATCGCAACCCTCATGCTCTCCCAAGGGGTCCCGATGCTGCTCCACGGGGACGAACTGGGCCGAACACAACACGGAAACAACAACGCCTACTGCCAGGACTCCGAACTGTCCTGGATCCAATGGAGCCATGCCGACGCTCCACTCACTGAATTCATTGCCAGACTCAGCAGGCTCCGCAGCGAACACCCCACGTTCCGCCGCTCCAGGTTCTTCCAGGGCCGCCCCATTGAACGCGGCGAAGGACAGCCCCTGCCCGACATCGCGTGGCTCAACCCCAACGGCTCGCCCATGCTGCCCAGAAACTGGGACGAGGAACTTGCCCGCGCCCTGGCCGTCTTTTACAACGGAGCCGACACCGGCAAGGACCGTCGGGGCCGGACCATCACCGACACGAACTTCCTCGCCTGTTTCAACAGCAACGACCACGCCGTTACCTTCACCCTCCCCCCGGCCGAATACGCAGCCCGGTGGGAAACCGTGCTCGACACCGCCTACAGGCACAGGGCCGGGCAGGACCTCTCCCACGCAGGAGAGCATCTCAACGTGGAAGGAAAATCGCTGCTCGTCCTCCGCGCCTACACGCCGCCACCGGAAGAACCGGATCACTCCGTCGCGGCCTCCGTCGCCCTCTACCAAACACTCGGACCCCAGCCATGAAACCAGTGCGCACACGCGGACCAGCTTGCCTTCGGTCCGCCGACGCCGGGCGTCCATGGAACCCGCACGGTCCCCTGCGCCAGCTGCACTCAGCCACTAGATGCGTTGCACCTGCTGATGGGTGAACTGCCTCCGAGACTGCCGTGGGGCCGGTGGTTGTTGTAGCAGCCCAGCCATGGCCGCATGGCCTCGCTGCCGCGTGATTGGAAGCAAAAGATTGCCCGTCCCAGCCTTACTGCAGGGTTTGACTGAAGCCTTTCTGCTTTGCCCTCTGGCCAAGGATGCCGGGGCTTAATTAGGAGGTGTTTCGCCCCCCACCGGGGTCAATGCTTCCCTGGAAGTCGCGGGAGACCGGCAGGCGAACTCGTTGCCAGTAACGACCCGGTGCCCGAGCCCGCCAAAGGTGCCATGGCCGGTTGAGGCCCTGGTAAGGAACCCGGACCAGGCTTGCCAGGACGAAAGGTGAGCTCTGTCGCGGCCGCGGGCCTTGGTGTCTGATTTGAAGAAGCCTTCACGGCATCCGTCTCGGCCTACTAACTTCCCCACCCTGCGAAGCCGGGCCGGCAGAGGACTTTCCGACGTCGGCGGCAACGGCTGCCAGCTACAGCTACCGAAGTTGTCGGTTCTGGTCAGGAACCGGCCCTCCTTCCGGTGCTCACGCCCGTTCCCCTGTCCAAGAGGAACCGCCCCGCGCTAAGGGGTTTGGTGAGGGGGATACACTGGACGTAGTCGCCGTCCCGCCCCATGGCCCCGGCTTGGTCGAGCACACGGCCCCCTTTTCGCGGGCGTTCAAAGGCGCTCCACCCATGCACAGCTTCCTCCCAATCACACAGGCCCACGAGTGCCTGCGCGGCGATCTCCAAACCGTGGATATTCTTCCCGGTGAACTGTGGATGTACTACGTCGGCATCGGCGGACACGCCAGTGAACCCCAAGTCCGGGCCTACCTGGACGGAACCCTGACCCTGCCGCCCTCGCAGCGGGAACTCCTGGAACACGCGTTCGAAGAAATGGTCTTCTACCCTTAACCAGCGAGTATTCGGACGAAAGCCGAAATATCAGGGCCGCAGACGAACACTAGTTCGCGAGGGCCACCGGCCGGCCTATTAACCCGGCATCCAATGGAATTGAGGCCGCATGGCCCGCAACGACTCCACCCCAGTCAACGAACAATTGCAGGACCTGCTGCTCGAAAGTCCCGGGTTCGCGGAATTCCTCCTCGAACTAACGATGATCTCAGCATCCCTGCTCGGAAGCGGCACCCCGTTGCTGTGCGCCATAACGGTTGAGCGTGCCGGGGCCCCCGCCACGGTCGCGAGCAGCACCGAGGCCGCACGGCGCCTGGATGAACAGCAATACGCCTTTGATGACGGCCCCTGCCTGACCGCGTTACGTCAGCAGCACACGGTTCTGATTCCCGACCTCGCCGCCGACGCACGATGGAACCATTACGCCCAGGCCGTGTCCCAGGAGGGAATCCGGTCCGTTCTGGCTGTTCCAATCGCCACCAGGGACTCCGCACAGGCAGCATTGAACTGCTACTCCCTCCAGTTGGACACGTTCGGCCCGGAGACAGTGTCAGCTGTCGAGGAACACGCGGCCTCGATCTCGAGGATCCTTCAGCTGGCCCTGCGTCTGCACTCGGCCGATCCCTACCCGGAGCACCTGCGCGCGGCGTTGGAATCCCGGGCAGTGGTGGACGCAGCGGTGGCCCTGATCATGCTCCAGAACAATTGCAGCCGCGACGTGGCCCTGGAGATTCTGCTGGTGGCGGCCCGCAACAGCAATGAGCGGCTCCACGTCATCGCCCAGGACCTCCTCAAGCGAGCCGCCAAACCCCTGGCCGTAACCCAGTCCGCGGAGCCGCCGACAAGGGAAACCGGCGGTGCATCATGACGGGGGCACTACTGCAGACGCTTCACGGCAGTCCCAGCCACGGAGAATATCCCAGTCCCAGCAGATTTCTTCCTCAAATAGAACCAATTTCTCGATGGCGCTTCCACGCAGATGCTCGTCCTTTGAATCAACGCCGGTACGGGGTTTCTTTGGGCCCGCAACTGCGCGGTTAGGGCAGGTAGGACAGTAAAATGGACCTATGCCATCTGCACCCCAGAAGGAACTCGTAGACCAGCTTCAACACGTTCTGGTGGACGCGGAGAATGCCTCTGAGTTTTTGTCCGGGCTCTCAAAGCTCGCCGCGGCCGTGGTCTCTGAAGCTGCCGACGACGACGTTGTATGCGCCGTCACGGTCCAGGTAAGGCGCATGCCCCATACTGCCGCAGGCAGCAGCAAGCTCGCCGTGGAACTGGATCAGATGGAACAGGCCATAGGTGATGGCCCCTGTATCGCAGCGCTCCGGCAAAGGACCCCGGTTCTCATCAACGATGTCCGTTCCGACCCCCGGTGGCCGCAATTGAACCGGAAATTCGCGGACGCCGGCATCTACAGCTCCTTAGGGGTGCCCCTGGACATCAACGGTGAAGCCAGCGCCGCATTGAACTTCTTTGCCTCAAAGCCCGGTGCCTTCACCGCCCCTGCCATAGACAAGGGGGTCGGTTTTGCGGCCGCGGCCCAAAACGCGCTGCAACTCTCAGTCCGCATCGACACTGCCCAACACCGGGCGGAAGATCTTGAGGCGGCCATGCGGAGCCGGACGGCCATCAACCTCGCGTGCGGGGTGATCATGGCGCAGAACAGGTGCTCGCAGTCCGAAGCGATGAAAATCCTCACCAAGGTCGCCAGTAACCGCAACCGCAAACTGCGTGACGTAGCCACCGACCTGATCGAACAACTGTCCGGCAGCAGCATCGGGACTCACTTCGACCCATAGCAGCAGGGCCATCATCCGGTGGGGGAACACCACAAACTGAACCAGAGATGCTTTGGTCGTGAAGAAGCCCGAATGCTCCGGCCACGCATCCTCAGGGCCCTGCGGAATTACCGATTTGACGCCATCACAACTGAAAGCTTGGCGTGTTCCTGTCTCCGTCCCCGCCACAAGTCTGGGTGATTCTCAGAATCCGGGCGGCGGCCTCCCAGGTCCCTAATGAGGGCAGTGCTCTTCAGAGAAAGCATTCAGTTCATCATTCCGCTGCGGACCTTCATTTCAAGGTATTTCACACGGGGCCGGAGCCCGGTGAGGACTCATTGCAGTTCACCGCGCCTTCGGCCCGGGCAATATGGCCCAGTGACCTAAGCGTTCCGGCACCGCCTCGTCACCGGCTAGGTTTATCCCATGGCAGTTACCATGGAGGACTCCCGGCCCTCCCCTGTCGACACTGGCCTCCAGCTTGCACACTGGGGGCTATTCCGTCCGCATGGGGCGTAGTGACGCGGCGTTTGGAGGGAGCACTCGTGTTCGTGCATCACCGATTCCGACGCCTGGACGGCAGCGTTCGTCATCATGGCCCTGGCGATGGTGGCCGCCCGCGTCGTGACCACCTAAATCCGCTGCAGGACCCTCCCTGTCCACGCCGAAGCCAGCACACCCCAAACCGTACGCGGCTACTGATACCGGTGCACCCATGACCCCCACGTACACAGCAACCCCCGCAGCCCACTCGCCAGAGCCCTTTCACTGGCCGCCTTCGCCGCGGTGCCTCCGGCCCGGGAGGCTGGCCGCCGCTGTAATGCTGGGATGGACGACGGCGCGGTAATGCCGCCGCAGCCTGTCAGCTCTCGGGAGCGAAGGCCGGCCAGGAGCGGCCGGGCTGTCGGCGCTGCGGCGTTCGCGCGCGAGGGGACACTGTGACCCTTTACAGGATCGACTGGCCGGGGCGTTGCCTGATCGACGTCCTTAATACTGCCTCCGAGATGCAGGAGCGGGGCATCGGGCAGCAGATTCTTGCCTCAGCACAAACCGGGCTGAAGTCATCCTGCCGGCCGAGGAAGGCCATGAGGTGCTTGTGCCAGGTATGTCGGGAGGGCTTCGCCGCGAGGGTTGATTAGTGTGCCCAGCTTGCCCAGTCGTCGGGGTCGAGGGAGGGGCGGCCGAGTAGATAGCCTTGGCCTGCGTGCATTCCCATGCCGGTGACCGTGGCCAGCTCGTCGGTGGTTTCGATCCCTTCGGCCACCAACGTGGCCCCGAGTCCGGCTGCGAAGCCCACCATCGCTGTCCCCAGTGCTTGCCGGGCGGGGTCTGAATCAATCCCAGCGATGACATCGCGGTCGAGCTTAATGAGGTCAGGGGATAGTTCGAGAATGTGGCGCATGGATGCGAAACCGGCACCTGCATCGTCGACGGCTATGCGGAGCCCGCTTCGGCGCAGTGATTCCAACGCGTTACCCAATGGGCCGTACTCTTGGACAGCATGCCGTTCCGTGACTTCCAGCACGAGGCGCTCACCAGGAAACCCAGCCCGGGCCAGAACCGCAGGCAGCCGTGGATCCAGGCACGCATCGGGCGAAAGATTCACCGCTACATACAGCTGATTAGGCAGTGCCCGGGCGGCATCAAGTGCGGTCTCAAGAGCCACCATCTCCAACTCAACCCCAAGGCCAACCGAATCAGCGTCCCTGAACTGAGCATCAGGCGACGCTGGGGAACCCGGAAAGCGCGTCAGTGCTTCTACGCCGATGACCTTGCCCGATGACAGCGACCACACGGGCTGGAAAGCAGTTAACAGAAGCCGCTCATCCATCACCGCTTTCACCCGGCGCCTTGTCTCCGCGGCCACGCTGTCGTTCATGGTTCCCGGACGAAGGGACCGAGTCTCTCCCTCCAACCCCAAGTACTGACCTTCCGCACCCAAACACGCCCGGGCCGAGACATCGACCATGACCCGGCTTCCCAGACGGTGCCGGTAAATGGTCCTGACCCCCGTCCACGCCCCCGTAGCGTCCGTCCTTCTATTCCTGTCCTGGAGAACACCTGCGAGGTCCGAGGGGTCAATAGTCCGGCTGAAGTGATGCCCGATCAGCTCGGATGGTTCATAACCCACCAACTGCAGACTCTCGGGGCCGCAGTAGGTGAACCTCCCCGCGGCATCAGTGGCCCATCGCCACGGCGTGCTTTCGTTGAGGACCTTATTCATGAGGTAGCTGGTGCGCCACCAGCCCAGCTTCTCCCTGTACTGGCGGGCGAAGAACAACCATGCCAGATAGATCTCTACCGGCACCAGCAACATCGCTATGAGTTCCGGAATCCAGTCATCCTGACCCGAAAGACCGAGCCATGGTCCGCGTCCCAAGAGTAAAGGCAACCGGACGAAACCCAGCCAAGCGGCATCCAGACAAAGAACCATCACCAGCCAACGAGCCGGAACCGATGAAAGGCGCAGCGCACGGCGCAGCAAACTGCCCCCATCAACCGGTTCCTCTCCCCCAGTTGACGTAGTTCCACCCGGCAGGGACCCAGACTTCGGTGTCTTCACCACATCGCCAGGGCAGATCAGCAACCTGCCCAACCTGCCCACAGGAGGACCGTGGGGTGAAGTAGCCGCGCTGGTTTTATTGGCAAGCCACAACTACGGGACGACATGTCGATGAGGCGCTCCTCCCCTGATCAGCATTGAACAATTGCAAAAACCGCTTCTCCCCACGAACGAGCAAAACAGCCAGCCGCCCCGGGCGAATTTTACAAAACTCGACCTTGGAGACAAGGAGGCGCAGTCAGCGGTGATGGTCAGCGATTGGGCCGGAAACAACTGACGAAAACGTCCCGCCAGCCGGGGCCTTGGGGGGTGGCCGATGCCAGCGGAACGTCTCACCCTATCAGGGGCCGGCCGGGAGAAGTGTCGGTCCGCCCGCTTGGAGGCGAAGCATGCCACAGCAGATTTACAGAATCGCCATTATCGGCTCTTCAAACCCTGCGGGGAGTACCTTCAAAAGGACTGCTTCCCGGCATCGGTTTGGATTACGGGTTGTGACTACGCGAAGCTCATCCAGGGCATCCTGAAGCGCACCGCCGACCACTCCGGACTCGATGTCCTGCGGGTCTACTGGTACGACGCCTCCAAGGACGCCCTGTTTACCGACGAGCACAAGTCCATCGGCCTGCTGCCGGACGTGAAGGTCCGTCTGGGCCGGATCTCCTTCAATGGTGAGCAAAAGGGTGTGGACCTCAAGCTCGGGCTGGACCTTGTCGGCGTGGCCAGGAATCGGGCCGCCTCGGTGGCGTTCCTGATATCCGGTGAGACGATGACCTGGCCGAGGCTGTCGAGGAGGCCCACGACCTTGGCATGAAGGTTGTCCTGGTGGGCCTGGACAACCCCAACCACCGGCTCGGCGTCACCTCGGTCGCCGAGCACCTGGCACTGCGCGTGGACAGCATCATCACCTTACCCACGGCACTGATCGAGGCATGCTTCACCAAGGTCCTGGCCGAGCAGCCTCGGCCAACGCCGCCGTCATCGCTGCCCCACCGGTGGCCGAGGCGCCGAAACTGCGCGCACCGGGACCACGTCCATCCGACCTCGCATCCCGTCCTCCCTTACAAGGCCGGTTTGTGACGCCGGCACCCCGGCCGGCACGAACTGAAGCCCACCTCGTCTACAGCTCGTGGCTCCGGGCCTTCCCTGCTTCCTCCCGAGGACAGCCCCTGGACGTGGCCCATGACGTCGGGGAGAGCATGGCAGCCAGCTGGTACGGCACCATCACCCAAGGCGAGCTGAACGAGCTCCAGGCCGACCGGCCCATCCTGCCGGTGGAGATCGACCGTGTCCTGCTGAAGGACTGCGCCCAGCGGATCGGCGAGTACAAGACCGACCTGCGGGGCGTTCGCCGCGCGCTCCGGGAGGCGTTCTGGATGAAGCTCGACCAGCTGATTTAGGCCCTGCCGCCGGGCGCGAGGTGGCCACACACAGCAGGCATGACCGAAAACATCACACGCCAGCCCCAGGGAATTCCCGGCCAGTTCACGGCTACCCCCCACTCGGAAGCCGATCTCAGCCTCTCCCCCAGCCCCCGCGGGTCAGCACCCTGGACGAATTGATCGTGCAGCGCGGCCTCTCCCAGCGATCTCGAAGGGGTCAGCGGCCTCTTCTTCTCTTGGTTCACGAGCCCACCGCCGCGTGACCTCGGCGGCTTGCGAGCTGACGCGTGGCAAGCGATGCAGTTGAAGCAATGCATTTGTTGTGAAAGTCAACGTGACCGTGGGCTTACTCCGATAGATGGTGTTAAACGCTGTTGGCAGTGGCAAAGTTGTGGTTGTGAAGTGCCGCGTGGACCTGAGTGGGCTTCGGCAGGACAATTTTGTTGTTCCGCAATACATAGACCCTTGGGGTGGGAGCATTATGACTGACAAGAACGTGGCGCGGGACGACACACCCACCGGTCAGCCCTTATCGGCTGTCCTTGCCCTGCAAGAGGATTTGCCGAATATCAGTGGCTCATTCGACGCGGATTCCTTCGTCTCATGATGTCCCATTCAAACCCCCAAGACACTGCTCCTCAGCCGACGGTCGAAGTGGGTGTACCGCGACAGAGCAATCTTGGCCTTATCGCGTCCTTGGTCCATCATCATGGTTCGCTCAGTCGCGCCCAGCTAACCCGACGGACAGGACTCAATCGATCTACCGTGGGAACGCTGATCGGCCAACTTGTTGGCCTGGGCCTCCTCTATGAATCTGCTCCTACAGGGGAGGCGCAAGTAGGAAGACCGAGCCCTGAGGTTCGGCCCAATCCGTCAGCGGCGGCGTTGGCCGTCAACCCGGAGATTGATGCGGTGACAGTCGGGCTGGTGTCTCTGGGTGGAAATGTGCGGAAGAAGATACGCTTTCCGACCGACCGCATACCCACCGCACGCGAGGCCGTGAATATTGCTGCGGCAGTCATTGCCGGAATGCGTTCGGAGCTTGACTCTGCTTATCGCATCGTCGGTGTCGGCGTCGCCGTTCCGGGGCTTGTCAACCGTTCAGAAGGAGTTGTCCGCCACGCCCCGCACCTTGGCTGGCGGGATGAACCGGTAGCCCAAATGCTGGCCGAGGCCACCGGCTATTCCTGCCGGGCAGCCAATGACGCATCCCTGGGTGCAGAAGCTGAACTGATCTTTGGTGCTGGGGCCGGCATGCAAAATCTCGTCTACCTGAACGGCGGTGCCAGTGGAATAGGCGGTGGCGTAGTAGTCGGTGGAAAATTGCTGGCCGGCGCATCGGGGTACGCGGGTGAGTTGGGGCACACGTTTGTTCGCTCTGAGGGAAGGGCCTGTCATTGCGGAGGGTCTGGTTGTTTGGAAACAGAGGTCTCGCAGGGCCCATTGTTAACCCTCGCGGCTACAGAGAATGGTGGTGATGCGGTGCAGTTCGAGGAAGAGCTAAGAGCACGGTCCAGCCGGAACGGGAACGTAGAAGTACTTCGTCAACTCGAGTACCTTGGCATCGCGCTGCGTAACGCAGTCAATATCTTCAATCCGGAAGCCATCGTCCTCGACGGCTTCCTCGGTATCCTTCATTCCATCTCACCGGAAACGCTCCCCCGACTTCTTCGGATGCAGGCCCTTGATGGTCCCGCCGACCAGGTCCACATTTACCGGGCCGAACTGGGCTCAGACAGCATGATGATCGGCGCCGCCGAGCTGGCTTTTGCCCCGCTGCTCGCCGACCCGACAAGCTCAGTCATTGCTACTCCCCTTCGGTTTGCCTCGCCGTAGGCTTTCACCGCCAGCACGCAGCAGCCAGAAGAAGACCGCGCTTGACGTGTCCTGGCGGTGACCTGGCGGAGTAAACACCCGTTCGGACGTCCCTTGAGCTCCAAAAGACCCATTTTTCTGGAAGCTGTCAGATATCAGACCGCAATTTGTTGTGATGTACGACATATCGAGGTACAGTTTTGCTTCAAGCCCGGTTTACAGCAGGTTTCTAGCGTTCTGTATGAGCGCGAACGCATAGTACGAGGGCTCAATCTTCAACTGAACCGGCATGAAGTTTGTTCATTTCACAACCGAGCGAAGGAGCTTGTTGACCATGGGCACAAAATCAAAGATGAGGTCTTTTCTGGCCGTGGCCGGGGTCGCATCACTTGCGCTGACGGCATGTTCAGGCGGTGGAAGTGGCAGCACCGCCGGCTCCAACTCGGGCGGAGACGTAAAGACCCTCACCGTTTTGGACAGCTATAACAACGATCCGGACAAGAGCATCCTCCAAGCGTCTATCGACAAGTGCGCCGCCCAGGTCGGTGTGACGATTGACCGGACCACCGTCCCGGGCAAGGACCGGATGCAGACCGTCCTGCAGCGTTCATCTTCCCGGACTCTGCCGGACGTGTTGATGCTGGACAATCCTGAAGTCAAGGACGTCGCCTCGACCGGCGCGTTATCGGCGTTGGGTGATTACAACGTCGATACCACGGCATTTGCCGGAAACAGCCTGGACGCTGTCACCCAGGACGGCAAGGTCTACGGCGCTCCCGTCCCGGCCGATACGCTGGGACTCTTCTACAACAAAGATCTGCTTGCCGCTGCCGGTGTCGAACCCCCCAAGACCTGGGATGAGTTGAAGGCAGCAGCGGCAAAGCTCACCAAGGGTGACCAGTATGGCCTGGCCCTCTCGGCGGCAGCCACGTACGAGGGTTCATGGCAGTTCCTACCGTTCATGTGGACCAATGGGGGTGACGAGACCAACCTGGATACTCCCCAGGTCAAGGAGGCGTTGCAGCTTTACGTCGACCTCGTCAACAGCGGTTCCGTATCCAAGAGCGTCATCAACTGGACGCAGGCCGACGTGAAGGACCAGTTTGTGGCAGGGAAGGCCGCGATGATGATCAATGGTCCGTGGCAGATCCCTGCTCTTGAGGCCTCACCCAATGTGAAGTGGGACAGCGTGCAGATCCCGATCAACAAGGCCGGCCAGACACCTACGGCTCCGCTGGGCGGCATGGTGTGGACCGTGCCGATGACCGGGGACAAGGCGAAGATGGCCAAGGCTGCGGAGTTTGTGCAGTGCACCGGCAGCAAAGACAGCCAGATGAGCCTCGGGAAGGCCCGCCACACCGTCCCGGTGCGGGCAGACCTGCATGAGGAATACGTCAAGGAAGTCCCAACCATGAAGACCTTCACTCAGCAGGTCGAAAACGCCCGCGCCCGCACCGGCAAGCTCGGCAAGGACTGGCCTAAGGCAGCAACAACCATCTACACCGCGGTCCAGCTGGCACTCACCGGCAAGGCATCCGTCCAGGACGCGTTCGCGCAGGCAGCCAAGGGCTGACCTTCAACTTCCCCCAGACAGGGTGTTTCGACCAGGAAGCCGGAAGGGCAACTGAAAATGCCAAACATGCAGCGCATCAATAGGGAATCCACGCCGCCGGTGTCGGCGCCACGAAACACCCTGTCTGCCCGCCCACGTTTTTCGCGGGAGAACGTCACCAAGGCCCTCTTCGTAGTTCCTGCAGCGGTGTTCACGGTCCTGTTCTTCGGCTACCCGGTGGTCAAAAACATCACCATGAGTCTGCAGGACTATACGACAAAAACCTTTTTCACCGGTGAGGCCCCTTGGGTCGGCATCAAAAACTACGCAACAATTTTCGGCAGCAACCTCTTCACGCCGGCCCTTCTGAACACGGCGCTGTTCACGCTCGGCTCAATAGCTGGTCAGTTCGTTATTGGGCTGGCGCTGGCCACCTTCTTCAAACGGCGATTCCCGCTGAGTAATTTCCTGCGATCCATGCTCTTGCTGCCATGGCTCCTGCCGCTCATCGTAGGCAGTGCTACCTGGCGTTCGATCCTCGACCAGGACAGCGGGATCCTCAACCGGTCCCTTGAAGGTCTGGGAGTAATCCACGATCCCATCCCCTGGTTGACAAGCCCCGCCGTCGCGCTCAGCGCCGTTATCCTCGTCAACATCTGGGTCGGGATCCCGTTCAACGTCACCATCATCTATGGAGGGCTGCAGGATATTCCTGAGGAACTCTACGAAGCTGCTGCCCTGGACGGCGCGACCGGATGGAAAGCCTTCCGTAATATCACCTGGCCCAATCTTCGGCCTGTCGTCAGCGTGGTCCTGGTTCTCGGAGTGGTCTACACCCTCAAAGTGCTGGACATCATTCTCGGCCTGACGAACGGAGGCCCGGCGAACGCGACCCAGACGCTCGCGGTGCGCTCGTACCAGGAGTCCTTCATCAACTTCCAGTTTGGCTCGGGCGCTGCCTACAGCAACGTGCTCATTCTCATCTCACTCATCTTCGCGATCATCTACCTGCGCGCCAACCGGCGTGCAGTTGACGAATAGGGACATCCGATGGCCACCACGACAATAGCCAGAGTTCATCCCGAGCTGCGAGGAACCACGCGGGGCAAGAAGCGGTCCATGCACGCAGGGCTGTTGACCGCCCTTGGGATTCTGTTCCTCGCCGTCATGCTTTTCCCCATTTACTGGATGGTCAACGCATCACTGCAGCCCTCAGGGAACACGCTGACCGCGGGATTCTTTCCAACAAACCCCAGCTTCGATGGTTACGCAACCGCCGTCTCTCAGCAGGGAAAGAATCTCGTCACCAGCCTTTTGGTCTCCACAGGAACTGTGCTTCTCACCCTCGCCATAGCGGCACCAGCGTCCTACGCGCTGGCCCAGTTCAAGTTCCGGTGGATCAACGCCGCGCTTCTGGTGATTCTCATCGCCCAAATGATTCCGGGCATCGTTATCGCCAACGCCCTCTACGCGGCGTACAACGACCTCGGTCTCCTGAACTCAATCCCGGGACTCATCCTCGCCGACTCCACCCACTCCGTCCCCTTCGCGATCCTGATCCTGCGGGCCTTCATGATCGGTATCCCACCATCGTTGGTGGAGGCAGCACGAGTCGACGGGGCCGGCCTAATCAGGGCGTTCCTTTCCATAGTCATTCCAATAAGCCGGAACTCACTCATCACGGCCGGGCTGTTTTCATTCCTCTTCTCATGGAGTGACTTCCTGTTCGCCCTCACCCTGACCACTACCCAAGCCGTCCGGCCCGTG
This sequence comes from Pseudarthrobacter sp. C4D7, assembly GCF_013359725.1. Lineage (GTDB taxonomy): Bacteria > Actinomycetota > Actinomycetes > Actinomycetales > Micrococcaceae > Arthrobacter. Next base: position 63,009 of record NZ_JABFMW010000018.1, on the reverse strand, counting down.
ACGCTCGGCATCTACCAGTACCTGGGATCGGAAATATCAAACTGGAGCGCAGTCATGGCAACCGCTGTGCTGTCCTCCCTGCCGGCCATTGTCCTGCTCCTAATCGCCCAAAAATACATAGCCGCCGGAGCCACCGGCGGCGCCGTGAAATAAGACAACGATCCAGGGCCACCAAGCCCGTCTACCCGCCGCAATCAGTTAGGAAATCATGCCTGAAACAGATACTTCAACCGCGCCCGTTCGGGTCGTGGTGTGGGGAGAAAACCGCCACGAGCAGCGGGAACCGGAAGTCGCAGCAATTTATCCCGATGGAATGCATAATGCGATCCGCCACGGCATAGAAAAAAACCTGGGCGACCGGGCACAGGTGTCCACCGTAACCCTCGACGACCCCGAACACGGGCTCACCGAGGAGGTCCTGCAGAACACCGACGTCCTGGTCTGGTGGGGCCACGCCGCCCATGGAGAAGTCTCCGATGAGGTCGTCGAACGCGTGCATTCGCATGTGCTGGCCGGCATGGGACTGCTCGTTCTGCACTCCGGTCATTGGTCAAAAATTTTCCGCAAACTAATGGGCACCACCTGCACGTTGCGGTGGCGCTCGGAGCGGGACCGCGAGATCGTCTGGACCGTGGATCCCACCCATCCGATCGCCCAAGGAATTCCCCACCCATTCATCATCCCTGAACAGGAAATGTATGGGGAATTCTTTGACATTCCCGCCCCCGACGAGCTCATTTTCATGAGTTCGTTCTCCGGTGGTGAAGTCTTCCGCAGCGGATGCACCTTCAAGCGCGGGTTTGGCAAAATCTTCTACTTCAGCCCCGGCGATCAGGACTACCCCGTGTACTTCCACGACGACGTGCGCCGCGTAATCGCCAATGGTGTCCAGTGGGCCAAGACCGAGCGCCCGGAGCGAACCAAGCCCACCCTCCTTCGATATGACACCGAAGACTTCTACAACGGCCAGGGATACCAAGGAGCGATCCAAAGTTGAGGACCTTCGCCACCCAAAGTGACCCGACCAGTCCCATACGCGTAGTCCTCATCGGGGCGGGACTAATGGGCAAAAAATGGATCTCCGCGCTGACCGCAAACCCGGATGTCGAGCTGGTCGGACTCGTTGACCTGAACCTGGCTGCAGCAGAGGCGGCGCTCAGCGAGGCCGGCCTTACCAACGTGACCACCGGAACAAACCTCACCCAGGTAGCAACCAGCACCGGCGCACAGGCAGTTGTCAACGTCACCATCCCGGCAGCACACCTTCCCACCAACATGGAAGCTCTCTTCAACGGACTCCCCGTTCTCTGCGAAAAACCTGTGGCACCAACGGTCAGCCAGGGACTGTCCCTCGTCGCAGCCGCCGAAGCGACCGGACAACTGCTCATGATCAGCCAGTCACGGCGCTACTACCGCACGCTGGCCAGGCTGAAAAACGAGCTGCCCTCCCTCGGAGACATCGGCATCGTCACAACGGAATTCTTCAAGGCCCCTCACTTCGGCGGTTTCCGCGAGGAGATGGACCACGTCCTCCTGGTAGACATGGCCATCCACGCCTTCGACGTGGCCCGCTACCTCCTGGATCAGGAACCGGTATCCGTCTATTGCGAGGAATACAATCCCAACTGGAGCTGGTACAAAGGAGACGCCGCTACCAGCGCAATATTCGAACTCAGCGGCGGCGCCCGCTACATCTTCACAGGTAGCTGGTGCAGTCCCGGGCTCGAAACGTCCTGGAACGGGAACTGGCGCATCAGCGGTGCCAACGGGACAGCAACCTGGGACGGTGAAAAAGACGCAGTCTTTGACATCGAAAGCAGCGGTGAAGATCCCACGCCGACGAACGCCACTGACATTCCAGAGGAGATCGCCGGTTCCCTCGCGGAATTCGTACAAGCATTACGAACAGGTACGGAACCCTCCGGAGAAGTCCATGGAAACGTCCTCAGCCTTGCCATGGTCGAAGCTGCCGTACTGTCGGCTGAACAAAAGGCGCGCGTAAGCATCGAACACGTTCTTTCAGCCGCCCACGCTACAGCGCAGGCCGAAGAAACCAGGCCGGAAGTGAAGGAAATACTCGCGTCCTGGTCAGAGGTTTCACAGGCACTCAGCGGCCACGCGCTACTCAAATGAGGGAAAGGCGAGCCGGGACCACAGCAGGAGCCCCGAACCGCTGGGTCAGCGAAGCACGAGCTCCAAAGAATACGGAACAGACGAGACGGCCGGCCCACAATTCGAAAATGAGGCCCCTGCTGTACGCCATAGCCAATGGCACTGCTGAGAGGCTTTCACCACGCAGTCCCTCCCACTGAAAGGAACTCCCGATGCCCGAGACCAAACCCCTGCGCGTAGGCATGGTGGGCTACGCCTTCATGGGTGCCGCCCACTCCCACGCCTGGCGTACCGCCCCCCGGTTCTTCGACCTGCCCCTGCAACCACAGCTCACCGCAGTGGCCGGAAGGAATGCCCACGGCGTTCGCGCCGCTGCGGACAAGCTGGGCTGGGAATCGGTGGAGACTGACTGGCGGCGCCTGCTTGAGCGTGACGACATCGACCTCATCGATATCTGCACTCCCGGCAACACCCATGCCGAGATCGCCATCGCAGCCCTCGAGGCCGGCAAGCACGTGCTGTGCGAGAAGCCGCTGGCGAACTCCGTGGAGGAAGCGGAGCGGATGACACTGGCGGCGGAAACCGCAGCCAAGCATGGCGTCTTGTCCATGTGCGGCTTCAGCTACCGCCGCACCCCTGCCCTGGCGCTGGCCAAGCGGTTCGTGGAGCAGGGCAGGCTCGGCGAGATCCGGCACGTCCGGGCGCAGTACCTGCAGGACTGGCTCTCGGACGCCAACGCGCCCATGACCTGGCGGCTGGACAAGAGCAAGTCCGGTTCCGGTTCCCTGGGCGACATCGGTGCACACAGCATCGACGCTGCCCAGTGGGTCACGGGCCAATACATCAGCGGGGTATCGGCGATGCTGGAAACCTTTGTCCGGGAGCGTCCGCTGGCCGGTGACCTGGTGGGCCTTGGCGGCCACGGTGACCTCAGCAGCGACGCGCCCCGCGGGGAGGTCACCGTGGATGATGCGGCCATCTTCAGCGCAAAGTTCGACGGCGGCGCCTCCGCGGGCGCGATCGGCGTGTTTGAGGCAACGCGCTACGCCCTGGGCAGGAAGAACGCCATGCGGCTGGAGGTCAACGGCACCAAAGGTTCCCTCGCCTTCGATTTTGAGGACATGAACGTCCTGTCCTTCTACGATGCGGCCGAGTCCCCCGACGCCGGTTTCCGCAGGATCTTCGTCACCGAGCCCGAGCACCCCTATGTCGGGCACTGGTGGCCGACAGGCCACGGCCTGGGGTACGAGCACGGTTTCACCCACCAGGTGGTGGATCTCGTCACCGCGATCGGCGAAGACCGCCAGCCGGAGCCGTCCTTCGCCGACGCTTTGCAGGTCCAGCGGGTCCTCGCCGCAGTGGAATCCAGCGCCGCAAATTCCAGCCAATGGCAAAAAGTCTGAGCAACGCAAAGCCTCCCACACTCAGCAACTGCCCATCAGGTCGGAAGTAGAATCACATGACATTGGAATTGCGAACCTATACGACCGCGCCAGGACAGATTGAGAAACTACTCGAGCGCTTCCGGAACCACACGCTGGATATATTTCCGACACATGGAATCCACAGCATCGCCTATTGGCAGGTCCAAGGGCAACCGGACATTCTCATCTATCTGGTGCGTCACGACAACGACCCCTCCACCAACTGGGCCTCCTTTCAAGCTGACCCCCACTGGATAGAAGTCAAGAAACAATCGGAAGCAGACGGCCCGGTAGTACTCCACGTGACGTCATACCTTCTGAGTCCCACAGACATTTGGCCGGAGCAAATCTCTGATCGCCCCATCAAGTAAGCAAGCCTCGTGGACCCGATGCAGGTGCGACCACCCCACCCCCTATACCCTTCGGACTGCAGCTGCGAGGCCCGGTCCTTCGGCCTCCGCGTCGGCATGGGCACACCCCAACCTGACGTCAGGGGGCACTGAAAGGGGCGTCAGATTAGGGCTTATTAGGATGCTTCTAGACACGTTCTGGTCCGGATCTAGACCCAAATCGGACATCAGGCAATGGCTGCACGGCAGGCCCTCGGTCTTGGCGCTCCTTAGAACCAGCTCTTCGTTTGTTTACCTCTCGGCCTGGGATCGAAAATGCTTCGTGCTTGAGTCCCTCGCGGACGAGGATCAAACATGCTGCTTGAGCGGGAAGATCTTGCGGCCTGCCGCGCCAAATACTCCGCCTGCTTGCGCTGTTTTTCTGCCTGTCGGGCCTCATACTCCCGCTGCTGTTGGGCTTTTCGTGCTTCGTATTCTTGCTGCTTGCGGGCGCGTTCGGCTTGTCGGGCCTCCCACTCGCGCTTCTTGCGTTCCTGCTCGGCTTTTCGTGCTTCGTATTCTTGCTGCTTGCGGGCGCGTTCGGCTTGTCGGGCCTCCCACTCGCGCTTCTTGCGTTCCTGCTCGGCTTTTCGTGCTTCGTATTCTTGCTGCTTGCGGGCGCGTTCGGCCTGCCGGGCCTCCCACTCCTGCTGTTTAAGGTTTTTCCCGGTTACGGTGTTAGGTACATTGGCGGCCTCGGTCTTCCAGCGTCCAACTTGGTCATCGCCTACGAAAATGTCCGCGCGACCGCTCTCGTATTCAGTAACTGACGTAGCTCTTCCAGCATGGTCTATGTATTCTTGGCGGGCCGCAACTTTGCCTCGATCGGCATAGGTCCCAGTATCAAAGTCCTTGCCATCTCCTACGCGCCTATAAATCATCTTGCCCTTGTCGGACGTGCGATGGGAATGGGGACCATGTCCTCCAGAATTGTCAGCCATGCCGCCTCCGTGATTGCTAAATTGCGTTCAATTTAGCAGTACGGCACTTGGGAAAGACAGACTGCTAGGGCGTTATTTTTCAATAGCGCTGGTCTGGCTGATGCTAAGCCACTTGCTGCCTACAAGCAGGGATAATCCTGGTGGACAATTCAGCGCTACGCTACTCTGGGCTCTCTCCACAGCTCACGTTTCAACCATGTATACCCGGATTGACCCTAGCCATGGACGAATCCTTCCTGAGGGCGGTTGCTTGCGTGCAGTTTTTCCCGACCCATCCGTTCAGCAGGCTGTTAACCTTGAGTTATGGCAAAAAAGACGGTCGTGGTTCTGGAAGATGATATTGATGGCTCGGAAGCTAGCGAAACGATATCTTTCGCGCTCGACGGCAGTGAATACGTGATTGATCTGAACGAGGGGCACGCGAATGAACTGCGCGGAGCTCTGAGTCGTTTTACCGACGCTGGACGCAAGGTATCCGGCGGACGTGGTCGTCCGGCGGCTCGTACGAAGTCTTCGCAGAGTGGGCCGGACGCCAAAGCGGTACGGATGTGGGCAGTTGAGAACGGCATCCAGGTAAATACTCGTGGTCGTATTCAAGCGGACGTCGTAGAGAAGTACGAAGCCGCTCACTAGGGCGGAAACAAAGAAAAGTCGGGGCTGGGATCTATAACAGATTCCAGCCTCGACTTATTTTATTGCGCTGCCCTCATCCTGTAGCTGCCGGTTTCTAGGTGGGAATAGTCCGCACGTCTGGGAACCATCCCGCCGGGGCTTTTTTGGGTTCGAGGTGTTCGGGTTCGCGGTGTTCTTTCATGTCGCAGTTGTAGAACGGCCCTTGGGGATCCAAAAGCACCCGCATGTGGTGGTCTGCATGGTCCTTCCACCACACGCTCATGCCGGTCGCAGGGTCCAGTCGCAGGTGCTCCCAGGCCCGCCACAATGCAGCTACGCGTGAGACGGCCTCGGGGTGGAAGTACCACTCGATGCACCATTTCGCGGATTTTCCGGTGACGCTGCGGACATAGGTGGGCAGCAACTGCTCATGAAGGAACTCCTCGGGCGAACCGTAGACGAGCTCCGGCTTCTTCTCGGTCTTCTCGTCTTCACTTCCGCCGGCATTGGCGGGCGGAGTGTCCGTATCGAACAACCCAAAATCATCTGTCACCGCAGCAGCTTCCTTACTTCGTTACCCAGGGATTAGCGACAGCGGCGGCTGCAACCGGCTCCGCCTCTTCCTCGGACTGGGGGCTGTACTTCTTGATGGATGACTCCACCGCGTCTTTGTGGGGCCCGGTGTACCAGGGCATGGTCCGGACGAGGGTTGCCGGTGCACCCGAGGACAGGACAACGGCGCGGCCGCGGTCCAGCTCCGCCAGGTTGGAGACGTCGAAGATGCGTTCCTTGCTTTCCTGGCGGGAGCGGCTGGAACCTGACTTCCCTGAGGAGACGGAGACGTTGATGTAGCTGTAGTCCCCGATCAGATCAGAAAGGGCGCGGAGGAAGCCTTCTTCGGCGACACCGCCGCCGTAGACCTTGACGTTCGCAGCCGACCAGATTTTCCGCATGTTGGCTTCACCCCACAGCTCGACGCCCTGGGACCAGGACTGGAGGATGCCCATAACGATCAGGCCCTTGGAGCCGTAGTGGCTGAACTGATCCGGAAGGCCGGCCCAGCGGACGACGTTGGCCAGCTCGTCCAGGGCGAACAGGGCCGGCTTGGGCAGGCGGCCACCGCTGCGCTCTGCGCGTTCCTCCATAGCCTCTGCAATCGCCACCGTGAGGGCCGTGGTGAGCGGGGCGGCTGAGCCAGCGCCTTCCTTGGAGAGGATGTAGATCGTATCTTGGGAGGCGGCGAAGGCGTGCGGGTTGAACTGTCGGCGGGTATCCGTGGCCACGGTCGCGCCGCCGGTTGGAGCGACCCAGCGGAGGGTGTTGCGGCTTTTGAGGCACTGGATCATCTTCTCGGCGGTGCCGAAGATGCCATCGCGCTGCTTGTCAGCCAGTTCCAGCGTGGACTCCAGGCCCTTGTACTGCAGCTCGTAGTCGTGCTGCTTGAGGATGTTGATCGGTTCACGGTTCACCTGTTCGGTCACCCACAGGTAGACCTGCGTGATCGGCAGCCCACCGAGCGCGGCCGCGAGGAAGTACGAGGACAGGATGTCTTCAGCCTTCGGGTCGAAGTAGGCATCCGGTTTTGACCCCGGCACGCGGGAACCAACAGAGAAATGCTGAGTGAGTTTGTAGGCCTTCTCTTCGTCGGTGACGTAGGACAGCGGGTTCCACCACCAGTCCGGTTCTTCCTGGGCGATCTTCTGCGGATCGAACACCCACACCGGGGCTACGTTCTCGCGGACGCCTCGGGTGCCGTCCACCACGTCACGCTTGTTGGACGTCGAGACCACCGCGCCGGGAGCGTCCAGGATCGCGGGCATCACCCGCGAGGTGGATTTACCCGTTCGGGGTCCCCAGATGTCGAGGCTGAGGTCTTCCCAGGACTGGACGAACTTCTGGCCGGTGGAAACCACCTTTCCCACGACGATGCCTGGGTTGTCCCTAATTCCCAGCCGTTCGGCTTTGGCCTGTGCACCCTTGTCGGAGAACGCGGCGAGGGACTTCCCGCGGCCCAGGTAGCGGGCGGCCTTGTCCACGCGGGCACGCTTGGACGCACCCTGCCGCCACGCCATCAGGACGACAATGGCCAGGGCCAGTACCAGGCCGGCCATGACGCAGACGACGATGGTGGACTGGGCCGGCCACGGCACCTTGCCCTTGATCAGCCCGGCGATCAGGTCAATAGGATGGGCCGGAGGCGCGTCGATGCCTGCCATCCACGAGCCGATGTGTACCGCGGCGTACGTGCCCCCACCGAAGACGACGATAAAGCCGATGGCCAGCCAGACGAGGATGGCGTCCCCGAGACCGATGCCTTTGCGGTTCGGTGCGCTCACAGCGTGCCTCCTTCAATCGGCAGGATGGCTGCGGCCGGGTCCAGGATCGGTTCCGGGGATCCGTGCCATTTCCCGTCCGTGTCGTTGACCCCGTCGGGGCCGTGCTCCACGGAGGTCAGGCCCACCTGGACCGGGATTCCGGGACGGCCGCCGACCTTGATGAGGAACTTCCCACGACCTGGCGGTTCGACGTCTACACCGCGGGAGTCCCACGCGGGCGGGTCCTGCCAGGAGATGAGTTTCTGTTGTTCCTGCCGGGACAGCGGGATCGCGGAGGTCAGCAGCGGCATCTCGGAGGCGGGCAGGCCGCCACAGATGACCATGCCGGAGCGTTCAACGAAACCCCGTGCTTTCATCCGGTCCTCCTCGGCCGGCAGGGCCAGCAGGTCGGACATGGTGTGGGAGATCATGATCTGCCCGACCCCGACGGATCGGTTGAGGCGGGTGAGGGCGTCCACGCGGTCGACCATGCCCTTGCCGGCGCGGAGGGCCCGCCACAGTTCGTCCAGGACGACGAAGTAGTTCCTGCGCGGTTCCAGGCCTGCGTCGGCGAGGGCGTTGGCGACGTTCACGGTGCCGAAGCCGTAGGACCAGCAGGCCAGGAGCACGGCGGCCTGCAGGTCGGTTTCGGTCTCGTCGATGCTGGAGACGTCGAAGACGACGGCGCGATCGCGCTTCATGGGGTTGGTGGTTTGGCGGGAGAAGATTTCGCCGAGCTTTCCGCCGCCGGTCAGGCCCAGGAGGGTGGCTTCCAGTGCCCGGGTTTCCTGGAGGTAGATGTTCATGTCGCCGCGGTCCAGGGCGACCTGGCGCAGTTCGTCCGGGGCGGCGACGATCACGTCGAGCAGGTCTTTCAGGACCGGGACGCCGTCGAAGCGTTCATCGAGGACGCGCAGGGCCCGGTCCAGGATGGTCTGTTCCTGGTCGGTGGGCGGGTTGTTCCGGCTGATGGTGATGAGGGAGACGACCATGGTCAGGCGCCGTCCGTGGGCGTCGGCGCGGACCCGTGCGGCGTCTTCGTGGTGGCCGCTGGCTTCGAGCAGCTGGGCTGCTTCGACGGCCTGGCCGGGGTCGAGGATGTTCATGTAGCCGACGCCGCGGCCTAGCTTGATGACCTGTCCGCCGAGGGCTTTGACGGCTTTGACGTGCTCGCCTTTGAGGTCGCCCAGGATCAAAGGGTGGACGCCCTGTGCGGAGAGACCGATGAACATCCGGCGGACCACCGTGGACTTTCCGAGGCCTGGTTTGCCGAGGATGAACGCGGACGGGTTGGAAATCAGGCGTGCGCGCTGGAACCAGCTGATCGGGTCACAGCACACCGTTGCCTGGGTTTCCTCATGCCGGCCGAGCGGGACACCGATCATGGGTGATGACGCACCCGAAGAGAACGGCCACAGCCCGCAGACCTGAACGGTTGTTCCCCGGTACTCCCGGACGGACGGGAGGAGCTGGGCCATGCCGCCGCCCCGTCCGGTCCAGCCCCGCGAGCCTGGCCCTGCTTCCTTTGCCGGGGCTTTTGCTTTCTTTACTGTCTTTACTGTCTTTACTGTCTTTGCCTTCTTTGCTGTCAAAAGCTTCATGCGGGCCATTAGAGGGCGTCCTTTATCTCGGTGGGCACCATGCTGTGCTTGGGCAGGACCAGCCCCAGGGGCAGGGACGCTGCGAAGGCGGTGTCCTGCGAGCCGTAGGCGCGGCGCAGCAGGACCCGGGCAGTACCGGAGGTCTGCTCGATGGCGGCAACGGCGTCCGGCAGGCGTTCCTTGTCGGTCACCGTGGCGGTGACGACCATGCCGAAGTTCACCAGGCCTGCACCCTGGGCTTCTTCCTGGGCGGTCTGGACAGCAGAGCGGGCATCAATCAGTGCCCGGGCCGTGGGGCGGGTACCGGAAGTGATGCGGACGTTCGCGTTGTTCTGGTCCCGCTCAACCACCGTTGCGGCACGGGCCGAGTCCATCGGGCGGTACAGCAGGGAGACGCGCTTGCGGTCAATGTCCCCGTGCGGGGCCAGAAGACGGGACAGGACAGAGGAATTTACCGAACCGCGGGGCGCGCCGGTCATGGTCCAGGAGGCCGAGAACGCGGAGTCGTGGCGGTAGTCGTCCCAGCTTGCCTGGGTCGCGGTCGGGCCGACCTCGCCCCAGGCCAGGGACACCGGGCTACCGGCGGCATGGGCTTCGTCGATGATCAACGCTGCAGGCGGATCATAGGCGATCCGCACGACCTCGCAGAGTTCCTGCGCGGACATGGGCCGGGCGATCCCGGCCCCGGTGGACTGCAGCCGTGCTGACAGGCCGGGGATCCGGGAGGCCAGGTCGCGGGCGACATCCTCCGGGGTGCGCTTCTTCGAGCCCGCACGCAGGGAGGCATTGAAGGTCAGGGACACCCAGGCGCGGACCGTGGCAGAGCCTTCCGGGTAGGTGTCGACGACCTCATGCAGCATGTCCCTGGCGAACTGCGGAGCGTTCGGGTCGATGTTCATCATGACCTCATTCCGCAGCCGGTACCCGGAGTCCGGGGCGGTCTCAACGGTCACGGCCGCGGCGTCCAGGCCGGCCTCGTCGGCGAGCCCGGCGAGCCAGCCGCCCCAGTTTGCGACCCAGGCATCAACCTGCTCCGGGTCAACAAGGGAAGCCCCATCGGGTTCGGTGGAGAAGATCACGGTGAAGTGGCTGGTGGCCGGGACGTGCAACATGGCGAAGGGGCGCTTGTAGGAGTCGGTGAACTCGTACAGGGTGGACTTCGCCGCCAACCCGGGCAGCTGGTACATGCCCCACTCGGTCACACCCAACGGGCCGGAACGGTACAGGTTGGTGCCGGAGGACTTGGAGACCCTGAAAGCCAAGCGGGTACCGAAACGATCTACTACGGACTGGCCGTGCTTGTCCTTCACGGTCAGCAACAGCGCGCAGGCGCCGGCGACGGCAAGAACGCCCAGGCCGACGAACAGGCCCCAGATGGCGAAGCTGACGATGCCCAGAAGGAGTCCGACCATGACAATGCCGGTGCCGATAGCGCCGAGGTTGCCCAGGCCAGCTGAGCGTGGGACGCGCCAGTTGCCGTAGGACGGTTCCTTGTATTCGGTGTTAATTGCTGCCACTGGGGCCCTCCCCGGTTGAATCCTGCGCGGTCGTCTTGATTGCCTCTGATGTCCTGGACGCCACGTGGACGCCTGTGGCTACGGCCATGCCGGCCGGGCCCGTGGCTGCGGCACCGGTCGTGGCTGCAGCGCTTCCGGCCGGTGCTGCCGCTCCAGCTGTGCCTGCCTTACCAGCTGCCCCGCCCGGGCCCACGGTGCCCGGCGTGGGCTGTCCTCCCCCACCCCGAGGACCGGAGGATCCGGGGCTCCCTTTGGGAGAGCTGCCTGCGTTCGTGCTGGGTGTATTGCTGGTGCTTGCCGGGATCGGTGCTGCATTACCCCGCCCGCTGCCGGTGCGGCCCGTGGAGACAGCTCCGGTGGCAACAGCACCCACAGCCGCTCCGGCCGCTGCGCCGCTGCCAGAGGCAACGGCTCCGACCATTGGGGTGACGAACCGCATCAGGGCTGGAAGCGCGAACAAGGCCACGATCATGAGGGTGAACCCGCTGATGGAGCCTACGAGGGCGTCACGGCCGCTCGTGTTGCCCATCAGCAGAAATGCGACTGAGTACACGATGGCTGCCGCAGGCTTGTAGAGGATGAAGGCGATGGTCCAGCCGACGGCCTTTTGGAACCATTGCCTGCCCATCTCGGTGTTCGTGAAAGCGGCGGTGGTGGGCAGGATGCCGGCCAAGATCACCAGCATGCCGCTGCGCACCACCATCAGAACGATCTGGACAAGGGATGCGATCAATCCGACGAGGCCCAGAACGATCAGAATGAAGGCCCCGACACCGGTCTGGCCCGTTACGACGAGGACGTGCATCGATTCCGCGAAACCCTTCCCGTCGGTGGACCGCTGGATGATCGCGGCTGCGAAGGTGTCTGCCGCGATGATCAAGATGGAGATGACGCCCACACCAAGACTGGACACCACCGTGAGGGTGATGAGGGAGCGCAAGAGATCTTTCAACGGTGCGCCCCGCTGCTCCCAAATCATGCGGATTCCTCCGATGATGACTGCCAGAACGGCCAAGGTTAGCGTCCAGGGCCACAGCTGGCTGTTCACGGTGGTGACCACCGGGCTCGCTCCGGTGCGGTCTTCACTGATGAGGTTCACGGTTGGCATGGAGACCCAGAAGGTCGAGAGGGTTGTCACCATCTGGCTCATTCCCTCCATGATGGATTTCGCCAAGTTGCTGATTGCATCGTCGGCGAGGCCCTGAACCCAGTCCCCAACGGGGTTCCATGTGGGTTTCACGCCCCACTCCACGGGATAAAGCCGGACAGGTCCCGGACCTGTCGCGGTTCTTCCAGCGGTGCGCCGTTATCGGCGACGACACCTTTCCAATCACCGTCCTGCCAAAGCAACGTGGTGCGAACGGAGGCAAGCGCACCGTTGTCTGCCTTGAATGCCAAGTCGACGACGGCTTGGTTGGCCGTATAGGAGACGTTGAATCCGGCGATCTGGATTTTCACGGCTGAAGCGGGAGCCTGAGTCTGGGGCGCTTTCATGCCTGCCTCGCGTCCAGGTCCCTTTGCCGCGAGCTGTTCGGCGATGGCACGTTCTTTTGAAGGGTCACTGCCCAGAGCCCAAAGGTTCACAGCCGCGTAAAGCGCGCCCTTTGGCGTGTGGGCGAAGCAAGACCTGATCCCCTGGGCATCTGTCTTTCCCGGACCAATTTGTGGGTCGGTGGGAGCAGCCATCGTTCCTACCAGCTCCCATTTGGTTTCGGGTGCGGCGCCGAGGGATGTTTCCGGCGCGGTCGGAAGACCGCAAACGCTGCTGCCAGCGGTAGAGGCGCTGGGGCTGGCAGTAGGCGTACTCCCGGTTCCCGGAGTTGGTGGTGCTGGCTGTGCGTCACTCTGTCCTTTGGGGAGCAGGAAGATGACAATTCCTGCTGCCAGCAGCGTGACCACAAGCGCGGCCGCGATGATGAAGCCGGGTTTGGTGAACGGATTGCTTTCGGTGGTGCTCTCTGTTGACTGGCTCATACGGAACCTCCCGTTGGTGGTGCTGGTTTAGACGAAGGCGCGGACGATGCCCGCGGCACCGGTGATGATGATGCAGCCCATGAGGACCCAGCCGAGCTTGCCGATTGCCTGTGCGCCTTCACCGCGCTGGAGCTGGATGACCATGCCGATGCCGACGATGATGACGCCCAGGACGCCCAGGACCAGGCCGATGCCGGAGGCCCAGTTCAGGATGGTCAGCAGGCCGCCTGCCTGCGCGGGGACGACGGGGGTGGGGTTGGGAATGACGCTCGTGGTGAGTGCGGTGAACCTGTTCATGGTGAGACCTTTCAGTGGTTGGTTGTCGTGGCTAGGGCGGTCACGTCGGTAATGAAGCGCTGATATTCGCGGACAGCTGGCAGCTCCGTGGCATCTGTGTGTCGCCAAGCGTCCACCCAGGGCAAGGACCAGAATCGGGGCGCTCCGCCACCTACGAGGGCGGTGAAGTCCCGGAGGGCTTTGGGCGTCTTTCCCGGGGCGTCTGCAAGGACGGCGAGGCCGAGGAGATCGACCTGCGGGGCCGCGCCTGACACCCACTGGGTGAGCGCGTTCCTGGCAGTTGTCAGGCCCCGCATGTCTGCGCGGCAGACCAGCAGCACCCGCGGCTTGGCGCCGCTGGGGAGGACAGGCCAGCAATGGTCTGTGGAACGGGCAGATTCTATGAGGTCAGCGATCCGGCTTTCGCCCGCTCCCCCATGCGTACCAACAACCCAGAGACGGGCTGTACCGGCCATGCTGCGGGTCGCCAGCCGGTCGGCCGCGTCTGGTTCGACCATGCCCCGAAGCGGCGTGCTGATGACCGCCGCCGGCGGGGCAGCCGCAGCCCGGGTTTCCTCAGCCGGTTCATCAGCCGTGGGGCGGGTAACCCAGGGGTTCAGGGTCTGTTGCATGGTTCCTCCTCTCTACTCTCAGATTCCGTAGGGATTGTTCTAGAAGCCTTTGGCGACGGCTGCGGCCGCCGCGAGCCATGCCCGCTGGGTGGCGGGCTGGAGGGCTTCGTAGCGGATCGGCCCGTTAACCAGGGCGGGGTCGTACGGGATGCGGACGACGGCGCGCACGAACGGCTCGAAGCCGTCCGCGATCCGCTGCGCCTCGGCTTTCGCGCGCTTCAGGGCGTCGCCGGTCATGCTGCGCTTGGCATCGGTGGACTCGGAGACGATCACGACGGCGTTGCGCGCCAGCTCGGCGTCGTGGCCATCACGGGATTCGAGGGTCTGCAGGGTCAGCCGGGCGGCTTCTGCGCGGTCCTCGATGGCGGTGACAGGGACGACGAGCTGGTTGGTGTGGTCGATCATCCGCCGCCAGTTCGCTGCCCGGGCGGTGTTGCCGGAGTCCATGATGACCAGTCGGTAGTACCGGGTGAGGACCTGGTGGGCGATGTCCACTTCCTCGGCGGTGACTTCGTGGTCGCCTTCTTCGTTTTCGTCCGAGCGCAGCACGTCGAACTTGTCGGCGGTCTGGTGGTGGACGAACTTGGCGATCTCGGCCGCGTTGGTGGACGGTGACAGCAGCTCGGTGGAGGAATCGATCAGGTCCAGGACGCTGCGGTCGTGGGCGCCTTTCTCGGTCCGCCATCCCAGGGTGCCCTGGGATTCGTTGTTGTCCCAGGCCACCGTTGCGGCGCCGCTGTAGCGGGCAAGGATCGCCGAGAGCATCACAACCGTGGGCGTCTTGTTGGCCCCGCCCTTGCGGTTGACCACGGCGATGGTCCGCGGCCCGGGCCAGTGCTGGCTGACGGTGCGGATGTCTTCACGCTCGGACAGTTCCTCCGCTGAGGGGTCCATCCGGAAGCCCAGGCGGGTAAGCGCACCCCGCCAGCCCTGCGTGGCCGGCTCCAGCACAGGGGCGCTGACCAGGAAGGAGGTCTCCTTCAAGCTGCGTCGGGTCACTGGCGCATCGGCTGCAGCAGCCTGCTGCGGTGCCTCATCGTCCGCCGGCGCCACGTCCTCGGCCAACGCGGTCTCGGCGGGAAGGGGCGGCCAGGGCTGACGCTCCACCGTCGGCTCAGCTTCAGGCTTCACCGCAGGCGTTGGCGCTGCAGCGGTATCGCTGGTTTCGACGGCGGCCGCAGCGGGAGTGCTGGCGGGTGCGGCAGTTCTGCGGCGGACGGGCCGGGGCTCGTAGGAGACGGATTCGACGTTGCCGCCCGGGTGGACGATCAGTTCTCCCTGGCCTTCGGGATCCTCAATGCGGACCCGGACGGGGCGCTGCAGCGTCTTGGCTTCGGCCACGACAAGGGCCAGTGCGTTGTCGCGCAGGTCCTGCAGGGTCTCCCCTGCCGGGACGACGCGGGAGTTTCCTGCGACGACGACCTCGGCGGTGCCGTTGTCGCTGATGATGGCCTTGATGTTCGGGAAGGCCAGGACCTCTGTTGGAGTGGTGCTCATGAACCTGATTCCTTACGTTGACGGGGTTGGTGAAGTGCGGGCGCTTAGGACGCGGGCGGCGTGAGCCGGTTGACCTTCCACCGGGCTTCCTGGCCGGTGCGGAGCAGCTGCACGGAGTAGGTCCCGGCGTCGGTTGGCACGGCCGCCATAACGCCGTAGCCGTTCGCCTCATCGACCGTCAGCGTCACGGGGCCGGTGACGCGGGTGGCGGGGATATTGGCGGGATCCACGGCGGAGTAGTCGGCGGTGGCCTGCGGCGTGAGCCAACGGGCGAGGTCGTTGGCCCACTGTTTGTCCTGCACGCCCGGGCGGGCGAAGTCCGTCATGGCCTTCTGGGCGGTATCTACGGCGGCGTCCTTGCTGGCCTGATCCCAGCTGATGCCGATGGTGGCCGGGACGGTGCCATCGGGGGCCTGCGGGCCGCTGTCCGCGCTCAGAGAGACCGGTGCTGAGGCTGTGGCAGCCGTGCTGGTCGCCGGGGCCGGTGTGGTGTCCGCTGCCGGTGCGCAGGCGGTGCACAGCAGGACCGCCGCGGTCAGTGCCAGGGATTTTTTCACTTCTTCTCCTCTTGGATGGGCAGATACAGGAAGGCTGACGGGGCCGTGTTGCTGACCGTCCGGGTGTAGTAGTTGTGGTCATCCGGGGGCGCGTTGCCGTTGTAGCCCTCTTCGACGTAGGTCCCGTTGTCCTTGACTTCCTTGACCACGGCGACGTGGCCGTAGGTCGGGTCCGCTCCCCCGGCACCCGGCGCGTACCAAACGACCGCGCCGACCCGGGGAATGTTGCCGGTGGCCCAGCCCTTGGCGTCCCAGCCGGCCTTCCAGGTCAGGGCCGAGCCCAATCCCTGGCCGTCCGGGCGGAAGGTGCCATTGAGGAACTTGAACGGTGCTTTGGTGGAGCCCATCTGCTGGTTGACCCGCCACAGAGCGAAGTCCACGCATTCGCGGTAGAACATGCCCAGCGGCGACGCCGCCGCTCCGCCCGTTCCGGCCTGCATCCAGGTCGGTGAGTTCTTCCACGGGTAGTCATCCCCAGCTCCGGACTGCCCTGGAATGGCACAGCCGCCACCTTCCAGCGAGAACGTGCCGTCCGAGAGTGCCTGAACGAGTTTCACGGCCTCCGGCCAATACTTCTGATAGTGGTACGGGTCCGCGTTGCGCTGAACCTTGTTGCCGGCAATGGTCGGCTCCAGCAGCTCCCAGCCATCCACCTTCTGCAGCGCCTTGATAAAGTTCGTCGCACTGATGGTCGGGTCCATCCGATCCGCGTACGATCCCCACGCCCCATTCCCGCGCTGCTGGAACAAACCCCGTGAATCCGGCCCAGCGACGTCGCCACGGTCCAGAACACGGAGCCCTGACTCCCCCAAGGCGACCATGACGCTGATCATCTGGCCCTTCACAGGCAGATTCAGCGCCTTGCCTGCACCCATGATCGCCGCAGCGTTCTTCAACTGCTCCTGCGAGTAACCATCGACCTTGGTATCGCCGTTGATCGACACCGAGACTGTCGGGCCGCAGTCGGCAGCGGCGGGCTTTGCCGGGGCAAGGAGCAAGAGTATGGAAAAGACCAGCCCGAAGATGAAGCCGGGGACAACGATCAGCGCCACGAGGCCAAGTGACCTCCGCTGCATCACGGCTGAACCTGGCCGTGACGGCGGGCGTCGAACCGCAACCTGGTCATCGTGCTTTCCCCCAACTTGAATCTGTCTTCACCCGATGGCGTCTGACTTCTGCCTCGAGCATAGCGGTTAATTAAACTATCCGCTACGGTGTTGCTATGCGAGCACACACGTGGGTACGGCAAGATTGCAGGTATGCCCAGGTATGCCCACCCGAAGACCACAGCTCATTTGGAGCCGGTCATTAACGCGTTCGGGAACCTGACGCGGGTGGCCATTATTGGATTCCTGGCGCAGAACGGTCCTGCCACGCGCGGAGAGGTGGCGGCGGGCCTCAACATCGGAGTTGCGACGGCGAAGCATAATCTGCAACTGCTTACCGATGAGGGGATTACCACCCAGGATCCGCCGGCCACCGAAGAGCGCAACGGGATGAGGGTGCAGTACCTGCTGGCACGGGACGAGGTCCAGCGGCGATACAGGCTGCTTGGCGAAGCTTTGGGTGTCGCTTCGGGGGGCGAATAGCCCCCTCGTGCCATTACACCTGCGGCTACCGTTGGCTGTGTGGTGACAGTCGGGGCGGGCCGAAGAATGGCTTTCGGCGGCCTGCAGGTAGCGGGGCATGCACCAATCCTACTGAAATAATTTCAGTAGTGAATTTCTTTCAGTCGTGCGTGGTGCCTTCAGGCCGCGACCGGCCCGGAAGATTTCTCAGGGCCTCAGTGACTGCGCGGACGGCGTCGATGTTTACTTCCCCCAGGACGCGTGCAGCAAAATGTTCGACCTCTGAAATGCGCAACGCCTCAATAAGGCGCAGCTCGGCTTCCACACGCTCGGGGACTGGCCCGCTGCGCTGCAGCAAGTAGTCGGGGTCCACGTCGAAGAAGTACGCCAGAGCTTTCAGCAGGTCGGGATCCCACCGGTTGTCGGGAGAGCCGGCCAGGAGCCGATGCCACCGGGTCTTCGTCAGATTGAAGCCCTGTTCAGCCAGGCCGGCGCGGATCTCGTCGTAAGTGAAGCTGGCGGCATCCTTGGCATGCACGATGTCGAGAAGGAGTTGCAGCTTGGACGCCAAGACCTCCCGGTCAGTCCTGCTGTCAACGGGGTTGGTACCCTCAGTCATTTTCCCTGCTCTCGGAGCCGCATCAAGGCCGTTCGTAGTACCGGTCTGCTGTTCCAAAGCTGGGGACCCTGAACGTTCAGAAAAAATACTATGTCAGTTCAGAATCAGCGCGCAGGCTGATCCGAATACGACAAGGCCTGTTACGAACCCGGCCAGCACTTGGGAGAGCGTGTGATCCTTCAGGTACACCCTTGACCAGCACACCAAAGGCGCGGCAATCACGAACGGGATTGACCAGACCCCGAACAGCATGGCCGAGGAAATCGTCGCGCCCCCAAGGGTCATGGCGTGCCCGGACACCTTCCAGAATGGGCTGACGATAATCAGGGCCAGGATGCCGCCGAGAATGCCGGCAATCAGTGCCCACACGGCCACAGGAGTGTTGATGAGGGTCAGTATTCCGCAACCAACGAGGGCCGATCCCAGCGTCCACAGCATCACCGGGCGGCGTTGCTTCTTGTCCCCCACGTGGTGATCCGTGAGTTTCCCACGACGGGCAAGAAGCACCACTACCAGCAGAGGCGCCAGGCAGATCGTCACAGCGGCCACGAGCCCAGGGATCAGGGCAACGACTCCTCCCCCGTCTCGCACTGCAGCGAGAATGAGCAGGAGGGAGAGAACGAGTGGCGGCTGCGCCACCTCCGTTGAAATGCGAGCCACACGCTGCATCACCGAAGGGGTAATGACTGCGAATTGGGTGTCTGTAGCCACCTAGATTTCCGCCCTTTTCCTAAGCTCCAGCCCAAGGGGCTCGAATGTGTTGGTCAACCGCCGCTGAGCAAGGACAAGAGCCCTTTCAGCTGGCGGGGAATAAGCTGCTTGCCGGCCTGCAGCGCGGAGGTCACCGATGGCAATAACCAGGGTGTACAGCCTTTCGGCCGGGCGGGGCCCCAGGACGTCTGCCGCGACCGACAACCGCGTCTTCGATGCCTGGGCGGTGCTTCTTACGGCAGGGAACCTGCAATGGAGCACGAGGATCCAGAAACGATCTACGAGAGCCAGTCTGCGCCAGAGCCGCACCATAGGCGGTATGCCGAGTCCCAGCGAAGTGAGCAGGATTCCGCTGTAGAAGAGGGGTGTGAAGAGCATGTACGTCACATCGGTTATGGAACCCTGGAAGCCGAGGAAGCGCAGGCTCATGTAGATGATTTCATCGACACAGCCCAGGACCATGAGGCCCATTCCGATGCCGACGACTGTGGCGCTTGCGCGTACGGTGCGGCTGTCTCGTGGACCAATGCTCACTCGCAGGACGGACAGGCCCAGGCCTCCAAGGACGGCCATGTAGACCGTGGCGTAAACATAGACAGCGGGCTGCTGAACGGTTTCGGGGATGAAGGCGTCCGTGGTGGGGACGAAGGATTGCAGGGTGAATGGGATGGTTATGGCCAGCAGGAGTGCGGCGAGAAACAGCGGTCTGCGCGCCACGCGCCGCCTGGCCTCGGGTTCGGTGGACAGCGCGCTGAACACACCTTCCCGGACCAGCCACACTGCTGCGGTCACAAGGAGGTTCCTCACCAGGTGCAGCCAGTTGGTCCCCCCGATCAGAGCGTCCAGGGTGCTTTCCGGGACGATTTGGCCGGTACAGAAGAGGCCAACGACGCCGACGCCAGTGGCCCCCAAAAACGCCGACGACGCGTTATGCCGTGCCACGAGGTACAACCTCGCCGCAAAAACAACGGCCAGCAGCCAGAATGCAGCTTGAATCACAGTCCAAAAATCCGTTCTGCGTCGGAGACGCAGGCGTCCTGACCTGTCACCAGGCGTTGGGCCAGGGCGTAGGCGAGATTTTCCGCCGCCTGCTCGGCCTCTTCCAGGGGGATGGCGGCGGGCCGGCACATCCAGCTGATCCCGCGACGCTTACCGACTCCAGAAAAGAAGCCTGCGGACTGGAGGCCGTCAGCTGGTTCACCCTTGTGCCCCAGCAGAATGTGCCCAAACTCGTGGAGGATGACATGGCGGCACCAGAACGCGTGACCGCGGCGATATTGGATAATCCCCCGGTCCGGCATATCCACCCAACGACCGGTTACCCCCTCGGCCAGGGCCTCATCCGGGACTTCGTCGAACTCCAACGGCTTGCCGTAGGCCCGCTCTACGGCGCTGATCAGATGCGGGAGACTTGGAGAAGGCGGCAGCTGCAAGGACTGGATCGTCCGCAGGGACAACTCCGTAGGTTCTAACAATTGGTTCCCCGTCAACTTCTCACCCCAGCGAACATGCCACTGAAATTATTTCAGTGATGTGTAATATTGGTTTAGCGCCTGACTGTGTCCGTCAAACAAGGGGACACCCTACCAAGGGGCCCCTAGCTGCGCTTGTCACACGGCGAGTTTGTAAACGTACGAAAGAATGCCTGGCGCCGAAGGGAGGCCCTATGCCCGGAGGAAAGTCACACAAGCGACACGCTGCCGTTTTCTGAAAACAAATCCCCAAACGGCTGCTAGGCCGGTGATAGTTTCGGAGCAGTCGCGAAGGATCAACCTGTGATTCTGCGGGGCGGGCACCACAACGATGAAGCTGTAGCGGCTTAGGCGGCTACAAAATCAAAGGACACAGCAAATGACGGCAGTAGCAGTAAATCGAGGCGGCGGGCGTCCTAGCAAGGGGCTGCGTAAGTTCATTGGTTTCCGCTCACCTGAACCAACCGCTGACGGTATCGCCAAAGTCGCAGCGCACAAGGGCCTGACCGTTACGGAATACCTCCTGTCCGTTGTCGAGCCACGACTCAAGGAAGACCTGGCCGCACTCGACCGGGATGACTATCAGCAGGAGTTGCCCATCCGCATGGCCTCATAACCAAAAGAAGGCCCGCACTAGGCGGGCCTTCGAAGCTTGAGACTTACCCTCTGGATTGCTTGCCGGCGGATCAGATTGTAAGTCGTGGAAGGCCGAAAAACGGCCATCCTTTGTGTTGCTATGAAACCGATCTGGCAGGATCGGCCCTTTTTCGTACCTCAATCCCCGAAAGGATTACAGTCATCGTACATCAGCACGTCTCGGTGCTGCCATCACACCCCACTTCTGGCGTGTCAGGACAGCAAGATGACCCAGCCACCCTTTGGTCGGCACTAACACCGCTATTGGCCGGTCAGCCGCGCGTACGGTTGTCCCGGGATGGGGGCAAGACCTACCCGCAACGACACGAACGGAACCTAACCGAAACGCTCCCCTCATTGCCTGCGGCCGTGAGAATTTTTGGCAAGGACGGCACCTGCGCGGCGATTTTCCTCGACTTTGACTCCTCGGTAGCAGGTACAGACTGGGTCCAGGCCGACGTCCGCGCGGTCCAGACCTGGTTGCATTCGATGGGCGCCCGGTGGATTGAGGATTACTCCCCCAACGGCGGCCGCCACGTCTACATCCCACTGGCGCGTCGGGTCACCTTCTCCGAAGCGCGTGATGTTGTCGAGGCGCTGGGCACCCGGTACCGGAGCCTGGACAAGACCCCGCACCAGAACCTGCTCCATGGCTGCATGCGAACACCCGGCTCACCGCATAAGCGAGGCGGCCACCAGGAACTGGCGATGAGCCTGTCCATGGCCTATGACATCGCCCGTCGGCCCAACAGCGCAGCGGTCTGGGCCGCTATGACCAAGGATCTGTCCGCCGAGATCAAAGCCGTCAGGGCACTCCGCCAGGAAGAGACCTTCACCCCGGCATCCTCTTCTGCACCCGTCGTGGACCACCCCGTGGGGCGCATGTCGAGGGCCATGCAGGTACTTGCCCAGACCGGCATGTATGACACCAACCGGTACGCCTCGGACTCGGACGCGCGCCAGGCAGTCATCGTCGGCGCCGCGGCCGCCGGCCTAGAGCTCGTTGACGTGGAGCGACGCATCCTCCAGGGAACCTGGCCTGGCCTGGCCTCCTTCTACGCCCGGTACCCAGCCCGCCACCGGCTCCCTGCCCTGCGCCGGGACTGGATGAAAGCCCTCAGCTACTTGAGCAAAAAACCCGCAAAAACCAACCCAAATGACAACGTCCGCAGATCCCCCACAAGCCAGCCCCCTACACAGGCGGCAGGGGTAAAGGGGGTCCCTGCAATTTCTAACCCCGATGCGGAGCATCGGTTCATCCGAAGCTGGCGAAATGCCCTGCGCATCAGGGAGGTGAACTACCAGGAATCCAGGACGGGAATGGCACGACGGATGGTGCTTAGGGCGTTGGGTGAGGCAGCACACATGACAGCTTCTCGGTTTATCGAATTCGGCGTTCGGTCCATCGCGGTCGCTACAGGCCTCGATCACACCACAGTCGGCGTGCACCTGCGGGAATTACGTGGCGAGAAGGAGCCCCTGATCACTCTCGTTGAAGAAGCCCGTGGAACCAAGGGGGACCTTTACATGCTGACGGTTCCTGAAGAGCTGAAGGCAGTCGCCGAAGACGCTTCCTGGCAGAAAGGCAAGATCTATGCCCTCCGCCCGGTGTTTCGGGAACTGGGGCTGCCGGCCGCGTTCGTCTACGAAGCTCTGGAACACTCCTCCGTCATGGCGACAGCCGACATCGTGCGCGTCACCCGGTTGTCCCGGTCCGCCGTGCACGAGGCCCTGGAGGTTCTTGCCGCCTGGAACCTGGTTTCCCGCGGCGCAGGCCGGGTCTGGTCAATCGTCGCTGGCACCTCGCTGAGGCAGCTCGCTGAACAGTTCGGGGTCTTCGAAGCTGTGGCCCTCCAGTTGCAGCGGTATCGCAACGACCGGATTGTCTGGCGGGAATGGCTCGCAAAGAACGTGGACTGCGTTCCGCAACTGCTCTCCCCCGATGATGACTATCCCTGGGAACTGTTTGAGGGGCCCCCTGATGAATGGTCGCTGTCCGACATGGCTTTCAACAGAGCGGGGTAGGCAGCATCAAAGTCGGTCAGTAGTAAGCCGATGTGGTCACCTGGAGTGTTTTGCGCGTGCAGCGAGATAGCTGTCGTACCTGTACCCCGGGACGTACCTTGGTCATTCATGTCATGCCATAAGACATGCCATAAGTACTATGGGAAGGGATGACCTAGATTTCCGGGAGGCAGGACTACTCCCCCGCTCTTTGCTTCCCTTGGATATGAAGCTTGAAGACGGTCGAGACCAGCGCACTGCGCGACGGTGCGTCAAACTCAGTGACCTTCTCATCCAGCCAGGCAACCTGAAGTCCGTCGAGGCGCAGTTGGATCTGAATGCCGGCCTCTCCTCGTTTCCGTGGAGCGCGCCTAGGCATGCCGGATTTGGTCAGCGTGGTGACAGAGGTGAACTCCCTCGCGATCTGTTTGTCGTCGACGGCTTCGAATGCATCGATCAACAGGTCCGCGTATGTGGTCCGCTCCTGATAGACGGCGTCCTTGAGCTGTGCCAGGAGCGCTGGCGGCAGGTAAACCCCGACATTGCGCAGAGCCCCGGGAGCGAGCTCGGACGCCTTGGCCGCGCTAGTCGCCTTCTTGGAAGCGGGCTGCTGCCGTTTGGTGGCATTCGGGGTTTTGACTAAGGAAGGCTTGGACTCCTCCCGCGCCCGTATCGCCTCCAGGGGCGCCTCCTCCACAGTCGCCTGTTCAGTGCGGGGATCATCTGCCCCTGGCTGTTCAGTAGGCACCTGCGTATCAGCGCCGGGCGCTGCTGCTGGCGGCGCCTGTACAAGGTTCCTGGCCGGCGCCTCCGGGGTCTCCTTGGGGTTGGGTTCCGGGGTGGGCTCTCCCCTCCCCCGCTTTGGAGCAAGCAACCCTTGCAGTGCTGCGCCCCGGGCAGGCGCTACAGGCGCGAATGCCCCGGCAAGACTTTGTCGCTCGCTCATGCCTGGTTCCCGCTTTCGATCTCGTTCAGTCGGGCGAGGATCTCCCCGGTCAGCTGCTCGTACTCTTCAGCCAGTCCGCCAGCATTGCGTGAAAAGAAGCCGTCCGCCGGCTTCTCACCCGCCCGGAGCGCCTTCAGGCGGTTCTTCTGAGCGTCAGTAACGGCACCTTCGAGTTCGTGGAAGAGCAGGCCTTTGCGACGGGCATCGGCGCTTGCGCTTTCCAGGTTCCTGATGCGGGTTTCGAAGACTGGGGCGACGGTGCCGAGCATTTCTTCCAGCGTTTCTCGGACGCTGCGCTCCAAGCGAAGGGAGCGCGGTCCGACACCGAACAGGACGATCCCCGCCAATTGAAGAGATGGGTTCCGGTCACGTACAGCCATGAAGCGGCGTGCGATGCGTTCGACACCGTCGATACTCGCATCATCGGAGCGGGTAGGAATGACGACGGCGCTGGAGATCGCGAAGGCGCCCTCCACGAGGATCCGCTCCCCCGGCGGTGTGTCGATCAGGACCAAGTCGTAATCGTCTGCCAACGGGGCTAGGACGGCGTACAGCATGTCGCCGAAGTCGCCGGCGTCGGAGCGGCTGGAGCGGGACACCATAAGTCCCTGAAGGTCTTCCAAGTCCTGGCCGCCAGGGATGACGTCCAGATTTTCCCGCACGTTACGCAGAATTATCGGCGGCGTCCCGGTGATGAGGGCCTGAAAAAATTCCCTGCCCGTCTGGCGCTCATATCCGAGGTCGCGAGCCAAGTCGCCCTGAGGGTCAAGGTCGATCAGGAGCACACGGGAGCCAGCTAGGGCCACGTACCCGCCAACGTTGGCTGCTGTTGTCGTCTTGCCCACTCCGCCCTTGCCGTTCGCTAGGGAGACTACACGGTCGATGGCGCGCGTTGCCTGGGGTTTCGGCGGTACGGGGGTTTGCAGAGATCGTGCCATCGGCCGGTAACTCTCCTACTCGGTGGGGGCATATTGTCCTGCTGTCAACGCTATGTGCACTTCTTCGGGAATGACGGCAGTGACACGCATATGAGACACCGCAATTGATTGGATGGGTCCCCCCGTGGCGCGGCACGTTATATGGGCGACGAGATGTCCCGCGAGGGTGCCTACGGGGCCTCAGGTGATATTTCCAATTGGATTCTCAATTGTGGACCGTACGGGATTAATGGTTGGAGCCGCCGTTAGGACACCGGCAGTATGACTGGTCGGCCTGCGTATATGGGCGTTCATTGCGTCGCCAGTCCGAGCGGCAGCGTGTCCATGTATGTGAAGCAGGGTTTGGCTCTATACGCGCTCTCATACAGAGTGTCAAATGCGGCGGCAGGCAGTGACGCCAGCCATGGCTCGGCTTTGGTTTCCAATAGGAATTCTGGCGTGGCTTATGGCATGAAATCTTCTTGGTCGCGCGAGGGTCCTGCACCCAGTTTGCGACTGCAGCCATGGTAGCGCTGGATGTGCATGGGCAGCCTCCGGCGGGGGAGCGAGCAGTTAACCCACTTGTGTCAATCCTCAGCATTAGCCAAAAGAGCCCCTGCTGGGCTTCGCCGGCTTGTACGAATGGTGGGCGGATCCATCCCTGCCCGAGGACGACCCCGGCCGCTGGCTGCTTAGCTGTACAGTGCTCACCACAACCGCCCAGGACGCGCTGGGACACGTCCATGACCGAAGCCCCGTCATCATCCCAAGGAGCCGGTACGCCGAGTGGCTGGACCCGGACCTCACCGACAAGGCGGACATCCAATGCTCGATTCCCTGCCCGAGCCGACCCTGGTCCCACGGGTCGTTAGCACCAGGGTCAACAGCGTGCGCAACAACGGGCCTGAACTGGTCGAGCCGGACGCTAATTGACGGGCCGATGTGGCGGGCAGAGTGGTGCACGAGGCCGCCCGATCTGTGCCCTGTTATGCACTCTGAGCGTTCGGAACATTAGCCCCACTGGGGCACAGCAACAACGGGAAAGTGCGGCTGTGGATAACCGATACGGTAATTTGGAGCTGTGCTGATGACAGACCGCGACATTCGTGCCGAAATTGATTCCCAGCGGATCGTGCGGCCGGGCAGAGCGGCTGACTTTGGCAGCTGACTTAAATGCATGAAGCCCGCGCCAACGGGCTTCAGCAATCCTGAGCCAGCCGAAAAGGAACCGTTTACACTCAGGCGTTGTATTGAGCAATACACACCTAGGGTAAGTCCTGATGCTGCCTGGCAGCCACTCCGGACAAAAACGGCTCCTTCCAACAAGGAAAGGAAAGCCGCATGGCCCGTCCAAAGCGACAGACGCCATGGAAAACGATGAGCTTCATCGTGAACATCGCTCTGAACATCACGCGTCTCATCGTGCTCTTGTCCCAAGACTGCGATCAGCCCTGACCAAAAGGCGGCAGCTGCCGGATTACCGGTCCGGCAGCTGTACGTCCCGCACCGCTAGTTCCGGGCGCGGCCGCCGGTATCTGACTGAGTGCCGGAAGGCGTTACCCGTCCAAGCAACGTCGGCGGAAATTTCCACCACTAGGGGCTCTACTAGTGTCAGTGCCACGGGGCCTTTGTCCTTACTGAATCTGTTCAGCATGGTCTCTGTGATGACCTCCGGCCACGGGTGCAAGCTATGCGGCTTGTGAAGGTAAGCGGACAGCTCCCGAGCGGCCTTGGCGGTAAGTGCCGTAGAGCGTCCAACGATCCGCAGCCCGCCCTCAATCGGCAGGCCGGCGACAATATATTGGGGCCGGTCCAGTGGGCCTATGACGGCACCGCACACCACGTCTACGGATTCGCGGCGTTTCACCTTTACCCACTGGCGTACGGGCTGGTAGCTCTGGGCGGCGCCTTTGACGACGAGCCCTTCCAAGCCAGCGTGGTGCAGTTCCTCGAACCATGTGAGGGCCTGGGCGCGGTCCCTTGTTGTGGGGGAGAGGTTCAGCGGAGGCTCCCAATCGTTGGCCAGCTGCTCGAGCAGCTCGCGTCGCTGGGACAGGGGCGCTTCCCTGATGTCGTGTCCGGCGACGGCCAGCAGATCGAAGGCAACAAACGAGGCCGGGCGGTCCCGGACCAAGGCAGGCAGGCCGGCTCTTGCGGCCACAAGGCGGCGCTGCAGGGCGTCAAAATCCAGCCTGTCAGCGGTCCACATGACTGCTTCTCCGTCGAGAACACATCCGGGGGGAACCTGGTCCGCCAATGCCTCCGCGAGGTCCGGAAAATACCCCGTCAAGTCCTTGCCCTGGCGCGACCATAACGACACCCCGCCAGCCCCCACGAGGGCACACATCCGGAAGCCATCCCACTTGGGCTCGTAGACGCTGCCGCCGGGCAGTGCAGCTTCCGCCGGCACCGATTCAACTGCTTTGGCCAGCGCCAGGGGCACGGGCGGACGCAGCGTGGCCGGCACGTCCTCAGTCATGACAGCCACGGTACCGCCGCCAGGGCTGTCAGGCTTAGGCGGCGGCCGCCCCCTCGTCCGTGATGGCTGCCAGCAGCCATTGCTCGGACAACGGGTCGCGGCGCAGATCGAATGTGCGCAGCGCCGACGTCGAGGTCAGCCTGACTTGGATCTGCCAGTGTTCAACGCTGACCAGGTCACCGCACCCGACCGGTGCCCGCTTGGCGGTATTCCACCAGTCCGCCCGGGTGAACCAGCGCACCGGTTCCGCGGCCACGGCCCAGATCCGGCCGTCATACCTGACCGCTAGGGGGATGCCTTTGGCGGTAAACCGGACCTGCACCGGCACATCCAAGGGGTTGTCAGTTGATGTTCTTGCCACGGGTCCGCTCTCCCAAATTCCTGTTCATCATTTCTTCCCGGCGGGTGACCGCCGAACTCCACACCCAGGTCCGGTACGTGACCGGCCCGTCCTTCCACGTCACTTCCGCTGCCTTGGCTGTCCAGGCGAAGACTTCGCCGTCCACTAGCTCGGCGCAGTTCGGGAACCGGATCCACGCCTTCACCGGGATCCCTGGATACCCGTTTTTGGCCGGGAAGTGCTCGAAATCGAGCTCTTCCACGGTCAGTCCGATTGGGCCGGCCCGCCGTGCGTACTGCGCCTGCAGCGCGGCCGCGAACTCTTCGGAGGACATACCACAACCTTAGAACATATATTCGAATAGACACGCCAAAGAACGGCGGCCGTGGTGCGGGCCGCCGACTCCCATCCTGGGGGAGGGGTACGACAGTGCGGACCCGGGTTGTACCCAGTGGGGACAGCTTTGAGCTGTGCGGAGGGCTCCACCTGCCCGCCAATGGGCACAACCCGGGCACACGAAAAGCCCTGGTTTCCGCTGCGCTCCACCCAGAATGAGGGCGTCCGCTGGCGCGGCCGGCTGTTGGGTCCAGTGCCGGCTCCGCCGTCCCTGGACCTGGTGTGTCTACGACGTTTTTTGACTGCTGTCCTTCGGATCGTACGTGCCCGCTCCACCCCGTCTAGCCCCTCCTTCGTCGGGGCCTGCAGGCCTGGAATTTCCTTGCGGCGCTCGTTCCTCGCTTATTTCCTTCAGGAATTTCCCGTCCTTTGCCCTGGCGGGTAGACGGGCCTCCGTCGGGCACAGCTCCGCAAGCTCCGCCAGCAGCCAAAAAACAACGGGGGGAGAGGGAAGCTGGCCGGTCACCATTGGTCGCCCCACCCACCGGAATCCTCTGCAAAAGGAGCAACACCATGAACGACCCCATCAGGTTCACCGGCCCCGCCGACATCCTGGCCTTCATCCCGCACACGCTGGGACAAACCCCTACGGAGTCCTTCGTCGCCCTGACCATGCAGGGTAACAAGCTCGGTGCGACCCTGCGCGTCGATGCACCGTTCGGGCAGGACCCGGTCGGCTATGCCCAAACCATCGTCAGCTACCTGACGGCCGACGACGCAGCCACCGGCAGCCTTCTGGTGATCTACACCGATGAGGACACCACCGAGGATCCGCGCCCGTACTCCGGGCACGTGGAGGCCCTGCGCACCGAACTGGAAACCGCCGGGATGCCACTGCAGGACGCATGGTTGGTGACCTCCGAACTGTGGCGGAACTACCACTGCATGGACACCAGCTGCTGCCCCAACCAGTCACTGGACGCCATCACCACCAGTACCGGCAACGCCGCCCTGATCTACCGGGGGAGTGCCGTTACCGGCTTCACCGCACCGGCACCGTTCACCGGGGACGAGGCAGCACGCGAGGCGATCGCCGCGCACAAGCCCGACGGCTGGCCCGAGGACTTGGAAGCCAGCCGCGCAGCGTGGGCAAAGGTGCTCGATGACCCCAAGAGCCTGACCACCCAGACCGCGCACCAGCTGGCAGGAGCGTTGCAGCACCCCACCGTCCGGGACTACATGATGGGTGACATCATCACCCACGCACCCGACCAGTTCACCTCCGTCATGCTCGGTGTGTTCCTCACCCGCCCTGATTGGGCCCGCGTGGACACCGCCCAGGAAGTGGCGTTCGAACTCATGAAGGCTACCCCTGAAGGGCAGCGCGCACCGATGCTGTGCCTGATGGGCTGGCTGGAATGGCTCAAAGGAAAGTCCAGCTTCGCCGCCCGCTACTTCAAGCTCGCACTGGAGGACGTCGACGGTTACCGACTCGCCGAACTCCTTGGCGAACTGGTCAACCGCGGCCTGCTCGCCGACTGCACCCGCGACCCGAAGAAGGCGTATGACCGACAACTGAGCCGCTAGACCCGTAGGCCGGACCCCACACAAAGGGGTTCGGCCTACCTGTTTGGGTTTCCCAGGTGCGCGGCGGCCTCCCCCGCCAGGGCTCCTCCGGCCGCGTTGGACGCTGCCGCGGGCGCCGCGACTTCCAGCCGGGCTGCAGGAACAACCGATACTGTGAAGGGACGACGCCCATCCCAGACAGTCAAGGAGCCTCGCACGTGGCTGACCCCTTCCGCATGACCGAAGACGACACCGTTGCCCCGGACGCGAGCCCGCTGGAAGACATCCTGGAACTGAGCCTGCTAACCGCAGGACCGATCACAGGACCCGTGGACCGGCCCGTCAAAGACCACCGACTCGACGAGCAGTGACACCCGCGGCAATGACGCCGCACCCATAGATTTCCTTTGCAGAGGGAAAACCCGGAAAGGCCGGCACACACAAGTGCCGGCCTTTCCTATCTCGCGCCGTTGCTCGCAGCCATCCACCAAAACGCTGCGGCCGCGAGAGTGTTGAGCGCGGCGATGAAGACATCGCCTCCCGCCGGCCGCCCTACAGCCAGGTCTGCCGCCACCAGCACCCAGCAGCCAGCTGCGGCTGCCGTGAAAATCAACACCAGGATCCGCTGAATCCGTGAATAGTCCGGCCCGGTCCGTGGGCGGCCACTACGACCGCCGGGATGCTGCGCTTCCGGGTCATTCATACGCCCACCCTACGCAGAAGCAGCGCGCGGGGCGCGCTGCGGGTTCCGCTGCGCTTCACCCTGGTGGGCGTCCGCTGGCGCGGCCGGCTGTTGGGTTCAGGGGCGCCGTCGCAGAGCTCCGCCACCCCTGAACCTGGTGTGTCTACGACGTTTTCTGGTTGCTGTCCTACGGATTCTAGGCGTCCGCTCCACCCCGTCTAGCCCCTCCTTCGTCGGGGCCTGCACCCGCGAAATTCCTGTCCGGCGCTCGTTCCTCGCTTATTTCCTCCGAGGATTTTCCCGGCCTTGCCCTACGGGTAGACGGGCCTCCGTCGGCCGCCGAGCAAGCAAGCTTGCCAGCAACCAAAAAACAACGGGGGGAGAGGGGAAGCTGGCCGGTCACCCCTGGTCGCCCCACCCACCACATTCCTCTGCAAAAGGAGTAACACCATGAACGCGATCACCACCGAGACGGTGACCACCGCCGATACCGGCGAGGTCATCACCGACGCCCCGGTCCTGCGCGACTACCACGCCAACGGCGGGTACGACTGGATGGACCTTATCGCCGAACACGGCTGGACCGTGATCCCCAGTTGGGGGAGCGAGGGCTGGGACCTTGGCCAGTGGCCCTACGTCATGGTCGCGGCCATTCGCACCGCCGATTCCATCGGCAACCTGTTCGGCGTCGCAACCTACTGCGAGGGCGACGTGAAAACCACCTACTACCGGACCAAAGCCCGGCAGTGGGACGCCATCACCGAGCAGGCGTTCTTCCACTGGAAGAACGGGCAGGCCCACGGCCCGGCCGACCTGCCCGAAGCCGCGGCGGAACTGCCCAGCCGGTACCGGATGCCCTACGCCGTCCACGCCGCCTAAGCAGTACAGCCCCAAACTTTCCTAAAGGAGCATGACCATGAGCACCACCTGCACCGCATTGATCGTCCCGGCCCGGCTGTCCCAGCCCGTCCGTACCGAAACCATCACCCCATCCCTGCCCACGCTGCAGGCCCTGGTCGAAGGCAATATCGAAGCCATCACCCGCGGCGAATGGCACGCCTACCTCAACGAGGAAGGGAAGATCATCAACCTGCCCGCGAACATCCGCGCAGGACACCTCTTCCGCGAAACCGGGCTTTACCTGAACGACATCTTCTGCGGTGACGTGGTCTTCCTGGGCCAAGGCACTCATGGCGAAGAGACTGACGTCCCCGACTACCTCGTCGGGCTCGCCGAAGACCTCTTCGACGCCCAACTCTCCGCCTAAGAACCAGGCAGGTGGCCGGGAACGGAAAGCTCCCGGCCACCTGCCTGCCGGCCCAGGTCCGGGCGGGCCGCCGCAACGGTGCAGTTGCCGCGGTGGTCGCCGGCGGCGGCCCGCCAATCCCGAAAAGACTGACGCTCATCACCTTGCCGCCCGGACGCGCCCAGCCTCCTGGCCGGCCCAGGAAAAGTCCAATAGGGCGCAGGACAAAGAATGGTGCTCGCAGGGCTCACACTGATTCGGTCGTCCGCTGGCGCGGCCGGCTGTTGGGTCCAGTGCCGGCTCCGCCGTCCCTGGACCTGGTGTGTCTACGACGTTTTTTGACTGCTGTCCTTCGGATCGTACGTGCCCGCTCCACCCCGTCTAGCCCCTCCTTCGTCGGGGCCTGCAGGCCTGGAATTTCCTTGCGGCGCTCGTTCCTCGCTTATTTCCTTCAGGAATTTCCCGTCCTTTGCCCTGGCGGGTAGACGGGCCTCCGTCGGGCACAGCTCCGCAAGCTCCGCCAGCAGCCAAAAAACAACGGGGGGAGAGGGAAGCTGGCCGGTCACCATTGGTCGCCCCACCCACCGGAATCCTCTGCAAAAGGAGCAACACCATGAACACCACACCCACGCTGGAAATGCTCGACCCCAAGACCCTGACCATCGACGTCAACGTCCGCAAAGACGCCGCGCTCACCCCTGCCTTCGTGGCCAGCATC
Organism: Pseudarthrobacter sp. C4D7; assembly: GCF_013359725.1. Classification (GTDB taxonomy): domain Bacteria; phylum Actinomycetota; class Actinomycetes; order Actinomycetales; family Micrococcaceae; genus Arthrobacter. The sequence goes on along the minus strand of NZ_JABFMW010000018.1, from coordinate 30,922 downwards.
AAGGAACACGGCGTACTCGAGCCCGTGATCGCGCACCGCAAGGAAGACGGCACCGTGCACGTCCTGATAGGACAGCGCCGAACCCGCGCAGCCGTCGAAGCCGAACGCCCCGAGATCCCCGTCATGGTCACCGACAGCCCCGAGGAAGCAGAACGCATCCTCACCCAGGTGGTCGAGAACATCCAACGCTCCGCGCTGACCGAGGCCGACGAAGCCGAGGCCTACCACCAGCTCTCCCTGATCGGCGTCTCAGCGGCACAGATCGCCAAGAAGACCGGGCGGACCAAGATCAATGTCGAGGATGCCCTGAAGGCCAAGTCCACCACGGCTGGGGACACCGCCCTGGGCAAGGGATGCACCATCGAAGAAGCCCTGATTCTGGCCGAATTTGAAGACGACCCCGACGCGACCGAGGAACTCGAATCAGTCCTCGCCGACGAACCCGACATGCTCCTGCACGTCACCCAGCGCCTGCGGGACAAGCGGGACATCGCCGCCGCCCGCGCCGCGCTGGTCGCCGAACTCGAAGGCCAGGGCAAGACCATCGTGGAGGACGCGGGCCACTACGCGGACGAAGAAGCCCTGTACGTCTCGGCCGCGAACCGGGCCGACGGAGAACCCGCCACCGAGGACGACGCCAACGCCTACGTCATCCAGCGCAACTGGCAAGGCCACCACTCCGCCAAACCAGTCATCAACGGCTGGAAGGAACTCGGCTTCACCCCGCGCCACGAACGCGACGACGGCGGCCGCCCCGCACAGTCCGGCCCCATGACCGAGGAACAGAAAGCAGAGCGGAAGACCCTGATCGCCAACAACAAGGCCATGGAATCCGCTGGTGTCGTCCGCCGCGAGTTCGTGAAAACCCTGCTCGCACGCAAGCAGGCACCCAAGGGATGGCAGTACTTCACCGTCCACGCCATCACCCACCACCCCGAAACCGCCAGCGGCTACCAGGGCGAAGTGGCCGCCGACATGATCGGAGCCAAAACCGAAGACAAGGCAGGACGCTGGGGCTGGAACCCGCTCCGCGACCACGTCGCCCACACCACCAACAGGCCCGAGTTCTCCCTGATCGCCCTGATCTGCGCAGGATACGAGAAGACCATCGCCAAGGACTCATGGCGCTCACCGCACCAAAGCCACCGCGACTACCTCAACCAGCTGGTCACCTGGGGCTACACCGCATCCGAGACTGAACAGATCATCATCGACAGCGGCAAGGAAACCAGCACCGAAGCCGCGTAGAGGACCCTTGCCGGGCGGTAACCAACCGCCCGGCAAGGCACCAACCACCAGCGGCGGACCGGGAACCTCCCAAAGTGGGGCGGTCCGCCGCTAGGGCGAACCACAGCAACTACTCACCAGCGGCGGACCGCCGCTCCACGCGACACAACCCCAGAAACCAATTCCCCGCGGGACCAGGAACAACGAAGATCCCCATCCCGTGGCAGCAGCACCCGCAATTCAGCTACGCTGAAACACAGATTTCCTTTGCAGAGGGAAACCCAGGAAGGACCGGCACCGTGAACTGGTGCCGGTCCTTCCCTACTTTGTGCACCACCCGGGCGTCCGCTGCACAGACTATGGCGGCTCCGTGGCTGGCCCCGGAGGCCGGGGGCGGAGGCGGTCTCGAATTCCAACCAAAGTTTTTAAAGTCGCAATAGCTGCATACCCTCGCCGCGGCGGGCTTGCGCTTAAACGCCGGTTGGCCTTTTGGCATTGTTAACGGGCGTTTGCAACGGTATTGCTATGTGGAATTTGTTAACGGTCGTTATATACCATCCGCTGAAACGACAGTTCAGCGGATGGTATCCGCCAACTCAAATCGGCTGATAGTGCTTAGATCAGTGCATGAAACAGCAATGGAAAGAACTTCAAGACAAGTCGGTGCAGGCACTTCTGACTGACTCGAAACGGAGGAAGAACGTACCTATTCGGACCGATTTCGTTCAACGCCAGGACGGCAAGGGAAAAATTCCAGGTGCTCTGGGTGCCCTCATCAACTCTAGCAACGGGCGCTCTCTGGATCTCTACTTACTTCACCGCTTGGCAGCATCCGCCGAACCCTGGGACACCAAACGAGACGCAGCCGTTTGGTCACGGGCTATGGGACTCGGCGATGAGGCGTACGGGAAGGACGCTGTTTCCCGATGCTGGGCCAGGCTTGCCTCCCGAAAGCTCGTTCTCCGAGAAAGGGAATCCAAGCAAGCAAAAATCACCACGCTTCACGAAAGCGGAAGCGGCGAGCCGTATACAGCCCCATCCGGCAACTACTTCACGCTTCCACTGGAGTACTGGTCGGATGACTGGTATCGAAAGTTAACCGTTCAGGGCAAGGCGGTCCTTCTAGTTGCCCGGTCTCTACGTCCCGGTTTCTACCTACCAGGCAACCTCGTCAAGAAGTGGTACGGGTTCTCAGGAGATGTTCTCACCGAAGGTTTCAATGATCTGAGAGCGCACAACCTGATTTCCTCGGAGGACCGCACTAGAGAGGATTACTCAACGGCGCAAATCACGTTTACGGAGCGCCACTACAGCCTCAAAGCCCCGTTCAGTCTGCCGTCCAAAGGGACGATCGACCTTAGCGAGATCCTTCAAAAGCACGCCGATATGTTGGGGCAGGGGGTGGTTCAGAATGAACGCAGCACGACCTAGAGAACGGAAGGCTGGGAACGGTCCGTTGTGGGTAAATACTGTAAGCGTAGTGATCGCTGCTCTAATCCCTGTGGTTTGGGATATTGTTCGTGGACTCCCGGGCTAGTTGCCTGGGAAACGAGGGTGGGGGCGTCGTATGCCATTCTGACGTTCTGACACCTCACGGCCTAGGCTCCGTATTCGCTGGGCGCCACGCTCGCACGGCGGCGTACTCCTCGGCATTAGCTAGGTGCCGCACAAGGTATTCCACCCACGCAGGCGTATAGATGTACTGCTCGAAGGTGCCGTTGTAATAGCAAAACTGAGGTTTCGTGGCAGCGCGGTCCGTCGAATCGGAAGGCGGCCGTATCGCGTAGTACTTCCAGGCCTGTGTGTGCATATGCATGTTGAATGTTGAGTCCAGGCGTACGTCGACTTGTTCAACCACCTCGCCGGCCTTCAGCCCATTTAGGTCTTCGACAGACACGCGCTTTTCCCGAATGATGGTTTGCACCTGGTTGAGCACCGCACGTTGGTCCTCGGTAAGTTCCTCTTCTCGCACGAAGGTCATAGAGGCATCGGCCTGGGTTTTAGGGCCCTTGTGCGGCACGAGGTAGATCCTGAAGTCAAAGCGCTGGTCGGCTGTCAGGCCAGGTTCGAGCGAGGCATCGAAGTCCTGAACCCAGTCGAGGACTCCCCGCGGTATCTGGGCCCGTAGCGCCTTGACCGCTGTGGCCGCGTCGTCGGTGATTGTCGATACGAACAAGGGGAAGCGAAGCTCTGAACCTAATGCTTCGTCCTGTCCGAACCACTCCACCAGCGTTTGCTCGTAGTTGATCAGGAGGGCCTGGGTACGACCTGCAACGAGGGCGGCAATTTTGGCCTCATGGCGATGTTCTATCTGGTTCCGAAGGCCCTGAAAGAAGGTGATGTTGCTCAGGCAGGGGTCTGCGTTGGAAAACTGCTCTCCGAGTAGCGTCCGAAGGGGCTTATAAAGGTATCCACCCTCAGGGTGCTTCTTGCGCCACCCGCGTCCATCGCGTTCGTACAGATCGCCGCCGTCATATTCCGTGCGTGCCTGCAGTAGCTTCGTCCAACCAAGATTCATGTGAACGATGAACGCTTCAAGCTGTCGTTCGTTTCCAGAACGGTTATAAAGGTCGACCGCGAGCCGAACTTCCCCCTTGGAAGCTTGCAGGGCGTGCCACCATTTGGGACGAGGAGCCATGGGCTTCAGCCTATGTCGCCTTTGACAGCCTTATGGGGATGTTGGGGCCAATTGATGCGCGATGACCTGATGTAATGCAGCTGCAACCTGAAAGTGCAAGCGAAGCAACAGGGTTGAGCAGATCAACGCCACCCTGCCTGTTTAGGCATTCTCATCGTCCGAAGAAACGATGACGGTCAGGCCGTTCTCTATGAGGGGCGTAATGTCGGGGCTAGCTTTGAGGAGCGCGGCCTTTGCTTCCCCGTCGGTCACAGCCTCGTTGATGCGTTCTTCAAGCTCATATTCGGTTGCCGGTTCAATCTGCAGTCGCTTGTAGCGGGCGACAGCATCCTCTGCCTGCATCCTGCGCAGTTGCTCCTGAGCATGGTCGGCACCCTTACGTTCGTTTGATATTTGTCGGTCTACAAGCCGCCCCTGTTGCTCGAGGACACGTTCCTCCATGTACGGTTCTCGCTCTTGACGCCGAGCGAGTGTTAGCAAGAGGGAAAGGAGCCCTTGGCTTCGTTTTCGCAAGAGAAATGCCGCGGTGGATCCGGCAGCTGTAACCGCGGCACCTTGGACCGCGGGGGGCACGGTCTCAATCAAGTCCATCCACCAGGGGCTCCCATAGTGGGCGCGACTGATTCTGATAACAGCAGTGTCAGCTTCGGTTGTCGTGACCAGGACGCCACGGTTCGTTTCTGGGGACGGTTCCCCAAACAGGCTGCGCTCTAGCTGGCTACCTACTTGCGATGCTAATCGGGCGATGACGGCCGCGGAGGCCGCAAATCTAGCAAGTACTTCAGGATCGGCGTTAGGAGGAAGGTCCGATTGAAGTCGGATGGCTCCCGGTTCTAAAAATTCCGCCTCCGCATTGGCTCGGTCGTGGAGGGGGGGAGCTTGCAGTCCTTTGTCATCAAACGTCGCTCTAGCGAAGTTCGCGTCAAGGAGCTGTGCGTGGGAGAGGTCAGCCCCAATGAGGATAGCGTCGCTGAAGTCAGCCCCGGTCAGGTCTGCTCGAGTAAGTACGGCTTCTGAGAGTGTCGTATGAATCAGCTTGGATTCTGTGAGATTTGCCCCGGTGAAGATCGCGCCATGTAGGTCTGCCGCCGTGTAATCCGCTTGCGGGGAAAACGCTTGGGTGAGGTTGGCCCGACCGAGGTCTGAAGCGCTGAAATCAGCAGAGGCAAGATCGGCGCCAGTCAGATTTGCTCTGCCGAGTTCGGCTCGTGTGAGGACGGCGCCTGTGAGTTTCGTATCGGTGAGATTCGCACGATAAAGGATGGCACCTGTGAGATTCGCGCTCCTCAGGTTCGCGCCTGTGAGGTTGGCATATTCAAGGGAAACGCTAGCCAGGTTCGTCCCGGTGAGGTCTGCTCCGCTCAGGTCCACATTGCTTAGGTCTTCTCCGCTAAGGTTCGCGCCGGCGAGGCGAGCTCCGGTGAGATCCAGCCGGTCCTCGCTATTTCGATATGCCCGAAATCTACTCCAGGGCCCAGTGCCCGCGCGAAGGGCCCTGAGGGCTGATTCATCCATAACCAGAGGTTAGTTAGCGCACTGGCCCCTGCCCAGTCCTTGGGCCAAGAAGTATTTTGCCCACGGCCAAGCGTGCCTCAATAACGACCGTTTCTGACCGACATCCGGCACGCCTTCGAAAAAAGACTAAAAATCACTCGTATTGTTGGTCAAAACTGGTTGTCGAAATGAAAACTGGTCAAAACCCAAAGTGAAGGCTTTTTGACGTGTCGGGAAATGCAATTGGGTATGCGAGGGTCAGCACCCGCGGGCAGTCATTGGACTCGCAAGTGGATGCACTCGTCGCCGCAGGGGCAGTGCGCGTGTTTCAGGAGTACGCGTCCGGCGCCACTCAGGCCAGGGCGCGCTGGAAGGAATGCCTTGACTACCTACAGCCCGGTAATGTCCTGACAGTTGCGGATCTGACCAGGCTGGGCCGCAGCACCGCGGACTTGGCTGACATCGTGACGGTGCTTGGACAGCGGGGGATAGGCTTCCGCTCCCTCGCTGAACCTTGGCTCGATACCACTAGCGCACATGGCAAGCTCATATTTGACATGTTCGCATCCCTCGCTGAGTACGAACGGTCCCGCCTTTCCGAACGGACCAAGGCCGGCCTGGTGGCAGCCAAAGCACGAGGGCGACTTGGCGGCCGCCCTCGAACAATGACTCCCTCGAAAACAGAGGCTGCCCGCCAGCTGCGCAGACAAGGGAAAACTCTCAAGGAGACCGCCCAGATACTCAGCGTCAGCGTCTCATCACTAACTCGCGCCCTCAGCCGCCCGGACGTCGTCGAGGTGCTCCACTAGTTCCCGGTGGCCCTCCTGTATGAGGCGTTCAGTGTCTTCGAGAGTGAGATGACCGATATGCCAGCCGAGTAACCGCCGGCGGATATCGAGCATCGCCTCCACCACATGCCCGCGGTCAGGGGCCCGAGCAGAGTCCTCAACATAGCTTCGACACGTGTCGGCCAGGTGGTCAGCAGAGCAGCGGCTGGAGAGGCGGAAGAGTGAGCGGGTTACAGCTGCAGTGGTGGGGTTCTTCTCGCTTCGAACATCCTCTACGTATTGGTCCATGGCGTCACTGATGGCTTCGATGGTCTCCCCTCGGACAGCACGCGCTGACGCGTCGTTGTCCTCTAGGCGTTTTTGATGTTCATACTGGCGGCTCTCGTTGCGCTCAGCTGCGTGAGCACGAATTTGTTGACGCCCAGCATTGAGCGTCACCTGGGCAGTGATGATTGCTATGCCAAGGGGCAGTGCGACAGTTTTAAGAATGTCCATGAGTGTGGCGAGCATTTCCATTGCTCGATGCTCCCGCATCTGGCGCTTGCGCAGATGCTCCAACTCGCCGTTGCTAACCCGCAAAGTGCGCCACGCTGCTACATCTCGCTATCGGGCTCCTCGAAAAGTTCCACGTCTTCCCTGCTCTGCTGTTCCAAACCTGGTACGGGAATATCAGGAAGACCCCAATCCACAACTTTCGGCGTTATACCGTTCTCAGGCATTGGAATGACCCGGATTAATTGTTCATCGGCCGGATCAAACTTCACCGTCATCCCTGCCGCCGTGCCATCAGCAATAGCCTTGAGCACTACTTCATGATCTTGCACCACAGCGTCTGGATGATGTAGGAGCGCCGGACCCATGTTGAACATGCTTCCCTGAATCTCGATTGGCAGGGCAGGAATTTGCATCAGTACTGCGCGGTGCTCCGCGAGATGATGGGCAAGCTCATCAGGGAAGTCATCTGAAATTTCCGCGGTAAGGGAAATCTCTGGAGGAAGCCACGTAGCATGACCCTCCGTTAGCAGCCGGGCTATGCGGATCATGACTCGTTCCCGGTTCGTCACTGCAACGGGCACGACAAATGCTGCGTTAAGTCGCTTCTCCAGTACTGAAAGATCATCGATCAGTAGCTCTGAAGCGGGGTCCGCCAGCCCTAGTATCTGTTCGTTTGTAGCTGCCTTCAGAAGCTTCTTTCCGTCCCAAAGAATCTGTATGGACGCACCCTCATTGAACTCCTCAATGATCCGCAGAGCGTTCTTAGCATCCGATACAGATGCATTTGCTAGATCCAGGCTGATACTGAAGTTCCCCGGCTCCGAAGTGTCGAAGGGAATCTCCGCGTCGAGCTCAAGTACCCGGCAGAAGCGAGCAGTGAATCCGATGCCCTTCAGACCGCTGCTTTTGCGGGTTAGGAAGCCTTGGTGCCGCGCGCTGGTGAATCCTGCGCTGTCCAAAAATTCTAAACTCAACGGAATCGGGCGATCCGCCGGCACACACTCCTCCGCGGGCAGCTCTACCAGCTGAACGTCGCCGGCTTCCTGAAACCAATCAGGTCCTATTGTCGAGAAGTCGCTTACGGCTGCACCTGGGATAGCTACCTTGCGACGGGCGCCGTAATCGAGTACCCCCTTGATACTCCGGCTCAAGGCCTCATCATTGGTGCTGACGTTGAACCTGAAACCCAAGGGCTCCAACTCGGCAGCGCGCGGATTTTTGGCGCGAATAATCTTTGTGACGCCGTGCTCAGTGACTCCGAAGTCCACGCCCCAGTAGGCGCTGCGGCCATCAACGAGTTGGTGAAGTGCCCGGGCGCGATCCTCCAAGTCGTTAGGTCCTTCCAGGGCCGCCTTTTCCTGGTGGAAAGTCTTCAGCGTCTCCACCAAGCTGTCGCGGGTGGCCCATGCCAGCAGATCCGGGAATTTAGCCATTTCGCTGTCCAATCGGGCTTGGCCCCACACGGTAGCTGTGACCTTCTTGTTCTGCCCGAGTACGGTCACGAATTTGCTCTCGTTGACCGTGGGGTTTCCTGGAAAGACAAGGGCCCAGCGAGGCGGCTGGTGATTTTTCCACGCGGTTTCGAACGACTTCTTGATTTGCGGGCGCCTGTTTTCTCGGAACCCGCCCGAGAACCCCTCAGGGAAGTGCTTGAGTTGGAATATCCGGTCTACCTTGTCGTCAACGTACACCGCTACATCGATGCCACCGTCCCCGCCCCGCCCATCGATGACTTCGACTCTCGACGCCGGGGGCTGATGGAACATACGCATAAGGAGCGCTTCGACTACTCGGTTGAAGCGTTCTTCGCCAATGATTCGCCACTCAATTGTCCCCTGGTGCATGCCCTGGCTCTCCCTCATTAGCTTCCGTCCCGTTGCCGCAGAACAAACGTACTACACGTATTAACGTCTTACGTGTAGTCTTCTATGTAATACATAACGAAAGGACGAGTTATGGCTACGATCACGGTTCGCCTAGACGATGCAGTAAGAGATGCCCTGCAGGCCAGGGCAGATGAAGAACGACAGACTCTTAGTGACTTCGTGCGAGATCGTCTTCAGGATGCAGTGTTTGCATATCGTGAAGATCAGGGGGGCAAAGGCGACAGGACGAAGGAGCTGCAGCCCGAAACGCTTTCCGCTCTCGACCGGCACACTCTGTCTCTGCTTCATCGGATCCTTGGGCGCGTGCTCCCTGATGACGCGAACGATGTTGATGGGGACAGGGAGTACCAGCTGGAGCGTGCCAAAGTCTTGGAACGGGGTTTCACTACCGAGTACTGGATGGAGTTTGCTGGCCTTCGACCAGAACTGACAGCGCGTAACTGCGAGTTCGTTATGGATGTTCTCGAAATGTTCCGCATGATGCTCTACAGCTTGGATGCTCTGCAGGAAGACGGAGTAGAGAATGCCGAATCCTTGCGTCGGGCACTGACGTTCGATGGATTCGATCACAACGACCCACTGGAAAACCAGATGTCGGACTACGTCCGTTTTCTCGTGGAGAACGATAAATGGACAGAGCAGGAGGAGTTTGTACTTGGGCCAGAGCGCGGGAACTCTCATCACCAATCGATTCCCGTCTACTCTCGTATGTTGACCGAGTACCGCGAGGTGAAGCAAAACCCCGCTCGAAAAGCTGGCAGGAAAAGCTATCTGTTGACTGAAGAAGAACTCCAAAGGATTGCAGCTTCTCGAATTCATCCCTCTCGCCGGTAGCCGGGCCGGCTGTTAATCCTCAAAGGCCTTCGCTAGCGTGGAAGCAAACGGAGGGGGAGCGGCGCGCATGGCACCGAGGAAATCGAAAAACCACATTGAGGGTCAGCTGAGCCTGGAGTCCTTGTGGGCCGAACCGGAAGAGGTAATCAATGAACGAGCACGGCAGACACGCCATGGAAACCATGAAGAATCACGACCCGGAGAGCTTCGCGCAGATAGCGGATCCAGAGACACACTTTTCGACTTTGGGGCGGGAGATTCAGGACCGGATCTGGGCGTTGAGCGAGGACCTGATCCCGCCCCGCGGGCAGGAGAACCCGCTGGAGTACGTGGGCCTGGTGAACATGGCCAAGCTGCGGGCGCGAGAGATCGTGTACCAGGAGATGATCTACGACGGCCTGCCCCAGGAACCGGAGGAAATGGAACCGGCCCCCAGCCAGCAGGACGAGCAGAACTAGAGCCCGAACCGTCGCCGGAGCCGGCAGCTGCCGAGGTCGCCGGCCGGTTCCGTCCCCAGTCCCAGGCAGACCTTGCCCCGTCCGGGCAGAAGGCCCGCTTCGCGGCGAACCTTGAAGCGATCCGCATCGTGCGGGAGCTGCAGGAGCAGCAGCGGTCAGCGACGGCAGATGAGCAGCGTGCGCTGGCGCAGTGGTCCAGCTGGGGAGCAGTGCCGCAGCTGTTCGACAAGGACGATTGGGCAGCCGAACGTGCCCAGCTGCGCGAGGTTCTGAGCGAGCGGGAGTATGCCGCCGCATCAAGGACCACGACCAACGCCTACTACACCGACGCAGCACTGGTAAAGGAAATCTGGTCAGCCGTAGAGCGCCTGGGCTTCACCGGGGGAGAGGTGCTGGAACCTGGCTCCGGAGCCGGTACCTTCATCGGCTTCGCTCCGGAAGCTGCCCGCATGACCGGGGTTGAGCTGGACCCGCTGACAGCGTCCATCTCCCGCGGCCTGTACCCTCACGCGACCATCCGCAGCGAATCTTTTGCCGATACCCCGGTCAAGCCCAACTCCTTTGATCTGGCAGTAGGGAACGTCCCGTTCAGCAACAACGCGCTGTACGACAAGACGCATAACCCGGACTCCCGGCATTCGATGCACAACCACTTCATCCTCAAGAGCCTCGCGGCCGTGAAACCGGGCGGCTACGTCGCCGTCCTGACTTCCAGTTTCACCATGGACGCGGCCAACCCGACCTCGAGGCGCGAGATGAGCGCGATGGCCGACCTGGTGGGCGCAGTGCGCCTGCCCAGCGGAGCACACCGCCGCGCCGCCGGCACGGAAGCCCTCACCGACTTGCTGCTGCTGCGCAAACGCGAGCCCGGCCGTGAACCCATGAACACCGAATGGGAACGGGTCACCCCCGCCATTGCCGGGGACCGGAACATCAAGATCAACGCCTACTTCGATATGAATCCCCAGAACGTCCTGGGAGACATCACCGTCGGGAACGGCATGTACGGCGATGAAACCATCAGCGTCAAAGCCGCTGACCTGTCGGCCGTGCCGCAGCTGCTGGCCGACCGGCTCAACGTCATTGTCACCGATGCGCTGGACCGCGACCTGGCCCATACCCCCGCAGAACGTGCCCCAGGGAAGACCGCGACTGCTCTGCTGCCCGCGACCGGCCCGGAGTGGGACGGAACCATCAACGCCCAGCCGGACGGGTCCTTCACCATTGTGCGGGCAGGAGAGGCCGAAGAGCTGCCCGTGCCCAAGGCCCACGCCGCAGAGCTGCGGGACCTGCTGACACTGCGGGACGGCGCACGGACGCTGCTGGAACTGGAAGCCTCTGACAGCGAAGACACGCCGGAATTGGACACCATGCGCGCAGGTCTCGCGTCCCGCTACGCGGCGTTCGTCCCGAAGCACGGGCCCGTCAACCGCTACACCGAAACGGTCCGCACCGACAAGGAAACCGGCGAGGACATCATCACCCGCCGGCTGTCGCCGGCCTACCGGCTCCTGAGCTCCAAAGACCCCTTCGGCTCGCTTCCGGGCGCCCTGGAAAACTTCAACGACGAAACGCAGACCGCCACCCCGGCCGCGCTGCTGCAGCACCGCCAGGTAGTGGCCCGCAAACCCGCCATGGGAGCGGACAACGTTGACGAAGCCCTTGCGATCACCCTGGACACCTACGGATCCCCGGACCTGGAACAGATCGCAGACCTGCTGGGCGTCACCGAAGACGAAGCCCGCGACCAGCTCGGCACCCTTGTCTTCGACGACCCCGAGACGGGCAGACTGGTCACGGCCCCGGAGTACCTGTCCGGCAACGTCCGAACCAAGCTCGATGCCGCGCGTGCGGCCGCGGCCGAGGACGAACGCTGGAACGTCAACGTCCAGGCCCTCGAGGAAGTCCAGCCACCCAAGGTAGGGATGGAGGACGTCGAAGCCCGGCTGGGTGCGGTCTGGATCTCGCCCGAGGAGCACCAGCGCTTCGTCCAGGAGATCCTGGCCGACCCCAATGCCACTGTCACCAGCGTCGGTGGCGGCATCTGGCGCGTAAAGGCCAACCGCGGCACCGTCCGGTCAACCAACGAATGGGGCACATGGCGCCGGCCCGCACCTGACCTGCTCCAAAGCATCCTGGAGCAGAAATCCATCCAGGTCGAGGACAAAGACGAGGACGGCAAGCTCGTCGCCAACCTCGAAGAAACCGAAGCCGCCCAGGAGAAAGCCGAGGCCCTGCAGGAACGCTTCGCCGAATGGGTTTGGGAAGACCCCGAACGGGCCAGCCGGCTCATCGAGGAATACAACCGCCGCTTCAACTCCATCGCACTGCGCGACTACACCAAGGAAGGCGGCCGCCTGACCCTTCCCGGACTGGCCAAGACCTTCACGCCGCACCCGCACCAGCGCACCGCCGTGGCCCGCATCATTTCCGAGCCCGCCGTTGGCCTGTTCCACGAAGTCGGGGCCGGCAAAACCGCCGAGATGGTCATGGGCGCCATGGAACTCAAACGCCTCGGAATGGCCACCAAGCCGATGGTCGTTGTTCCGAACCACATGCTGGAGCAGTTCACCCGCGAATGGCTGGAGCTGTACCCGCAGGCGAGGCTGCTCTCTGCGGGTTCGGACGACATCAAAACCAGGAGCGGAGACCTCACCACCCGCCGGCAGTTCGTCGCCCGGGCAGCTGCCAACGACTGGGATGGCATCATCATGACCCAGCAGGCCTTCAAGAGCATCGGTGTCAAAGCCGAAACCATCGAGGCCTACCAGGAATCGATCATCGCCGACGTCCGGCAGACGATCGTCAACGCCCAGGCCGAGGGGGAAGACCGCACTACGGTCAAGAAGCTCGAAACCAAGCTCCAGGCCGAAGAAGAACGCATGAAGCGGCTCATGGACACGGCCCCGGATACTGGCCTGACCTTCGAAGACACGGGTGTCGACTATCTATTCGTCGACGAAGCCCACGATTACAAGAACCTCCGTACGGTCACCAACATCAAGGGCGCCGAAATTGCCGGCTCCATGCGCGCCACCGACATGCATTTGAAGCTGGAGTACCTGCGCCAGACGCATGGTGAGCGCGTGGTCACCATGGCCACTGGTACCCCGATCGCCAACTCCATCACCGAAGCCCATGTCATGCAGCGATACCTCCGCCCCGACCTGCTGCAGGCAGCAGGGGTGGAGAACTTCGACGTGTGGGGAGCGACGTTCGGCGAAACCGTCACCGCCATCGAGATGGATGCCGGTGGCAGGCTGAAGAACAAACCACGCTTCGCCAAGTTCAAGAACGTCCCGGAGATGCTGCGCAGCTTCCACGTCTTCGCAGACGTGAAGCTCTCCGAAGACCTGAACCTCAAAACCCCAAACCTGGCCCGCCGGCCAGGCGACGGGGAACGCCAGCCGGAGCTGGTGCTTATCCCGCAGCCGCCCGAGCTGGCGGACTACATGAAAGGCCTGGCGGATCGCCTGGACTCCCTCTCCGGCTGGGCCGAAAAGGGCGCGGACAACGCACTGAACGTCTACAACGACGGGCGCAAGGCAGCCCTTGATCTGCGTATGGTCGGCATCGAGCCGGAGTCCGGGACGAAGATCGACCAGGTCGTCGCCAAGACCCTGAAAGTCTGGGGAGAGAACCGGGACAACGAGTACGAGACCAGCTTCAGATCAGGAGTCCCTTCGAGCACCAGGGGAGCACTGCAGATCATCTTTTGCGACCTCGGCACGCCGTCCAAGGACACCGGTCCGGACGGCAAGCCCGTCTGGACCGCCTACCAGCAGATCAAAGACCAGCTGGTCGCCGGCGGGATCCAGCCTGAACAGATCCGTTTCATCCAGGAGGCGCCCAAGCCGGACCAGAAGGCCCAGCTCTTCGCGCAGTGCCGCAGTGGTGAGGTCGCCGTCCTCGTCGGCTCCACCGCCATGATGGGCACGGGAACCAACGTGCAGCTGCGCGCCAAAGCCATCCACCACGTCACCTGTCCCTGGAGGCCGGCAGACCTGACCCAGCGCGACGGGCGCATCATCAGGCAGGGCAACGCCAACGCTGAAGTCCACAACTTCCAGTACGCCACCGTTGGCAGCTATGACAGCGCGGCCTGGGACGGCATCCAGCGCAAGGCCACCATGATCCAGCAGGTTCTCCGCGGCCGCCTGGATATCCGCGAAATAGAGGACGTCGGGGACCTGGCACTGAACGCCGCTCAAATTAAGGCAGCGACCAGCGGCAACCCCCTCGTTATGGAAAAGATCGAAGCCGACGCCGCGCGCACCAAACTTGAACGCCTCAAACGAGCCCACGAAAAAGGCCAAAGCAGCCTTGCCTGGACCAGGTCCTCTGCCCAGGCGAGCATCGCCAGGGCAGAGTCGGCACTGCCCGCAGTGCAGGCAGCCCTGCCCCTCATCACATCGACCGCCGGGGAGAACTTCAGCGCAACGATCGACGGGCGCAGCTACACCAAACGCACCGAAGCCGTCGCGGCGATCTCCGAATGGATCCGCGCCCACACCCCTGACTACGGCAATTACTACCGCCAGGAACGGGACTACGGAACCATGGCCACCCTCGGCGGGCACCAGCTGCAGGTCCGCAACGCAGGAGAACACTCCCGACTCGGCTCATACCAGGACCTCGCAATCACCATCAAGGATGTGCCTGCGCCGCCGCTTGTACTAACGCGAATGGAGCTGCTGGAAGGAAACAGCGGCATCATCACCAAACTCGAAAACAAGGTCACCGCCCTGCCTGACTATGAAGCCCAGCTTCGCCAGACCATCGAAGAAAAGAACGCGGTCCTCGCCGATGTGGAAAAGCAGGCAGGGAAGCCGTTCAAATACGAGGACAAGCTCACCCAGGCACGAGCTACATGCGCCGAGCTGGACGAGCGGCTCAAAGCCTCCATCGAACCCGCCCAACAGCAGGAGCCGCCCGCAACAGCAGCCGCCGACCCAGTGGCCGAAAAACACCGGCGTCTACTTGCCGCCAGCTTCCCCACCCGGCCCGGCACCGCAGGTCCTTCCGCCGGCCCTGGGCACACCCGAACCACTCAGCCGCTGCGCGACAGGAGCCCCGGCTGGGAACGGTGACAGCACTTCTGAACCATAGACCCAGCTCTTATCCCTATTAGGGCTAATAGGGATAAGTGCCGACAGAGAAAGAACGAACGCGAGGGGCCGGCAAATGCCGGCCCCTCGCGTTGTTCCCAGTTGCCTTCTACCGGTGGGGCAACCGCAGGAAGGATCAGCCCGGGACATTCCTCGGATCATTGCCGTAACTGTTCTTGGAGCTGATCTGGCCGTCCTGGTTCTTGATGACGTGCTCCACCTTGTCGGCCTGCGCCGCTGCCCGACCCGCAGTCACCGCTTCGTCCTTGGTGTCGTAGCCGGCCCCGAACGCGCGGTCACTACCCTCACGCTTGTTCTTCCACTGGCCATTTTCGTAGTACGTCTCGATGTCGCCCTGAGCCACTGCACACTCCCTCTGCCGATCGGATGCTGACACCCGCTGGAACGCGGGTAGCGAAAAGCCCCGCAACGCTGGGAGCTGCAGGGCTTTCCTCGAAACCACTTCGCCTGATGGGGGCCAGGCGAAGAAGCTTGACTCCAAACCCTCATAGAAAGCATGCTTATCATTCAAGCTCCGGCATAGGCTCGACGATGAGGTAAACGATGGAGTGCAGTGAAGAGCAGCGGGCTGTGGTGTCGGTAATCAACACCCTTGCCTGCAGATTTCCCGGGCGCTCCCGGACGGACGTCGAGGACGCCGTTTGCGAAGAGTATTCGGCCTTTAATTCCGGGCCGGTCAGGGCGATGGTTCCGGTACTGGTCGAGCGCGCGGCCATGAAGCGCCTGCAAGGCGGCTGCTCCTAGACCCCTCCCCGCGCGGATTTGGCATGAGGGCCTGGATGCCGGCGGGTCGGGCAGAATGGGCTTATGTGCGGCCGTTACGTGATGTCCAAAGCCACCGGTGACCTGTTGAGCGCCTTCGACGCCAAGGAGGTTGAGGGTACCCCGCCGTCCCCGAGCTGGAATGTGGCCCCCACTCAGGACGTGCCCATCGTCGCCGAGCGGCTCGATGAAGGCACTTTGGACCGGCACCTGCTCATAGCGCACTGGGGATTGGTCCCGTCCTGGGCCAAGGACATCAAGATCGGGAACAAGCTCATCAACGCCAGAAGCGAAAGCATCCTGGAAAAGCCTTCCTTCCGCAAGGCGGCCGTGAAGCGCAGATGCTTGGTCCCGGCCGAGGGGTACTACGAATGGCAGAAGACTGAGGACGGCAAGAAGATCCCGAACTACCTGTACTCCGAACAAGAGCCGTTGCTGGGGTTCGCCGGCCTGTACGAGTGGTGGGCTGATCCCGCCCTGCCCGAGGGTGACCCGGAACGGTGGTTACTGAGCTTCACCGTGCTGACTACCACTACCCAAGACACGCTGGGGCATATCCATGACCGCTCCCCGGTCATCATCCCCCGTGACCGGTTTGGCGAGTGGCTGGACCCGGACCTGACGGACAAGGACGACGTGCAGCACCTACTGGATTCGCTGCCTGACCCGGTCCTAACCCCAAGGATCGTCAGCGACCGGGTGAACAGCGTCCGAAACAATGGTCCCGAGCTCATCGAGCCCGCAGCCTAACCGCGCGTACTGCAGCGTGCACCGGCAGGAGGCCGGCAAGGCAAGGCGGGGACTCCGCGGCGGACTTCCCCATGGGCCACGACGACCAGGGCCGGCGCACCCGGCATCGGCGGCCAAGGTCTCTCCAGCAGGGACGACACATACCAGTGCCACCTCTCCGCCATGGTTTCCTGCGGCGCCGGGAGCGGGGGAGCCTCTTAGGGCACAGGGGGGCTCTCGCTTTGGCGAGCCTGCGGGGATGACCACAGTCGCCGGCGGCGTCACCTGCCTTCTACTGCCGAAAACCCGCCACGCTAGGCTCCAGTGTGGGCTATGTGAATAGGACTTCTGACATTTGTGCGATCAGCTTCTGAAATCGACAGAAGTGGTTATAGGGCCAATAGCCCTTAGGTTGAGCTACATAACCGAACTGGAAGCGAAAAACCCCGAAAAATGCGGCAGGATCCCTATTCATTCAGTTGAATGATTGCTAGAATTGAGCTAGCAAGTCAGCCAGACGAACGAAACTTATTTGATACGAAACCAGGTGCTGAAAATGACTGCTTCACCCACCGCTTACACGGTCTACACCAAGCCCGACTGCCCCAACTGCGAGAAGACGAAGGACTACTTCGACTCCAAGGGCATCACCTACACGGCCGTGGACATCACCGAAGTGCCGGCGGCGCTGGAGTACATCACCGCCGAACTCGGCTACTCCCAGGCACCCGTCGTCGTGAACAACGCGGACGACCAGGACCACTGGTCCGGCCTCCGCCGCGACAAGCTCGTCCACGCGGCCATGACTCACAAGGCAGCGTGAGGGCCGTGACCGCCCCGGGACCGGTCGTCGGGTTCAACCTCAGCCCACGGATCCCGTTGGAAGTGGACCTGTTCCGGCAGGTCAACCCCAGCGGCAGGATTCCCTTCGAGGTCGTGGACCCCTACGTTGTGGACCCCGCCATTGTGGAACCCCTCAGTGAGGACCTGTACGACGGCTACACAGCCACGGATAAGGGAGGGGACGACCGCTACGTTGAGGCAATCAACCGTGCCCCACTCGGGGACGGCGGTCTCTGGGACGAACACACCGCGAACCAGTACCAACCCAACGACCTCACCCACGACCAACCGGGTGGGACCAAACCTCAAAACGAACCCACAACAGACACCCAGAACACCACCAGCACACGAGGAAAAGGAACCATCATGGCCGGCGAAACCACCATCACAGTCATCGGAAACTTAACTTCGGATCCAGAACTCCGCTTTACGCCTTCGGGATCCGCGGTGGCGAACTTCACCATCGCGTCAACGCCCAGGACCTTCGACCGTCAGTCCAACGAGTGGAAGGACGGGGAGACACTTTTCCTCCGGGCCAGTGTGTGGCGGGAGGCAGCTGAGAACGTCGCCGAGTCCCTAACCAAGGGCATGCGCGTCATCGTCACGGGCCGGTTGAAGTCCCGCTCCTATGAAACCAAGGAAGGCGAGAAGCGCACCGTGATCGAGCTCGAAGTGGACGAGATCGGCCCCTCACTCCGCTACGCCAACGCCAAGGTCAACCGCACGCAGCGCGGCAACCAGGGCGGCCAGGGGAACGGCTTCCAGGGCAACGGCAACAACCAACCGCAGACCGGGCCGCAGGATGATCCCTGGGCCGTGCCGGCCACCAGCAATGCCGCCGGGGGATGGGGCAACGGACCCGACTCCGAACCCCCCTTCTAAAACAACCCCAGCGTCGGGGGCAGCCGATACGCTGACCCCGACGCACGACTGTCCGAATCCCGGTCAAGAGCACCAGGGACGCGTGGCCTGAAGCCGCACTTCCCGCAAGAAGCTAGGAGCCCTCTATGAGTGATGAAACGACGGCCGTTGTCCAGGAAGCCGATGCCATCTATGACGCGGTACGCGCGATCTGCCACATGAGCCAGACTTACCCGGCGCCCACGGTCTACAAGGTCCTGGGAAATCTGAAAGGAGCCACGGGGCACATGTTGGCCCAGGCCCTTCAGCAACTCGCCGCAGGCCTGGAGAGGTCAGTTACCGAGTACAACGTCTACGAGGATGACGGCCGGGATCCGGCTCACTCTGCCGCTGTGGCCGCTGAGCATATGCGTGCGGCCGCTGGCTTGGCTGCACAGCTCGGGGAACATTTGGCCGAGGCGCAGAACGCCATCGCCGGGCAGGGATACAAAACAGAGGGGGACTCATGATCAGCAACCTGGAGACCTGCCCGAGTGCACCGCGCGCCTGAAAGCAGAGACTCTTGATGGCGAAACCAAAGAAGGTTCCGGCATTCACCCCGTACTACACCGAAGACCAGGCCGGGCAGGTCCGGGCTGCGTTCAAGGCGGCCGGCCTGCAGGAGGGTGACGCGAGTGTTTCGGACCTCATCGTGCGGGCGACGATGCGTGAAGTGAAGCGTCTGCAGCGCAAGTACAACGGCGGCAAGCCGTGGCCTCCGGTGCAGGCTGGCGAGCTGCGGCGGGGCCAGAGAACGATGGATGAAATGAAGCACCGAAACGAGGAAACGTAGGCGATGGGTCAGTGGACTGAAGAAGTGAACAAGATCGGCGTCCGGACGTCCCTGCCGTTCCTAAAGATGCTGACGATGGCCGAGGTCCAGGAGATTTTGAACCTCGGAAAACCGATGGTCTACGCGCTGCTGCGAAGCGGCGAGCTGAGGGGAGCGCAGTTCGGACCGAGGGGCATATGGCGCGTGCGGGAGGATGACCTGGCAGCGTACATTGACGCCGCTTACGAAAAGACAGCGGATCGGATTGCGTCCGGCCAAGTGCCCGAGGGAGAGACCCCCGCGGACGACTGATGTGCGAAGGTTTGAGACAGTGAAGGCCGGCGCCCTTACGGGTTGCCGGCCTTCCCCAGTTCATAGTCAGGTTCACTTCTTGTGAAGTCTCTTGCTGCGGCTGGTGCCATTGTTTGGATCACGCGGGCCTGCGGAAGTTGGTGGCGATTAGCGCCGCCCTACAGCTTGTGGTTGTCACCGCCCTGTACCGGCCCGGGAAGCCCCCCTGTGCCCTAGAAGCCAGCCCTCGGGAGTGGTTCCGTATGCACCATAGGATGTCCCGCTGTGCAGTCCCGTGTCGTCCCTGCTGGAGTAAACCCAGCAGTCCCCTTCGGGTGCGACGGCAGCGCCGGTCTTGGACCATGGGGAACGTGCCCGTTGGTGTGCTGGCACTCGCCAGGCTGTGCACATTCGCCGGTCCCGGATGGTGAGGTTCCTGCGCTCGGTGACCTGGCGTCTGTGTGCAGCCGGTCAGGTGGGTCCCGTCGTGCACATGGGTGCGGGAAAAGCCCGAAGGATTTAGCTTTTGTCGTGCCCATGTGTGCGAGGGGTTAGTTCTCCTGGGCGCCGTTCGTATCGGACGCGTCGGGGGACTCGGAGGGCTTCGCCTGGGCTTTGCGACGGCGGCCGGCTGCGGCCGGTTCCAGGCCAAGCTTCTTCAGTTCCTCCGGGCTCCAACCGTCGCGGGTTGCTTTGACGTAAGCGCGCTTGTCGTCGCGCTCGGCGGCGGCGAGCTGCTCCTTTAGATCGGTCACGCGCTGGCGTGCCTGGACAAGTTCTTCGACGGACTTGATGCGCGAGTCAAGCAGCGCGCGGGCCTGGCTTTTGGTGGCTTCGATGTTGATGGTCGCCATGGTCTCTCACTTCCCCCTCGTAGGTGTGTGCCGGTTCCAGTGTACGGATCCGCGGGGTCGTTCGCCTGCCGCAACCCGCACCATCGGGCGGGATGCGTTGCACGGTCGATCGGCGAAGCAAGCTATACACTTACGCCCGCGTAAGTGGCTTGTCGCGCTCGACACTGGTGGTCGAGTACGGCACACTTGGCAGTGTGGTCCCCGGTTCCGGGGTCGCTGCGCTGGGCCAGTTGAAGGGATGGGGGAACGAGTGACCGAAGAGAATGCACCTCGTTCCCGGTTCTCCCGCCGGCGTCGGGAGAACAAGCCCGCTGGGACCAAGAAGCGCCGTGACGTTTGGGTCACCGCCGAGGAAGACGCGGCCCTCATGGCGCGTGCTGCCAGGGAACGGGTGACGGTACCGAACCTGCTGGTGTCATCGGCGCTGTCAGAGTCTTCCGATTCACCCACGGAGCGCCGCGCGATTGCTGCCGAATTGATGGCTCTGCACAACCTGCTGGCGCGCTCGTCGAACAACATCAACCAGCTGGCGCGGCAGGCGAACGCTACAGGAGATTTCCCTGTCGAGGCGAGCCAGGCGTTGAAGCATATCCGTACGGTGGCGATGCGGATTGATGATGCCATTGATGGGCTGATGTAGGCCCATGATTCCTAACATCACCCGCGGCTCTCGGATGGCCGGCCTTGTCCTGTATCTCGCATCCACGGATGCCGATAAGACGAAGAACGCGCACACCGAACCACACCTAGTGGCCGGCGACGCGGCGATCATGGCCTGGTACGACGACGGTGTTCTGGATAAGGACGATGCCCTGGCCATCGCCAAGCACCTTGACCGGCCCCGGAAGGCCTTTGGTGTGTCAGTTCAGATCAAGGACATGCAGTGGGATGCGGCCAAAAAGGAGCGCGTCCACGTCGGGTACAAGGATGCCAGCGTCTGGCACTGCTCGCTGAGCCTGCGTGCCGAGGAAGGCGCACTGACGGACCAGCAGTGGGGTGACATCGCAAACGACTTCGTGGACGCCATGGGCTTCACCGAGACCAGCGGGAAGGCACGCTGCCGCTGGGCCGCGATTAATCACGGCACATCGGAGAACGGCAACCACCACATCCACATCGCAGTGTCCCTGGTCCGTGAAGACGGCACCAAGGCATCCACGCACGGCGACTACAAGAGGGCCCAGCAGACCTGCCGCGAGCTGGAGGTCAAGTACGGTCTGGAACAGCTCTCAACCGTGCACGCCACCCGCGGTTACGACCGGGCCGAGAAGGCAACGGCCGCCCGTGACGAGCGGGAAATGCACCGCAGTGCGCTGGCACGGAAAGTGCGCGCCAGCGCGAGTGCGTCAGCGACCGAAGCAGAGTTCGTTCGGAGGGCCAGGGACACAGGAATGCTGCTCCGGCCGCGATACGCGAAGAACACCACTGACGTCATCGTGGGTTACTCCGTGGCCGAACGCCCGAAAGCGGGTGAGCGTCCTATTTGGTTCGGCGGCGGCACGTTGGCTTCGGACCTGAAGCTCGGTGCGTTGCGTGAGGAATGGATGGATTCCCCGCCGTTGGCCACGGAGGCTGCAGCCGAGTGGAACGCGGCCGCGCGCAACAAGCGCAAGGTCTCCAGGACGGGTCCTGAGAACGCCACGCCGTCAGCCGATGTCTGGGTGGAGTACACCCGCAATGCTGCGGCGCTGGTTGAAAAGCTGCGGGTACTGCCGCGGGATGACCACGCCACGTGGGCGAAGGCGGCCCGGGAAGTTTCGGGGGCATTTGCAGCATGGTCGCATCGACTCGAACCCACGCCGGGACCGCTGGCTGCGACCGCTGCGGAGCTGTCCCGCACAGCGCAGTTGCGTGCGCCACGCCAGCACAGCAAACCTGTGCCGCTGCCGTCCATCGCGGGGACGGCCATGCTGTTCATGGCAGCGTCGAGCAAGAACAAGACAGCGGCCCAAGCCGCCCTCATGCTGCAGCTGGTGAACACTGCCTTTGCCATCCACGAGATGCACCAGCAATCGGGACGCAAACGGGAGGCGCAGCGTATCCGCGCCGTCGTGACCGAACAGCTGAAGCCCTTCGCTGCCACGATGCCTAAACCAGTCACGGTAGGCGCACCCGAACAAGCCACGTCAGAACAGATGCCGGCGCCAAAGTCCGTGGAACTTGGGCTTCGCGGCATGGCTCCCATCCGCCCAGGTTCGGCAGTACCCACGACACCGACACCGACGAAGGACCACCAGCACACGGGGCGCGAATCCGGCCCCGGACTCGACCGATAAAGAAGAACACCAAGTGCAAGGGGGAACACCATGAGTGAATCAGATGGAATCGATGAAGTCCTGGACGGCGGAATGCGCCAGTCGCTGTTGATCGCCTCGCGTATCGCCGAAACCCTGGCTCGCCGCCGGCAGGAACTGCAACGGCAGAGGGAACAGCAGGACGCCCAGGCAGCGAATGAAGCGCAGGCCCAACTGGCCGCCCAACGCAGCGCCACACGCGCAGCACTCTCGCCTATCGAGAAGGATCAGTGGTGGGACAAAGCGCAATCCGACGACATTGCCACTGCCCACGCTGTGGCCGAAGCCTGGAAAGACCATGACCCAGCGGCACTGGCGGCCGCCGAACGCATCAGGCAGGAGGTCCTGACCCGCTACGGGATCGACACCCGCGACGTCGGCGCGGACACCGCATACCTGGAATCAGGTATCCAGACCATCACAGCAGAAAGGGCCCGTCAGGAGGCACTGGCCCTGAGCCAGGAAGAGGCCCGGAAGGCAGCCGCCGAACAAGAGAAGGCCATGCAGCTTCTCGCAGCGGCCCGCGCTGAAGAACTCCGCGCGCAGGCAGTGAAACTGGCACCGGAACTGGAGCGCCACCAAGTGCCCGTGGAGTACCTGGCCAACCCCGAGCTGGCACAGGCATTGCAACGGGCACACAACGCCAAAACCCCGAAGGCAGTCGCAGCTGCCGACGCCGACATCAAGGAACGCATGTTCCTCATCGGCAAGGACGGCATCAACGGACCCGACATCGACCAGCTACGCAAAGAAACCACGGCCAACATCAACGGAGCCAACGACGCCCACTTCAAAGATCCCGAGTTCGTCAAAGCCGCCAAGGACATGCACGAAGCCAAACTCCTCGCCGAGGGCGGCTTCCAGGGCTCCGAGCAGTTGCCACTGGAGCAGCGCTACGAACGCGCTGAGAAGGAACTCTTTGCCCGCCTCGAAGGCGTCGGCCGCGAAATCGAAAACCGTGTCACCGGCAATGACAGTAGCCGGCTCAAGGACCAAGGGCTGAAGGCTGAAAGCACATCTGCCGCGGACTATGCATCAGCGGAGCGCCAGGAAGCATTTGCCGCTTCCCTGGCCACTACTGGCGCCAACGAGAATCAAGTTCGAGGGCGGCTAGCCGCGGAGCGCAGCGAGGGCACACACCCCAGCGGAGCCGTCACCATGGGTAAAGCTGCCGCCAAGGCCAAGAAGACCCGGACAGGGGCAGGTGTGGGTGCGGAGCGGACCAAGAGCGGGCCCGCCCGCTAGATAAGTCCACGTAGAGAGCGAGGATACCGCTATAGCGGTCTCCTCGCTCTCTGTATCCATCGTGTTTATGCCTGGGGCAGTTGGCGAAGGCTGCGGCCAGGGTGACGTCACACGAGCCCATACATGGAAACGTGCATGGGTCGTGAAGAATGGGGTGGAAACTTGAGCAGAACGAATGGACAAAGCATGGCGCCTCACAGCGGAGGACTCGAACTCACCTGGACCAACAAAGACAAGGCGCTCCTCTCAACTGGTGACGGCAAGTACGACTACACATTCGTTGAACCGTCGGATTTCCGGGTCTCGGAAGTCCGATTGCTACGCGAGGTTGAGCGGGTCGACGGGGCGACGACCCAGGATCAGTTAGAAGATCAGCCCGAACCGACGGCTGACAACCTGCTTATTACTGGTGACGCCATGCACGTACTGGACGCGCTCACCAAGACTCCTGAGTACTCGGAGAGATATCTCGGCAACGTGCGCTTGGTCTATATAGACCCGCCCTTCAATACCAAGAAAACCTTCCGTCACTACGAAGACAATATTGAACACTCCATCTGGGTCACGATGCTTAGGGATCGCCTCCGCCAGGTCAAACCCCTGATGGCTGATGACGGGGTTATATGGGTGCACCTCGACGATGCCGAAGTCCACCGCTGCCGCGCGGTCATGGACGAGGAACTCGGGATCGACATGTATCTCGGGACAGTCATCTGGCAGAAAGCAGACGGTCCACGCAATGACCTTCCAAACTTCTCCGTAGACCATGACACCCTGCTTGTTTACGGTAAGACTGCGAAATCTGGCCTAGTGCGCGGATTGCGTGATGAAGAATTAAACGCGATCTACAAGTCGGCGGATGGGGATGATGAGCCCTGGTACGACGGTGACCCGACTGCTCCGAGTGCTCACCGCAACCAGACCTGGGTTTACGCTATTCAATCACCTGTGACCGGGGAACTTATGTATCCGGCTAAGGGACGTTGCTGGGGAGCGAAGCAAGAGACTGTCTTTGCTGCGCTCTCCGAGTACGCGAAGTTTGAACTTCGTGTGCTGGGTTCTGACGATGATATCCGCGCCGATATCTGCGGTGTCTCCATAGACAAGCTGCGGAAAGAAATCCCGGCAATCATGCTGGCGGAGCCCCTCGAAGACGCTCAGAAATCTGTGCAGCGACGCAAAGACGCTGGCTCCTGGCCCGAATTCATCCTTCGGCCCAAGGGAACCCTTGGTCGGAAACGACCTCAGCCCGATTCCGGTACGAATACGCGAACGTTGTGGTTGAACGAAGAGGTTGGCCACAACCGAGAGGCGAAGGCCGAGATAAAGGCACTCTTCCCCGGCCAGACCCCGTTCGCTACTCCGAAGCCTGAACGGCTGCTTCGAAAAATTATTGAGGTATCCACGGAGCCCGGCGATATTGTCCTCGACTGCTTCGCTGGGTCGGGCACCACGGCAGCTGTCGCACACAAGCTCGGACGCCGTTGGGTAACGAGCGAGCTGCTCTCCGAGACTGTCGATTCCTTCACCAAGCCTCGCCTTGTCAAAGTCGTCCGAGGCGAGGACCAAGGTGGTATCACCACGCTCATCGCGCGCGTGGCTGATGAGGGCGTCGATCTCCCAGAGGGAATGAAACCAGACGGCGCCCAGGAGTTCCAGCAGGTGCTTGGCAGACTCTTGGAGAACGAAGACGAAGCCCTGCTTGCTGTCTCGATGGATAAGGAACTCGCAAAAATCGCCAGGGCCACCAAGAAAGACGGGACCAGCCCGCTAAATGACGGGGAGCATAAGACTTTGCTTGCACTCCTCAAGAAGATTGGCTCTCAGGCGACGTTTGATGCGACGAAGTCGGTCAAGAGCCAATTGAGCCGACTCACTAAAACCCGCCAACAAGCCACCCGGATCTGGGGTGGCGGCGGTGGATTCACTCACGTCCAAGTCGGACCGTCGATGTTCGAGGATATCGGTGGCATTGTTGTTCTTGCCGATTGGATCACCCAAGGCGAGCTCGCAAAAGCAATGTGCGCTCAGCTGGAGGTCCGTTATAAGCCGGACGGCATCTTTGCCGCTAGGAACGGCAGGGTCCGTTACGTCATCCTCGACGGACTTGTTGGGGAAGGGACAGTGGCTGCCATTGTTGATCAACTACCGCAGGGCGAAATCGTTGAAGTGTGGGCTACCCAACTTGACGTAGATGCCGCGGAGGCCCTCCGTAAAGCCCGTCCTGGGTCGAAACTCACACGCATTCCTGAAGCCGTACTCGACGCCTATCGTCGTCGGGCCGCCCAGACCTCTCCGTTCAGGCGGCGAGCTGCCACCCAGGAGGGACCGAACCATGACTGACGTGACTATTGACCAGGACCTGCTCAAACAGATCGCCGCACGCCTCGAACTGCGAGATCCGAACCAGCAGGCAATCGAGAGCGTCGCAGCCATGACGTCAATGCACTATGACGTCGATGGCAAAGAAGGCCCTTTCGAATGCATTGTCGACTCAGCCACGGGCGTCGGCAAGACCTACGTTATGGCGGGCTTGATCGATTACTTCGCGGGCCTCGAGACGCCGGCCCGCAACTTTCTACTGTTGGCGCCGGGGCGGACTATCCGCGACAAGAGCGTCAAGAACTTCACCCCGGGAAACTCCAAGTCACTCACCGCAGCGATGAAGGCAGCCCCGTACGTGGTAACGAAAGACAATTTCAAGCAGTCCTCAACCCTTACCGCAATGAAAGACCCAAGTCGCACGAAGTTGTACATCTTTACAGTCCAAGCGCTTACGCAGAAGGATGAGAAGAGCGGCGGACGCGAGACCCACGAGTACCAGGAAACGCTCTCCGGATCGTTCTACGAATTTCTAGCCAACCTCAACGACTTGGTCGTACTCGCCGATGAACATCACTGCTACCGCGGTAAGGCATTCGCCCGCACCATCAATGAGCTTCATCCCGAGCTTGTTGTCGGTCTAACTGCCACACCCGCGCCTGCAGACGGAGATATGGTCGTCTACCGGTATCCGCTGGCGCGTGCGATAACGGACCGACTTGTTAAGACGCCGGTGTTGGTTGCGCGCAAGGACGATCGCATCGATGACCACACTAAGCTCCTTGATGGCGTTACTCTACTTCGCTACAAAGAGCGGCTCGCTCATGCCCGCTGCGATGAAGAGGGGATCCCGAGGATCAATCCGGTCATGCTCGTCATCGCCCAGGACACCTCCGAGGCAGACCGCTACCGGGACATGCTGGACAGCGAAGCTTTCGATGGCGGTGCATGGGTTGGCCGAACGCTGGTCGTTCACTCAAACTTGACCGGCGACGAGAAGGAAAATGCCCTAGCTGCCCTGGACGAAGTCGAGGACCCAAACTCACCAGTCCGAATTATCATCAGTGTCGGAATGCTGAAGGAGGGTTGGGACGTCAAAAACGTCTACGTCATCGCCTCTATGCGTGTAAGTGTTTCCACCGTCCTCACCGAGCAGACTCTCGGACGCGGTATGCGACTCCCCTTCGGCCAGTACACCGGAATCGAAATGCTTGACACTCTCGAGGTGCTTGCACACGAACGCTATGAGGCCCTCCTAGCAAAGAGGCATGCACTGAATGAGAGGTTTATTGATCACGCGGTACTAGCCGAGCTACGCCGAACTGCAGAAGGCAAACTCATTGCCCGTAAGAGAGTCATCGAAGAAGATGCCGACATCTTTCCTGCCGATGGTCAGGGCGACGAACCGCCCACTGTGCCGACTGGCGAACTCACCAACACGGGCGGCGACTCTGCTAGATCTGAAGCACCCAAAGGGGGACTTGCTGACATAGAGGACACCCTCGCGAAAGCGAAGGCTGCGGCGGCTGAAACCGAGTCGAAGCCGCGTAAGCATTACCCAGTCATCGGCCGTACTCAGATCGCAATCCCCTATACAACCAAGGTTGCATCGAAGGTGGCGGTATCCCTGAACCAAATTCATGATGAGCAGCCATTCATCGCCCTTGGGAGGGCGCTCACTACCGAGGCCGACACAGAATTGCGGCGGACCCTGCTGAAGCCCGATGAAACAGGGACTATTCGAGGAGTCCAAGCAGAGGGTACGGTTCGGGCACTCGCGCTAGATATTCCGCTTGAATCCTCCCGTGATGCTCTGCTCAAGGCAATTATGCGTGTGCCAAAGGTCCGCCCTGATGCTGGCGAAGTGCGCGCTGCACAGCGCCTGGTCAATCTAGTTATCGATGGCATGGGAGATGCTGCCCAAGAGCACCTATCTGCGTTTGGTGAGCGTGCCGTACGCAGGCTCGGTTCCCTCGTTACAGAGCAACTGAAGGTTGTGGCCAGCAACGACGTAGTTTTTTCGGACGAAGTACAGTTCGCGCCGTTGGCCAAAGAACGGGTTTCTACCAGAGAGCATCTCGATGGCCATTCTGAGCCACACTCCAAGGCCATTGCCTTCGACGGTTGGAAGAAGTGCCTCTACAAGTACGCCTGGTTCGACACGTCGCCTGAATATAAGGCAGCACAGGCGCTGGATGACGCCCCAAACGTGATTGTTTGGGCTCGTCTCCACATCAACGACCTTCCAATTACGTGGACGCAGGAAGGTCGGACGTACAATCCTGATTTGGTTGCTATTGAGGAGATTGACGGGCAAAGGACTTCTTGGCTCATCGAGACCAAGATGAACAAGGAAGCCACCGCTGAGGATGTCCGGCAGAAAATGAAGGCCGCAAAGACGTGGGCCAACACCGTCAATAATTCGGGCATGGTTGACGGGCGCTGGCACTACATCCTTCTCACCGAAGACGATGTCAATGATGCCGGGCTTGACTGGGACCAGATGAAGGCGTTCGGGACGCGCTAAGTGGAATAAGAAGGGTTCATGGCGCAGCAATCGATGGCGCGTTTCTAAACGCCATACAAAAGGGGAGGCCATTTATAGGGGTCTTCCCTTTTGTGCGCGCAGGAAATTCTAGGGGCTCTGAGCACGTGGGTCTTGTTGGACCATGTGGTCGCGCACGTGGCGGTTGCTTTAAGAAGTCCTGTGGGCGCACGACCCCCAGTAGAATAGGTTGGCAGCCTGGCGGGACCTCGATTGAGATAGCCGAGACAATGGTGCAGATTGGGGTCCGTCGTGGATTGGGTAGCGCAGGAACGATGTGATGCCACTGAGGGATCACAAATTTTCTCCGCGTTGTGCCCTGGACGGTCAGAGTCTGAGTGTCTGGTCGATCTTTCAAAAAGCGGCTGGGTGGGTCCTGCGATGATGGCATCACTGGCAGCCTTCGTTGACGCAAAGGCCTCTGCTGGCATGCCGATAAGATTCGTCCCCCCTGCCAGCCGGGATGTGCGTTACTACTTGTCCCGTATGGGAATGGACAAGGTGTTTGATTCCGCCGGAGTAGCCCATCAGTTGCCTAGCGTGAATGCTAACCTCGCCTTATCCGAACGGGCACTTGTGGAAGTAAGGGCGTTTTCCTCTGAGGACGACGTCGCGGGCCTGGTTTCCATCGTCAATTATCAGTCCGTGGCAGCCCCGCTGCAGCGGTCCGTCTCACAGGCACTGTTGGAGGCTGGATGTAACGTGCCCGAGCATGCGAGGGTAAGCCGAGGGTTCATGGCAGCTCAGGTTCTTAACAGTGGCAGCAAATTACGGCTGGCAGTTGCAGACGCTGGGGTAGGCGTCTATTCAACGCTTGTGAAGGCTGGGGCTACGACAGAGAAGCACGCCTTGATGATGGCGGTTACGGGCACATCAGAATTCGTGGACGAGGACCGCGGCAGGGGACTAACCTCCATTCATGAATCCATTAAGCTCCATGGTGGAAGGGGTGCCTTGATCTCCGGGCATTCCCTGGTTCACCTAAGCCCCCACGGGCTACACCCATGGACTGGCAATGCGGGCTTCTACGCGGGAACGATCCTGGACGTTGTGCTTCCCATCGCGTAACGATTTGCGGGATGATCTGCTGAGCAGGTCCCGAAACCTACCTAAACCTATACACTTACTACACAGGCGAAAGGGGAATCCAATTGAAAATTATCAATGTTCCTAGCGTCGCCGGCTCTCGGGCGCTTGCCGATAGACTTGTCGGCTCCGCGAATCTGGATGCCCATGAGTCAGTTCTCATCGATAGTCGAGACTTGGATGTCAATACGGAGAGCTTCGTCTCTCAGCTGGTCAAGCGCGTAGCCGATGCTGGCCTTACCGACGTCGAAGTCATCGGAGGCGGCAAAGAGTGGATCGCCGACATGGAGCGCGAAGCATCAAAGCGCGGTATGCATGTCACTGTCCGGAGCCTCGCTAGCGCCTAGCGGTTAGTCGATTTCTAGCGCTTTCTTGCCACATAGTTCGATGGCAAGCTTCCAACGATCCCGTTCGCCATGTCTGTCGTGTTCCTCGGAGCCATGGAAGTACAAGCGGGACCAATCCCGCCAGTCACTGAGTTTATCTTTTAGGTCTTCGTCTTTGATGCGACTCACCATCTTCTCGAAGGCAGCAAGCAAGTCCTGCTCCTTATGCTCTGGTAGGGGGCGTTTGCCGTCTTCGCCGTTTTCCCTCCATGACTTTAGGCTGGTCCACTTTGTGCGGAGCGCTTGAGCAGCATCTTGGGCACCGTACAGTGCCTCACGCTGACTCTTATTCCGACGTTCTCTGCGGCTCGCGAGCATTGACCCGCGTGTGCTAAGGAATGCGGTGAATGCAGCCGCCAGTGCGGCAATCGCGGCCGTCCAGTAGGGCTGAGCCTTTAGGCCCTCCACACGTCCAGACAGCTGTACGCAGAGGCTGACGAGGTCGCTAGTGCTGAGGGTGAGGCATTGGTCCATTCATTGATCGTATATTGCCGCCAAAACATAGAAACGCACTTCAAACTGCTGCTGTATGTGTGCTCAATTGAAATGTGCTTGGGAGCCCTGGAAAGAGCCAGTATCGGTCTTTTTGGCTTGCAGGAGGACTGGCATCACGTGCGTATCCGCCTCCCATAGCACCGAAACGAGGGGAGGAAGGGTGGGCTTTCGGTAGCTAGCGTTAGCAACTATCAACTTGATACTTTACGTAACGTCGGCTATCAGTCCCTTGCCCCGCTTCACAGGAAATTCCCAGCCGTAGGCGCACATAATGGAGCGAAGCTCCGGTCAACCGCTATTTGACTGGAGCTTCGCCAGTTGCCGGCGCCCGGCGGACCGGCGGCCGCGCAAGGAGATGATGAGTGCGGTGATCATTTGCAGCCCCTCTCAGCCGCTACTGGCATCCCTGCGGATCAAATGTGAGCGTATTCGCCACGAAAGCCTGCGTC
>NZ_JABFMW010000017.1 GCF_013359725.1 Pseudarthrobacter sp. C4D7 | reverse complement strand
GACGCAGGCTTTCGTGGCGAATACGCTCACATTTGATCCGCAGGGATGCCAGTAGAAGATTTCAACCCAGCCGGGAGCGCTGTCCCCTGACCGTCCCCGGACGTTCTCAGTGGCGACGCTGCATCGACGCCCCGACCAGCGCTCCCACCCCGAGGCCCAGCGCGCAGCCCCAGAACGGCGTATGGAAAATCGCCAACCCCAGGCTGATTCCCAACGCGGCGCCTACAAGGCTGCAGATCCACAAGGTCTTGTTCACTATGTCTCCGTCATCGCGGTGATGGCCTCAGCTACTGCAGCGACCTTACTGCATCCCTATATAAGCAGTGGGCAAAAAACGGGGAGTTCCATGGCGAAGTTGGGTAGCAGACACCCGTGTGGCCCTGCGCCGGACGTCCTACCCTGTGGACATGGCGGCTGGCCGGCCGGGCCCGCCGCGGGCGCACGACGGAGCGGTCCTGGACCCTCCTTTGTCATGCAGACGGCGGCGGCGCCCGGTTCACCCGCACCCTAGGACGCCCCATGCACGAACTCCCCCGCCCCCAGTCCTGCACACATCCCACTGCCGCGTGCCATGGCTGCCGGGCCGAAATGCGGGAGGCGGCCCTGCGCGAAGCCCCCGGCAAACCCATTGTCCTGCTGCGCCCGGCTCCTGTTACGGTCCGTTCCGCACCCGCCACTGCGTTGGCGTACACGGTCACCGATGTCCTCATAGAATGGGAGGCGGACTCCGGATACCACCTGCGGTGGGAGGCAAGCTGGCTTGTCCGCAGAGTGCAGGCAACGGGGGCAGCGATGGCGGGACACGAAGCCCATCAACTCCAGGAAGCCGTCTAAGGTGCCACTCCCCCGGCCCGGATGCCGGTAGCACCGGCAAGGGTTCCCAGCGTCGGCAGCTAAGCTCGAAGTCATGAGTTCCCTGAAAACCAAGCCTGCACAGGCCTCTCCGGCACGCGCAGCCCTGGTGGCGGCAGCGGCTGACGTGGTGCTGATCCTGGTCTTCGCCGCGATCGGCCGTGATGCGCACCACCGTGAAGAGCCCATCTTCGGCGTGCTCCTGACCGCATGGCCGTTTCTCGCCGGCGCGGCCGCTGGATGGGTCGCGGCCCGCGCCTGGCGCAGTCCCTTCTCCATCACCAAGGCGGGCATTCCAGTGTGGGTGGCCAGCCTGGTTGGCGGCATGATCCTCCGGGCCCTGACCGGCCAGTCGGTTGTCCTCCCTTTTATCATTGTGGCCACGATTGCCCTGGCCGTATTCCTGGTGGGCTACCGGACACTTGTGGCCGTGGCTGGCCGGCTCCGCTCCAAGCGAGCACGGTAGGAACCAGCAGGCGGATGGCTTCGGCCTGACCGCCGGGAAACGGCACCTGTGTAATAGGCTGGCTGCAGACAAGAACCTGCCGTGCCTTGCTGCGGCGGCACCGATTGAAGGGGTCCACGCGTGGTTACCGCATTTGTTCTGATCAAGACCGACGCCGCACGCATTCCGGAGACGGCGGAGGAGATTTCGGCCATTGAAGGCATCAGCGAGGTGTATTCGGTCACCGGAGAGTGGGACCTGATTGCCGTGGCCAGGGTCCGCCGGCATGAAGACCTGGCGGATGTGATCGCAGACCGGCTCTCGAAGGTTCCGGCAGTGGTGCACACCACCACCCACATCGCATTCCGGGCGTACTCACAGCACGACCTGGACGCGGCCTTCTCCTTGGGGTTCGAACAGTAGAGCGACTCCCCCGCCCGCGCTTAGGCCCGGGAGAGGGACACCCAGCGGTCCAGCACGGCAGAGGCAGCACCGGAGTCGATCGACTGGGCGGCGCGGGCAAAGGCGTCCTGCATCCGCTGCAGGAACGGACCTTCCGCGTCAAGGTCGAATGCAACCAGGCCCGCCGCAGCGTTGAGCAGGACAGCATCCCGGGCGGGGCCTTCACTGCCGGCAAGGACATCGCGGACCACACCCGCGTTGGCCGCCGCGTCACCACCACGCAGTTGTTCAACGGTGGCCAAATCCATACCCAGCTCCTGTGGGGAGAAATCAATCTCATCCACCGCTCCGTTCCGGATCTCCCACACGGTGGAAGGCCCCGTGGTGGTGAGCTCATCCAGGCCGTCATTGCCACGGAAGACCAGGCCCCTGCTCCCCCGGCGGGCCAGGACGCCGGCTACGAGCGGCGCCATCCGCGCATTCGCAACACCCACCGCGGAGGCCTGCACATTGGCAGGATTGGTCAGGGGCCCCAGGAAATTGAATGCAGTTGGTACAGCAAGTTCCCGCCGGGGCACGGCAGTATGCCGGAACGACGGGTGGAACACCTGGGCGAAGCAGAACGTGATGCCCGCTTCTTCGGCGTTGCGTGCCACCCGGGAGATCGGCAGGTCAAGGCGGACACCAAGGGCTTCGAGTACGTCGGCGGAGCCGGACGACGACGACGACGCCCGGTTGCCGTGCTTGACCACTTTCGCGCCGGCTCCGGCGGCCACCAAAGCGGCCCGGATGCCGGTAGCACCGGCAAGGGTTCCCAGCGTCGGCAGCTAAGCTCGAAGTCATGAGTTCCCTGAAAACCAAGCCTGCACAGGCCTCTCCGGCACGCGCAGCCCTGGTGGCGGCAGCGGCTGACGTGGTGCTGATCCTGGTCTTCGCCGCGATCGGCCGTGATGCGCACCACCGTGAAGAGCCCATCTTCGGCGTGCTCCTGACCGCATGGCCGTTTCTCGCCGGCGCGGCCGCTGGATGGGTCGCGGCCCGCGCCTGGCGCAGTCCCTTCTCCATCACCAAGGCGGGCATTCCAGTGTGGGTGGCCAGCCTGGTTGGCGGCATGATCCTCCGGGCCCTGACCGGCCAGTCGGTTGTCCTCCCTTTTATCATTGTGGCCACGATTGCCCTGGCCGTATTCCTGGTGGGCTACCGGACACTTGTGGCCGTGGCTGGCCGGCTCCGCTCCAAGCGAGCACGGTAGGAACCAGCAGGCGGATGGCTTCGGCCTGACCGCCGGGAAACGGCACCTGTGTAATAGGCTGGCTGCAGACAAGAACCTGCCGTGCCTTGCTGCGGCGGCACCGATTGAAGGGGTCCACGCGTGGTTACCGCATTTGTTCTGATCAAGACCGACGCCGCACGCATTCCGGAGACGGCGGAGGAGATTTCGGCCATTGAAGGCATCAGCGAGGTGTATTCGGTCACCGGAGAGTGGGACCTGATTGCCGTGGCCAGGGTCCGCCGGCATGAAGACCTGGCGGATGTGATCGCAGACCGGCTCTCGAAGGTTCCGGCAGTGGTGCACACCACCACCCACATCGCATTCCGGGCGTACTCACAGCACGACCTGGACGCGGCCTTCTCCTTGGGGTTCGAACAGTAGAGCGACTCCCCCGCCCGCGCTTAGGCCCGGGAGAGGGACACCCAGCGGTCCAGCACGGCAGAGGCAGCACCGGAGTCGATCGACTGGGCGGCGCGGGCAAAGGCGTCCTGCATCCGCTGCAGGAACGGACCTTCCGCGTCAAGGTCGAATGCAACCAGGCCCGCCGCAGCGTTGAGCAGGACAGCATCCCGGGCGGGGCCTTCACTGCCGGCAAGGACATCGCGGACCACACCCGCGTTGGCCGCCGCGTCACCACCACGCAGTTGTTCAACGGTGGCCAAATCCATACCCAGCTCCTGTGGGGAGAAATCAATCTCATCCACCGCTCCGTTCCGGATCTCCCACACGGTGGAAGGCCCCGTGGTGGTGAGCTCATCCAGGCCGTCATTGCCACGGAAGACCAGGCCCCTGCTCCCCCGGCGGGCCAGGACGCCGGCTACGAGCGGCGCCATCCGCGCATTCGCAACACCCACCGCGGAGGCCTGCACATTGGCAGGATTGGTCAGGGGCCCCAGGAAATTGAATGCAGTTGGTACAGCAAGTTCCCGCCGGGGCACGGCAGTATGCCGGAACGACGGGTGGAACACCTGGGCGAAGCAGAACGTGATGCCCGCTTCTTCGGCGTTGCGTGCCACCCGGGAGATCGGCAGGTCAAGGCGGACACCAAGGGCTTCGAGTACGTCGGCGGAGCCGGACGACGACGACGACGCCCGGTTGCCGTGCTTGACCACTTTCGCGCCGGCTCCGGCGGCCACCAAAGCAGCCATGGTGGAGATATTGATGGTGTTAAGTTGGTCACCCCCGGTTCCAACAATGTCCAGCTTTTCTCCGGAAATAGTGACGGGGTTGGCGTGGGCCAGCATCGCCTCGACCAGGCCGGAGAGCTCATCCACCGTCTCACCCTTGGCGCTGAGCGCCACCAGGAAGCCGGCGATCTGCGCAGGGGTGGCTTCGCCGGACATGATGGTGTCCATGGCCCAGGAGGTGTTCTCCGCAGTGAGGTCCTGGCCCTTGATGAGGGCCGAGATCAACCGGGGCCAGGTGTTGCCGGACGTTGTCGTTGCCTGAGAAGTCACGTGCTGATGCTATCGACCGACGGCGGCCACTGACCAATGTGAACGGTGGCGGGAACTTTTCCCGGCAATTTCGCGTCTTTGTAGAAAAAGTCCTTCGAAAAGGCGGTTTGCGTTGGGCAGCACGGACTTTTACAGACATAATGTCTATGTGACATCTGCGACCCATGCCCCCAGTACCCCGGCGCACCCCACGCTGAACCGCCCCAATATGGTTTCTGTTGGAACCGTTGTCTGGCTGTCCAGTGAGTTGATGTTCTTCGCCGGTCTCTTCGCCATGTACTTCACTCTGCGCTCCACCAGCGGACAGATGTGGGCGGAAGAGACAGCCAAGCTCAACTTCCCCTTTGCGCTCGTCAACACGATCGTCCTCGTGGCCAGTTCCTTCACTTGCCAGATGGGCGTCTTCGCCGCAGAGCGGCTGCAGCCGCGGCGCACCGGAGGTGCACTGCAGTTCGCCCGCTGGGGAATGAACGAATGGTTCACCCTGACGTTCCTCATGGGCGCGTTCTTCGTTGCCGGCCAGACCACCGAGTACGCCATGCTGGTCTCCGAGCACGTCTCGCTCTCCTCCAACGCATACGGCTCGGCCTTCTACATGACCACCGGCTTCCACGGCCTGCACGTCATCGGCGGCCTGATCGCCTTCCTGCTCATCATGGGACGGTCCTTCGCAGCGAAGAAGTTCGGACACTTTGAAGCAACGTCCGCCATCGTCACGTCTTACTACTGGCACTTCGTTGACGTCGTGTGGATCGGCCTCTTCCTGGTCATCTACGTACTCAAGTAGCCAGCTTTGATTCTTTTTCTACAAGAGGCAGAATTTCAGGTAGCGGCTCCCGGAGCCGGCGCAGGATCGAATAAAGGAACCACCACGTGAAGGCACTCTCACAAAAGCGGCGTCACCCACTTGCAGCAATAGCGCTGCTTCTGATGGGGCTCCTCGTCACGGGTGGGCTGTACGCCGTGGCAACCACCGTCAACCAGGCCAAGGCTTCCACCACCACGTTCAGTGCGAGCGACACCGAGGAGGGCGGCAAGCTCTTCGCCGCCAACTGCGCCACCTGCCACGGCATGGGTGCCAGCGGTTCCAAGGACGGCCCGTCGCTGGTTGGTGTCGGCGCAGCCGCTGTTGACTTCCAGGTGGGTACCGGCCGCATGCCGATGCAGATGAACGGCCCCCAGGCTATGAAGAAGCCCGTCCAGTTCAACGACGAGCAGACCCACCAGCTTGCAGCCTACGTCGCCTCCCTGGGACCCGGCCCGGCAATCCCTGCAGAAGACCTGACAAACGGCGGCGGCGATGCAGCTGCCGGCGGCGAGCTCTTCCGCACCAACTGCGCCATGTGCCACAACGCCGCCGCTGCCGGTGGCGCCCTGACCCGGGGTAAGTTCGCCCCCGCCCTGGCCGATGTCTCCGGCAAGCACATCTACGAGGCCATGGCCACGGGTCCGCAGAACATGCCGGTCTTCAACGACGCCAACATCACCCCTGAAGGCAAGAAGGACATCATCACGTTCCTGAAGCAGATCGAGACCACCGGTTCGCCGGGCGGTGCCGACCTCGGATCACTGGGTCCGGTTGCTGAAGGCCTGTTTGTCTGGGTTGCCGGTCTTGGCGTCATCATCGCCTTCACCATCTGGCTCACGTCCAGAACCTCCTGAGTTTCCGCAGGACCGTACAACTTCTGCTGCCAGTCAGCAGCTTGAAATTAGAAACTAACCCGGCGACAGCCGGGACGAGAGAAGGATGAGGCGAATTATGGGCAACCATAGTGACGGCAGTCCGAACCACTCGGGCACCGTAGCTACGGCTGGTCAGAATGAGGTGGAGAAGTTCCAGGATCCTGGAATTCCCCCGCATCGTTTGCGCCTGGCTGACACGGACCCGAAGGCCGCAAAGCGGGCAGAACGGCAGGTCGCCTTACTATTTGGCATCTCTGTTGTTGGAACCCTGATCTTCCTGGTGGCGTACTTCGCCATTGATCTGGGTGATGACTCCAGCATCGCCACCATTCGGCTCCAGAACGCCCTGCTTGGCGTCGGCACTGCCTTCGCCATGCTGGGTATCGGTACCGGCATCGTGCACTGGGCCAAGGCCCTGATGCCCGACCACGAAGTATCCGAAGAACGCCACGCCATCCGCTACGAAGAGGACCGCCAGGCAGCCGTCCGCATCGTTGACGACATCGTGGAAGAAACCGGCATCAAGCGCCGCCCGCTGATCCGCAACACCCTCCTGGGTGCCGTGGCTCTGGCCCCGCTTCCCGCCGTCGCCATCTTCGGTGACCTCGGACCCCGTCCTGACGACAAGCTTGCACACACCATGTGGGCTCCCCAGGACGGCAAGCGCAAGCGCCTGACCCGCGACCCCGATGGAACCCCCATCAAGGCCTCGGACGTCACCATTGGTTCGGCTTTCCATGTGATCCCTGAAGGCCTGAACGAGCTGGAAGAGGGCAAGCTCAACGAGAAGGCAAAGTCCGTCGTGCTGCTCATGCGCCTCGATCCCGCTTCACTGAACCCTTCCAAGGGCCGCGAAGAGTGGGGCTACAACGGAATCGTTGCCTACTCGAAGATCTGCACCCACGTTGGCTGCCCCGTTGCTCTGTATGAGCAGCAGACGCACCACCTGCTGTGCCCGTGCCACCAGTCCACCTTTGACCTCACGCAAGAGTGCAAGGTGATCTTCGGCCCCGCCAGCCGTCCTCTCCCCCAGCTGCCCATCGCAGTTGATGACGAGGGCTACCTCGTCGCTACAAGCGACTTCCATGAACCCGTTGGACCTAGCTACTGGGAGCGTGATGAGCATGAGCGCAACATCAACAGCTGAGCCGGCTTTCGTCGCCAAAACCAAGACAGGCCGGATCACCGACTTTGTCGACTCTCGTGTTGGCGGCTCTGGGATCCTCCGCGAGTTCGGCCGCAAAGTCTTCCCCGACCACTGGTCATTCATGTTCGGCGAAGTTGCGCTCTACTCGTTCGTTATCCTGCTGCTGTCCGGAACGTTCCTGACGTTCTTCTTTGATCCCTCCATGGCGGAGACCCACTACGACGGTGGCTATATTCCGCTCAAGGGAGTGGAAATGTCGGTGGCGTACAGCTCCTCGCTGAACATCTCCTTCGACATCCGCGGCGGGCTCTTCATGCGCCAGGTGCACCACTGGGCAGCGCTGCTGTTCGTGGCCTCCATCGCCGTCCACATGCTCAGGGTGTTCTTCACTGGCGCCTTCCGCCGTCCACGTGAAATGAACTGGGTGGTGGGCAGCGTTCTGCTCATCCTCGCCATGGCCGCCGGCTTCACCGGCTACTCGCTTCCCGATGACCTGCTCTCCGGCAACGGCCTGCGCATCATCGATGGCGTCATCAAGTCCATCCCGGTCATCGGCACGTACATCTCGTTCTTCCTCTTCGGCGGCGAGTTCCCGGGGACGGCCATTATCAGCCGTCTCTACATGCTGCACATCCTCCTGGTGCCTGCCCTGATCCTGCTGATGATCGTGCTGCACCTCTTCATGGTGGTTGTGCACAAGCACACGCAGTACCCCGGCCCCGGACGCAATGACAACAACGTTGTCGGCTACCCCCTGGGCCCGGTCTACGCTGCGAAGGCCGGTGGATTCTTCTTCATCGTCTTCGGCGTGATCGCCCTGATGGCGGCGTTCTTCACCATCAACCCGATCTGGAACTACGGCCCCTACGATCCCTCCCCGGTGTCCGCTGGTACCCAGCCTGACTGGTACATCGGCTTCGTTGACGGTGCGCTCCGCCTCATGCCTGGCACTCTGGGCAACTGGCACGTGGAGCAGATCTTCTTCGGCCACGTCTTCACGTTCAACGTGCTGCTTCCGGCGCTGGTCCCGGCCGGGATCCTGTTCACCGTGATGTTCACCTACCCGTGGATCGAACGCTGGGTCACCAAGGACGACCGTGAGCACCACGTCCTGGACCGCCCGAGGAACGCTCCGACCCGTACCGGTATCGGCGTTGCCGGTTTCGTCTGGTACTGCGTCATGTGGGCAGCTGCCGGTTCCGACCTCATTGCGACGCACTTCCATGTGTCCCTGAACGACGTAACCTATTGGCTCCGCGCCCTGTTCTTCGTTGGTCCGATCATCGGATTCATCGTCGCCAAGCGGGTCGCCCTGGCCCTGCAGCGCAAGGACCGCGAGATCGCCCTGCACGGCCGCGAAACCGGCCGGATCGTCAGGCTCCCGCACGGCGAGTTCATCGAGGTCCACGCCCCGCTGGACGAGTACAAGCGCTACAAGCTGGTTGGCTTCGAGTCGCCGCAGGTCATCCCGGCCGTACCCAACGAGCACGGCGTCGTGACCAGCAAGGAAAAGCGCCGCGCGCTCCTCTCCCGCTGGTTCTTCGAAGACCGCGTTGCCCCGGCTACGCCCGCTGAGCTGGAGGCAGCCCACGGCCACGGCCACGAGGCAGTAGAAGCAGCCGAGGGTTCCAAGAGCCTGACGCACTAGTCACAGGTTCCCTACGGAAAGGGCCCGATCCAATTGGATCGGGCCCTTTCTGGTTGCCCGGACATGCCCGTTGCCGTTCTCCCAGTACGTCCCCGTCAGGCTGGCAAGCGGCCCCGCACCGGCAGGTGACCCGGCAGTCGGCCCTGCAGCTCTGTCAGAAGACCCCGTCAGTAGACCCCGTCAGTAGACCCCGTCAGTGGTTGCGTGCCCTGCGGGCGCCGGGACGCTGCAGCGGAACCCAGAGCTTGTAGCGGTCTGCCCGGTAGTAAGACACCGAGTAGTCCACCATGGCCCTGGCAACGAAGGCATGCCGCTGAATCTTTAGGAGCGGCGAGCCAACCTCGACGTTCAGAAGCCGGGCCGTGGACGGTGAAGCCGCCGTCGCCTCGATCATGTCCTCCCCCCACTCCATCACCAGGCCGAACTGCTCGCTGAGGACGTTGTAAAGGGACGTGGGGGGCTCGCCGTCCAACAGCCCCGGGACACGGTGTGCCGGAATGAAATTCTCATCCACACTCATCGGTTCCCCGTCGGCCAGCAACAGGCGCCGGAACCTTACCAGCGGTGTGCCCTCATCCAACTGAAGCTCGCGGGCAAGGAAAGCGCTGGCACCGATTTGCTCGAAGCTGAGAACCTTCGCCGCGGGCACCATGCCGCGCCTCTGCATCTCTTCGCTGTAGGAGGTGAGTTTCACCTGGAGGTCGAGTTTGGGGCGGCGGACAAAGGTGCCCAGCCCCACCACGCGCTCGATGACCTCCTCCCCTACAAGGGCGTCGATGGCCTGGCGGACCGTCATCCGTGCCAGTCCGAATCGTTCAGCCAGGTCCCGCTCAGACGGCAGTGCTGAGCCCGGCGGGCACGACTCCGCGATATAGGTACGCAGAATTTCCCGGAGCTGGACGTAGATGGCCGTTCCGCTGGTGCGGTCTATTTCACCCGTGATCACCGTGGCTCCAGCTGCCATGATCTTTCTCCTGCCGTTGGTCTACGTTCAATTTTAGAACGGTCTAGACCAGTGCCGTGACGCGCGGGGCATTTCCATCCGCGGGCAGGCCTACAGATATATTTGGTCAGGAAATTTGATAACCGGCCGCGGAGGGGGCCGTCGTTCGAACAAGCCAAAAATAGGAGTTCCTTTGCCGACACAAAAGGCCGTAGTGGCAGCGCCCGCGGGCCTGCATGCACGTTCTGCCGCGGTATTTGTCCGGGCCGTCACCGCTACGGGCCTCCCGGTCACCATCAGCAAGCCGGGTACTCCGGCCGTGGACGCCCGCTCCCTGCTCCACGTGATGGCTGCCGACTTCGCGCAGGGGTGTGAGGTGGAACTTGCGGTCAGCGACACCGGTCTGAGGGCCGCCAGAGGCCTCGAAGAAGTCAGAACGGTGCTGGCGGACCTTCGCGTCCTCCTGGAGTCCCAGAAGGACGGCTGAGGGCAAAAGAAGCAAAAACGACGCCGGGCCCCACCACATTGGTGGGGCCCGGCGTCGTCAGTATGTGATTGCTAGTGTGCGTGGTCTCCGCGGCTGTACTCGTACACCCAGCCGACGAGGGCCACGATGGCCAGACCGCCGGCGATGAAGATGACCCAGGCACCTACGGCAAGGCCCAGGAAGCCTGTGGCGCAGGCGATGCCCAGCACCAACGGCCACCAGCTCCAAGGGCTGAAGTGCCCCTGTTCGCCGGCGCCCTCGTGGATTTCCGCATCGCTGCGGTCCTCGGGGCGAAGGCCGACCCGCTTACCCGTGAAGCCCAGGTAGGCCCCGATCATACCGGCGAGGCCGGCCACGAGCAGGATGCCCAGGATGCCCACCCATTCGCTCCAGTTGGTCAGGAATCCGTAGACCAGCGA
Source organism: Pseudarthrobacter sp. C4D7 (assembly GCF_013359725.1). Lineage (GTDB taxonomy): Bacteria > Actinomycetota > Actinomycetes > Actinomycetales > Micrococcaceae > Arthrobacter. The sequence goes on along the minus strand of NZ_JABFMW010000017.1, from coordinate 77,799 downwards.
GACGGGGACGAAAAAGAAGACACCGGAGCCAAAGATCCAGGATTCGATTTTCACTGTGCGGTGTCCTTCTGGTCGGCGTTGCCGAGGACCGCCGCTGCGGGAGCCGGCGAGTCAACGGTGTGGACCTGGCGAAGTTCCGGATGGTGCAGGTCCAGGGCGGGACGCTCCGAACGGATCCGGGGCAGGGAGGTGAAGTTGTGGCGCGGCGGCGGGCAGGACGTGGCCCATTCCAGCGAGGCACCGAAGCCCCACGGATCATCCACCTGGACCTTTTCGGTCTTGCGCCAGGTGATGTACACGTTCCAGAAGAACGGAATCAGTGACGCACCCAGCACGAAGGATGCCACGGTGGAGAACTGGTTCATCCAGGTGAAGTTGTCTTCCACGAGGTAGTCCGCGTACCGGCGGGGCATGCCCTCGACACCCAGCCAGTGCTGGATCAGGAACGTGCCGTGGAAGCCAAGGAACAGGAGCCAGAAGTGGATCTTGCCCAGGCGTTCGTTGAGCATCTTGCCGGTCCACTTGGGCCACCAGAAGTAGAACCCGGCGAACATGGCGAAGACCACGGTGCCGAAGACCACGTAGTGGAAGTGGGCCACCACGAAGTAGGAGTCCGAGACGTGGAAGTCCAGCGGCGGCGAGGCCAGGATGATGCCGGTGAGGCCACCGAAGAGGAAGGTGATCATGAACCCGAGGCTCCACAGCATGGGCGTCTCGAACGTCAGCGATCCGCGCCACATGGTGCCGATCCAGTTGAAGAACTTCACGCCCGTAGGCACAGCGATCAGCATGGTCATGAAGGAGAAGAACGGCAGCAGCACAGCGCCGGTGACGTACATGTGGTGTGCCCACACGGTCACGGAGAGAGCTGCGATGGCGATCGTGGCGTAAACCAGGCCCTTGTAACCGAAGATCGGCTTGCGGCTGAAGACCGGGAAGATCTCAGAGACAATGCCGAAGAACGGCAGCGCGATGATGTACACCTCGGGGTGGCCGAAGAACCAGAACAGGTGCTGCCAAAGGACTGCACCGCCGTTCTCCGGATCAAAGATGTGGGCACCGAACTTGCGGTCCGCGCCGAGGGCGAACAGGGCGGCGGCCAGCGGCGGGAAGGCCATCAGGACCAGGATCGCGGTGATCAGGGTGTTCCACGTGAAGATGGGCATCCGCCACATGGTCATGCCGGGGGCACGCATGCAGATGATGGTGGTGATGAAGTTCACGGCACCCAGGATGGTGCCGAAGCCGGACAGTGCCAGGCCGAAGACCCACAGGTCACCACCGATGCCGGGGGTAAAGGTGGTGTTGGACAGCGGCGCATACGCGAACCAGCCGAACGACGCAGCACCCTGCGGGGTGATGAAGCCGGACACGGCGATGGTGGAGCCGAACAGGAAGAACCAAAAGGCCAGCGCGTTCAGACGCGGGAACGCCACGTCGGGGGCGCCGATCTGCAGCGGCATGATCACGTTGGCGAAGCCGGCAAAGAGCGGGGTGGCAAACATCAGGAGCATGACGGTGCCGTGCATGGTGAACAGCTGGTTGTACTGCTCTTTGGTCTGCAGGATCTGCATGCCGGGCTCGAACAGTTCGGCGCGGATCAGCAGGGCCATGACGCCGCCCAGGCAGAAGAACACGAAGGACGCGATCAGGTACATGTACCCGATGGTCTTGTGGTCAGTGGAAGTGATCCAGTTGACGACGATGCGCCCCTTGGATTTGGGTACCACGGGAGCCGATAGGGCTCCCGAAGGTGCGGATTGGGTGTACGTAGCCACGTCGCTCCCCTTACTTGGTTTCGTTCAGGTTCGGGTTGCGGTCGTACTCCACGCCGAGCAGGCCGGTGTTGCCTTCAGCCTTGAGCTGGTCCATGTGGGACTGGAATTCAGATTCCGACACCACCTTGACGCGGAACAGCATTTCGGAGTGGTACTCGCCGCAGAGTTCGGCACACTTACCGTCGTAGGTGCCTTCCTTGGTGGGGGTGAACCGGATGTAGTTCGTCTTGCCGGGGATCATGTCGCGCTTCTGCAGGAAGGCGGGAACCCAGAAAGAGTGGATGACATCGCGGGAGTTGAGCTCAAGGTCAACGGACTTGTTCACGGGCAGGTACAGCGTGGGGAGCTGTTCCTTGTCGATGGTGTTGCCGGTGAGGTGCGCCTGGACGCCAGCCTCGTGGACGTCTTCCTGGATCACATCGCCGGACTTGTAGTTGAAGTCCCACGCCCACTGCTTGCCGCGGACGTCGACAACGACGTCCGCCGGCTGTGACCGGTCATCGATGGCCTGCTGGTCACGGTCCGTGAAGTAGAAGAACACCAGGACCATGAAGATGGGGATGGTGAGGTAAAAGACTTCCAGGGGAAGGTTGAAGCTGGTTTGCCGCGGGAAGCCCACGGTCCCTTTGCGGCGCCGGTAGGCGACGATGCACCAGATGATCAGGCCCCAGGTAATGGCGCCGACCACAAGGGCAGCAATCCATGAGTTGACCCAGAGGTCCATGATGCGATCGGTGTTGCTGGTGGTGCCACGTTCAGTGGGCATCCACCCTTTCTCTACCTCTGGCGAACATCCGGTCAAAACCAACGCGCCGGCTATAGCCAAGCTTGAGATCGTGGTGATCGTTTTGCGTCGGCTGCCGGTTCGGTTCTGCGAACTCACAGACGGCCCTTCCTACTTGTTGCTGTTGTCCGGGCAGCCATCGGCATTCCGGGCACAAAAAAGTTTTACTACTCGGTGTAGAGCTTACCGCTCCGCCGGGCGTTTCGCCCACATGTCGGCGCCGAGCCCCTGTGCCGTTTCAGGCGGCTGGGAGCCCGGTGCCGACATCAGGCGAATCAACCGGCTTAGTGGAATGAATCGCCACAGGCGCATGAGCCGCCGGCGTTCGGATTGTCGATGGTGAAGCCCTGCTTCGAGATAGTGTCCTCGAAGTCAATGCTTGCGCCACTGAGGTACGGCACGCTCATCTTGTCGACGACGACCTCGACGCCGTCGTAGTCGCGGACGGCGTCACCATCCAGGAGGCGCTCGTCGAAATAGAGCTGGTAGATCAGCCCTGAGCAGCCACCGGGCTGCACGGCCACGCGAAGGCGCAGGTCCGTGCGGCCTTCCTGCTCCAGGAGGCTGCGGACCTTGCCGGCGGCGACGTCGGTCAGGTTGACCTCGTGGACGGGCAGTTCGTCGCTGGCCACGGTGGTGGCGGTGCTGTTTTCGTTCGTTGAGGTGCTCATTGGCCTACCTTCTTAGGACGGTCTGGCGGCGCCGCCGAAGCTGCGCCTGCCCCTACAAATACGGTATGGGCTATAGCTACATGCTACGCGCGGCAGTCCTGTAGCTCTAACTCCTGGCGTAACCGTCAAAGCACGCCGGTTGTTCCCTGAAAACGGGTGGTCTGCCCACACGCAGGATGCTGCCTACTCCCCGGCGGGAAGTCCCTCGCTGTTCAGCCTGGCGAGCATCAGCGCTTCTGCCAGGATGGCGTTGCGGAAGTCGCCGATGTGGAGGGACTCGTTGGCGCTGTGGGCCCGGGAATCCGGATCCTCCACGCCCGTCACCAGGATCTGCGCGCTGGGGTACAGCTCGGTGAGGTCGGCGATAAAGGGAATGGATCCGCCGATGCCCGTTTCCACGGCGGGAACGCCCCACGCCTCCCCCAGCGCCCACATGGCCACCGTCGCCGCGGCCGACGACGTGTCGGTCTGGAAGGGATTGCCCGCCTCTCCCGGAGTGAAGGTGACTTTGGCACCGAACGGCGCGTTGGCCTCCACGTGCCTGCGCACCGCTTCCATGGCCTCTGCTGGAGCCTGGCCTGGTGCCAGCCGGAGGCTGAACTTGGCCCGTGCGCGTGGAAGCAGCGTATTGGAGGCAACGTCCACGGCAGGGGCATCGAAGCCGATGATCGACAGTGCCGGCTTGGTCCACAGCCGGGACGCGATGCTTCCCGTCCCGGCAAGCCGGACGCCGTCGAGCACTGACGCGTCGGCCCGGTAATCTGCTTCCGGCATCTCCACGGCAGCCGTGTCGGTGGCCACCAGGCCGTCAATGGCCACGTTTCCGTCGTCGTCGTGAAGCGTTGCGATCAGGCGTGACAGGAGGGTGGGCGCATCGAGGACAGGCCCGCCGTACATACCGGAGTGCACTGCGTGCTCGAGCACTTGCACCTCGATGGTGCCGTCAACCAGGCCGCGGAGGCTGGTGGTCAGGGCGGGCACGCCCACTTTCCAGTTACTGGAATCGGCCACTACGATGACGTCGGCCCGCAGCAGCTCGCGGTTCGCCTCCAGGAATGTCCGGAACGTGGGCGAGCCCGCTTCCTCCTCGCCTTCGATGAAGAACGTCACGCCCAGGCCGAGGGATCCGGCGAGTACCTCGGCCACGGCAGCGTAGGCAGCGATGTGTGCCATGATCCCGGCTTTGTCGTCGGCGGCACCCCGGCCGTAGAGACGTCCGTCCTTTTCGACGGCGGAAAAGGGTTCCGTTTCCCACAGGGACTCATCGCCCACAGGCTGGACGTCATGGTGCGCGTACAGCAGCACCGTGGGTTTGCCCTCGCTGGCCGGACGACGGCCGACGACAGCCGGGCCGCCCGGCGTGCCATCGGCCTTGTCCTCGAAGAGCACCTGGACGTCGGCGATCCCGGACGCCCGGAGAAGATCCGCAACGGCCCCGGCACTGCGTTCCAACGGAGTGCGATCAAAGCTGGGCCACGCGATGCCGGGAATGGCGACGAGTTCCTTGAGCCGCGCCAGCGTCTGGTCGAAGGAACGGTCCACCGCGGAACGAAGATCATCCATCCGGTCGGTGACCTCAGGACCCGGTCCTGTGGTGCTGGTGGTGCTGTGCGGGGTTGCCGCAGGTGATGAAGTCATGGCCAAAACATTACCCCCGTCACAATCGCCTGCCGGTCAGGGCAGGGTGAGGGCAGGCCTGGGCCACGCTCCTGCAAGGTATTCTGGTCAGGTGTTCGGACGTAGAAAAGAAGCGCCCTCGGCGCAGGAAACCATAAACCAGCAGGCAGCGGAGGCAGCGGCACGGCAGAACAGTGCGGCCGGCAAGGGTGCCCCGACCCCTACGCGGAAGGCCCAGGAAGCAGCCCGCAAGCGGCCGCTGGTGCCCGAGGACCGCAAGGCCTCCAAGGCCGCCGAACGCCAGGCCGTCCAGGACCAGCGCCTGAAGATGCGCCGCGCACTGGACACCGGTGACGAAAAGTTCCTGCCCCTGCGTGACAAGGGCCCGCAGAAGCGGTTTGCCCGCGACTTCGTGGACGCACGCTTCAACCTCGGTGAGTACCTGATGTTCGGAGCGCTGCTCTTCGTTCTGGTGTCCCTGCTGGTGCCGGCTTCCAGCGACATGATGATTTACGTCCTGGGCGCCTTCTGGGTCATGTTCCTGGCCGTGTTCGTGGACGTGTTCATCCTGTCCCGGAAGCTCCGCAAGCGACTGACGGAGAAGTTCGGCCAGGTGGAGGGCGGTACGGTCTGGTACGGTTCCATGCGGTCGCTGCAGTTCCGCAAGCTGCGGCTGCCCAAGCCGCAGGTCCAGCGCGGACAGTACCCGGCCTGACCCACACACTTAAACAACAGACACCCCGGCGGAAATACCGCCGGGGTGTCTGTTTTAAAGCGACCGTCCCATCAGAGACGGCAGGCGGTTCAGGACCGCCGCGTCCGAGCCAGCTGCTTGTTGATCCGGGCTGCCCAAAACGGTCCCTCGTAAAGGAATGCGGTATAGCCCTGTACCAGCGTGGCACCGGCGTCGAGCCGTTCCTGGACATCCTGTGCCGATTCCACGCCGCCCACCGACACCAGTGCCAGGGCATCCCCGGTGGCATGCTTGAGCCGCTTAAGCACCTCAAGTGATCGCTGCTTCAGCGGTGCGCCGGACAGTCCGCCGGCACCGCATTTGTCCACTGCTTCCGCCGGGGACGACAATCCTGACCGCGCGATGGTGGTGTTGGTGGCAATGATGCCGTCCAGCTTAAGATCCAGGGCCAGGCGCGCTACATCATCGATGTCCTCGTCGCTGAGGTCCGGCGCGATCTTAACCAGCAGCGGTACGTGCCTCCCGGCGGAACGGTCCGCTTCCTGTCCCACGGCGGTCAGCAGCGGGCGGAGGGTTTCCACGTCCTGGAGCAGCCGCAGCCCTGGCGTGTTGGGGGAACTGACGTTGACCACCAGGTAATCGGCGGCGGGAGCCAGGCTGCGGGCGCTGACCAGGTAGTCATCCACCGCGTCGGCCAGTTCCACAACCTTGGTTTTGCCGATGTTCACGCCGATGACCGGACGCACCGCCGGGTAGCGGCGCTGAAGTGCGGCCCGCGCTGCCTTCAGCCGGGGCGCAACGGCCGAGGCGCCGTCGTTGTTGAACCCCATCCGGTTGATGACGGCCCGGTCCTGCACCAGGCGGAACAGCCGCGGCTTCTCATTGCCCGGCTGTGCCTGCCCGGTGATGGTGCCCACTTCGATGTGCCCGAAGCCCAGATCGGTGAGGGCCTCAATGCCGTGGACTTCCTTGTCGAAGCCGGCGGCGAGCCCGAAGGGCGATGGGAAAGTGACGCCGAAGGCGGTGGTCTGCAGCGACGGCGCCGGGGCGGTCAGCTTTTGCAGGACCTTGCCGGCGCCTGTGGCATGCGCGAACCGGATGCCCTTGAATCCGATCTTGTGGGCGCGCTCGGCGTCCATCCATGAAAAGGCCAGCCTGAAGAAAGTGGGATAAACGCGCATGCCTCCAGTGTCCCGTCTCCGGCCGCGCCACACCAAAACGAAGAAGCCGCTGATCCGAAGCGCGGGTACCGTCGCGCCGGTTTAGCATGAGGTCATGCAGTGGCAGCAGGACATCCTGGGCTCGGATTTCGAGTCGCACACCTTCGCGGCCGCCGGACCCGACGGGGTGGCGCGGACGGCAACCCTGGTCCGTCTCCGGCCGGCCCTGGACGCCGGCACGGGCAACGGGCGCCGCCGTGCCGTGCTTTTCCTGCACGGCTGGAGCGACTACTTCTTCAACGTGGACCTTGCCCGGTTCTGGGCGTCCGCCGGCTATGACTTCTACGCATTGGATATGCACAACCACGGGCGCAGCCTCCGCCCGGAAGCTCCCGGTGGATATGTGGCGGACCTTGCCGCCTACGACGCCGAAATCGAGGAGGCTGCCCGCATCATCAGCCAGGAGGGCTCGCCCGGGCCGTTGGCTTTGATGGGTCATTCCACCGGCGGCCTGGTGGCGGCCCTGTGGAGCAGTGGACATCCGGAAGCCGTTTCGCTGCTGGTCCTGAACAGCCCGTGGCTGGAGATGCACGGGAGTTCGCTGGTGCGGCGGGCGGCGTCCAGCATGGTGCGTCCCGTGGCCCGGTTCCGCCCGCAGGCAGTCCTGCGCCTTCCGGAGCGTGGCCACTACTGGCGTACCATCAGCAGCGCGGCCGACGGCGAGTGGCCGGTTGACGAGCGCTACCGGCCCCGCATGGCATTCCCGGTCCGCGCAGGCTGGCTGAGGGCGGTGCTCGCCGGGCATGCCCGGGTGGCGCGCGGCCTGGAGATCGAAGCGCCCATCCTGGTCCTGCTTTCCAAAGGCAGCGCCAACGGCCTGCTGTGGTCCGAGGAAATGCGCCGCACGGACGCCGTGCTGGACGTCAACATCATTGGCACCCGCGCGCTCACGTTGGGCCGTACGGTAACCATCGAGCGGATCGACGGTGCCCTGCACGACGTCTTCCTCTCGCCGGAACCCATCCGGACCGACGCCTATTCGCGGCTGGCCCGGTGGCTGCGGGCGTACGGCTGACGTCAGCCGGCGTGGGGATCCCCGGCCGGAGCGGCCGCTGCATCGACGGCCCCGCCGTAGCGCCGGTCGCGCTTGGCGTATTCTTCGACGGCGGCCCACAGCGTCCGCCTGTCCACATCCGGCCACAGCGTGTCCATGAAGACGAATTCCGCATATGCGGACTGCCAGAGCAGGAAGTTGGAGAGTCGTTGCTCGCCCGAACTGCGCAGGAATAGGTCCACATCGGGCAGGTCGGGTTCATCGAGGTACTTCTGGATGGTCCGCTCGGTGATGGCTCCAGGCTTCAGCCTGCCTGCTGCGACTTCAGCGGCGATCGCTGAGACGGCGTCGGTGATCTCGGCGCGGCCGCCGTAATTAACACACATGGTCAAATTACATGTGGTGTTGGCCGCCGTGAATTCCTCGGCCTCCTCCAGTTCGCGGATCACAGAACCCCAGAGGCGGGGCCGGCGTCCTGCCCAGCGCACGCGCACACCCCACTCATCCAGCTGGTTCCGCTGCCTTCGCAGCACGTCCTTGTTAAATCCCATGAGGAACCGGACTTCCTCCGGTGAGCGCCGCCAGTTCTCGGTGGAGAACGCGTAGACGCTGACGTACTCGATGCCCAGCTCAATGGCGCCGGCCATGACGTCAAGCAGCGCCGGCTCGCCCGCCTTGTGTCCCTCGATCCGCGGCAGGCCGCGCTGGTTGGCCCAGCGGCCGTTGCCGTCCATGACGATGGCCACGTGCCGGGGAATGAATTCCGCGGGGATGGCCGGCGCCACCGCGCCTGATGGATGAGAGTACGGGGCCACCACGGGATGGGTGCGCTTCCGGGCTGCGTTGTTCTTTTTTCCCAAGGCCACTGTCAGCTGCGCTCCACATGTTTGAGGGATTTCAGTACTCGTTCAAGATGCCATTGCAGGTAAGCGGCCACCAGGCCGGCGGCTTCCTTGCGGTGCTGCGGCAAGGACGCGTCCGCCACGGTCCAGTCGCCGGTGAGGAGGGCCGCCAGCAGCACAACTGTTTCGGGTGCGGGCGCGGGTGACCCGGGCGGCCTGCACTGTGCACAGACCATACCGCCCAGGGGTGCGGAGAACGCTGTGTGCGGTCCGGGCATTCCGCAGCGGGAGCAGTCGGTGAAGCTTGGCGCCCAGCCGCCGGTGGCCAGGGCACGCAGCAGGTAGGAGTCGAGGATGAGGCCGGCGGCATGTTCGTCCCGGCTCAGTGACGCCAAGGCACCCACCAGCAGGTTGTATTGCGCAGTGCCCGCCTCGCCGTCGACGTCTGTCAGCTTTTCGGCTGTTTCCGTCATGGCCGCGGCAACCGTATACCTGCTGTAGTCCGCGGCGATGCTGCCGCCGTAGGCACCCTTGGCGACAGCCTGCGTAACGATGTCCAGTGTGCGGCCCGATACCAGCTGGAGGTCCGCCACCATGAAGGGTTCAAGCCGTGCGCCGAAGCGGCTGCTGGTCCGTCGTACCCCTTTGGCGACGGCGCGGACCTGCCCGTGGTGCTTGGTCAGGAGGGTGATGATCCTGTCCGCTTCGCCGAGCTTGTGGGTGCGGAGCACCACGGCATCGTCCCGGTACGCCCGGTTGGCAAAAGACTGTTGGACCACGATCTATCTTCCCATCCCGACCGGCAGCACGCTGCCAGGGCACGAGGTACCGGCGGCTGGAACCGCACGGCACCCCGTGGACGTGTCAGGCCCGGGCGTCCCGGATGGCGCGGTTGACCGCCGAGATGACGGCCTTGAGGGAGGACATGCTGGTGTTCGCATCGATGCCCACACCCCACAGGACCCGCTCCCCCACGGCGCATTCAACATACGCAGCAGCCGCCGCGTTGCCGCCCTCGGACAGAGCGTGCTCGCTGTAGTCCAGGACGCGGACGTCCACGCCGTCGTCGTGGAGGATGTTCAGCAGCGCAGCGATGGGGCCGTTGCCGGTGCCGGTCCGGCTTACCTGGGCGCCGTCGATGGTGAGCGAGGCGTGAAGGGTCATGCCGCCGTCGGCGTCCGTTTCCGTCTTCACCCCGCCCAGTGAGTAGCGTCCCCATTGCCCTTCAGACTCGCCGGACGGCAGGTATTCGTCCCGGAAGATCTGCCACAGCTGGGCTCCGCTGACCTCGCCGCCCACGGTGTCCGTGCGGCGCTGGATAACGCCGGAGAACTCGATCTGTGCGCGGCGGGGCAGGTCCAGGCTGTGCTCGTGCTTGAGCAGGTAGGCCACACCGCCCTTGCCGGACTGGGAGTTCACGCGGATGACGGCCTCGTAGCTGCGGCCCAGGTCCTTGGGGTCAACCGGCAGGTACGGTACCTGCCAGGTGAAATCGTCCATGGCCTTGCCCGCCGCGGCGGCGTCGCGCTCCAGTGCTTCAAAGCCCTTCTTGATGGCGTCCTGGTGGGAACCCGAGAAAGCGGTGAACACCAGGTCCCCGCCGTACGGGGAACGCTCCGGGACCGGCAGCTGGTTGCAGTATTCGACGGTGCGGCGGACGTCGTCGATGGTGGAGAAGTCGATCATGGGGTCGATGCCCTGGACGAACAGGTTCAGCCCCAGGGTGACCAGGTCCACGTTGCCGGTCCGTTCCCCGTTGCCGAACAGGCAGCCTTCGATCCGGTCAGCGCCGGCCATGTAGCCCAGTTCGGCAGCGGCAACACCGGTTCCACGGTCGTTGTGCGGGTGCAGGGAGAGGATGATGCCTTCCCGGGGGTGCAGGTGCCGGCTCATCCACTCGATGGAATCGGCGTAGACATTGGGGGTGGCCATTTCCACCGTGGCAGGCAGGTTAATGATCACCTGGCGGTCCGCGGACGCTTCAAAGACGTCAGCCACCGCGTTGCAGACGCGCACGGCGTATTCGAGCTCGGTGCCGGTGAAGGATTCCGGTGAGTACTCATAGGTGACATGGGTGTCAGCGAGCGTTTCCTCGTACTTCCTGCACAGCCGGGCACCCTGCAGGGCGATGTCCAGGATCCCGTCTTCGTCCTGGTTGAACACCACCCGGCGCTGCAGCACGGACGTGGAGTTGTAGAGGTGGACGATGGCCTGCTTGGCGCCGACCAGGGACTCATAAGTCCGTTCGATCAGGTGTTCCCGGGCCTGGGTCAGGACCTGGATGGTGACGTCGTCCGGGATGTGGTTGCCCTCGATGAGCTGTCGGACAAAGTCGAAGTCCGTCTGCGACGCGGACGGGAAGCCGACCTCGATCTCCTTGTAGCCCATGCGGACCAGCAGGTCGAACATCTTCATCTTGCGGGCCGGGCTCATGGGGTCGATCAGTGCCTGGTTGCCGTCGCGCAGGTCAACCGCGCACCAGCGCGGGGCCTTGGTGATTACTTTGTCCGGCCAGGTGCGGTCCGGCAGCTCAACCTTGATCTGGTCCTGGAAGGGCGTGTACCGGTGGAAGGGCATTCCTGAGGGCTTCTGTGCGTTTCGCATGATGTTCGGGGCCTTTTCTATCGATCTTCAGTGAAAGGGTGGCCGGGCAACACAAACTCCGCAGCGAGGGTGGGCCGTGCGCTAGATAGCGTCTGTGGCCTCGCCGCGGCAGCTAAGGAGAAGGAGCACTGCACGCACACTTTGAGGGTAACACGGGTGCGTAAGATGAAAGGGCACTACCGTCCGTAAAGTCCAGCATGCAGACGCCTCCCGGTGTTCCGCCGGGCAGCGGCGTCCCAGCAAAGGAGTTGCAGTGCCCAATTCGGGGATCGATTTTTCCACCTTTGATCACACAGTCCGGCCGCAGGATGACCTTTACCAGCACGTGAACGGCGCGTGGCTGAAGGCCACCGACATTCCGGATGACCGGCCCCTGGAAGGCACTTTCACGGCCCTGCGCGACGGCTCCGAGATCGCCGTCCGGGACATCATCGAAGAAGCGGCAGCCAAAGGCGGCGACGCCACCGGGATCGAGCGGAAGATCGGCGGGCTGTACAACAGCTTCATGGACGAGGCCACCGTGGAGGGCAAGGGAATGGAACCCATCCGCGGGCGGCTCGCGGAGGTTTTCGCCACCGCTTCTGTCCCGGACCTCATAGCCCTGGCGGGAAGGCTGTTCCGCGCGGACGTAGGCGGACTCTTCTATATCTATCCCGCTCCTGATGCGGGCAACCCGGACCGGGTCCTCTTGTACACCGGTCAAGGCGGTTTGGGCCTTCCCGATGAGTCCTACTACCGGGACGCGAAGTTCGCCCCGATCGTTGCCGCCTATACAGCGCATGTGGAGAAGATGTTTGGCCTGGCCGGGCTGGCAGATCCGAACGGTGCCGCGGCGCGCGTGGTCGGGCTGGAAACACAGCTCGCAGCCCACCACTGGGACAACGTCACCCTCCGCGATCCGCAGAAGACCTACAACCTGAAGACGGCGGAAGAGGCCACCGCGCTCTTCCCACTCTTCGGCACCTGGTTCGAGGCTGCAGGGATCGATGCCGGAAAACGGACGGAAATTGTCGTCAGCACCCCTGACTTCTTTGCCGGCGCTGCCGGGCTCCTGGCCGAGGTCCCGCTTGCCACCTGGCAGGAGTGGCTGGCCATGCGCGTCGTCAGCGCGGCTGCGCCTTACCTGTCCTCCGGGTTCGTGGACGCCAACTTCGCGTTCTACGGCACCACCATCAGTGGCACCCCCCGGAACAAGGACCGGTGGAAGCGGGGCGTCGCCGTCGTCGAAGCCGGACTCGGCGAGGCCGTCGGCCAAATCTATGTAGGCCGCCACTTCCCGGAGACCCACAAGGCGCGGATGCAGACGCTGGTGGCGAACCTGATCGAGGCGTACCGCCGCAGCATTAACGACGTCACCTGGATGGGGCAGGAGACCAAGGCCGAAGCCCTTCGCAAACTCGAGGGGTTCCGGGCGAAGATCGGCTACCCGGACGAATGGATCGATTATTCGGCTGTCGAGATCGACCCCCACGACCTGCTGGGCAATGTGGAACGCGCGCACAATGCGGACGTGGACCGGCATCTTGATGAGGTGGGCAAGCCCGTGGACCGCAACAAGTGGCTGATGACGCCGCAAACGGTCAACGCCTACTACCACCCCATGATGAACGAGATTGTGTTCCCGGCCGCGATCCTGCAGCCACCGTTCTTTACCGCCGACGCGGATGACGCCGTCAACTACGGCGGCATTGGAGCCGTGATCGGACACGAGATCGGGCACGGCTTCGATGACCAGGGTTCACAGTTCGACGGCGGCGGGGCCCTTCGCAACTGGTGGACGGACCAGGACCGGCAGGCGTTCGAGGCGCTGACGGCCCGCCTCGTGGCGCAGTTCGACGCGCTCTCCCCCACCGCCGCGCCCGGACACCATGTCAACGGCAGGCTCACGCTCGGCGAAAACATCGGGGACCTGGCAGGGCTCACCATCGCCTACAAGGCCTACCGGATCAGCCTTGACGGAAAAGAGCCGGAGGTCATCGACGGGCTGACCGGGGAACAGCGGTTCTTCGCGTCCTGGGCTGCGGGGTGGCGACAGGTCATCCGGCAGGAGGAGGCCATCCGCCGGCTTGCCACCGATCCGCACTCCCCCAATGAGTTCCGGACCAACGCCATCGCGAAAAACCTCGACTCCTTCCACGAGGCATTCGGTGTCACCCCGGATGACGGGATGTGGGTGCCGGCCGCCGAACGGGTCAGCATCTGGTAGCTGAAAACAGGAATGGGCCCCCGCCATGTGGCGGGGGCCCATTTTGTCAATTGCCGGAGTCGCCGGCGCCGGGATCGTCCTAGCGGACGATCAAATCAGGATTTGCCTGCTGGCAGACTTTGTCCCCGGCCGTCTGGTTCACGATGTCCTCGGGAAGCGCGGCGGCCGCCCCCTCTCCGCCGGCAAAGGCGGTCCCGGTGGTGAAGTCGCTGCCGACGTACACCTGCACGCCGGTCACCGCCGGGGCAGGAATCATCAATGTGGCAGGAATCCCCAGCAGCGCCGCGACGTCGGCTGCAACATCGGCGAAGCCGTTGCCGTAATACACCGCCGTCTTGGCCACCGGCTGGGCGAGGAACTGGCCGGTTTGGCTGAAGCCGCCCGCAACCAGCGCCTGGACAAGTTCCTGTGCCCGGCCATTGACGCCACTGCCGTTGGCCACCGTTACCGGCTGGATGGCTTTGTCATAGGCCGGCACGGGCGGAGCCGTCTCGGTGGGGACCGCCGTTTCGCTTGGCGCCGGGGTGGTGGGTGCGGTGGGATCGGTCAGGTCCACATTTTTCCGCAATGCCGAAAAGAGCTGCGCGCCCGCGGGTTCGGCGATGACCAGCCGGTTGGGGTCAACGGGTGCCGGTGTGGTGGGCACAGCCACAAACGCCACCTTGCTGATGTCGATGTCCTTGAGCCGATTACCGATGGTCAGCAAGGTGGGAACTGACGCCAGCCCGTCGTCGACCGTCAGGTTCTGGGTAACGACGTCGGCGATCTTCAGCATCTTCGCGGGATCGGACAAGGTGCCGTCGTCCTTGATTTTGCGGGTCAACGACGAAAGGAAGCCCTGCTGAGCCTTGATGCGCCCCAAGTCACCGCCGTCGGCAAAAGCATGGCGGGTGCGGAGGAAGGCAAGCGCCATTTCGCCCTGCACGGAGGACGTTCCGGCGGGCAGGCGGAGCCGGGAGTCGGGATCGTACACGGCGTCGCTGATGCACACTTCCACACCACCCACCGCGTTGGAGAGTTCCTTTACGGCGTTGAAGTCGGCCATCATGAAGTGGTCAACCTGCATGCCGGTGAGCTTGTTGACCGTGTCCACGGCACAGCCGATGCCGGCCTCGCTCATGGCCTCGTTGATCATGACGCCGGTGCGGGCCGGGTAGTCCTTTTTGGTCTTTCTGTCCTTGCAGTCGGGAATATCCACCAGCAGGTCGCGGGGGAAGCTGATGACGTTGACCCGCTTGTTGTCCTCCGAAATGTCCATCAGCATCATGACGTCGGACTTTCCGTAGCCGGTCGAATCGTCAGCGGTTCCGTAGTCGGAGTTCTTCCCATCGCGGGTATCCGAGCCAAGGATCAGGATCTGCAACCGCCCCGTGGCGTCGTTCCCCGGGGTCTCGGTGCTCTCCCCGCCGGCGTTCAGCGGCGCCTTGGAGATGTTGTTCTGGAGCCGGAAGAACCAGAATCCGGCAAACGCGGCGGCTGCCACGAGCACCAGTGCCACCACGCCGGTGACAGCCTTGAGCCACAAGGGCATGCGGCGCAATGGGCCAAGGTGCCGCGCGGCACCTACGTCATGGCTGTCCGCATGACGGGACACCGGTCCCTGTCCGGCTGGCACGTCAGCCCCGTTGTCGCGGTTATCGCGGCCTTGACCCACGTGGCGAACCTTCCTCTAGAAATGAAATCCGGTCCATTTTAGTGGTCCAGTCTGGAGAACCTGCGGGGGACGCAGGTGCGAACGGCGTTTGCGGGGATCAGAAACCGAGTTTGACCAGCTGTTTCGGGTCGCGCTGCCAGTCCTTGGCCACCTTGACGTGGAGGTCCAGGTAGATGCGGGTGCCCAGGAGCGCCTCGATGCCCTTACGGGCGTTGGTGCCAACCTCACGCAGGCGGGCCCCGCCCTTGCCGATGATGATGGCCTTTTGGGAAGGACGCTCGACGTAGAGATTGACGCGCACGTCCAGCAGCGGCTTGTCTTCCGGCCGGTCCTCCCGGGGAACAATTTCTTCCACCACAACGGCCAGGGAGTGCGGAAGCTCGTCCCGGACCCCCTCCAGGGCTGCCTCGCGGATCAGTTCCGCCACCATGACCGCTTCGGGTTCATCGGTCAGTTCCCCGTCCGGATAGAGCGGAGGCGACGGCGGCATGTGGCTGATCAGGACGTCGGCGACCGTGCCCACCTGGAACCCGTCGGCGGCGGACACGGGAACAATATCCTTCCAGCCGTCGTCCCCCAGCACCTCCCGGCCCAGGGCGGCAACGGCGAGGAGCTGTTCCGTAAGAGCCTGCTTGTCCACGAGGTCCGCTTTGGTCACGATGGCGATCACGGGCTTGCGGCCGACGGCGGCGAGCTGGGCGGCGATGAATTTGTCGCCCGGTCCGATCTTTTCGTTGGCGGGCAGGCAGAATCCGATGGCGTCCACCTCGGCGAGGGTGTCTGCCACGAGGTCGTTGAGGCGCTTGCCGAGCAGGGTGCGCGGACGGTGCAGGCCCGGGGTGTCAACCAGGATGAGTTGTGCGTCGTCGCGGTGAACGATGCCCCGGATGGTGTGCCGCGTGGTTTGCGGCTTCGCGGAGGTGATGGCCACCTTCTTGCCCACCAGTGCGTTGGTCAGGGTGGACTTGCCCGCGTTGGGCCTGCCAACCAGGACTGAAAACCCGGCGCGGAAGCCGCCGAAGTCGTCCGGTTCGGCAGCTTTATTTTTCTTGCTCACGTGGAACTCCCTGCTGGGTTGCTTCGGCCTCTTCCAGGAGGCTTTCAAAGTCAGTCTCTACTCTTGGTACGGGTGCCGCAATGATGTGGCTGACGCGGTTCCGCCGGCCTTCCAACCGCTCCGCCCGCAGCGATACGCCCTGGACGTCCACGCTGCTGCCTACGATGGGGACCCGGCCCAGCGCCTTGGCAAGGAGGCCACCCACGGTGTCAACTTCGTCGTCGTCGATTTCCAGGTCGAACAGCTCGCCGAGGTCATCGATTCCCATCCGGGCGCTGACGCGGTACGAGCCGTCCCCCAGCGCCACGGCCTCGGCGCCTTCGGTATCGTATTCATCCACGATCTCGCCCACGATTTCCTCGATGAGGTCCTCGAGGGTCACCAGCCCGGCCGTGCCGCCGTACTCGTCGATCACGATGGCCACATGCGTGGATTCCTTCTGCAGCTCGCGCAGGAGGTCGCTGACCGGTTTCGATTCCGGTACGTAGCGCACTTCGCGGGCGAGGGCCTCCACCACGGGCGGTTCCTGGCCTGCCCGCAGCTCGTGGATGACTGCTGCAACGTCCTTGAGGTAGACAATCCCCAGAATGTGGTCGGTGTTCTCGTTGATGACCGGAATCCGGGAGTATCCCGAGCGGAGGAACAGGGTCATTGCCTGGTGGAGGCTTGACCCCGCGTCGATGCTCACGATGTCTGTCCTGGGCACCATGACGGCCCGGACCAGGGTGTCGCCGAAGTCAAAGACCGACTGGATCATCTCGGCTTCGGTGTCCTCGATCATGTCGGACTCGCTGGCCCTGTCCACGAGTTCGCGGAATTCCTGTTCACTGAAAAACGCGTCGTCACCGCCGGGGGCGCCGGGCGCGGCCGAACTCCCCAGGGCCACCAGCCAGCCGGGAATGGGACCCAGCACGCTGGTGAGGAACCGCACCATCGGCGCCGTGAAACGGACCACGGCCGTGGAGTGGAGCCTGCCGAGTTGCCTCGGTGAGACGCCCACGATCACGAACCCCAGGACGGCCATGATGCCGGTGGCCACCAGGCCGGCGAGCCAGACGTTGTCCAGCAGGCTTGCGATCAGGACCGCGACTGCCACCGCAGAAGCCATTTCGAACCAGACACGCCAGAACCGCAGGGCGCGGGTGTGCGCCACCGGCTCAGCAAGGATGCTGCGCATCGCGGTGCCGCGGCTTTTGTGCAACGCCTCTTCGGCGTCGTGCCGGGGAAGGAAACTGAAGGCGGCCTCGGCCGCCGTCAAAAGGGCCGCGACGGCAAGAAAGACCAATGCCACCGCGACCAGGAGCAGTTGCGTCACTGGGTTGTCTCGGCAGGTGCTTCTTTGCCGGTGAAGCCGGACAGGAGTTCCCGCTGGAGGCCGAACATCTCAGCCTTCTCCTCGGGTTCGGCGTGGTCATAGCCGAGCAGGTGGAGGATGCCGTGGGTGGTCAGCAGCAGCATCTCGTCCTGCAGGGCGTGGCCGGCATTCCTGGCCTGGACCTGGGCAACCTGCGGGCAGATGGCGATGTCGCCCAACATGCCCTGAGGCGTGGGACGGCCCGGAGTCCCAGGGGTCAGCTCGTCCATGGGCACCGAGAGCACGTCCGTGGCGCCGGGTTCGTCCATCAGCTCGATATGCAGCTTTTCCATGGCCGGTTCATCCACCAGGAGGATGGACAGTTCAGCCTGCGGATGGATGTAAAGCTGCTCGAAGATGTACCGGGCCAGGGCCACCAGTCCGGACTCGTCCACCTCGACGCCGGACTCGTTGTTCACCTCGATGCTCACGCGTGTTCCCCCCGTTTTTCGCGGCTTGCTGAATGCTTGACCCGGTTCCGCTGGGCTTCATCCCAAATGCTGTAGGCGTTGACGATGTCACCGACAAGCCGGTGCCGCACGACGTCGGCGGCGTCAAGCACCGAGAAGTTCACGTCCTCGATGCCCTGCAGGATTTCTTCGACGATCCGGAGGCCGGACCGGGTACCGAAAGGCAGGTCCACCTGGGTGACGTCCCCGGTGACCACCATTTTGGACCCGAATCCGAGCCGGGTGAGGAACATCTTCATCTGCTCCGGCGTGGTGTTCTGCGCTTCGTCAAGAATGATGAATGCGTCGTTGAGGGTACGGCCGCGCATGTAGGCCAAGGGCGCCACCTCGATGGTGCCGGCCGCCATGAGCCGGGGAATGGACTCCGGGTCCATCATGTCGTGCAGGGCGTCGTAGAGCGGCCGCAGGTAGGGGTCGATCTTGTCGCTGAGCGTACCGGGCAGGAAGCCAAGCCGCTCCCCCGCCTCCACCGCCGGGCGGGTCAGGATGATCCGGCTGACCTCTTTCTGCTGCAGCGCCTGGACGGCCTTCGCCATGGCCAGGTAGGTCTTTCCGGTTCCGGCCGGACCAATGCCGAAGATGACCGTGTTGGCGTCGATGGCGTCGACGTAGTTCTTCTGGTTCAGCGTTTTGGGCCGGATGGTCCTGCCGCGGCTGGAGAGGATGTCGTGGGTGAGCACATCCACGGGATTCTGCAGTGACTGGGTGCGCAGGAGGGCCGCCAGCTGCTGGAGCACGGCGGGCGTGATGACCGTGCCGCGGGCCACCAGGCCCCGGACCTCCTGGAGCAGCCGCATGATGCGCGGCACGTCGCTGACCGGGCCGCTGATGGACAGTTCATTGCCCCGGGCATGGAAGTTGACGGCCGGGAATTGCTCTTCGATGAACCGCAAAGCCTCGTCATGGCTGCCGAGTGACTGAACCATTTGGTCGGAGTTCTCAAAGAGGACTACTTCGGTCCGGATGCCGGGCAGGGAGTGCGGGAATTCCCCCGGACTGCCGTCTCCCGTGTTGAGCCGGCGCTTACCATTTGCTGATTCAGTCATGGTGTTGGCCCGCAGGCCCGTGGTCCCCTCGAAGATCGACAGCACTGATGTTTATTGGCTGATGCCGGTGCCCGTTGCACGGTGCCCCTGCCCCAGCGGTCCCTCCATCTTACGCCAGCACGGGCCCCGGCCGGATAACCGGCCGGATATCGGGCCCGGTCAGATGCAGGTCACGGGCCGGGCAAACTGCCGCAGATTGCACCCTTAGGTATCAACTTCATATCGGCCTCATATCGTTCCCGTTGCAGTTGCCGCCAAGGACCCAAAGTCCGGCCGGCCGGACCGCCCCCTGTGCAATGCTGGAAATCCAGCGTCTGCTGGAACGCCAGGCCGCCAGGGGGATCGGCCCGCCACGCCATGAAAGGACAAGGGCAGGACAGTGCCGGAAACCTCTGTGCCCAAAAGGGCAGGACGACCCATGGGCCGCCTGCGCCCTGCCGTCCTGGCGGGGATCCTGGTTTTCGTTCCGACCCTTGCCGCGTGCACCGCCGAGAACGGTCCATCACCCTCCGGCACCGCCGCGTCTGTCCCGGCCACTGGCGGAACTGTGCCGGACACGGCCGCGACCAGCGCACCGCTGGAAACAACGCAGTCCTCCAACAAGGCTCCCGTGTACTGGATCGGGCGCAGCGGCGGGAACACTTTCCTCTACCGCGAGTTCCGCGACGTCCCGGAACAGGAGAACCCGGTCACGCGGGCACTGCGGGCCATGATGTCGGAGAAGCCGCTGGACCCGGACTTCTTTACGCCGTGGCAGAACCCGGACAAGCTTGCCACGTCCATTTCGGGCAAGGACGTCATCACGGTGGACGTTTCCGCCGATGCGTTCAACAGCAACCTCGACGCCGACATGGCCGCCCGCGCCATCCAACAGCTGATCTACACGGCAACTGCTGCGGCTGCCAGTTCGGGTCTGATCGACACGGGGCAGCAGATCCGGGTGCGGATCCTGGTGGATGGCCACACGGACTATGTCGCGTTTGGAAAAGTCCAGTTGGGCGCCCTGATGACCCGGGCTGCGGGTTTGGTGGCGCCGGTCTGGATTATTGACCCGCAGGAAAGCACCGAGGTGCCGGCCGGCAGTGTCAAGATCACCGGCCGCAGCACGTCGCCGGGAGCGAAGCTTCGCTGGCAGATCCTGCAGTCCGGGGACGGCGGCAGCAAGACGCCGTTCCTGACCGGCGAAACCACGGCAGGTGCGGGGCAGGGCCAGGCAGGGACTTTCACGCTGGCGCTTACCCTGCCGGCAGGCGACTTCGAACTCCGGGTGGCCCAGGAAGGTACCGGCGCAGAGCCTGACCGCAACGAGGATACGAGGTCCTTCAAGGTCAGGTAGCGCTCCACCTGCCGAGGATGTCGCTGGCAAGCACGACGGCGGCGGGCCCGGCCGTGGAAGACCTCAGGACGTGGTGCCCCAGCAGGGCGGTCACCGCACCCTTGTCGCAAAGCCTTGTCACTTCCCGCGGGCTGATCCCGCCTTCCGGACCAACGATCAGCAGGATTTCCCGGATACCGCCGTCGATGTCCGCCTGCCACCCCTCAAGGACGGTCCGCAACGGACGCACGGCATCTTCGTGCAGGATGACAGCCAGGCCGGCGGCCTCCACGGCAGCCGAAAGTCCCGCGGTGTCCACGGCGGCCCGTACCTCCGGGATCCACGCCCGGCGAGCCTGCTTGGCCGCAGCGGCAACAGTTGACTGCCATTTGGCGTGGGCACGTGCGGCCCGGTCCCCTTTCCACCGGACGATGGACCGTTCCGACTGCCAGGGTATGACGGCGTCGATGCCCAGTTCGGTGGCTGTTTCAATGGCCAGTTCGTCCCGGTCGCCCTTTGCCAGGGCCTGCACCAGGACCAACCGCAGATCCGGCCGGTCCTCCAGCGAGACTGCACCGCACTGAACTTCAAGTCCCGAAGGGGCTGCGGAGACCACCTTCCCGGTCATGCGGGCACCGGCGCCGTCAACGATGTCCACCGCCTCGCCCGGTGACAGGCGCTTGACGGTCACCGCGTGCCGGGCTTCCGGTCCTTCGAGGACGAAGCTCTGGCCGGGGGCCAGGCCTGCCAGCGAACCGGCGGACGTGAAGAAGACGGGATTGCTCACCGCTACAGGTTACCGAGCCGGTCCCGGAGCTTGGCGAACATGCCGCCGCTGGCGGCGAGTTTGCCTTCGGTGATCTGCTCGCCACGGAGTTTGGCCAGCTGCCGGAGGAGGTCCTCCTGGGCCGGGTCGAGCTTGGCCGGAGTGTCCACCTGGAGGTGGACCTTGAGGTCTCCACGGCCGTAACCCCTCAGGTGGGTCACGCCAAGGCCCCGCAGGGTGATGATCTCGCCGGACTGTGTCCCGGGCTTGACGTCGATGTCCTGGGTGCCGTCGAACGTCTCCAGGCTGACATCCGTGCCCAGCGCTGCCGCCGTCATGGGAATGTGCAGGGTGGCATGCAGGTCATCGCCTTCCCGCACATAGGTGGCGTCATTGTTGACGCGGATTTCCACGTAAAGGTCCCCCGCCGGTCCGCCGGCCGGTCCCGCTTCGCCCTGGCCGGAAAGCTGGATCCGGGTTCCGGTGGCTACACCGGCTGGAACCTTGATGGTGAATGAGCGCCGGCTGCGGATGCGGCCCTGGCCGCTGCATTCGTTGCAGGGGTCCTTGATGACCGTGCCGAAGCCTTCGCAGGTGCCGCAGGGGGCCGCCGTCATGACCTGGCCCAGGATGGACCGGACAGCCCGCTGGACCTGGCCGCTGCCGCCGCAGATATCGCAGCGTTCCGGGTGGGAGCCGGGCTGGCAGCAGGATCCTTCACACGTGGGACAGACGACGGCGGTATCCACTTCGAGCTTCTTGTTGACGCCGAAGACAGCATCCCGCAGGTCGATCCGGACACTGATGAGGGCATCCTGGCCGCGGCGGACGCGGGAGGCGGGCCCGGAGGTGCCGCCGGCGCCGAAGAAGGTGTCGAAGATGTCCTGGAACGCGAAGCCCTGGCCCGCGTAGCCGGCGCCGCCGAAACCGTTGTCCGTGCCGTTCTCGTTGCCGGTGGTGTCGTAGATCCGCCGCTTTTGGGGATCGGACAGGACTTCGTAGGCGTGAGTTACTGCCTTGAAGCGTTCTGAAGCGTCCGCACCGGGGTTTACGTCCGGGTGAAGGGTGCGGGCCAGTTTGCGGTAGGCCTTTTTGATCTCTTCGCCCGTAGCTTCGGGTGAGACTCCAAGGACGTCATAGTGGCTGCTCAAAGTTCGTATCTCTTCCTTGTTGTACTGCGTTCAGTCGGGCGGCCCCGGCTCTCCGTTCCGCTCCGGAAAAGCTCCGGCGGTGAAGAGTCAGGGTCCCAGAATCCTGGAAAGGTAGCGGGCCACGGCCCTGACGGCGGCCATGGTGGTGGGGTAGTCCATCCTTGTGGGGCCAAGGATGCCTACCTTCGCGACGCTGTCGGGGCCATAGCCGGTGGCTACGACAGATGCCTCGGCAAGGCCGTCATAAGGGTTTTCCCTTCCGATGCTGACAGCCACGCCCCGGTGGTCCTGCGCCATCTCGCTCAGGAGCCGCAGCATGACCACCTGCTCCTCAAGGGCTTCCAGCACGGGACCGATGCTGAGCGGGAAGTCCACGTTGGACCTGGCCAGGTTTGCCGTGCCGGCCATCACCATGCGGTCTTCCCGGGTGCTCTGTGCCAGGGCTTCCAGTCCGTGTGCCAGCGCGTCGGCGGCCTGGCGCTGCCCGTTCGCGGTTCCGGCGACGACGGCGGGAAGCGCCGTGGCCAACCGGCTGAGCGGAGTGCCGGCAAGCGCAGTGAGGAAACGCGTGCGAAGTGCGGACAACGCGTCGTCGCCAAGGTCCTGCCCGACGTCGATGACCCGCTGCTCCACCTTGCCGCTGTTGGCGATGAGCACCACCAGCACCTTGCGGGGTGCCAGTAGGACGAATTCGATGTGCCGGACCTGCGCCTTGCTGAGGTTCGGGTACTGCACCACAGCCACCTGGTTGGTGAGCTGGGACAGCAACCGCACGGTACGGTCAAGGACGTCGTCAAGATCGTCCGCGCCCTCCAGCAGTGACTGGATGGCTCGCCGTTCAGCTGCCGAAAGGGGCTTGACTGCCGAGATCTGGTCAACGAACAGCCGGTAGCCCTTGTCCGTGGGGATCCGCCCTGCACTGGTGTGCGGGGCAGTGATCAATCCCTCGTCCTCAAGGGCGGCCATGTCGTTCCGGATGGTTGCGCTGGAAACCCCCAAATGGTGCCGTTCGACCAAAGCCTTGGACCCCACAGGTTCGCGGGAGTGGACGTAATCCTCCACGATGGCCCGCAGTACTTCCAGTTTGCGTGGCTCGCTCACTCTCCACCTCCATCCATGGTTCGGGGCTCCTGCCCCGCCAGATGCCTACCGTGTTAGCACTCGACATGCCTAAGTGCTAACAGTCTATTATGCCTCGGCCCGTTGTTAGCATTGGTACCGCTCCGGGCGGAATTCCGGAGCGGAGGACCTAGCGCTAGGCGGATCACATCCATGGATTACCAAAACTGGGGGCCCCGCGGCATCTCCGCCCCGGCCAAGGCGGAACTGCCGGAGGTGCCGGTTGAACGTGGAATGGTCCTGGAGGACGTCCAGTCAGGCTGGGTCGGCGCCGTTACCCGGGTGGAAAAGTCCGGCGGCATGCACGTTGTGGCACTGGAGGACCGCCGCGGGAAATCCCGCTCCTTCAAGTTGGGCTTCGGTTTCCTCCTCGATGGCCGGGCCATCCGGCTGATGCCTCCGGCCCCCCGGGCGGCCGCTGCCGGTCCTGCCGCCGGCAGGACCGCTTCAGGTTCCGTCCGTGTCGCCGGGCAGCGGGCCCAGGTGGCCAAGGCAAGCCGCATCTGGGTGGAAGGCAAGCACGACGCCGAACTGGTGGAAAAGGTCTGGGGAGACGACCTGCGGGTGGAAGGCATCGTCGTCGAACCCCTGCATGGCATCGATGACCTCGCCGCTGCCGTTGCCGCCTTCAAGCCCGGCCCGGGCCGGCGGCTGGGCGTTCTGGTGGACCACCTTGTTCCCGATTCCAAGGAGTCCCGCATAGCGGACGCCGTGATGGCCTCCCCCGGCGCGGCGGGAAATGTCCTGATCGTGGGCCACCCGTACGTGGATGTCTGGCAAGCGATCCGTCCCGCCGTCCTGGGCATCGACACATGGCCTGCCGTGCCCCGCGGACAGGACTGGAAAACCGGAATCCTCAAGGCATTCGGCTGGCCACACGCCACCAAGGAGGACATCGGCCTGGGATGGCAGAAGCTCCTCGGCGCGGTACGGACCTACGCCGACCTGGAAGCGTCACTGCTGGGGCGGGTCGAGGAAGTCATCGACTTCCTCACCGTGCCCTGAAGGCCCGGGACCGGCCCGCGAGCCAGTATTCTTGGTAGTGCGGCGCCTTTTACCAGAGCCGCTGCGCACCGCGCCCGTACAAGAAGTCAGCACCACTTGCACCTCCGAAGGAACACACCGTGGCAGAAAACGCACGTGATCACAGGAACGGCCAGGGCCGCTCCGAGTACCATGGCGTCCCCGCCAACGCCCTGCCGCTCACGGCCAGCGAAGACCGCCAGTGGGCCACGCTCGCACACTTCGGCGGGATTTTGGGGTGCATCCCCTCGCTGCTCATCTACCTGATCTTCCGTGACCGCGGTCCATTCACCGCCCAGGAATCCAAAGAGGCCCTGAACTTCAGCCTGCCGCCCACCATTGCCGCCGTGGTGGCCAACATCCTGGTGTTCATTCCCTACGTGGGGAACATCTTTGCGGTGATCGCCACGCTGATCTGGGTGGCGCTGACCTGCTTCTCGGTGGCAGCAGGAATCCACGTCAACAAAGGCCAGCCGCACCGCTACCAGTTCAACCTGCGCTGGATTAAGTAGCGGCGCAGGCCGCGCCCCTGCTCGCCGACGGACGTCAGTCGGGCAGGATGCGGCGGACTACTGCGTCTGCCAGGAGCCGGCCCTTGAGCGTCAGGACCAGGCGGCCGTGGAATGCTGCGGCGGGTTCCACCAGGCCGTCAGCGATGAGCCCGGCAATCTGGTGCCGGCCGGCGGGGCTGAGGGTGGACACGTCCAGCCCTGACTGAAGGCGCGCCTCCAGCATGACCCGCTCCAGATTCCTGGTTTCGGCGTCCAGGGTTTCCCGCCCGGCGGCAGGGGACAGCCCCTGCGAGAGCCGGTTGGCGTAGGCGGTGGGATGCTTCACGTTCCACCAGCGCACCCCGCCCACGTGCGAATGTGCGCCCGGGCCGATGCCCCACCAGTCGTCGCCGCGCCAGTATGCCAGGTTGTGGCGGCACGCATGCCCGGGGCTGCGCGCCCAGTTGCTCACTTCATACCAGCCGAGCCCGGCTTCGGTGATGAGTTGGTCGGCGAGTTCATACTTGTCGGCGTGGTCGTCGTCGTCGATGCCGGGCACCTCGCCGCGGCGGATCTGCGCGGCCAGTTTGGTGCCGTCCTCAATGATCAGAGCGTAGGCGCTGATGTGGTCCGGCCGGTAGGACAGGGCTGTCTCCAGGGAGTGGCGCCAGTCCGCCAGCGATTCCCCCGGCGTGCCGTAAATCAAATCGAGGCTGACATCCAGTCCGGCCTCACGCGCCCACTGCACCACCTCGGGCACCCTGCTGGGCGTGTGGGTGCGGTCCAGGACTTTGAGCACGTGCGGTACGGCGGACTGCATCCCGAAGGAGACCCTGGTGAAGCCCGCCTCCTTGAGGACGGCGAGGGAAGCGGGGGTGACCGAATCAGGGTTGGCTTCGGTGGTGACCTCCGCGCCATCCTCGATGCCCCACTGGTCGATGGCGGCGCGAAGGATCAGGGCGAGGTCCTCCGCGGGCAGCAGCGTGGGCGTGCCGCCGCCAAAAAAGACCGTTCCGAGCTTCCGCTCCGGCAGTCCGGAACGCGTCATCACCTTCGCGGCCAAGGACACTTCCGACACAGCGGTCCGGGCGTAGGCATCCTGGGACGCGCCGCCGCCCAGTTCGGTGGCGGTGTAGGTATTGAAGTCGCAGTACCCGCAGCGCACGGCGCAGAACGGGATATGGACGTACAGGCCAAAGGCGCGGGCCGCCGCACCGTCCGCAGCCTGGGCAGGCAGCAGACCGTCCGACGGCGCCGGGTCACCGAGGGGAAGGACGCTGGGCATCAGCGGATCCCCCACTGTGCGGTGGTCACTTCTTCTTGGCCTTGTCCTTCGATTCGTCCGTGGTGAGGGCAGCGATGAACGCTTCCTGCGGAACCTCCACCGTTCCCACCATCTTCATGCGCTTCTTGCCTTCTTTTTGCTTTTCCAGCAGCTTGCGCTTACGCGAGATGTCACCGCCGTAGCACTTGGCCAGCACGTCCTTGCGGATGGCGCGGATGCTTTCGCGGGCGATGATCCTGGAACCGATCGCTGCCTGGATGGGCACCTCGAACTGCTGCCGCGGGATGAGCTCGCGCAGCTTGCCGGTCATCATCACACCGTAGGCGTAGGCCTTGTCGCGGTGCGTGATGGCGCTGAAGGCGTCCACCTGTTCGCCCTGGAGCATGATGTCCACCTTGACCAGGTCGGCCACCTGTTCGCCGTCGGCTTTCCAGTCAAGGGAGCCGTAGCCCCGCGTCTTTGATTTCAGGATGTCGAAGAAGTCGAAGACGATTTCCGCCAGCGGCAGGCGGTAGCGGATTTCCACCCGGTCCTCGGAAAGGTAGTCCATCCCATTCATGACCCCGCGGCGTGACTGGCACAGTTCCATGATGGCACCCACGAATTCGTTGGGGGCCAGGATGGTGGCGGAGACCATGGGCTCGCGCACCTCGGCGATTTTGCCGGTGGGGTACTCGCTGGGGTTGGTCACGCGGACCACCTTCTTGTCCTCCAGCGTCACCTCGTACTCGACGTTGGGTGCCGTTGAGATCAGGTCCAGGTTGTATTCGCGCTCCAGCCGTTCACGGGTGATCTCGAGGTGCAGCAGGCCCAGGAAGCCCACCCGGAACCCGAAGCCCAGGGCAGCGGAAGTTTCCGGCTCATACACCAGGGCCGCGTCATTGAGCATCAGTTTTTCGAGGGCGTCGCGGAGTACCGGGTAGTCGGCGCCGTCCAGCGGGTACAGGCCGGAGAAGACCATGGGCTTGGCATCGGCGTAGCCGGGAAGCGACTTCGCCGCCGGCTTGGCCAGGTTGGTGACGGTGTCGCCGACCTTGGACTGCCGGACGTCCTTCACGCCGGTGATCAGGTAGCCCACTTCGCCTACGCCCAGGCCCTTGGAGGGTGTGGGCTCCGGGGAGCTGACGCCGATTTCCAGAAGCTCGTGGGAGGCCCGGGTGGACATCATCTGGATGCGTTCCCGCGGATGCAGCATTCCGTCAACCACACGCACATACGTCACAACGCCCCGGTAGGTGTCATAGACGGAGTCGAAAATCATGGCACGTGCGGGTGCGTCGGGATCGCCCTCCGGGGCGGGCAGATCGCGGACGATCTTGTCCAGGAGGGCTTCCACGCCCACGCCGGTCTTGCCGGACACGCGCAGGACGTCCTCGGGGTCGCCGCCAATCAGGTTGGCAAGCTCGGCTGCGTACTTCTCCGGCTGCGCCGCCGGCAGGTCGATCTTGTTCAGCACCGGGATGATGGTGAGGTTGTTCTCCATGGCCAGGTAGAGGTTCGCCAGCGTCTGGGCCTCGATGCCCTGCGCCGCATCCACCAGGAGGATTGCGCCCTCGCACGCGGCCAGGGACCTGGACACCTCATAGGTGAAGTCAACGTGGCCCGGGGTGTCGATCATGTTCAGCGCGTAGCTGACTCCGTCCACCTCCCACGGCATGCGCACTGCCTGGGACTTGATGGTGATGCCGCGTTCACGCTCGATGTCCATCCGGTCCAGGTATTGCGCCTTCATGTCGCGCGCCTGGACAACCCCGGTGGACTGCAGCATGCGGTCAGCCAGGGTGGACTTGCCGTGGTCGATATGCGCGATGATGCAAAAGTTCCGAATGATTGCCGGATCTGTCGCGGCGGGCACCGGTGCGGTGCGGGCCATGGGAGACACGCAGGGTCCTTACTGTTGGCTTTTCTGCAGCCCATCCGTCAGGCACACAAAGGCCGCCTGCGGTCCAGCCGCACATCTTTAGCCTCCAGTGTCCCACGTCCGGGACGCCGCCACCGCATCCCTGCCCGTGGATCCGGGTTCCGGCTGCACGGCACCGCCGATAGGCTGCGGGGATGGCCTTCGATCTGCACTCCCTGGGAAACGCCGTCCGCCGCGCCCTGCGCATGCTGCAGAAAGGGGACGTGGCCCAACGCCCATCCCCCACCCCGGGCGTCCGGGCCGGGAAAGGCCCCTATCCTGGCGATTACACCGGACGCGTCTCCCTCCGTTACGCCCCGCAGCGCGACGGCGAACCGGACCCGGGCGAGGTGGTCTGGGCCTGGGTTCCCTATGAGGAGGATCACGGCAAGGGTAAGGACCGGCCAGTGTTGGTGGTGGGACACAACGGCCCGCTCCTCTTGGGCCTGATGCTCACCAGCCGGGACCGGGTTCCTGCCGGGATGTCGTCAGGGGACTACATGGATCTCGGCCCCGGCGGCTGGGACAGGCAGGGCAGGCCCAGTGAGGTGCGGCTTGACCGCATCCTGCAGATCCACCCCAGTACTGTCCGGCGGGAAGGGGCGGTCCTGGACGAAGTGCGCTTTGAGAAGGTGGCCGCCGGGCTTCGGCGCCGACACGGCTGGAGTTGATCCCCTAAATGGCCAGAGTTGCCGCTGACCTGCTAGTCTTTATTGCTGTGTGTCCGTGCAGGTCGACGGTCACTGATGGCTGGCCGCCATAGGTATCCCCACGCCGCTCAGTCAAGGCCAGCCTGAAAGCCCTCTAGACCATTTCCGCATTACAAAGAGAGTTCACACGTGGCGAATATCAAGTCCCAGAAGAAGCGCATCCTGACCAACGAGAAGGCCCGCCTGCGTAACAACGCAGTCAAGTCTGAGCTGAAGACGGCCATCCGCGCCGTCAACACCGCTGTTGAGTCCTCTGACAAGGAAGCTGCTACTACTGCGCTCGTTACTGCCAGCCGTAAGCTGGACAAGGCTGTCAGCAAGGGTGTTCTGCACAAGAACAACGCAGCGAACCGCAAGTCGGCGATCTCCAAGAAGGTCAACGCACTCTAAGGTTTCCAGTTCCCACGAACTGATGGTGTGGCCGGTACCCTCGGGTGCCGGCCACACGCCTTTAAGGACGGCGGGCCGCGGCAGGACGCCGTCGAATACTACCGGGAGATGCGGCGGGCTACGCGGTGTGCGTCCTGGCCTTGTTGGCGCTCCGGGCCCTATCGGCCCTGCACGGACATGGCAATCACGGTGACGGCGTGCTCCACGGCGTATACAGGATCCCGGGACAGGCCCTTGACCTGGGCATCGGCCTCCGCCGTGGCCTGGATGGACCGCACCAGGCCGTCAGGGGTCCAACGCCTTACGTCGCGCTGGGCCTGCTCCACCAGCCAGGGCTGCATGCCCAGTTCCGCGGCGATTTGCGCTGATGGTCCGGAGGCGCCTGCCACCCGTGCCACCGTCCGCAGCTTCGAGGCAAGTGCGGCTACCAGCGGTACCGGGTCAGCCCCGGTGGCCAGGGCGTGGCGCAGGGTGGACAGCGCGAGGGGTGCGTTTCCTGCCATGGCGGCATCGGCCACTTTGAAGGCGGTGGCCTCGACCCGGCCGCCATAGTACTTGTCCACGGTGTCAGTGGTGACGGTGCTCCCGGCGTCGGCGATCAGCTGGGCGCAGGCGGCAGCGAGCTCTGAGAGGTCTGCCCCCACGGCATTGACCAGCGCCTGCACGGCGTCCTGGTTGATCCGGCGTCCGGCTGCCTTGAATTCCGCGACGACGAACTGGACCTTGTCCGATTCCTTCTTCAGCGGCTGGCACTCGACGACCGGCCAGCCGCCTTTCCTGACAGCGTCGAGGAGCTTCTTTCCGCGGGCCCCGCCTGCATGGCGAAGCACGACGACGGCGTCCTCTTCCGGGTGCTGCAGGTACCCGAGGGCGTCTGCCAGGAAAGCGTCGTTCATGCCCTCCACAGCTTCCACTTCAATCAGTTTGCTCTCGCCAAACAGGGAAGGGCTCACCTGCATGGTCAAGGTGCCGGCTTCGTACCCGGCGGCGTTGATTCGGCTCACTTCGACGTCCGGTGCTGCCGCCCTGACCTGGGACCGGATGCTGTCCATCGCCCTGATTCCCAGGTACTCCTCGGGACCGCTTACCAGGACGATCCGTGCCGGGGTTACGTCCCGCCAGGATGCTGTGTTGGACGCTTGGGAGCGGGGTGCCCGCTTTTGCGCAGCGGCCATCGGCAGTTCCTTCCGGAGGTTTTATTGCAGTATCCCAGCCTGCCACGTCTGGGGCCGGGGTCCAAGCCGCGGACAGCGCGTAAGCCCTGAATCCGCGACTCCAGCAGAGCCAGCTGGGCGACCGTACCGGCATGTGCGGTGCGGACCCTGCGGATAATCCGGCGGGGCCGCGCCAGCGCTTCCAGGCCCGCCAGCGAAAGCACCGACAGCAGCACCATGGACAGCATCCCCGGCACCCCTTCCGGCCAGGGCAGCGATGATCCCGGAAGCTGCGCTGCCAGCCGTGCCGTGGCGGCCACACCTCCGCTGAAGAACCCTGCGACGGCGATCAACGCCGCGGCAGCCCCCGGCCACAGCACCACCAGGGGCACGGCCGCTGTGCCCAGCAGCGTTACGGGAGCTACCAGGGGCGAGACCACAACGTTGGCAACCAACGAATACGTTGAAAACTGGGCTTGGAGGAGAACGATCACAGGCCCGCACAACAGCTGGGCAGACAGCGGAACCGCTACTGCTGCCGCAAGCCATCGTGGGACCGCTCCGGGAATCCAGCTGATGATCCGGCGTCCCAGAAGAATGATTCCCAGCGTGGCCAGGACTGAAAGCAGGAAGCCAAAACTGGTGCCGAGGGCGGGATCCCCCAGCAGGAGCCCCAGGACGGCCAGGCAAAGGAAACTCAAGCCGCGCCCCGGCCGTCCTCCGGCCAGCGAAGCTATCCCGATGGCTCCCATCAGCGCCGCCCGGAGGACACTGGCATCAGGTCCCACCAGAACCACGAACAGGGCCAGGCCGCCAAGTGCCACAGCAGCGGCAGGCGCCCGCGGCAGCCTGAACCGCCTGCACAACAGCAGCAGCGCCCCCAGCACCAGGCTGCAGTTCGCACCGCTGACCGCTGTCAGGTGTGTCATGCCAACAGCCTTCATGGCATTGCCCAGCCCTTGGTCCAGGGCGCTGGTGTCGCCGGTGACCATTCCCGGGAGAAGGCCCCCGGCGTCCGGCCCAAGGAAGGCGGCGGCGGATACGAAACGGCTGCGGAGCTCCCGGGCGGCGCCCTCCAGCACCGACCCTCCCCCGGGCTTGCCGGGACCGGTTGAAGCGGCGAGTGTTGCTGCCTCCTGGGCTCCGGGATCCGGCGGCCGCAGCTTGCCCGCGGCGCGCAGGGTTTGTCCCGGCACCACGTCACCCCACCCCGTGCCGCCCATCACGACGACCCGGGCACGGGTACGAACCAGGAGACCGCCGGCCGTGACTTCCTGCGTCCATACCGCGACTGCCCATCGTCCCGCCGCAGACCCTCCGGGCCCGGCCAGGGGTCGTGGGTTTCCGGCGACTTCTACTATGGCCACGGCGGACTTGCCGGATGCTGCTGCTTCGGCAAGCGGCCCTTCGAACCGTTGGCTAGACGCCGTGGCGGAGTGGGCTGCCGACGCGGCGGCGAGCATCAGGGCGACCCCCAATGCCGCTCGGAAGCTGCGGCGGCCGCGATGGTTCGCCGGCTGACCTGATGAGCGGCTCAGCGTGGCCGCCACCCGATGCTTCTGTCCCCTCTTCACCGCCCTGATCAGGAACAGGCCCCCGAGGACCGCAAGCGCCCAGCACAGGGCGGCCAGCGACGCAGGCGGCAGCCAGATCCCGGCCACCGCGGCGGCCCACACCAGTACGGCAGGCAGTGCCAGGCGGAGGTCCGTGCGGCGCCTTGGCTCCACGGCCCCGGAGCCACTGTCTTCCTGTCGCGCGCGGATATCGGTCCGGCGCTTGCGGACGTGCGCCACGCCATGGGCCCAATAGCCTCCCAGGCCCATGCCTTTCAGTTCTGCCGGGCGGCCTGGACGCAGTCCTGGCAGTTGACGGCGTGGGGGCGGCTCGGGCAGCGCTGTCGAAGGCGTACCGGTTCGGGGAGGCTGCGTCGCCGAACCCAACATGGTGCCGGCTGCGGCGTCCTGCCCAGGCGCCGCGCCCTGGACCGCGGAGTCCACGAACCTGCTCCAAGGGCTGGTGGCCCCCTGGCCCCGGTCCGGAGCCCTTTTTCCTCTGCGGCCCGCCCTGCCGGACCGGCTCCCGCCCGCTGCCATCAGGGCGCCTTACACCGTCACCAAGGGAAGCAGGGTTTCGAGCATCTTGGGCCCCACCCCGTCCACTGCATCCAGTTCCTCGACGCTTTTGAAGGGCCCATGGTCCTTCCGCCAGTCCACGATCCGCTGCGCCAGCACCGGCCCCACCTTGGGCAGGCTGTCCAGTTCCGCGGCGTCGGCGGTGTTGAGATTGATCTTCCCGCCGGCGGCACCTGCCGGTTGGCCGGCGTCGTCTGATCCAGCACCTCCCGGGCCTGTGCCTCCTGTGCCTGTTCCACTGGTGGCAGCGGAATGTGAACCGGATGACGCTGGTTCCCCACGCAGCGGGACGTAGATCTTTTGCCCGTCCTCCACCACCAGGGCAAGGTTCAGGCGGTTCACGTCGGCGTCCGGGACTGCCCCGCCGGCGGCCGAAATGGCGTCATCTACGCGGCTGCCGTGCTGGAGCCGGATGACACCAGGGGCAGCTACGGCTCCAGCCACGTGGACCACCACGAGGGAGCCGTCCGGAGGCTGTCCCGGGCCGGGACCGCGGCTTCCTGAATCCGCGCCGCCAGGGTCGCCCGGAGGTGTGCTGTCCACCGCGGCGCTGCCGGCCGTAGCGGTGTCTTTGCCTGCGCTGGCGCCGTTTAGGGGCACAACTTCCGGGGTTGCCGCACCGGCCTGCCACCAGAACCAGGATCCTGCCGCCAGTGCCAGCCCGGCCAGGAGCAGGGCAACCCGCAACCCCACGCGCCACCGGAGGGACGGCACACTACCGATACCGTCATCGGCGCCGGTTCCGGATGCTTCCGGCTCCCCTTGGCCGCTGTACTCAAATGCCTCGGAGGCGCCCCCGCCGTCCAGAAGCCCGGGCGCTTCCCCCAAAGTGGCCTGAAGCCGTTCCCTTGCATGCCGCGCCTGCTGACGTGCTGATCCAGCATCCCGGCGTGACATGGTTCCACCCTAGGAACCTGCGCCGCCACGGTGCACGTGCCGGGCCCGCTATGTGGAAAGGTGCACGCGCCGTACCGGTTCCGCACGGTGGCTACTGGTTCCGTGCCGCGTCGATAAACTCCTGCGCAATCTGCGACATCAGGCTGCGGGCCTCTTCCTCGCTTATCGCCATCCCGGTGTTGGATCCCATGTCGAGTGACACTGTTCCAGCAAGGACTCGGAGCCCAACGCCAGTGACGTTCCCGTTGAAGAATTGCTTGGTCACGTAGGCTTTCTCCCCGATGTCCGGACCCGGACGAAGTTGAATCGTGAACTTCTGGGGCCCGCCAGCTGCGGAGGGCATCTGGCCCAACGTGGCGCAGCGAACCATCAGTTCCTGGCTGTAATCAAAGTCGGCCTTGACGAGGGTGTCCCTGGGAGCGCTTCGCACATCAATAAGGATCGTGCCGTTTCCTTGATCACGGGCGTTGAACACCTCGCCCAGGGCAAAGCCCATGGAAAGATCCAATTGTGCCTCGTGCTGCCACGACCTGTGGAACACGCTGCATTCTGCTGGTTCGGTGGGACCCAGCAGGGATGACGCCGGCGCAGACGCCGGCGGCTGGGTCATCAACGCGTATGACGTGCGTGCCATGGCCGTGTCCTCAGCTCTTCCGCCGTGTGGCTCAAGAACTTTACTGCTGATGGCCATGAGTTCCTGGTCGGTAAAGACCTTGGGCGACGCCGTGCTGGGCTCCGCCGGGGGGCTCGTGCTTGAGGCGTCTGAATGGGTGGTACTGCTGCCCGTCTGTGAAGCCGTGTCAACTGGCTGGCCCGACCCGCATGCGGTGAGGATCAACAGTGCAGCGCCCAGCATTCCGGCTCTTCCGAACCGACCGACGCACGTAACCTTTTGCACTGAACTGGCTTCCCTGGCCATCCGGATTTCCTCCTCTGTGTACGGCCCTGGAGTTTGTTGGCGCAGCGTGCGCTGGCTGACTTAGAAATCGACGCCCTTGACCAGGGTGACGAACTGCCCCTTGACCTGCTCCTCGGTTGGCCCGCTGGGAGAAATCAGAATCTCTGCGGTGAAGATGGCCATGTTGTTGCCGCGCGCCACCATCAAGGTCAAGGAGGTGACCGGAACGCTGCTTTCCGGCCTGAGGGACTTCGGTCCACCCGGATTTGAGCTGATATTGAGCGTTGCTTTGTCGCCAACGCCCTGGATGTTTTGTCCATGCGGCGGCAAAATGCCGGACAGCAGGGACGCGCCGCCTTCGTGGAGTTCGATGGCGAACACCAGCGAATCCGGACCAGGTGTGCCCAACGAACCAAACCGGTACCGGCAACTGCCGTCCCCGGGGACGACCTGCGCCTGGGTGGTGGCACCGAAGGCCTGCTGGAGGGCCTCGGCACTTACCAGGGCGCATACAGGGTTTTGGTGGACGCCTGCGGACCGACAGCCGGCGCCGGCGGAACGCGCAGGTCAGTACCATTGCCCCATCCGGCATCGACAGCTGCCTGTGCCAGGGCGCGTGCCGAAATGTTGCCGTCCGGTACCGGGGTTCCCGCTGCGATGGGCGGCATCGCCACGATGCGGAGGTCAAGGGATTCCTTGCCCCTGATGGCTTTGAGTACGGTGTTTGCCGACGCCCCGCCTGGCTCGCCGCGGAACCATCCCGTCCACTGCATGCAGGCGAAGTCACCAATGCCATCCACCGCAGAGCAGTCGGGGGCCTTTTTCGCGTCGGTGATGTCGGCGGCCGATGCGGGCGAGATGAGCGAGACGGAGAGCGCAAGGACCTTCTCGTACTTGCTCATGTAGCTGCACAGATAGGCCGGACTTCCAGCCGGTTTATCGTATTGCCCCACTTGGACAAGGCCGGGATCGACCTTGGCAGCGATGGCAGGAGTGATCAGGTCGCAGGCCGGGTTCCCTGATCCGGCTGGTTTGGCTTGGGTAGGCGACGAGGGGCTGCCACCCTGCGCGCATCCGGCCAGACTCATCACCAGCGCGGCCACGGCCATGGCGCACGTCCCCAAAGCGCGGATTCCAGGAGCACGCATGGTTTCCTCCGGCCTCTGACTGCCGTCCCGAACGGGAACGTCCCTGATGTGCCGACGCTACGGGCCCCCATGCAGTGCTGCCAGAGGCCAAGGACCCGGCGGTTGGAACCGCAGCAGCCTCCCCGTGCCCTCCGTCTTAGGCGGGACCGCCACCGCCACCGTGTCCGCCGGGCATCGTGCCGACAATGACCGCCAGGACGCCAAGACCTGCATGTGCTGCCAAGACGGCGGGAAGCGAACTGATCTGGGCCGGAGGGCACTGTGGAAGGGCCGCCTCCAGCCGCACCGCCAGGCTCTCCGCTTCCTCGGGATTGCCGAAGTGGTGGACGGCCAGAACCACGGAGTCGCCGGGATGCGCCTCCGCTTCCGCCACGACGATTTCTTCAAGCCGGGCCACGGCCCTGGCACCTGAGCGCACCTTTTCGAGCGGAACGATCCTGCCGCCGTCGACCGCCAGGATTGGTTTGATGGCGAGCATCGTCCCCAGGAGCGACGCCGCCGCCCCGATCCGCCCGCCGCGGCGCAACTGCTCAAGGGTGGGCACGTAGAAGAAGACCTTGGTGCGTGCCGCCTGGGCCGCTGCCGCGGCGGCCACCGCGGACCGGTCGCCGCCGGCTGACGCTGCTTCCACCGCTGCCTGGACGGCCAGGCCCTGCGCCATGCCGACCGTTCCCGTGTCCACCACGTCCACCGGGATTCCTACCTTGGCCGCAGCCAGGCGGGCGGCGTCCGCGGTGCCGGAGAGTCCGCCCGAGATGTGGACCGAAACGATCCCTTCGTATCCCCGGAGTTCGGCGGCCCGGTAGGCCTGCTCGAACTGCCCCGGCGATGGTCTGGAGGTCTTGACCGGGGTACCTGCGGCCAAGGCAACGGCGATGGTCTCCAGGATGTCGTCTTCGCCCTCACCGTAGATTTCGGCGCCGACCATAACGGGCATCGGAGTCACTGTCAGGATCCCGTCCCGGGGAAGTCCGGACACGTAGTCCGCCGGCAGGGCAGCGGCCGAGTCGGTGACGACGGCGGTGCGCCCGGCAGGGCTGCCGCCCGGGCGTCTGGCGCCGGGGCGGGCTGCAGGCCGCAGACCCGACAGCCGGGCACGGACCCATGGCCAGGCGGCGGCGCTACTGTCTGGCAAGGGGCCTCCTGGAAACGGTGTCCTGCTTAGCCGGCAACGGCCGCCGGAATAATTCCCGCGGCCGTTCTGTCACTGCGGGTACAACAACTAGGCCGGAACGATGTTGACCAGCTTAGGCGCACGAACAATGACTGTCCGGATGCCACGGCCGTCCAGGGCACGCTGGACGTTTTCCGATGCGAGGGCCAGCTCGCGCAGCTGGTCCTCGGAGACGTCCGGGGACACCTCCAGCCGGTCGCGGACCTTGCCCTGTACCTGGACGACGGCGGTGACCGTGTCCTGGACCAGCAGGGCAAGGTCGTGGGCCGGCCAGCCGGCGTTGGCAACCGACGCAGGGTGGCCCAGCAGGTTCCACATGTCCTCGGCGGTGTACGGGGCGAAGAGGCTGAGGATGACGGCCACTGCCTCGGCGGCTTCGCGGACTGCGGGATCGGCTGCGCCGGCGCCGGCGTCAATCGTTTTGCGGGTGGCGTTCACCAGCTCCATGAGCTTGGCCACCACGACGTTGAACTTGTTCGCGTCCAGCAGTGCCTGGGCGTCGGCGATGGTGCGGTGCGTGACGGCACGCAGCGCCCGGTCACCGGCGGCGAAGTCAACGCCGGGCTCACTGGTGACGTCCTGGCCGAGCCGCCAGGCGCGGGCCAGGAACTTCGCGGACCCCGACGGCGAGACGTCCGCCCAGTCGACGTCGTCCTCCGGCGGGGAGGCGAAGATCATGGTCAGGCGGACGGCGTCGACGCCGTACTTGTCCAGCTGTTCGCCCAGGTCCACGCCGTTGCCGAGCGACTTGCTCATGGCTTTGCCGCCGTTGAGGACCTGGCCCTGGTTCAGCAGGGCGCGGAAGGGCTCGTCGGCCTCGATCAGGCCCATGTCGTGGATGACCTTGGTGAAGAAGCGGGCATAGAGCAGGTGCAGGATGGCGTGCTCGACGCCGCCCACGTACTGGCCGACGGGCATCCACTCGTTGATCTTCGCGGGATCGAACGGCCCCTCGGTGTACTGCGGGGAAACGAACCGCAGGAAGTACCAGGAGGAGTCCACGAAGGTGTCCATGGTGTCCGTGTCGCGCTTTGCCGGGCCGTGGCAGGAGGGGCATTCCACGTTGACCCAGGCCTCGGCGGCGGCCAGCGGGGAGGTGCCCTTCGGAGACAGGTCCTCGCCGCGGAGGTCATCCGGCAGGGTGACCGGCAGCTGGTCGTCCGGGACCGGGACCTCGCCGCAGTCCGGGCAGTGAATGATCGGGATGGGGGCGCCCCAGAACCGCTGACGGCTCAGCAGCCAGTCACGCAGCCGGAAGTTCACGAACTTCTCGCCGGTTCCCAGCTTCTCCAGGATGGTGATGGCGGCGGGAATGGCCTCAGCCTTGGGCAGCCCGTTCAGCTCCCCGGAGTTGATCAGGGTGCCCTCGCCGGCGGTCGCGGTGCCGGAGACGGCGGGATCTTCCTCGCCGGTGTCCAGGACGGCCCGGACCGGCAGGTCGAAGGTCTTCGCGAAGTCCAGGTCGCGCTGGTCGTGTGCGGGCACGGCCATAATGGCGCCGGTGCCGTAGTCGGCCAGCACGTAGTCGGCAGCCCATACCGGCAGCTTCTCGCCGTTCAGCGGGTTGATGGCGTAGCGGCCGGTGAAGACGCCGGTCTTTTCGCGTTCGGTGGACTGGCGTTCGATCTCGGAGAGGGCCTTGACCTGCTCGCGGTAGGCGTCCAGGGCCGCGGCGTGTTCCTCGGTGACCAGTTCGACGGCGATCGGCGCGTCTGCGGCGACCACGAAGAACGTCGCACCGTACAGGGTGTCCGGGCGCGTGGTGAAGACGGTGACGTCCTTGGCGGGCTTGCCGCCGTCGGCCTCTACGACGAAGGTGACGTGCGCACCCTCGGAGCGGCCGATCCAGTTCTTCTGCATGGCCAGGACCCGCTCGGGCCAGTGGCCGCGCAGTTCCTCCATGTCGTCCAGCAGCCGGTCCGCGTAGTCGGTGATCTTGAAGTACCACTGGTTCAGGGACTTCTTGGTCACGGCGGTGCCGCAGCGCTCGCAGGCGCCGTTCACCACCTGCTCGTTGGCCAGGACCGTTTGGTCCTTGGGGCACCAGTTGACCGGGGAGTTCTTGCGGTACGCCAGGCCGCGCTCGTAGAAGCGCTTGAACAGCCACTGCGTCCAGCGGTAGTACCCCGGGTCGGAGGTGTGCAGCCGGCGGGACCAGTCGGCGGAGATCGCGTACCGCTTGAAGGACGCGGCCTGGGTGTCGATGTTGGCGTAGGTCCACTCGCTGGGGTGGGCGTTGCGTTTGATGGCGGCGTTCTCGGCGGGCAGGCCGAAGGAGTCCCAGCCGATCGGGTGCAGCACGTCGAAGCCCTGCTGGCGCAGGTAGCGGGCGACGACGTCACCCATCGCGAATGCTTCGGCGTGGCCCATGTGCAGGTCGCCGGAGGGGTAGGGGAACATGTCCAGCACGTAGCGGCGTTCCTTGGAGCCGTCGTCGAGCGGGGTGAAGACCTTGAGGTCCTCCCAGACCTGCGGCCACTTCGCCTCCATGGCGGCGAAATTGTAGGTGCCCTCCTCGGGGGCGGCACCTGCGACGGCTGCTGCTGTTCCGGTCTCTGTCTCCGGCTGAACGCTCACTGCTGGCCTCTTCTATTCTTTTCGATCTTGTCCGATCAGGACGGGACGCGCCTGATCCTTCGGTCCCCTGCTCCGGGCCCGCACTTCGTCCCGGACACACAAAAGCCCCTCTCCATGGAGGGGCTGCCGCTCGACAATCCGGAAGTCTGGACGGGATGCCGGGCGGCTAGCTAAGCAGGAGGATCGCACGCATACCATCACCTTACCGCGTGTCCACCACGACATGGAAACAGGCGGCGCACGTGGGACAGGCCGCACAAGGGTTGAGGAAGGCGGCCCCTCGCCCGGGTGTGGTGGGCACCGCGAAGCGGGCGGGGCAGGGGCCGCCTTCCTCAACCTAAGCTGCAGCTAGCGAACGTCCTCGTCGACCCACTCCATGGACTTGGTGACCGCCTTCTTCCAGAGCCGCATCTGCCGTTCCTGCTCAGACTTCTCCATCTGCGGTTCCCATCGCTTGTCCTCGGACCAGTTGGCCGAGCACTCGCCCAGGTCCTTCCAGAAGCCGACTGCCAGGCCAGCCGCGTAGGCAGCACCCAGTGCCGTGGTTTCGATGACCTTGGGACGGATCACCGGAACACCCAGGATGTCCGCCTGGAACTGCATGAGGGCGTCGTTGGCCACCATGCCGCCGTCGACCTTCAATTCGCTCAGCGGCACGCCGGAGTCTGCGTTGACGGCATCCAGCACCTCGCGGGTCTGGAACGCGGTGGCTTCCAGCGCTGCCCGGGCGATGTGGTTCTTGTTGACGAACCGGGTCAGGCCCACGATCGCACCACGGGCGTCCGAGCGCCAGTACGGGGCGAAAAGGCCGGAGAACGCGGGCACGATGTACACGCCGCCGTTATCCTTCACCGACGCGGCAAGGGTTTCCACCTCCGGGGCGCTGCTGATCATTCCAAGGTTGTCGCGGAGCCACTGCACCAGCGAGCCGGTGACGGCAATGGATCCTTCCAGGGCGTAGTGCGGTTTGGCGTCGCCCAGCTTGTAGCCCACCGTGGTCAGCAGCCCGTTCTTCGAGTGGACGATTTCTTCGCCCGTGTTGAAGATGAGGAAGCAGCCGGTGCCGTAGGTGTTCTTCGCTTCGCCGGCGTCAAAGGCGGCCTGGCCGAAGGTTGCGGCCTGCTGGTCGCCCAGGATGCCCGCCACTGGCGTCTCGCGGAGCAGCTGGGAGCTGTGGACGTTGCCGTATACCTCGGAGGAGGACTTGATCTCCGGCATCATGCTGCGCGGCACGCCGAAGATGCCCAGGATCTCGTCGTCCCACTGCAGGGTTTCAAGATCCATGAACAGGGTGCGGGAGGCGTTGGTGACGTCGGTGACATGGACTCCGCCGTCGACACCGCCGGTCAGGTTCCACAGGACCCAGGCGTCGGTGTTGCCGAAGACCAGGTCCCCGGATTCGGCTTTTTCCCTGGCGCCATCCACGTTGTCCAGGATCCACTTGATCTTGGTGCCGGAGAAGTAGGTGGCCAGCGGGAGGCCCACCTTCTGTTTGAAGCGGTCCGCTCCGCCGTCCTTGGCCAGCTGGTCCACGATGTCCTGGGTGCGCGTGTCCTGCCACACAATGGCGTTGTAGACCGGCTTGCCGGTGGTCTTGTCCCATACGACGGCGGTCTCGCGCTGGTTGGTGATGCCGACGGCGGCGATATCGTGCCGCGTCAGGTTCGCCTTTGACAGGGCAGAGCCAATGACCTCACGGGTGTTGTTCCAGATTTCCGCGGCGTCGTGCTCAACCCAACCTGCCTGCGGGAAGATCTGCTCGTGTTCCATCTGGCCGGTGGAGACGATGGCGCCGCTGTGGTCGAAGATGATGGCGCGGGTGCTGGTGGTGCCCTGGTCGATGGCGATTACGTACTGGTTCATAGTGACGTCCTTGTCTTGTTGTTCGATCTGGGTGACGGGTGGTCAAGCGGCGGCGGTGATGATGATTGGAACGATCCTTGCAACAATGCCGGCGAGGGCGCCGCCGACCAGCGGGCCGACCACCGGAATCCAGGCATAGCTCCAGTCACTGGAGCCTTTGCCCTTGATGGGAAGCACTGCGTGGGCGATGCGGGGTCCGAGGTCGCGGGCCGGGTTGATGGCGTATCCGGTGGGGCCGCCGAGCGAAACGCCGATGCCGACCACGAGCAGCGCCACGGCGAGCGGGCCAAGGCCCGAGGGGGTGCCGCCGAGGGTCAGGATCACGAAGACCAGGACGAATGTGCCGACGATCTCGGTGATCAGGTTCCAGGGGGTGGAACGGATGGCCGGGCCGGTGGAAAACGTGCCCAGCTTGCCTGCAGGTTCGGGCTCGTCATCGAAATGCTGCTTGTAGGCCAGCCAACAGACCACGGCACCGAGGAAAGCGCC
Organism: Pseudarthrobacter sp. C4D7; assembly: GCF_013359725.1. GTDB lineage: Bacteria > Actinomycetota > Actinomycetes > Actinomycetales > Micrococcaceae > Arthrobacter. The sequence goes on along the minus strand of NZ_JABFMW010000017.1, from coordinate 36,326 downwards.
CACCATCTCGCCGCCGAGGTAGGTCAGCGTCGTCCCGAAATCAACAGCGACTCCCGGGGCGTACTCGGCCTTGCCGTTGAGCAGCAGGCCCAAGGTCACGGCCGGATTCAGGTGTGCACCGGACTTGGCGGCGACGAAGACGCCACAGAAGACAGCGATACCCCACCCCCATGTGACCATCAGGAATCCGCCGTTGTTGCCTTTCGTCCCCCGCAAAGCCACGTTGGCAACGACGCCGCAACCCAACAGGGTCAGCATGCCCGTGCCAAAGACTTCGGAGAGGAAGACTATTCCTAGAGACATCTTTGACTCCTTCTTTGTTTAATTGTCGGTCCCCCGCGGGCGAAGGACCGTGGGGCCGGGACGCTGGCGCGCCCCGGCCGGCCGCCCGGCCCTTAGGAGACCAGGCTGTGCGTTTCCACGCGGTGGAAACGCTGCAGCACGTCTTGGGCGTGCTTGATCTCGGCGGCGCGCGCCGAGGCGTCCCATTTGAGCGGGACCGCCAGCACCTCCGCCATCTCGTTGAGGAGCTCTCCGGTCACCAGCCCGCGGAAGGCCAGGGAGGTGCGCCGGATGAGGACATCCACCAAATGCCCCACCTGCTCGTTCTCGGCCATGAACACCAGTTCACGGACGCTCAGTTCCCGGGTGGAGCGCAGCACCTGGTCAGGTTCGGCGTCGAGGTACTCGATCACGGCTTCAGCCCGGGTCCCGTAGCGGGTCAACAGCCCGGCGGTGCGGTCTGCGTCGCGGCCGGCACCCATGTGGGCCTTGATCCACTTCTGCACGCCTGCCTCGTCGGCCGGGAAGGCTGCACCCCCACCGATGGGGAGCTGCGCCGTCGACACCTTCCGCTGTACCCCAAGTTCGGTGAGGACGTCGTTGGTCATGTGTTCAGCGAGGGCGCGGAAGGTGGTCCACTTTCCGCCCACCAGGCTCAGTACGGCGGCGCCGGATCCGTTGGCACCCGACGTCCGGCGTTCGATGCGGTAGTCGCGGGAGACAAAGCCCGGCTGCGTGGCGTCATGGCTCGGCAGGGGGCGGACTCCGGAGAACGTGTAGACGATGTCATCCGGCGTCACGTCGATGGACGGGAAGACATGGCCGATCAGGTCGAAGAAGTACTGGATCTCTTCATCGGTGCAGATGGCATCTTCCGACATGTCCGCGTCAACGTCCGTGGTGCCTACCAGCACCCGGTCACCCATCGGGTAGATCAGGACGATGCGGCCGTCAGTGTGCTCGAAGAAGATTTCCCGGCCGCGGCAGGCGTCGAGCAGGCCCTGGTGGTCCAGCACGATGTGGGAGCCCTTGGTGCCGCCCATGAAGGCCGACGCTGCACCCATGGCTTCGTTGGTGTGGTCCACCCACGCCCCGGTGGTGTTGACGATGATGTCCGCGGTGAAGTCGAACTCCTCACCGGTGAGTTCATCGCGGAGCCGGACTGTGCTTCCAAGGCCGGTTCCCGGGTTAGGCTCCGGGGACATGGACTGCAGCGACAGGTAGTTGCTCGCCCGGGCCGTGTCACCCTGGGCACTTGCGCCCTGGCTGTTGCCTGCCCGTCCTGCCTTCTCGCCGTCCTGGAGGACGTCAAGGGTCAGCCGTTCGGGGTTGTGCACGGAGGCGTCGAAGTACGTGGCGGTGTACTTGACGTCGGACCTCAGGGCGGGCAGCTCCTGGAGGGCTGCCTTGTGGGTGCGGAACTGGTGCCGCGGCACCGTGCCGCCGTCGCGGGAAAACGAATCGTAGAGGCTGAGGCCCACCTTGATGAGGAACGCGCCGCGCTCCTTGGGCTTGCCCTGCTGCTTGTGGGTGAGGAAGCGGAGCGGCGCGGAGAGGATGCCGGAAAAGGTGCTGAAGATGGGGATGGTTGTCTGCAGGGGCTTGACGTAGTGCGGGGCGATCTTCAGGAGGCGGTTGCGCTCGACGACGGATTCCCGGACCAGCCGGAACTCGCCGTTTTCGAGGTAGCGGATACCGCCGTGGATCATGTGCGAGGACGCGCCGCTGGCGCCCTGGCAGTAGTCGCCGCGCTCCACGAGGGCGACGTCGACGCCCTGCAGTGCCAGGTCACGGAAGGTACCTACACCGTTGATGCCGCCGCCAACGACCAGGACTTTTGCGTGCGGACGCCGGCGCAGGCTGTGGACGGACGCGCGTTCGGCCGCTGGCCGGGGCGCAGATGCAGCTGGTTGGACGGATGAATCCTTGGGTCCCAAAACGACTCCCTTGGGGCTTTGTGTGATGCGGTCACCGCTGGGTGGCGCCGCCGTTCTGCTCTATTGTTTGGAGAAATGGAAAATGGAGTCAAGCACTATGCACAAACGTGCAGAACGGAAGTGAGATGGCACTTTCCCGTGACCAGGAGGCCCTTCGGGCTGCACAAATGTATTACCTGCAGGACCTCACCATGGATGCGATCGCACGCGAGCTGCGGACGTCCCGGTCCACCGTTTCCCGGCTGCTCTCCTCTGCACGGGAGTCCGGCCTGGTGCAGATCCAGATCCGCAATCCCTTGGACACCGGCCCCGAACTGGAGGGCATGATCCGGCGCCGATACAACCTGGATGTCCACGTGGTTCCCATCCTGGGGACCCTGAACGAGGCCGAAACCCTGGACCGGGTGGCCATGCAGGCGGCCCGGACCATCGGGCCCCTGGTGGACTCCAATGCCATCATCGGCGTGGCCTGGGGGTCCACGCTCAGCGCGGTGAGCCGCCACCTCACCCGGAAGATCACCCACGACAGCGTGATCGTCCAGCTCAACGGCGCCGGGAACATGCACACCACGGGAATCACCTACGCGAGTGACATCATGCGCAGGTTCGGCAGCGCCTACGGGGCACGGGTGGAGCAGTTCCCGGTGCCGGCCTTCTTCGACCACGCCGCAACGAAGACGGCCATGTGGAATGAGCGCAGTGTTCAGCGCGTCCTGGAACTCCAGGCCAAGATGAGCATTGCCATTTTCGGCGTCGGATCCGTGCATGCCGACTACCCCAGCCATGTCTACGCCGGCGGGTACCTCGACGAGGAGGACCTCAACGCCCTGGCCAACTCCGACGTGGTGGGCGATGTTGCCACCGTGTTCTTCCGCGGCGACGGGTCTTCCGACGGGATCGTCCTGAACGAGCGGTCCACGGGCCCTTCCCTCGCCCAGCTCCGGCAGGTGCGCCGCAGGATCTGTGTGGTGTCGGGGGTCTCCAAAATCAACGGGCTGCGCGGAGCGCTCGCCGCCCGGCTTGCCACCGATCTGATCCTCGACGAAGCCACTGCACGGCGACTAGTCGATTACGAGGGCCTCACCAGCTGAAGTGGGTAAAGTCGTTGCCATGAGAACCTCACCCCGGCTCAGCCTGAACAACGGCGTGCTGATAGACCAGCTTGGCTTTGGGCTGTACAAGGTACCGGCAGCGGACGCGGAAGGGCTGGTGGCCACCGCCCTGGCCGCCGGCTACCGGCATTTCGACACCGCCGCCATGTACGGGAACGAAACCGGCGTTGCTCGCGGCATCAGTTCGCAGCTGGATGCCGGGACCGGCAGCGGCGGCTCGGGCGAGCTTTTTCCGTCCCTGACCCGTGAAGACGTCTTCATCACCACGAAGGTATGGAACGACCACCACGGCTATGACGCAACACTTCGCGCTTTCGATGATTCGATGGTCAACCTGGGCCTGGACTATGTGGACATGTACCTCGTCCACTGGCCGTGCCCGCGCCGCGGCCTGTACCCGGAAACCTATCGCGCCCTGGAGACGCTCTACCGCGAAGGCAGGGTCCGCGCCATCGGCGTCAGCAATTTCCAGCCGGCCCACCTTGACCGCCTGCTGCAGAGCGCGGAAGTGGTCCCCGCCGTCAACCAGGTGGAGCTCCACCCCTGGCTGCAACAGGAGGAACTGCGTGCCAAGCACACTGAGCTCGGCATCCGGACCGAGGCCTGGAGCCCGCTGGGCCGCGGCCAGGTGCTGGCCGACCCCGTCATCCAGGCCTGCGCCGCCGAACACCGCCGGACCCCAGCGCAGGTGATCCTCCGCTGGCACATGCAACTGGGACACATCGCCATCCCGAAGGCCAGCTCCGAAGCCCGGATCCGCGAGAACCTGGACATCTTCGGCTTTGAGCTCTCCGAGCGCGACCTGGTTGCCATTAAAGCGCTGGACCGCGGGCAACGGACCGGGTCGCATCCGGACAACGTCAACTAGGCCCGGGCATGAATACAGTGAACCCGGGGCCCTCCCCTGCGCCCGCGTACCTGAGCGCCGGACTCGCCGCCCGCACGTCCGCGTCCACGGTGGAGCTGAACGGCAGCACGGTGGCTTTCTGGACCTATGAGCCCGTTGCGGAGAGCCAGGACACCCGGACCATCCTGGTGATCCACGGGTTCCGCGGGGACCACCACGGACTCCTGCGCGTAGCGGACCAGCTACCGGACATGCGCCTCATCATGCCGGACCTCCCGGGCTTCGGCAGTTCGGATGCTTTTGCCCCAGGCCCCCACTCCGTGGAGCGCTACGGGCAGTTCATTACCGACTTCATGGCTGCTTTGAACCTGGGGCCGGACACCGTGCTGCTGGGCCATTCGTTCGGTTCCATCGTGGCCTCGCACTTCGTGGCCGGCAACCCGGACGCCGTGCATCCGCTCATCCTGATCAATCCGATTGCCGCGCCGGCCCTGGAGGGGCCCAAAGGCGTGATGACACGGCTGGCCGTCCTGTACTACCAACTCGCGGCGCGGCTTCCGAGCGGGCCCGGCCTTGCCCTGCTGCGCAACCCGCTGATCGTGCGGGTCATGAGCGAAACCATGGCCAAAACCCGCAACGCCGGGCTTCGGGCCTTCATCCACGACCAGCACCACGCGTACTTCAGTTCCTTTGCCGACCGGGACAGCCTGCTGGAGTCTTTCACCGCATCCGTCAGCCACCACGTGGCCGAGGTGGCAGGACAACTGGAACTACCCGTGCTGCTGGTTGCCGGCGAAAAGGACGAAATAGCCACCCTCCCCAACCAGCACCGCCTCCTGGAAATCCTCCCCGACGGGGAGCTTAAGGTGATTCCCGGCGTCGGGCACCTCATCCACTACGAGACCCCTGAACCAGCCGCCCGTTACATCCGCAGCTTCCTGGAGGACCACCCCGCGTGAAGATCGTCATTGATGCACGTTTCACCCGCACCGACCACCACGACGGCATCAGCCGCTACGGAGCCAGCCTGATTGCGGCCACGGCCAAGATTGCCGATGTCTCCATGCTCGTTTCGGACGTCCGGCAGCTTGCCCTCCTGCCGGACGTGCCCTACACCATAATCAACAGCCCGCTTTCGCCCCTGGAGCTGTTCGTTGCCCGGAAAGTCAACGCCCTTGGGGCGGACGTCGTGGTCTGCCCCATGCAGACCATGGGCACCTGGGGCCGGAAGTACGGCCTGATCCTGACCCTGCATGATCTGATCTATTACGAACACCCCGCTCCCCCGGGATTCCTGCCTGCACCGGTCAGACTGTTGTGGCGCCTCTACCACAAGGCATTTTGGCCCCAGCGGCTGCTCCTGGACCGGGCCGATACCGTGGCCACCATCAGCCGGACCACCGAGGCGCTCATGGCCAAGTACCGGCTGACGCGCAGGCCCGTCCGCATCATCGCCAACGCCCCGCAGCCGGCGCAGGAACCCCGCGACCCGGCAGCCGGCACGGACAAGACGATCATCTACATGGGTTCCTTCATGCCTTACAAGAACGTGGAAACCATGGTGGCCGGCATGGCCCGGCTTCCGGGCTACACGCTCCATCTGCTCAGCCGGATCACCCCGGAGCGGCGGGCGGAGATCGAGGCAGTTGTGCCGGCGGGGGCATCGGTGATGTTCCACAACGGCGTCACGGACGCGGAGTATGACGGGCTCCTCCACCGGGCCACGGCGCTGGTCAGCCTGTCCCGTGCCGAAGGTTACGGGCTTCCGTTGGTGGAGGCCATGGCGGTGGGCACACCGGTGGTCGCCAGCGACATTCCGATCTTCCGTGAAGTGGGGGCGGACGCCGCGCTGTATGTGGATCCGGAGTCTCCCACGCAGTTTGCGGACGCCGTGCGCCAGCTTCAGGACAATGCCCACTGGAAGGACATGTCCCGGCGTTCCATGGCCAGGGCGGCGGAGTTCAGCTGGGATGAATCGGCGCGCCAACTAGTGGACGCCGCGCACGAGGTGGTGGCGAAAGGGCGGCGGCCCTAAAGTACGTCGACGCCGTCCAGCCGAAGCTGCACCGGGTCTGTGGCCCGCTTGGCCGCCACGGCGGCGCGGGTGACGCGGAGGACGCGCACGACCGCGGACGCCTGGCCGTAGGGGAAAAACAGCAGGGTGCGCACATCCTCGGCTGACTGCCTGCCGGAGGGCGGTGCGGTGAGCAGGAGCGGTGCGGGGCCTGCAGTCCGCACGGTGATCCCCGCACCGGCCAGGTCAGCTTCCACCGCACCCGTGTAGTGTTCGACGGCGGCGCGCGGCCCCGTCACGGAAGCAATGCGCACCGCCGGCGGAAGCTGGAGTTCGATCCGCAGGGACAGTTCGCGCCTGGCGTAGCCGGACGGATCCCACCGCAGCAGTGCCCCGGTAGCGGCGGTGTCCGCGGCGGTGACCACCACCAGCCCCTTGTCCGGGGCGGGGCGAACCAGCGCGGCTGCGTTGAACCAGCGGCGCACTGTGTCCTCACCCGCGCGGAGCGTCTCGCGGCGCAGCAGGGAATCCCCGTCCAGCAGCAGCGCGGCGGCATATCCGCCCTGTGCAACAGGCTCCGCCCCCACCGTGGCCACCACCAGTGCTTTGCCCGGACCTACCTGGGCTTTCACCTGGTCTCCGGAGGACGTGGTGACGGTTGTTCCGGGGAAGGCACGGCCAAGCTCTTCGGCGGTGCGCAGCACCCCCGTGGCACCTTTGCGAAGCCGCCGGCCACCGCAGTGGGAGCATTTCCACTCAGGAGCCGGCGTAGAGCACCAGCGGCATTGGGGCAGTGCGGAGGTGCCGGCCAGCGCCAAGGGACCCTGGCAGTGGCCGCATCGGGCGGGTTCACGGCAGGTTTCGCACACCAGGGACGGCGCGTAGCCTGCCCTTGCAACCTGGACCAGGACGGGACCGCGTTCCAGCCCCTCCTTGGCAGCCTGCCACGCGGCGTGCGGGAGGCGGGCGATAGTGGCCAGCGGGTCCCGGCCCTGTTCGAAGCTGTCGGCAGTACTGACCACGCGCGGGACAGTGCCGCGGACGGTTGCCCGCTCGGCTTCGACGGGGACTGCCCAGCCGGCCTCCACCAGCCGCTGGACCTCGGTGCTGCGGGCGTGCCCGGCGAGGAGGCATGACGTCCCCTCTTGTTCGGCTCTCAGGAGCAGGACCTCGCGGGCATGGGCGTACGGTGCGCGCTGTTCGATGTGGAGGTCGTCGCCGTCGTCCCAGCAGGCAACAAGCCCGAGGTCCTGCACCGGGGCAAATGCTGCCGAACGGGTACCGATGGCGATCCTGGCACTGCCCGCCAGCAGGCGCAGGAAGTTCCGGTACCGTGGGGTGGGACCGTCATCCGCGGTAAGCCTGGCCACGGCCTCCCCCGGCACCAGGTCCTCCAGCGCCTCCTCCAACCGGTCAAGGTCACGGTAGTCAGGCACCACCAGCAGCGCGCCACGGCCCGAGGTATACGCCGCGGCGGCGGCCTGGGCAAGGAGGACCGGCCAACCGGCGGCCCCGTACCCCTGCAACGGATTGATGACGGCACGCGGGGACCCACCGGCGGCAAGGTGCCGCAGGAAAGCGGCACCGGTGCGGTAGGCGCCCCAGGCCGACGTCCCGGACACCGGGGCGGCCCCGGCGGCCCCGGCTGCCCCTTCGCCGGCTGCCCCCTCCCCGGCTGCAACGTCCGGTTCCGCAGGCCCCAGGGCCCCGGGGTACTCCTTCTCCAACCTGGCCACGCGGGGCGGCACGGCAAGGCGGAGGACGTCACTGACGGTACCCGCGTAGCGGGCCGCCACAGCGGCGGCAAGGTCCTTCACGGCCGGCGTGAGGACCGGAACAGGTGAGACGACTTTTGCCAGTGGCACCAACGTATGCCCGGCGTCGGACTGGGCCAGCCGTTCGAGGACAAATCCGTTGAGATCCTGGCCGTTGAACTTGACCTTCACCCTGACGCCCGGTTGGGCAGCCTGGTCAAGCGCTTCCGGGACCGCGTAGTCGAAAGGCCGGTCCAGGTGCGGCAGCGAGGACTCCACGAGGACCCTGGCCACGGGGAGGTGCGCTGCGACGGCGATGCCACTGGGCATGGTCCGCGCCGGAAAGCCCTGCAGCAGCGATGGCTGCACGGAACTGTCAGCAACCATTGCAGCTACCTCCGCTCAGCTACCGGATGGGGACAGGAACAGGCAATCACCGGGCACTGACATTGGCAATTGGGGATGCCCGGTCCTGCCACTGCCGCATCGGGCTTCCGGCCGGAGCGCGGCTAGGCGTTGAAGAATGCCTTCAAGTCGTCCACCCGGTCAAGGCGTTCCCACGTGAAGTCGGGATCATCGCGGCCGAAGTGCCCGTGGGCAGCAGTCTTGGCATAGATGGGACGCTTCAGGTCCAGGGCGTCGATGATGGCGCGCGGCCGGAGGTCGAAGATTTCCGCAATGGCTTCGCTGATGCGGGCCGGATCGACGGTCTCGGTGCCGAACGTCTCCACGTAAGTTCCCACCGGGCGGGCCTGGCCGATGGCGTAGGCGATCTGGATCTCTGCCCTCTTGGCGAGCCCCGCGGCCACCACGTTCTTGGCAACCCAGCGCATGGCGTATGCGGCGGAGCGGTCCACCTTGGACGGATCCTTGCCGGAGAAGGCGCCACCGCCGTGGCGGGCCATGCCGCCGTAGGTGTCCACGATAATCTTGCGGCCGGTCAGGCCGGCGTCTCCCACAGGGCCGCCGATAACGAACTCACCGGCAGGATTGAGAATATTCGCTGCGCGGGAAATGTCCAGGTTGGCTGCGGCCAGGACCGGCTCAATCACCACGGCGGCGAGGTCGGCGCGCAGCTGTTCCAGGCTCGCGCCCTCGGCGTGCTGGCTGGAAATCACCACGGTTTCAACAGAAACAGGGACGTCCTTGTCGTAACCAACAGTCACCTGGGTCTTGCCGTCCGGGCGGAGGTAGGCCAGCTGGCCCTTCTTACGGACGTCGGTAAGGCGCTCGGAGAGCCGGTGGGCCAGCCAGATCGGCGTGGGCATGTACGACGGGGTTTCGTCACTGGCGTAGCCGAACATCAGGCCCTGGTCGCCTGCGCCCTGGAGGTCGTAGTCATCCTCCTGGCGGCCCTCGCGGGCCTCCAGGGAGTTGAAGACGCCGCCGGCAATGTCGTTGGACTGCTGGCCGATGGATACGGACACGCCGCAGCGGGCGCCGTCAAAACCGTTGGCCGAGGAGTCGTAGCCGATGCCAAGGATGGTCTCGCGGACGATCTGCGGGATTTCGACGTAGGCGTCGGTGGTGACCTCGCCTGCCACGTGCACCAGCCCGGTGGTGGCCATGGTTTCCACGGCCACACGGGACTCTGGATCGGCCGCCAGGAGCGCGTCAAGGATGGCGTCGCTGATCTGGTCGCAGATCTTGTCCGGGTGGCCTTCGGTGACCGACTCGGACGTGAAGAGCCGGAGCGCGGAGGGCGTGGCCCCGTGGGTCTGGGGAAGGTGCAGCGGTAAAGTCACTCAACTACCTTACTGGTTGGTGTTGGCACTCCCGTCAGGGAGGCGTCAGTACATGTCCCCGTGCTAAGACGAGGTGGCCGAAATCACCTCAGGTGAGGGGTGAAACGTGGTTCAATTCGAAGCTGATGCGCTTGATGATGGCTTCCGAAACCTCGGCCTTGGTCCCGGACGCTTCCTGTGGTTCGGAGCCGGAACGCGAAAGGATGACCACGGAGTTGGCGTCCTGCCCGAACACTTTGTCCGTCCCCACGTGGTTCACCACCAGCAGGTCGCAGCCCTTCCGCCGGAGTTTCGCCTCCGCGTAGCCCAGGACATCGCCCTCGCTGTCCCCTGTTTCTGCTGCGAATCCCACGATGAGTTGCCCGGCAGCTGCGGAATTCCGCTGTTCCACGAGCTCCTGCAGGATGTCAGGATTCCGGACCAGCGTGATGACGGGATCCGCGGCGTCGTCCCGCTTCTTGATCTTGGTGTCCGAGACGTCGGCCGGGCGGAAGTCGGCCACGGCCGCAGCCATAATGACGACGTCGGAGCCGGCAGCGGCCGCCAGGGCAGCTTCCCGCAGTTGGAGGGCAGTCTCGACGCGGACTATGTCGACGCCGGCGGGCGGCTGGACGTCCATGTGGGCCGCCAGCAGCCGGACGGTGGCACCGGCGTTCCGGGCGGCGACGGCCAGCGCCACGCCCTGCTTGCCCGAGGACCGGTTGCCGAGAAAACGCACGGGGTCCAGCGGTTCGCGGGTACCCCCGGCGCTGATGGTCACCGTGCGGCCGGCGAGGGGCAGCTGGTAGTCGGACTGGCCCTGGACCAGTGCCATGGCGGCGTCGAAGATCGCCTGCGGTTCGGGAAGGCGTCCCGGGCCCGAGTCCGCGCCGGTCAGGCGGCCGGAAGCAGGCTCCAGGACGGCGGCTCCGCGGCTGCGGAGCGTTTCGACGTTGGCCCGGGTTGCGGCGTGCTGCCACATTTCGGTGTGCATCGCAGGGGCGAACAGCACGGGGCCATGTGCCATCAGCAGCGTGTTGGTCAGCAGGTCCCCGGCCTGGCCGGTCGCGGCTTTGGCCAGGAGGTCCGCGGTGGCCGGTGCCACGACAACCAGGTCGGCCTCATGGCCTAGACGGACGTGGTTGACCAGGTGCACGTCGTCGAAGACGCTGTTGCTGACCGGATTCCCGGACAGGGCCTCCCAGGTTGCGGTGCCGATGAAGCGGGTGGACGCCTCCGTGGGGATCACCGTGACGTCATGGCCGGCTTCAGAAAAAAGCCGGAGGAGCGATGCCACCTTGTAGGCGGCAATCCCTCCCCCGACTCCGAGGACTATGCGCACGTGATCTCCGTCAACAGCAAGTCAGTGAAGCGGCAGGATTACTCTGCTGCTTCGATCGGCGTGGAAACCAGCTTGCCTTCGTTGATCTCGCGCAGAGCGATCGAGAGCGACTTTTCGTTCAGTTTAGTGTCGACCAGGGGGCCGACGTATTCGAACAGGCCCTCGTGCAGCTGGGCGTAGTAGGCGTTGATCTGACGAGCGCGCTTGGCACCGAAGATCACCAGGCCGTACTTGGAATCGGCCGCCTCAAGCAGCGAGTCGATCGGCGGGTTGATGATGCCTTCAAGGTTCGTGGACACGAATTCTCCAAATTCCTAGCGGGCTGACGGTTCCGGCAGGTGTGGATGCGGAGTCAGCCCCATGAGTGAAACAAGCTCGTCCGCTGCCCGGCGGACGTCGTCGTTTATGACGGTGTGGTCGAACTCCGGTTCAGCAGCAAGTTCCAGTTTAGCGGTTTCCAGCCGGCGCTGCTGTTCGTCGGGGGTTTCGGTGCCGCGGCCCACCAGCCGGCGGACCATCTCGTCCCAGGTGGGCGGGGCGAGGAAGACGAACTGGGCGTCCGGAACGGCTGCCTTGACCTGCCGCGCACCCTGGAGATCGATTTCCAGCAGCACCGAGCGGCCTTCGGCGATGGCGGCGTTGACGGTGCTCTTGAGGGTGCCGTAGGTGTTCTGGCCGTGGACGACGGCCCACTCCAGCAGCTCCCCCTCGGCAATAAGCTGCTCGAACTCGTCCTTGGTTTTGAAGAAGTAGTGGACACCGTCTTCTTCGCCCGGCCGGGGCGCCCGGGTGGTGGCTGAGACCGAAAGCCAGACTTCCGGGTAGTTGTCCCGGATGTAGGTGGACACGGTGCCTTTGCCAACAGCCGTCGGACCTGCGAGGACTGTCAGTCCCGGTTTCTTGCTCACGTATTCCTTTTGCCGCGGTTGGGGAAGGACAGGCGCTGCCTGCCTCAGTGCTCGTCTATAAAATCTACCAGCGCGCGGCGCTGGTGGACGCCCAGGCCCCTGACCCTGCGGGACGTGGCAATGCCCAGCTGCTGCATGATGGCGGCGGCCCGGACCTTTCCGATGCCCGGGAGGGCTTCGAGGAGTTCGGAAACCCGCATGCGGGCCAGGGCGTCGTCCTCCAGCGCGGAACTGATGATGTCCGCCGCGGACCTGTCGCCGTTCCGGAGGCTCTCCTTGGCGGCGGCCCGGGTGGCCCTGGCTGCTGCCGCCTTGCCCAGGGCATCGGCCCTCTCAGTCGCGGATAAAGGTCGCAGGACCATGACGGACACCCCCGGAGTCGGCGGATTCATCCAAGGGCGGCCGCCCTTGGACCTGTCCTGAAACTACCCTCTGCTGCAGTGTGAATCAATGCATTGGGCCAATTGCCGGCCTAGCGGCCCCGCAACCCGTCCAGCGTGCGCAGGGCGGCCTCGCGCAGGCCGCGGGTTTCGGGTCCCGCCGCCAGGATGTCACGGCTGGACGTTCCCAGGACCCGCGGGTAAGCGTCCCCGAACGTTGCCCGGAGCCCGTCGGGCGTAGCCCCCTGGGCGCCAAGCCCGGGCGCCAGGATCGGCCCGCGGACCGCTGCCAGGTCAAGTTCCAGGTCCGCCAGGGCACTGCCCACGGTGGCTCCCACGACCAGGCCCACCGAGCCCAGGGCCCCCTCGTAGCGGGAGTTCTCTGCAGCTGCCGCCTGGGTGATCCTGCGGGCCACGGAGTCACGTCCGCCCACGTGCTGCACCGAGGCGCCCTCCGGGTTGGAGGTGAGGGCCAGGACGAACACGCCGCGCCCGGTGGCGGCCGCGAGTTCCAGCGCCGGGCGCAGGGACTCGAAGCCGAGGTAGGGGCTCAACGTGACGGAGTCGGCGGCAAGCGGAGACCCGTCCCGCAGCCACGCGTCCGCGTAGGCAGCCATGGTGGATCCGATGTCGCCGCGCTTGGCGTCGGCGATGGTGAGCACCGACTGATCGCGCGCCTCGGCCAGGACCTCTTCCAGCACGGCAATGCCTGCAGACCCGTGGCGTTCGTAAAGCGCCACTTGCGGCTTTACCGCGGCAGCGAGCGGAGCCACGGCCTCCAGGACGGTCAGCGAGAACCGCCGCAGCCCCTCGGCGTCGTCGTCCAATCCCCAGCTCTTCAGCAGCGCCGGGTGGGGGTCGATCCCGACGCACAGCGGGCCGCGGGCGGCCATGGCCGCGCCGAGCCGGGAGCCAAACGACTCCCGGCCGGCGGTGGGAAGCTGCTCAGGCATGCTGCAGGGCCGCCTTCTGCGACTCCGCCAGGGCTGCGGCGTGCTCCTGCAGGCTGGTGACGGACCATTCGTAGGTACGCATGGCCTCGATGGCCTGCACGGCGGCGTTGAACTCGGCCACCGTGGTGATGCACGGAATGCCGATGGACGTTGCCGCGGCACGGAGTTCGTAGCCGTCGCTGCGGGCTTCGCCGCCGGAGGGCGTGTTGAAGACCATGTCGATTTCGCCGGCCACGATGAGGTCGGCGATGGTGCCCTCACCCTCGGCACTGCTGCCTTCGGCCACCTTGCGCACCGGGGTGGCCTGGATGCCGTTGCGACGCAGGACGTCGGCGGTGCCGCCGGTGGAGACGATCTCGAAACCGAGGTCGGAGAGCCGCTTGACACCCATGATGACCGAACGCTTGTCCCGGTTGGCCACGGAGACGAACACCTTGCCCTCGGTGGGGAGGGCGTTGTTGGCGCCGGCCTGGCTCTTGGCGAAGGCGGTGTCGAAGTGCTTGTCGATGCCCATGACTTCGCCGGTGGAGCGCATCTCAGGGCCGAGCAGGGAGTCCACCACTTTGCCTTCCAGGGTGCGGAACCGGCTGAACGGCAGCACGGCTTCCTTGACGGCCACGGGGGCGTCCAGCGGCAGGGTGGAGCCGTCGCCGGTCTCCGGCAGCATCTTGTAGGCGCTGCGGAGCTGGTTGATGGTCACGCCGGTGCCGATCAGGGCCGCGGCCTTGGCCATCTGCACGCCGGTGGCCTTGGACACGAACGGCACGGTGCGCGAGGCACGGGGGTTCGCTTCCAGGACGTAGAGCACGTCCGAGGCCAGCGCGAACTGGATGTTGATTAGGCCGCGGACGCCCACGCCTTCAGCAATGGCCCGGGTGGCCACGCGGACGCGCTCGATGACGTTGCCTCCCAGGGTGATCGGCGGCAGGACACAGGCGGAGTCGCCCGAGTGGATGCCGGCTTCCTCGATGTGCTCCATGATGCCGCCCAGGTACATGTCGGTGCCGTCGAAGAGGGCGTCGACGTCGATTTCGACAGCGTCCTCGAGGAACCGGTCGATCAGTACCGGATGGTCCGGGGTGATCTCGGTGGCGTTGGCAATGTAGCGGGAGAGGTTGGGCTCGTCGTAGACGATTTCCATGCCGCGGCCGCCCAGGACGTAGGACGGGCGCACCAGGACGGGGTAGCCGATCTCGTCGGCGATCGTCTTGGCGTCCTCGAAGGACACGGCGGTGCCGTTCTTCGGCGAGACCAGGCCGGCCTTGTCGAGCACCCGCGAAAAGGCGCCGCGGTGCTCGGCGAGGTCGATGGCCTCCGGGGAGGTGCCCAGGATGGGCACGCCGGCGTCGGCGAGCTGCTGGGCGAGCTTCAGCGGGGTCTGGCCGCCGAGCTGGACGAAGACGCCCATGACGCCGCCGGTGCGTTCCTCGGCTGCGATGACCTCCAGCACGTCCTCAAGCGTGAGCGGCTCGAAGTACAGGCGGGTGGAAACGTCGTAGTCGGTGGAGACGGTTTCCGGGTTGCAGTTGACCATGACGGTCTCGTAACCGGCCTTGCGCAGCGCCATGGAGGCGTGGACGCAGGAGTAGTCGAACTCGATGCCCTGGCCGATGCGGTTGGGGCCGGACCCAAGGATCAGGATGGACGGCTTGGAGTGCAGCGCAACCTCGTCCTCCTCGTCATAGGCCGAGTAATGGTAGGGCGTGTACGCAGCGAACTCGGCGGCGCAGGTGTCCACGGTCTTGTAGACGGGCCGGATGCCCAGGGCCTGGCGCACACCGCGCACCACGGCCTCGGAGTTGTGGGTCAGGGCGCCGATCTGCTCGTCGGAGAAACCGTGGCGCTTGGCGCGCTGCAGCATTTCCTTGGTGAGCGCGCCGGCCTGGCGGATTTCGTGCGAGATCTCGTTGAGCAGCTGCAGCTGGTCAAGGAACCAGGGGTCGATCTTGGTTGCCTCGAAAAGCTGTTCCACGGTGGCGCCGCCCAGCAGCGCCCGCTGGACCTGGTGCAGGCGTTCGGTGGTGGGGCGCTTGGCCTTTTCGATCAGCTCCTCCACCTCGTATTCCGGCACGGAGCTGAAGTCCAGCTGCGATCCCTTCTGCTCGAGGGAGCGAAGGGCCTTCTGCAGCGCCTCGGTGAAGTTGCGGCCCATGGCCATGGCCTCGCCCACGGATTTCATGGTGGTGGTGAGGGTGTTGTCCGCGGCCGGGAACTTCTCGAAAGCGAACCGCGGAACCTTGACTACCACGTAGTCGAGGGTGGGTTCGAAGGACGCCGGGGTCTTCTGGGTGATGTCGTTGGGGATCTCGTCCAGCGTGTAGCCGAGCGAGAGCTTGGTGGCGATCTTGGCGATGGCGAAGCCGGTTGCCTTGGAGGCCAGAGCCGACGAGCGGGAGACGCGGGGGTTCATTTCGATGACCACCACGCGGCCGGTGGCCGGATCGATAGCGAACTGGATGTTGCAGCCGCCGGTGTCCACGCCCACCTCACGGATGACGGCGATGGCAACGTCGCGCAGCTTCTGGTACTCACGGTCGGTGAGGGTCAGTGCCGGTGCCACGGTGATGGAGTCGCCGGTGTGCACGCCTACGGGGTCGAAGTTCTCGATGGAGCAGACGACAACCACGTTGTCGTTCTTGTCCCGCATCATTTCGAGCTCGTATTCCTTCCAGCCCAGGATGCTCTCTTCGAGCAGCACCTCGCTGGTGGGGCTGTACTGCAGGCCCTGGCCGACAATCCGGCGCAGGTCGTCCTCGTTGTACGCAAGGCCCGAGCCCAGGCCGCCCATGGTGAAGGACGGGCGGACCACCATCGGGTAACCCAGGTCCACGGCGGCCGTCAGGGCCTCGTCCATGGTGTGGATGATGTGGCTGCGGGCGGATTCGGCGCCGCAGCGCTCCACGACGCCCTTGAACTTCTCGCGGTCCTCGCCGAGCTCGATCGCGGCGATGTTGGCACCGATCAGCTCCACGTTGTACTTCTCCAGCACACCGTTCTTATCCAGCGCGATGGCGGTGTTCAACGCGGTCTGGCCGCCCAGGGTGGGCAGCACGGCGTCGGGGCGTTCCTTGGCGATGATCTTCTCCACCACCTCGGGGGTGATGGGCTCAACGTAGGTTGCGTCGGCGAACTCGGGGTCGGTCATGATGGTGGCCGGGTTGGAGTTCACGAGGATGACGCGCAGGCCTTCCTCCTTGAGGACGCGCAGTGCCTGCGTGCCGGAGTAGTCAAACTCCGCGGCCTGGCCGATGACGATCGGGCCGGAACCAATGACGAGGACGCTTTTGAGATCTGTACGTTTCGGCATTACTTCTTGTCCTCAGTCTTGTTGTCGTTTTTGTGGTCGGCGCCGGCGGGGTGGGCGGCATCCACCGGCTCCTTGGACAGGTTGGCGCTGCGGCCATCCCTGGTGCCCTCCATGAGGTCGATGAAACGGTCGAACAGGTAGGCGGCGTCGTGCGGGCCGGCCGCGGCTTCGGGGTGGTACTGCACCGAGAAGGCCGGGATGTCCAGGCAGGCGAGGCCTTCCACGACGTCGTCGTTCAGGCTGACGTGGCTGACTTCCACCCGGCCGTAGCGGGCTTCCGGAGCCTGGGTGGCGCCGTCGAGCGGTGCGTCCACGGCGAAGCCGTGGTTCTGGGAGGTGATTTCCACCTTGCCGGTGCGGCGGTCCATCACGGGCTGGTTGATGCCGCGGTGGCCGTAGCGGAGCTTGTAGGTGCCAAAGCCCAGGGCGCGGCCCAGGATCTGGTTGCCGAAGCAGATGCCGAAGTACGGCAGCTTCTCATCCAGAACGGAGCGGAGGAGCTTGACCTGGGCGTCGGCGGTGGCGGGGTCGCCGGGGCCGTTGGACATGAAGAATCCATCCGGGTTGACGGCTTTGACGTCGTCAAGGGTGGCGGTGGCCGGGAGCACGTGGACGCGGACGCCGCGCTCGGCGAAACGGACCGGGGTCATGGCCTTGATGCCGAGGTCGATCGCCGCGATGCTGAAGCGGGGTTCGCCGTCCCAGCCGTGGTCCTTGGGTTCCACCACGTAGGCTTCGTCGACGCTGACTTCCTCGGCCAGGCGCGAACCTTCCATGGGGGCGCTGGCCAGGACGGCGTCGAGCAGTTCCTTATCGGTGCCCTGCGCCGCGTCGCCGGAGAAGATGCCGGCGCGCATGGTCTTGTGCTCGCGCAGGTGCCGGGTGATGGCGCGGGTGTCCACTCCCTGGATGCCCACGATGCCCTGGGCCTCCAGTTCCTCATCCAGCGACCGCTCGGAACGCCAGTTGGAGGGGCGGCGGGCGGCGTCACGGACAATGTAGCCGGCCACCCAGATGCGCCGCGATTCGGCGTCTTCATCGTTTACACCGGTGTTGCCGATGTGCGGGGCCGTCTGCACCACCAGTTGGCGGGCATATGACGGATCCGTGATGGTTTCCTGGTAGCCGGTCATGCCGGTGGCGAAGACGGCTTCGCCCAGGGCGGTGCCGGAGGCACCGTAGCTGGTGCCGCGGAAAATGCGTCCGTCTTCGAGGACCAGCGCAGCTGGGGCCGGCACAGGAGCGGAGGTGGTTGCTGTCAATGTATTCGCTTTCATTGTCTTACTTTCCACTGGTGGCACCAGCCGCTGGGGCTGACGAAATCAATTCCTGAAGGGCCTGGTACAGCACATCCTTGTCCGCGGCGCGGCGGGTTCGGAAGCCCGTGTCCAGTTCGTGGCTGCCGTGAGTCCACGCGATGACCAGGAGGCCGTCCTTTTCCACGAACTTCCCTGCCATGCCATTGTCCTGCCGGACGTCGGTGAGGGACGCCGCGGGGATGTAGAGGGCGGGCGCGCCGGAACGCTCATAGAGGACGCCGTGCGGGTACACCTCGAGGGTGGCGTTGGTGCGGATCCCCAGCCCGTGCACGGCGATCCGGTCGAGCCAGTCACCGGCCGTCGTGGTGGCCACGTACTGCCCCTCGGCGGCGGCGGTGGGCTCCCCGGGGGCGGCGGGCACCTGGGGCAGCTGCTCGACGTCGGACTGGCGCTTCAGGCGGTTGCGCCAGCCAATTCCAAGGAGGACAAACACGACGGCGACAATCGCCAGCATGGCGAGGCCGGGAAGGATCTTGTCCATCAGGCGGCGCCTGCCGGGGTTGCAGCGGCATCCGGGTGGGGCGTGTTGAGCGCGCCGTCAAGGACGGTGGCGTGCCCCCGGAAGAAGGTTGCCACCACCTTGCCCGGAAGTTCCCTGCCCTTGAAGGGCGAGTTGCGGCCCATGGTGGCCATCTTGAAGGGGTCCACAGTCCAGCGCGCGGCCGGGTCCACCAGGATGAAGTTGGCGGGCTCCCCTGCTTCGAGGGGCCTGCCCTGGTCCGCCAGCCGCCCAATCTTCGCTGCTGCCGTGGAGGTGACACGGGCGAAGTCCGCCCACGTCATCAGGCCGGTTTCGATCATGGCGTGCTGGACCACGGACAGGGCCGTTTCCAGCCCGGTCATGCCCATCGCTGCCTGCGCCCACTCGCATTCCTTGTGTTCGCTGGGGTGCGGTGCGTGGTCGGTACCCACAACGTCGATCGTCCTGTCCGCCAGGCCTGCGCGCAATGCCTGGACGTCCGCGTCGGTGCGCAGCGGCGGGTTCACCTTGAAGACGGGGTCATAGCTGCGGACCAGGTCGTCGGTCAGCAGCAGGTGGTGCGGGGTGACCTCGGCGGTGACGTCGATGCCGCGCTCCTTGGCCCAGCGGATGATCTCCACCGAACCTGCGGTGGACACATGGCAGACGTGCAGTCGGGAGCCGACGTGCTGGGCCAGGAGGACGTCGCGGGCGATGATGCTCTCCTCGGCGACGGCGGGCCAGCCGGTGAGGCCCAGGACGGCCGAGACGTCACCTTCGTTCATCTGTGCGCCGGCAGTCAGGCGCGGTTCCTGCGCGTGCTGGGCCACCACGCCGTCGAACGCTTTGACGTATTCCAGCGCCCGGCGCATCAGCACGGGGTCGTGGACGCAAATGCCGTCGTCGGAGAACATGCGCACCCTGGCACGGGAATCGGCCATGGCGCCCAGTTCGGCGAGCTGCTCCCCCGCGAGGCCTACGGTGACGGCGCCCACCGGGCGGACGTCCACCCATCCGGCCGCCTGGCCCAGGGTGTAGACCTGCTCCACAACGCCGGCGGTGTCGGCGACCGGGGTGCTGTTGGCCATGGCGTGGACCGCGGTGTAGCCGCCCAGGGCTGCGGCGCGGGTGCCGGTCTCCACCGTTTCGGCGTCTTCGCGGCCAGGTTCGCGGAGGTGGGTGTGGACATCCACCATGCCGGGCAGGGCTACCAGCCCGGCGGCGTCGATGACGGTGGCGCCGTCAGCGGACAGGCCGTGGCCGATCTCGGCGATGATGCCGTCGCGGACCAGCAGGTCCGCCGGGTCGCCGCCCAGGATGGCGGCGCCCTGGATGAGGTACGTTGCGGTGTTGCCTGCCATCAGTTGCTCTCCTTGGTGGACGGGGCTGCGGCATTGGCCGGTGCCCGGGTTGCGGCTGGTTCCCGGGTGTCTCCGGAGAGCAGCAGGTACAGTGCGGCCATCCGCACGGAGACGCCGTTGCGGACCTGGGCCAGGACGGTTGACCGGGGCGAATCCGCTGCGGCCGCGCTGATCTCCAGGCCGCGGTTCATGGGCCCCGGGTGCATGATGATGGTGTCTGTCATGCCCAGGTCATCGAGGGCCCGGAGCCTGTTGTTGTCAAAGCCCCAGCGGCGTGAGTATTCGCGGGTGCTCGGGAAGAACGATGCGTTCATCCGCTCGCCCTGGACGCGGAGCATCATGACGGAGTCCACGCCGTTGGCCAGGGTTTGGTCGAGGTCATAGCTGACGCTGCAGGGCCACTTGTCTACGCCGACCGGCAGCAGCGTGGGCGGTGCCACCAAGGTGACTTCCGCGCCCAGGGTCCGGAGCAGCCAGACATTGGAGCGGGCAACCCGGGAATGCAGCACATCGCCTGCGATGGCGACGCGCATGCCCTTGAGGTCCGTTCCCTGCGAATCGGTCCCGGCCAGGCGGGCCCAGTGGCGGCGCATGGTGAACGCGTCGAGGAGGGCCTGGGTGGGGTGCTCATGCGTACCGTCGCCGGCATTGATGATGGCGGCATCGATCCAGTCGGTGGCAGCCAGCCGGTGCGGTGCGCCCGAAGCCCAGTGCCGGATGACGACGGCGTCGGCCCCCATGGCGGACAGGGTCTGGGCCGTGTCCTTGAGGGACTCGCCCTTGGAAACGGAGGATCCCTTGGCCGCGAAGTTGATCACGTCCGCCGACAGCCGCTTGGCTGCGGCCTCGAACGAGATGCGGGTCCGCGTGGAGTCCTCGAAGAAGAGGTTGACCACGGTGCGGCCGCGCAGTGCCGGAAGCTTCTTCACTTCCCGCTCCCCCACGGCAGACATTTCCTCAGCGGTGTCAAGGATGCGGATGGCGTTCGAAAGGCTGAGGTCCCCGGTGGACAGGAGGTGTTTCATGCCCCGCCCTCGATCACGACTTCGTTGACGGGCGCCCCGGCGTCCGAGGTGTCCGTTTCCGCCAGCCGCACGCGGACTTTTTCGGCGGAGGAGGTGGGCAGGTTCTTGCCAACGTGGTCTGCCCGGATGGGAAGTTCGCGGTGGCCCCGGTCGATCAGGACGGCGAGCCGGACGATCCGGGGGCGGCCCAGGTCCACGAGAGCGTCCAGGGCGGCGCGGATGGTACGGCCCGAGTACAGAACGTCGTCGATCAGCACTACGACCTTGTTGTCGATGCCGGTGCGCGGCAGCCGGGTGGGATACGGCGGGCGGGTTCCCTGGTGGGAGAGGTCGTCACGGAACATGGTGACGTCAAGCTGGCCCACAATGGCAGCAGCATCAACAGTGGTGTCCGCGGCGGCTATCTTTTCGGCCAGCCGGACAGCCAGCGGGTAACCGCGCCGGGGAATGCCCAGCAGGACAAGGTCCCGGGATCCCTTGTTGGCTTCGAGGATCTCGTGGGCGATACGAGTGAGGGCCCGGTCAATGTCCGCCTGGCTGAGGACAACCCTGGCTGGAACCGGCGCGTTGGTGACAGATGTCAACGCTCGCCTCCCCTTTCCCCGCCTCACAGGACGGAATTAAAAAAGGAATGTTTGCTGTTCAAAATTACCACACGGGCCCTGCCGGGCCGTTGCCTGGCGAACGCGGTGCTGATCACATTCGCCAAGCCGGGGGCGGCATCCTTTGTGGCACGGGGACGCCCGCTTAGGCTTTCGGGTATGCCGACCTACCCGCAGCAACCTCCTTCCGGGCTTCCCGACGATCCTTATCGGGCAGACTCCCGTCCCTGGCCCCAGCAGGCCAACCCCAGCTGGATGGGCCACGTGCACCCGGAGTACTACCGGGCCGCCCCGGGACATCAGGGCCAGCCACTGTCCGTCATGATGCCCGCGCAGTCACCGGCGGCGGTGTTGCATGCAGGGCGTACCCGCGGCGGCCTGCTGGGGTTGTCCATTGCCGGCGGTGTGCTCGCTTTCCTGAGCCTCTTCCTGGTGGTGCCCTTCCTGCTGTCCAACACGGGGGCTGCAGGATTCCTGATCGGTTTCCTCGCATCCCTGGTGCCCCTGGCGGTGGTCCTGGCTGCCGTCCACATCATCGACCGGTGGGAACCGGAGCCAAAACGACTGTTGTTTTTCGCCTTTACGTGGGGCGCGGCGGTCTCCGTCGCCGTCACCCTGCTGATCCAGCCGTTCTTCGTGCTCACCTTCCAGTTCACTGACCAGCCGGACCTGCAGACCTATATGGCAACAGTGCAGGCGCCGATTGTCGAGGAATTCGCCAAGTCGCTTGGCCTGCTGATCCTCCTGCTCGCGGCACGCCGGCAGTTCGACGGGCCGGTGGACGGGGTGGTGTTCGCCTTCACCATCGCGGGCGGATTCGCGTTTACCGAGAACATCCTCTACTTTGGCCGCGCCATTGCCGAGTCGGCCTCACCGGCGAGTGATTTCGCGCAGGTGTTTTTCCTCCGTGGGGTCATGTCCCCCTTCGCGCACGCCATCTTCACGGGCACCACGGGCCTTGTCATGGGTTTCGCCGCGCGGCGCTGGCGCACCGGTGCCTCCATCGGCGCGTTCTTTGTGGGACTGCTGCCGGCCATGTTCCTGCACAACAGGTGGAACAGCATGGGCCAGGGCTTCCTGCTGGACTACATCGTGGTGCAGGTGCCGATCTTCCTGCTGGCGGTGGGCGGAATTATTTTCCTGCGGGTGGCCGAGAAGCGCCTGACCCGGCAGCGGTTGATGGAGTACTCGGCGGCGGGTTGGTTCACCCCTGCGGAAGTCCAGTTGCTGGCCACCATGGGCGGCCGGCGCACCGCCCTGGCCTGGGCTGCGAATTCGGGCCGGAAGCGGCAGATGAAGCAGTTCATGAAGGCAGCCACCCAGCTGGCCAACACCCGGCAACGGATCCTCAGCGGACGGGAAGTACCCCTCCATCAGGCCGAGGAGCGGCAGCAGCTCCAGCGCATCCTGTCGCTGCGGGCGGCCGTAGCCGGTTAGTACCCGTTGCGGCGGGAACACAAAAGGGCCCCGCCGCAGGCGGGGCCCTTTTGTTTCGTCCTGCTGGTGGCTAGGCGAGCAGCGACGGCTTCAGTTGCTGCAGCCGGCCCAGGAGGCCGTTGATGAACTGCGGAGACTCGTCAGTGGACAAGGTCTTGGCCAGCGCAACAGCTTCGCTGACCGCAACGCCGTCGGGGACGTCGTCGTTGTACAAAAGCTCCCAGGTGCCGATGCGCAGGATGATGCGGTCCACGGACGGCATGCGCTCCAGAGTCCAGCCCTGGGAGTAGGTCTCCAGGAACTCATCGATGGCGGCCTGCTGGGAGACTACGCCCTCAACGATTTCCAGGGTGTAGGGGTTGACCACCTGGTCGGTCTTTTCCCGGCGTGCGCGAAGCACGTCGAACGCCGAAACGGAGCGCTGCTCCGCCTCGAAAAGAACATCCAGTGCCCTGCTGCGGGCTTTACCGCGGGCGCTCACTACTCAGAAACCCGGCCCAGGTAGCTGCCGTCGCGGGTGTCCACCTTGACCTTGGTGTTGTTCTCAATGAACAGCGGGACCTGGATTTCGTACCCGGTCTCCAGGGTGGCGGGCTTGGTGCCTGCGGAGGAGCGGTCGCCCTGAAGGCCCGGCTCCGTGTAGGTGATTTCCAGGACAACGCTCGGCGGCAGTTCGATGTAGAGGGGGTTGCCGTCGTGGATGGCGATATTGACCATCTGGTTCTCGAGCATGAAGTTGGTGGCGTCACCAACTGTGGCACCGGACACGGTGATCTGGTCGTAGTCGGAGGTGTCCATGAAGACGAAATCCGCGCCGTCCTGGTACAGGTACTGGTAATCGCGGCGGTCAACGGTTGCCGTTTCGATCTTGAGCCCGGCGTTGAACGTCTTGTCAACAACCTTGCCGGACATGACGTTGCGCATCTTGGTCCGCACAAAGGCGCCGCCCTTGCCGGGCTTGACGTGTTGGAATTCGATGACGTTCCAGAGCTGGCCCTCAAGCTTCAGGACCGTTCCGTTCTTAATGTCGTTAGTGGTTGCCACTGGTTTCCTCTGGTTTCTTTGTCTGGCCGCGTGGTCAGATGCTGTATGCCGGGCGGGCACGCCACAACGGCCCGCCTGCACGTGTTTGTCAAAAATCGCGTGGATGCAAAAATTCCACAACCATTCTACCGGTAAATCCCGGGATCCTTTCCGGGGCAGCTGCCTGACGGCTCAGCAGGCCAGGTCCAGGACGTCACGGGCCCGCTGCAAGGCCACCGTGGAGGAGTAGATCTGGGCGGCATCGGCGGACTGCGCCACCCGGAGATCCAGGGCTTTGGAGAAGGATTCAACGGCTGCGGACGTCTGTCCCGCGGCGTATTGGGTCCTGCCAAGGTACTGCAGGGCCAAGGCTTCACCCGGCGTGCCGTGTGCCTCGGCGAGGAGCTGCCGGAACAGTCCCACGGCGCGGTCCATCCGGTGGCTGACGCTGAGCACCTCCGCCTCGAAAAGGCGCAGGAGGAACGACTCCGGATCCTTGAAGCGGGCTTCGGCCAGCAGTTCGGCGGCGTCGGATGCGTGTCCTTCCACCAGCAGGACGAAGATCCTGTCGGCCGGATTCGTGGAAGAGGCCAGGGCCTCCCGCACCACATCGCCGTTCACGATCTGGGGCAGCAGGGTGTCCGGATTGATCCGGATCCCCGGGAACCCGGCCTCCGGCCAGTCCGCTGTGCCGCTCATGTCCCCCTGCATCAGGATGCAATTTCCTGGTAGGCGGCGAAAAGGAGGGACGTGTCCGGGACGTCCAGGATTCCCGGTTTGGCAATGCCGTCCAGGACCACGAAGCGCAGCAGGTCGCCACGTGATTTCTTGTCGCGGCGCATACCGTCCAGCAGTCCTTGCCAGCGGTCGCGCCGGTAGGTGACCGGAAGACCAAGGCCGTCCAGAATGCTCCGGTGCCTGTCGGCGTCGGCATCGCTGAGCCGCCCCACGCTGCGGGCAAGTTCGGCTGCGAACATCATGCCCACGGACACCGCTGCCCCGTGCCGCCAGGAGTAGCGTTCCACCAGTTCGATCGCGTGGCCCAGGGTGTGGCCGTAGTTGAGGATTTCGCGCAGGCCGGACTCCTTGAGGTCCTCTGAGACCACGCTGGCCTTGACGGCGATGGCCCGTTCAATCAGCTCACGGAGCGCATCGGAGCGGGGGTCCACCACAGCGGCCGGGTCCTTTTCCACGAGGTCGAGGATGGCGGAATCGGCAATGAAGCCGCACTTGATGACTTCGGCCAGGCCGGAAATGATCTCGTTCTTCGGCAACGTGTCCAGGGTGTCCAGGTCCGCCAGGACTGCTGCCGGCGGGTGGAACGCGCCAACCAGGTTTTTCCCCTCGGCCGTGTTGATGCCGGTCTTTCCGCCCACCGATGCGTCCACCATGCCCAGCAGGCTGGTAGGCATGTGGATGACCTTGACGCCGCGCAGCCAGGTGGCAGCGACGAATCCGGCGAGGTCCGTCACCGCTCCCCCGCCCACGGCAACGATGGCATCCGAGCGGGTGAAGTCGTTCTGGCCCAGGACCTGCCAGCAGAACGCGGCCACCTGGATGTGCTTGCCCTCCTCGGCGTCCGGAATTTCCGCGGTGAGGGACGTGAAGCCGGCGGCGGCCAGCTCGTCGCGGACGGTGTCGCCGGTGAGGCGCAGGGCGCGGGGGTGGATGACCAGGACACGCCGGACGCGTTCGCCGAGCAGGGCGGGAAGGTCACCAAGCAGGCCGCGCCCGACGACGACGCCGTAGTTGTTGCCGGCACCTTCGCCGGTGACGTTGATGACTGTTGATTGCGTGTTCACTTTTCAACTTCCTGTTTGGCAGCTGCGTGGTTCCGCAGTGCTGCTTCCAGTCGGCCGCCCAGCTCGGGTACGGAGCCGTGGCGGACGTCCAGGGTGATGTCGGCAAGCCTCTCGTAGACCGGCCGTCGGGTGGCGAACATTGTGGTCCACCGTCCCATGGCGTCACCGGCAAGGAGTGGACGGCCGGAGTTCCGTGCGATCCTGTCCGCCACGGTGGCGGCATCGCACTCCAGGTAAACAACCGTGCAGCGGCTGATCAGTTGTTGCGTGCCCGAATCGAGCACTGCACCGCCGCCTAGAGAAATGACCGTCAGGGTCCCTTCGGCTTCCTCGACGGCGTCGGCTACGGTCCGGGCCTCGATCTCCCGGAACGCGTGTTCACCGCGGCCCGCGAAAATTTCGGCAATGGAGCCGTGGCCTGCGACGATTACAGCGTCCGTGTCAATGAACCTGGCCCCCAGCTGCTGGGCAAGCTGTTGTCCGATGGCCGACTTGCCCACGGCCATGGGGCCGATAAGGACTATTGGCCGGCCGCTGAGAGGTCCGGGACTGCTGCGGTGGAGCACTACTGGCCGATCGAGTCCAGGGATGCCGGGATGCTTTCCAGGTAACCCTTGATGTTGCGTGCGGTTTCCGCCACTGAGTCACCGCCGAACTTCTCGATGACGGCCTCGGCGAGGACCAGGGCCACCATGGCCTCTGCCACCACACCGGCGGCCGGAACTGCGCAGACGTCGGAACGCTGGTGGTGGGCCTTGGCCGGTTCACCGGTGCTGACGTCGATGGTGCGCAGCGCGCGAGGAACGGTGGCGATGGGTTTCATGGCGGCACGGACCCGGAGGACATCGCCGATGCTCATGCCGCCTTCGATGCCGCCGGCGCGGTTGCTGGTACGCACAATGCGGCCCTCACCGTCCCGGACGATTTCGTCGTGGGCAGCGGAGCCACGGCGTGCGGCAGTCAGGAAGCCGTCACCAACCTCCACGCCCTTGATGGCCTGGATGCCCATGAGTGCCGCAGCCAGCCTGGCGTCGAGTCGGCGGTCCCAGTGCACGTAGCTGCCCAGTCCCGGCGGGAGTCCGTAGGCCAGGACCTCCACCACTCC
Source organism: Pseudarthrobacter sp. C4D7 (assembly GCF_013359725.1). Classification (GTDB taxonomy): domain Bacteria; phylum Actinomycetota; class Actinomycetes; order Actinomycetales; family Micrococcaceae; genus Arthrobacter. The sequence goes on along the minus strand of NZ_JABFMW010000017.1, from coordinate 9,632 downwards.
GCCCAGGGTTTCGCCCTCTTTGTGCGCGGCGTCCACTTCAGCCACCATGGCGTCCGAGGTTTCGCGGTCAAAACAGCGCAAGGGGTCCGTGTCCAGGGCAATGACGTCGCCGGGGACCGGCAGCGGCCGGCCTTCAGGGACGGTTACGCTGGCAATGGAAACGGTGTGGCTGACAAGTTCAATGCCGAGGTGCTTGAGGAACTGCGCCGCCACGGTGCCCAGTGCCACGCGTGTGGCGGTTTCCCGTGCGCTTGCGCGCTCCAGGACCGGGCGGGCCTCGTCGAAGCCGTATTTCTGCATGCCGGTGAAGTCCGCATGCCCGGGGCGCGGGCGGGTCAGGGGCGCGTTGCGCGCCTGGTCTGCCAGCAGTTCGGGGTCCACCGGATCGGCGGACATGATCTGCTCCCACTTGGGCCATTCTGTGTTCGCCACCTGGATGGCCACGGGCCCACCCTGCGTCAGGCCGTGCCGCACGCCGCCAAGGATCGTGACCACGTCCTGTTCGAATTTCATCCGCGCGCCACGCCCGTAGCCGAGCCGGCGGCGGGCCAGGGAGTCTGCGATGTGGCCGCCGGTAATTTCCACACCGGCGGGGACGCCTTCAATAATTCCCATCAGAGCCGGGCCATGGGATTCACCGGCAGTCAACCAACGCATAATTTCCATCCTGCCACGTAGGGCGGTCACAACGCCCGTCGGGCAAGGCCGACTGCGTCACACATCACATCTATGACAGCTGCATTAACGTCTTCCCCGCGCCGGGTGAAGAGCCGCACCTGTTCCACGGCCTGGTAGAGCAGCATCTCCAGGCCCGGCACTACCGCGCCGCCGCCCACCTGCCACACGGAGGCGACCAGGCTGGGCCACGGATCGTAGGCCACGTCCAGCAGGACGCCGGGTGTCCGGGTTTTCAACGCCGCAATATCGGCGGCCAGCCCGTCAGCCGCGCGGGGCGGAAGGGTTGAAATGACGACGTCGGATTCCGCCGTGGCGCGGGCGGCCCCGGCCAGGGGGCGCACCTCAAGGGCCACACCCAGGCTGTCGGCGGCTGAACGGACTTCTGTTGTCCGGGACGCGTCCCGGACGAAAACCTGCACGGTGTCCGTGCCGAGTTCCTTCAGGGCCGCCACGGCCGACGCCGCTGTTCCCCCGCCGCCCAGAATGGCGGCAGACGGTGCCGACCGGGTACCGGCGTGGCGCAAGGCGTTGACGATGCCCGCGACGTCGGTATTGGACCCCACAGTCCGCACGCTGCCCGCGGACTCCTCGAAGGTGACGGTATTCACCACGCCAAGGGTCCGTGCCACGCCCCGAACTTCATCGACCTCACTGAGCATGGCGGTCTTCAGCGGCATGGTCACCGAGAGCCCGCGCCAGCCCGGCTGGTTGCGGATCTGGCGCATGAAGGCCGGCAGCAGGTCCTCAGTAACATCGATGGCCGTGTAACTGATGCCCTCCCCCAGCCGCCCGTAGGCGGAGAGGTGCAGGGCCGGGGACTTGGAGTGGCTGATCGGGTGGCCCAGGACGGCGGCCCGCAGGCTCACGTGCAGCGGCCCGGGTTGGCCTGGCACCACGCGTTGTACTGCTCTACGAAGGCGTTGTGTTCGGCAAGCGTTTTGGCGAACTTGGTTTCCTTGGTGTCCAGGTTGATGGTCACCCAATACAGGTAGTCATTGGCCTTGGGCCGGGCGGCGGCGTCAATGGCCGTCTTGCCGGGTGAGCCAATGGGTCCCGGCGGCAGCCCCGGGTTCGCGTAGGTGTTGTACGGGTTGGATTTGTCCTGCCGCTGCTCGTCCGTGAAGTTGAAGCTCCTGGTGCCCAGACCGTAGGTGACGGCGGAGTCGACCTGCAGGAAACCGCCGGTCTGGTCGTTGGGCTTGAGCCGGTTGTAGATGGCGCCGGCCACATCACCGTAATCGGCCTGGCCTCCCTCGGCCTGGACGATGCTTGCCACGATGACGGCCTCGTACTGCTTGGCGGGATCGGTAATGCCCTGCGAAACCAGCTCGTCGGTGGTGGCCTTCACCAGGGCCTGCAGGATGTCCTTGGCGGGTGTGCCCAGCGGGAACCGGTATTCGCCCGGCGCCAGGTAGCCTTCAAGGTTTTTGGCGTTGGCGGGCAGGCCAAACTGGGCCGGCTCGTTGCTGAGTGCCTGCAACTGCTGCACGGACACACCGGACCCTTCCGAAATAGCCTGCAGGGATTCTCCGATCCGCAGTCCGGCGCTCAAGGCGAAGTAGATGACTTTGGTCTTGTCCTTGCCGAGCAGCACGTTGACGGCGTCCGAGTTCTTCATTTCCGTCTTGAAGGTGTAGTCCCCCGGTGACAGGGTTCCGCCGGAGGCGTGGAATGCCTGCATGAATGTATCCGCGTTGGCCACGACCCGCTGGTTCTCCAGCTCGTTGGCCACCGAGCGGGTTCCTTCCCCGCTTGCGACGGTCACCTGGACTTCACCGGATCCGGGTCCGGGAAAGTCCGACGGCTTGCCGCTGCCCAGGAGGGGCTTGAGGAACTGCGCCCCCACGGCAACGGCGGTCACGAAAACGGCCAGGGTCAGGAACAGGGCAACGAGGCGACGGCGGCGCCTGACTTTCTTGGACGGCCGCACTACCGGGGCTTCCGATGCGCCAGGAAGCAGGTCGTGGCTTTCGTCGGGGTGGGGAGCGTCTGCGTGGTACTCGGTGCCGGGGTGGTACGCATAGTCCTCGTGCACACCTTCCTGGTGGTCGTGCGCGACGGCGTCGTAGCTGTCGAGGGGGTGCTGGCCGTCCTCATGATGAGTGGCGTCGTCGTGATGGACTGCGTCCTCGTGGTGCACTGCGTCGTCGTGGTGCACTGCGTCCTCGTGGTGGCCGGCGGAACCGTGTGCCGGCTCCTCGTCATGGATGGACGGAGGGGATTCCGGCTCTGCCGGAACATCGCCCGCAGCAGGGAGCGGAGCGAACGTCGGCTCGGCTGCGGAATCGCCGGCTGCCGGTGGCGCTGCCGGCGGCGGAGGGACGTCGCCGGTCTCATAGGCCTGCTCGGGCACGGCGTCGTGGCCGCCGGTGTTGAGGCTCTTCTCCCGGGCCCGCATTTCCTTGCGGGTCAGCGGCCTCCCGGTCCCGGGGTCCAGCGGACCGGAGGTGTCGTCAATGTTGGCAGGGCTCACTGTTGCCTTCCATGATGTGAAGATTGGGCCGTGTCTACGGCGATGGCGCGGACGGGCTGGTCCGCCCCACCGGCCCCCAGGTCCACGGACGGGGACGGCGCTGTCACGCGTGAGCCGACATCCGCTCCCCTGGCTTTCTGCATGTCGATGGCGTGCTGAAGAATCCCCGCCGCCGCGACCTGATCAACTACTTTACGGTGATCCCTGCTGCTCATGCCAGCTTCGTGCAGGTTGCGGTGGGCTGAGACACTGCTGAGCCGTTCGTCCACCAGGTTGACCGGGACCGCCAGGCCGCGGGTGGCAAGTTCTCCCGCAAGGAGCAGTGCGTAGTCCGTGGCCATCCTTGCCGAGGAGTGTTCCTCGCCCTTCATGGTCCGCGGCAGGCCAACGATGACCTGCACGGCTCCCAGCTCCTCCGCCAGTTTGGCGATGACGCGTACGTCGGAGTTCTTTCTGGCATTCCGGTCGAGGGTCTTGTACGGCGTGGCCAGGATGGAGTCCCGGTCGCAGATGGCCACCCCTACGCGGACGGTGCCGACGTCCACCCCCAGTTTCACGCCCTGGGGGTAGCCGCCGGCAGCAACAGCATCGGTCATGGCTGGGTTATCGCCCCGCGATGGCGTCGACGACGGCGGTCAGGGCAGCGCCGACCTTCCCGGCGTCGGTGCCGCCACCCTGGGCGACATCGTCCTTGCCGCCGCCTCCGCCGCCGAGGACGCCGGCAGCGACGCGGACAAGGGCACCAGCCTTGACGCCGGCCTCCCTGGCTGCCTCGTTGGTGGCGACCAGGATCAGCGGGCGGTCGTTGGCGACGCCTGCCACGGCAACCGCGGCAGCCGTGGAGCCGAGGCGGTTGCGCAGGTCAAGGGCCAGGCCGCGGAGGTCGTCGGCGCCGCTGACGGATCCTGCATCGTGGGCCACCACCCGGACGCCGGCGGCATCCTTGGCGGTGTCAACCAGCTGCGCGGCAACAGCGGTCAGCTGTTCCTTGCGAAGCCGGTCGAGTTCCTTCTCGGTAGCCTTCAGCTTGGCCAGGGTGGCGGAGATCCTGTCGGCGAGCTGACCGGAGGGCACCTTCAGCAGGTCCGTCAGCTCGGTCACCAGGGCACGCTCCGCGGCGAGGTGGCGGAATGCCTCCATGCCGACAAAGGCTTCCACGCGCCGGTTGCCTGAGCCCACGGACTGTTCGCCCAGGAGGGACAGGCTGCCGATCAGCGAGGTGTTGGCGACGTGGGTGCCACCGCACAGTTCGCGTGACCAGGCACCGTCGATTTCCACGACGCGCACTTCGCTGCCGTAGTTCTCGCCGAAGAGTGCCATGGCGCCCATGGCCTTGGCCTCGGCCAGGCCCATGATCTTCGTTTCCACGGAGTAGTTGTTGCGGATCGCGAGGTTGGAAACCTCTTCGATCTCGGACCGGGTGGCTGTGCTCAGGCCCTCGCCCCAGGCAAAGTCGAAGCGCAGGTAGCCGGCCTTGTTGAAGGAACCGCGCTGGGTGGCTTCCGGGCCCAGGATCTGGTGCAGGGCGGCGTGGACAATGTGCGTGCCCGTGTGGGCCTGCTCGGCGGCATGGCGGCGTTCACGGTCGACGGCGGCGCGCACCAGCGAGTCGGCGCCGATTTCGCCCTCGCGGACAATCGCTTTGTGCACGCTCAGGCCCTTGATGGGGCGCTGGACGTCAAGGACCTCGACGACGAAACCGTCGCCGGTGATCAGGCCCGTGTCCGCGGCCTGGCCGCCGGCCTCGGCATAGAACGGGGTTTCCGCCAGGACGAGTTCAATCTCGTCTCCGGTGGCTGCCTGCTGGACCTGGCGGCCGGCGCTGAGCAGGCCGCGGACGCGGGACTCGCCTTCAAGCTCGGTGTAGCCGGTGAAGACCGTCTCGCCCTGGCCAAGGAGTTCCTGGAAGACGCTGACGTCCGCGTGGCCGCCCTTCTTGCCCTTGGCATCGGCCTGGGCGCGCTGGCGCTGTTCCTGCATCAGGCTGCGGAAGGCTGCCTCATCCACTTTCAGCCCGGCTTCTTCGGCCATTTCGAGGGTGAGGTCTATGGGGAAACCGTAGGTGTCGTGCAGTGCGAAGGCGTCCTCGCCGGACAGCGGCTGGTTGGCTGCCTTCGATTCCTTGACGGCGTCTTCGAGCCGGGCGGTGCCGGAGGCGATGGTGCGCAGGAAGGCCTTCTCCTCGGCATATGCGATGCGGCTGATCCGGTCAAAGTCGGTGGCCACCACAGGGTAGACGCCCTTCATGGCGTCGCGTGAGGCGGGCAGCAGGTCCGGCAGGCACGCCTGTTCGACGCCGAGCAGGCGCATGGAGCGGACGGCCCGGCGGATCAGGCGGCGCAGGACGTAGCCGCGGCCCTCGTTGGAGGGGGTCACGCCGTCGGAAATCAGCATCAGGGCGGACCGGATATGGTCTGCCACCACGCGCATGCGGACGTCGTCCGTGTGGTGGGGGTCGTCCTCGGACTCTGCGGAGGTGTACTCCTTGCCGGAGAGCTCGGCGGCCTTGTCGATCACCGGACGGACCTGGTCGGTCTCGTACATGTTTTCGACGCCCTGCAGGATCATGGCCAGGCGTTCCATGCCCAGGCCGGTGTCGATGTTCTTCTTGGGCAGCTCGCCGACGATGTCGAAGTCCACCTTGGAACGGACGTTTTCGATCTGGTACTGCATGAACACGAGGTTCCAGATCTCGATGTAGCGGGTCTCGTCGGCCAGCGGGCCACCTTCAACGCCGTAGGCCGGACCGCGGTCGTAGTAGATCTCGGAACAGGGACCTGCCGGGCCGGGTTGGCCGGTGGACCAGTAGTTGTCCGACTTGCCCATGCGCTGGATGCGCTCAGCGGGAACGCCGGTGTTCTTCAGCCACAGTTCCTCGGCTTCGTCGTCTTCTTCGTAGACCGTCACCCACAGCCGCTCGGGCGGAAGTCCGTAGCCGCCGTCGTCAACGCTCTTGGTGAGCAGCTCCCAGGCGAACTTGATGGCGTCTTCCTTGAAGTAGTCACCGAAGGAGAAGTTGCCGCACATCTGGAAGAACGTGCCGTGCCGGGCGGTCTTGCCCACTTCCTCGATGTCGCCGGTGCGGATGCACTTCTGGACGCTGGTGGCGCGCGAGTAGGGTGCTTCCTCACGGGCAGTGAGGTAGGGGATGAACGGAACCATGCCGGCCACCGTGAACAGCAGCGAGGGGTCGCTGGAGACCAGCGATGCGGAGGGAACCGCGGTGTGGCCCTTGCTGACAAAAAAGTCCACCCAGCGCTTTGTGATCTCCTGCGACTTCATGAGCTGTTTTCTTACCCTTCTTGGTCCGCGCCGGGGGCGGCACGGGAATGACGTTCAAGTGGCGGTCCCGTAACGGGGACCTGCCGGATATTGGCTGGCTGCCTGCGTGATGCCCCTGGGGGCTTAGCGGCGGACCACTTCCGCGGATTCGATGCCCAGCGCGGTCCTGAGGTCGGTTTCCCGTTCCCGCATGCCTGCGCGGACGGCATCGGCGAAGTCGTACACTCCGTCGGCCAGCCGGCCCACCGTACGGTTGAGGCCCTCCGGCCCGAGGCTGGACTGGGCCTGGCTCACTTTGCGGAAGGCAATGACACCGATGGCCACGCCGATTCCCATCCAGACAATTCTTTTCATGTGCGTTCCCGAATCTAGCGGCTGCGGCGCCCGGCGGCGGGCTTCCGGCGGTTGGCGAAGGCGCTGCGGACGCCGTAGCTGAAGGCGGCAACCTTGATGAGCGGAGATCCAACCGTGGCGGCGACCAGCGACGACAGCGCCGCGATGTTGGCGGACGCATCCGAGACGTTGGACGAGATGCCGTCAACCTTCTTCAGCTGCTGGTTGGTGGTGGAGACGGTGGCGGAGACCTCGTCCATCAGGGGGGCGGCGCCGTCGCTGAGGGACCTGATGGTGGTGCGCACCTCATCGAAGACTTTTCCAAGCTTCAGGATGGGGACCGCAAGCAGCAGGACCAGGAGCGCGAACACTCCGGCAGCGATCAGGCCGGCAATATCGCCACCAGACATAGACGTTCATCTCCTCGAAATTCCGTGGTTGGGTTCCAACTTGCGCGCGCCCGCGGGGGCGCCGCGCAGATGTCCCCCAAGTACCTTACATACAAAGAAGCCCGCGGCGCTTGCCACGGGCTCCTTTGGGTACGCTGCTGTGATTTAGCGTGCGTAGAATTCGACGACGAGCTGTTCTTCGCAGGTCACCGGGATTTCCGAACGCTTGGGACGGCGGACCAGGCGGGCCTGCAGTGCTTCCAGCTTGACGTCCAGGTAGGCCGGAACGGCAGGCAGGACGTCGCGGTGGGCCCCGGCTGCGGCAACCTGGAGCGGAACCATGGTCTCGCTGCGGCTGTGGACGTGGACCAGCTGGCCCTCGCCGACGCGGAACGACGGGCGGTCAACGCGGACGCCGTCAACCATGATGTGGCGGTGCACAACCAGCTGGCGGGCCTGGGCGATGGTGCGGGCAAAGCCGGCACGCAGGACCAGGGCGTCAAGGCGCATTTCGAGCAGTTCGATGAGGTTCTCACCGGTCAGGCCCTTGGTGCGGCGGGCTTCTTCGAAGGCACGGGTCATCTGTGCTTCGCGGATGCCGTACTGGGCGCGCAGGCGCTGCTTTTCGCGCAGACGTACGGCGTAGTCGGAGTCCTGCTTCTTGCGGGCACGGCCATGCTCACCGGGGCCGTACGGGCGGCGCTCCATGTACTTGGCGGCCTTGGGGGTCAGAGCAATGCCGAGGGACCGCGAGAGGCGGGCCTGACGGCGAGCACGAGTGTTGTTAGCCACTTGTGTCCTTCCAATATCTGCGGTGTGTCAGTGTTACTGGCCTCCACGATGGAGAGCATCGGCCAACCGCTGCCTTTTGCTACTGGGCACAGGGCATAACCGTTCCAACGTGAATTGGGGAGATTGTGCGTCTGCGCCTTGCCAGACAAAGATTCAGCTTACCATGCCCTCAGGTGCCCCGGACAATCCGGCGGAGGCGTTCCAGCCGTTGGGCGATGTCCCGCTCAGCGCCGTTGCCGGTGGGCTGGTAGTAGTCGCGGCCCACCAGGTCGTCGGGCGGGTACTGCTGGGTGGCCACTGCGTGCGGGGCGTCGTGGGCGTACTTGTAGCCGACGCCGTGGCCCAGCGGCTTGGAGCCCGGGTAGTGGGCGTCGCGGAGGTGGGCGGGAATTCCGACGCCGAGACCGGCCCGCACGTCCGCGATCGCCTTGTTGATGCCCATGTAGGCGGCGTTCGACTTGGGGGCGGTGGCGAGGTGGACCACGGCCTCAGCCAGGATGATGCGGCCCTCGGGCATGCCGATCAGCTGCACCGCCTGTGCTGCTGCCACGGCGGTCTGCAGCGCGGTGGGGTCCGCCATGCCCACGTCCTCGGCCGCGGAAATGACGATCCGCCGGGCCACGAACCGGGGGTCCTCCCCCGCTTCGAGCATCCGGGCGAGGTAGTGCAGGGCCGCGTCCACGTCGGAACCCCTGATGGATTTGATGAACGCGCTGGCCACGTCGTAGTGCTGGTCGCCGGCGCGGTCGTAGCGGACGGCGGCCGCGTCCAGGGCGCGCTCTGTGTGGCGAAGCTCCACGGTGACCGGCTCTTCGCCGGCAGGTTCGGACGGTGCGCCTTCCTCCGCCACGGAACGTTCGACGTCGTCCGCGTCACCGAATGCGACGCCGGCAGCGGCTTCCAGGGCGGTTAGCGCCCGGCGGGCGTCACCGCCGGAGAGCCGGACCAGGTGTTCCAGGGCTTCGTCACTGAGCCGGACCTTGCCGCCCAGTCCGCGGTGGTCCTCCACGGCCCGTACCAGGAGGCCTTCGATGTCAGCGTCCGTCAGTGGCTTGAGTGTCAGGAGCAGGGAGCGGGACAGCAGCGGTGAGACCACGGAGAAGGACGGGTTTTCGGTGGTGGCAGCCACCAGGACAACCCACCGGTTTTCGACGCCGGGCAACAGGGCGTCCTGCTGGGCCTTGTTGAACCGGTGGATCTCGTCCAGGAACAGCACCGTGGTGGTCTTGTACAGGTCGCGGGCGGTCAGGGCGTCGTCCATGACGCGGCGGACATCCTTGACGCCCGCGGTGATGGCGGAGAGCTCCACGAATTTTCGTCCGGGGCCGCGGGCGATGACGTGCGCCAGGGTGGTCTTGCCGGTACCCGGAGGGCCCCACAGGATCAGGGAACTGGGGCCGGCCGGACCGGCGGCGTCCGCGCCTGCCCCGGCTGCCAGCTGGCGCAGCGGCGATCCGTGGCCCAGCAGGTGCTGCTGGCCCACCACCTCGTCCATGGTGCGGGGCCGCATGCGCACCGCGAGCGGGCTCCGCGGCGAGCCCTGTTTCCGCGCCCCCTGCCCCCTGGACCCTGTGCTTTCCGGCGCGACGGGACCATCGTCGTCGTCGTTTCCTGGCCCGTTCCCGAAGAGATCTTCCACATAGATAGGCTACTTCCAGTCCACCCCGCGCTTTTCCCACCCCCAC
>NZ_JABFMW010000016.1:50094-91279 GCF_013359725.1 Pseudarthrobacter sp. C4D7 | reverse complement strand
CCACCGGCCGGCACTACCAAAGCGAACACCAGGACTGGGAACCACCCCAATGGCCACCGGGATGGCCGTCCGGAATCTTGCCCGGGGCCCGCAATAAGCCTGGAGAACGGAGCCTTCTGGAAGATGCACTCCTCCAGCAACTGGCCGTGTGACCCGCCCATCTCCGGCGCACTGCCGGGTTGAGGAGCGCTAATTGCTACTGGGAAACGCGTCGGTAGCGGATGTGCGTTGCCAGGGGAGAGTTGAGCACTTCCACGGGTTCAAAGCCAAACGACTCCATCCCATCAAAAATCCGTTCGCCGGAACCGAGCAGCACCGGAGCGATGTCGAGGGTGAGCTCGTCGATCACGCCTGCGGCCAATGCCTGACGCACGGTTGAAGCCCCGCCTGCAATATCCACGCCTTTGCCGCCCGCAGCCTCGACCGCCGCGGCGTATGCCGCGTCGAAGCCGTCGGTGACAAAGTGGAAGGTTGTCCCGCCCTTCATTTGGATCGGGTCGTGGGGATAGTGGGTGAGGACAAAAACCGGTGCATGGTAGGGAGGTTCAGCGCCCCACCACCCGCTCCAGTCTTCGGTCCAGTCCCCACGGACGGGACCAAACATGTTCCGGCCCATCACGTAGGCGCCCCGCGGACGCATAAGCCAATCAGCGGCGATCCCGTTGGCCTCTGTGGCGCGGGGATCGCCGATATGCCATCCATGCAGTTCCAGTCCGCGTTTCCCTAACGGGTTTTCGAGGCTTTGGTCAGGGCCGGCGACGAAGCCGTCGAGTGACATGGACATGTGGCAGGTGGTATCCGGCACAGCAAACCTCCCGTGATGAGTGCAGTCTTTGACGACTGGCTGCGGGGAGCCTAGCACGCGGGAGCACCGGCAACGACCCCTCCCGGGACAGCGGGAGGGAAAGTGGTCCTAGTCGCCCCGGGTACCGAAGACGATTTCGTCCCACGACGGCACACTGGAACGCTTGGGCCGTGCGGGCCGTTCCGGCGCCTCGGTTTCCGGCAACTGCCCGGTATCCGGGGCTGCATCGTTCTGCTTGGAAGCCGGGCGGCGGGGGGTGCTGCCCAGCAGCTCGTCCAACCCGGTGCCGGCGGAGTTGGTTGAGCCCGCTGCCGGTGTGGAGCCCGACGATTTTTGCGGGGACGCTGCGATGGTGATTTCGCGCGTGTCGGTGCTGACGCCGTCGTGCAGCCGCAGCGAGTCATCGTGGCCATCCCGGTGCGAGGGGAGCAGGCTCAGCCTGGACAGCATGGACGGCCTGGTCTCCCGTCGCCGGATAAACGAATCGCCCTGGGCTGCAGGGGCGTCCGCCTGCCCGTCCTGGGTCTCGGGTTCTTCCGGTGCAGCCTCAGGGGCTGCCTCGGCGGCTACCTCGGAAGGCCGCGGATGGGCAGCCGGAACGCCGTGCGCCAAAAGCAGCGCCAGGGCGTCGTCCGAATCCTCGTCCACTCCCAGCCGCTGGCCGCGACGTGAACGGAGCATATCCAGGAGGCCGTCGGATTCCTTGCCGGAATCTTGGGCGCCGTTCAGACCTGTGGCGGATGCCTTTGCCGAGTCGGCGTCGGTTTCAAAATCAAAAGGACGGTCGGAAACGGCCGTGAGCCGGCGCGCGGGAACTGGGCCGTCCAGGGGCTCGAGTTCGCTCAGCTGCTGCGCCCAGCGGTTGGTGTTCTGCAATGACTTGCGGCCGGGGTTGAAGGTCCAGAGCGCAGGAGGTTCCTCGCCGATTCCGGAAGTTCCACCGGGCTTGGCTTCGAAGCTGGCGGATACAGTCCAGGTCCCGTCCTGGCGCCGCCACGAGTCCCATTCCACGGAGGCGGGATTGATGCCATGGGCGGAAAGCCGGTGCGCCACCATGTCATCCAGGGTTGCCGGGTTGTCGCCGAAGGCTGAGCGGTACGCGTCGTGGCCGGGGGAGGGCGCTGCGACTTCCACCTTCCGGGCCTGTTGTGCAACGTACTCACGTTCGGCCAGGACCGGGCCCTCGTAACGCTCCACCTTGGCCAAGGGCATCCCGGACAACTCCGCGACGTCGGCCGCGGTGGCGCCGGCACGGATCCGGGCCTGGATGTCCCTTGGGGACATGGGAACGGCAGGCCGCTCCGCCCGAGGTTTGGCCGTGGCACGGCTGGCCGTCCGCAAAGCCTCATCGATTGGCAGCTGGAACATCTCGCCGCCGGCCCCGCTCAACAGGACATGCGTCCCGTCGTCGTGCACGCCTACAAGCCGTAGATCCTGCATACAAATCCTCCACCCTGGCATTACTATCAATCGAAACTCTGCCATCCGGTTGCTTCTATTTGGCTCAAGAGGCAGGGCGCGCCGTGATTTTCCGGTGCAGCAAGGCCCGGGAGGGGCCCCACGGCGGTGTCAGCGCCCGGCCAGGGCGGCCGTCAGCCGATCGGGGTGCCGGGTCGAGGCGAGCCAGTAGGGGGTCCGGTCGGCGGGGTCGGTAATCTCGATTTTCACTACGGGATCGATCCAGCCCCGGATGCACAGGTAAGCCAGGCCATTAAGCCGGGTGCCGCGCTCCGCCGTCGCGTCACCGGCCGTGAACTGCTGCACGGCACCCACAAAGCGGCGTTCAATGGTGGCCCGGCCGATAGTCAGGGTGTCGGGCGTGACCGTTATGGCAGGGGTGGAAAGCACCAGGAGGACCGTGATGATGGCCAGGAGAACCACTGCCGCTATGAACCCGGCTTCCATGCTGATGGGAGCGAAGACCAGGATGCCCGCCGCTGAAACACCTGCCGCGATCACCCAGATCCACGCGTTGGGCCACAGTTTCTCCCGGTAAACAACCGGCCCTCCAGTGGACGAAGAACTGGGCACGGACGCTGGCGAGCTTGATTCGGGCATGGCCCAAGCTTTCCACCTTTGGCCCGCTATTTCACCTTGGTGCGGGCCGCCGTGCCCGTCCTCCGGGGACCGGTGCCTTAGGACCGACTGGAGGGCGCGGGTTAGAGTGAGTGACTGTGACTGATCATCCCGCCACGGCAGACCTTGTCCCGGACGCAGCATCACCCGCCGCTGCTGCCCCCACCCTCCAGGTTCAGTTAAAAATGCTGGATCCGGAGCTGGAAGCACCGTCCTACGCGCATCCGGGCGACGCCGGCGCGGACCTGCGAGCCCGCGAGGACGTGGTGCTGTTGCCAGGGGAGCGCAAACTGGTCCCCACCGGCGTCGCCATTGCACTCCCCGACGGATTCGTAGCGCTGATCCACCCCCGCTCCGGCCTGGCCACCAAGCACGGCCTCACGATCGTCAACGCACCCGGCACTGTGGACGCGGGCTACCGCGGAGAGATCTCGGTGACCCTGCTGAATACCGACCCATCCCAGGCGATAGAGCTGCGGCGCGGCGATAGAATTGCCCAAATGGTCATCCAACGGGTGGAGTACGCCCAGTTCATTCCTGTCAGCGAATTGAGCGGCTCCGTGCGCGGCACGGGCGGCTTTGGGTCCACCGGCGGGTTCAAGGCTCCAGGAGCCTGACCACCGGAGGCACCAGCTGCTTCGCCGGCACGTACGACGGCGGGACCTCCGCAGGGCCCGCCTGCACCATTCAGAACTGGCACATTTCCAGGAATAAGGAGTCACCCATGGTCTTTGGGCTTGGCAGGAAAGCAAAGAACGAAGAGCCGGCGCAGCCGGCTGAAGAGCTGACGACCGCGGAGGCCGAAGACGGCGGACCCGGCGCTGCAGCCCGCAGCGGGAACGGACCCTTCGACGAATCCGAGATCACCAGCCGCGACGGCTTCGTGGACCTCGGTGCCTTGCTGATTACCCCCAGCGAAGGCCTTCAACTCCGCCTCGAGGTGGAAGAGGCAACGCAGCGGGTTGTCGCAGTCACCCTGGACCTGGACGGCTCCAGCCTGCAGCTGCAGGCGTTCGCCGCCCCCAAGACAGAGACCCTCTGGGACGAAATCCGTGAGCAGATCGGCCAGTCCGTAGGCGCGCAGGGCGGCCAGGTCGAAGAAGTGGAAGGCGCTTTTGGCACCGAACTGGTGGCCAAGCTTCCCGCCGGACTTCCGGACGGCAGCCAGGGCTACCGGGTGGCCCGCTTCATTGGCGTCGATGGTCCCCGCTGGTTCCTGCGCGGTGTCCTGGGCGGACCTGCTGCGCTGGAACGGCCCGCCGCCGAACCGCTCGAGGCCCTGTTCCGGCAGGTGGTGGTGGTCCGCGGCGACAGCCCCATGCCGCCCCGCGATCTCCTGCAGCTGAGGCTGCCCAAGGACGCATCAGCCACTCCTCCGCCTGCAGCGCCCACCCTGGAGGAGCCCGAACGTGGTCCCGAAGTTACCCAGATCGGCTGAGTCCCCCGAGGGCGGCACTGCGACGGCATCAGGTGGGATCACGCCCCTGGGCAAACTGCCCGACCGGGGCCGTGTCATGTGCCAGGGCCACATCGAATCCGTGACCTTCGTTCCGGCCGACCGGACGGCTGAATTCAGTGCCATCGTTGCCGAGGACGATGCCGGGCGGCCCGGCGCTCCGGGACAACGCAGGCCGCCCCGGCTCCGTATTGTCTGGCTTGGCCGGCGCAGAGTGCCGGGTATCGAAGCCGGAGCTGAAATCCGCGTCGAGGGGATGCTGGCCCGGGGCAAGGACATGCCCACCATCTTCAATCCCCGCTACGAGATACTGTCCCGCCAGGAGAACGAATGACCGCGAACCAGCCCGAACAGCCCACCGCCCCGGAGAACCGGGGCAGGACCGGCCAGCAGGGCGGCGCGCAGGATGCTCCGTCCCCGGTGGCCGGCCTTGCCGCTGAATACGCTGCCAAAGCGGGCCTGCACCGGACCCACGACGGCCGGGTGGACGTGCTGCGCAGCGCCGGGGGAGTGCAGGGCATCGCCGAAAGCATCGTTCCCGGACTCGTGTTCCTGGTGGCGTTCACCATTTCCCGCGAGCTGAGCCTGTCCCTGGTGGCAGCCCTGGCATCCGCGGCCGTGTTCACGGTGGTCCGTCTGGTCCAGCGTCGCCCCTTGACCCAGGCCCTGGCGGGCGTCGCCGGCGTCGGCATATCCGCCTGGCTGGCCAACACCACAGGCAAGGCGGAAGATTTCTACCTTCCCGGGTTCTTCACCAATGGCGCCTATATCCTCGCCATGGTCCTTTCCATTGCAGTGAAGTGGCCCGTGGCGGGGCTGCTCTTCGGCTTCATCCGGAACGAGGGTGTGGAATGGCGGAAGGACCCTGCACGGGTCAAGGCCTACCGGCTGGGCACCTGGATCATCGTCACCGTACTGGCGCTCCGGCTTATCGTCCAGGTGCCCCTCTACCTCATGGGTACCGAGGGCCTGGCCGCACTCGCCACCACCCGACTCATCATGGGCGCGCCCTTGTACATCCTCGGGATCTGGGTTGCCTGGCTGGTGACCCGGCCGGCTCCCGCTGACGCTGACGAAGAAGCCGGCGCAGACCGAACTGCCTGACGCCCAGGCAATCCCCAGGCAGCCAGGCGCGGCTCAGCCGTCGAAGCCGTCGTCCTCCATGGCGTGGCCGTGACTGCCCGCCGAGGCCTCCGGGCCGCTGCCTTCCGGATGTTCCCCGGTGTCGATGCTCCCAGGGGCGGAGGAGAGCAGTTCGCGCAGGCGGTCCTCGGCGGCAATGGTGGTCACGAAGAAGAGTTCATCGCCGCCATCAATGACGTCGTCCCGGCTGGGCGTGATCGGCGCCTGGTCCCGCAGGATGGCCACCAGGGTGGCGTCCTCGGGCCAGTGGATATCACCCACGGTCATGCCGATGACGTGGGAATCGTGGGGCACGGTGAATTCCACCAGCGACGCCACCCCGGTCTGCAGCGTCAGCAGGCGCACCAGGTCGCCGATTTCCACGGCTTCCTCCACCAGCGCGGTCATCAGCTGCGGGGTATTGACGGCGACGTCGACGCCCCAGGAATCATTGAACATCCAGTCGTTCTTCGGGTTGTTCACCCGGCCCACGGTGCGGCCGACGCCGAATTCGGTCTTCGCCAGGAGCGACACCACCAGGTTCACCTTGTCGTCTCCGGTCGCGGAGACCACGACGTCGGCGTCCTGCACCTTTGCGCCCTGCAGCGTGGAGAGTTCGCAGGCGTCCCCGACCAGCCAGTGCGCGCCGCGCAGGCCGCTCCGGCCGATCACCTCGGGTTTGAGGTCGATCAGCAGGATCTCGTGCTTGTGCGACAGCAGCTCCCTGGCAATGGACGACCCGACACTGCCGGCGCCGACGATAACGACTTTCACTGGTACTCCTTGGCGGGGGCTTTGGCGAGGATCTGGGCGATGTGGGCGCTGCGGTCCACCTGCAGCATGGCGTGCACCGTGTCCCCGTCCTGGTACGCCGTTCCGGCGTCAGGCAGCAGGCCTTCGCCGAAACGGGTGACATAGGCCACGCGGACACCGGCAGCCTTCTCGATGCTGCTGATGCGGTGGCCGATCCAGCCGGCGTCCAGGTCCAGCTCAGCCAGGACCAGCCGGCCCGACGGCTCGCGGAAATCGCCGGCCAGATGCTGTTCGGGAAGAATCCGGCGAAGCACCTGGTCAGCACTCCAGCGGACGGCGGCCACCGTGGGGATGCCCAGCCGCTGGTAGATCTCGGCGCGGCCCGGGTCATAGATCCTGGCGACCACGTGGGGAACGTGGAAGGTTTCGCGGGCCACGCGGGTGGCCAGGATATTTGAGTTGTCACCGCTGGAAACAGCAGCGAAAGCATAGGCTTCGCCGACTCCGGCCTGCTTGAGGGTGTCCCGGTCAAAGCCCACACCGGTCACCTTCCGGCCGGTGAAGCCTTGGCGGAGCCGGCGGAACGCGCGGTCATCCTGGTCGATGATGGCCACGGAATGACCGGCGTCCTCCAGCGTATGCGCCAGCGTTGCCCCCACCCGGCCACATCCCATGATCACGAAATGCGCCACCGTATCTCCTCTGTATCTAAGTCAGGATCGTGCAGCTAGAACTCTACCGGCACGGCCCCTCCCGGGACCGGCAAGGGCCCGTCATGACATCGCCAGCGAATCAGACTAGCTTTGTGGGGTGTTGACAATACTGAACGCCGTCAAACGCGTGCTGGTGGGCAGGCCCTTCCGGAATGACCGCCTGGCCCATACCCTGCTCCCCAAGAAGATCGCCCTGCCGATCTTTGCCTCCGACGCCCTGTCCTCCGTGGCCTACGCCCCCGACGAGATCCTGCTCACCCTGGCGCTGGCCGGTGTCAGTGCCGTGGCGATCTCCCCCTGGGTTGGCCTGGCCGTGATGGTGGTGCTGCTGACCGTGGTGGCCTCCTACCGGCAGAACGTCCACGCGTATCCGTCCGGCGGCGGCGACTACGAGATTGCCAACGAGAACCTCGGCAAGTACGCCGGGCTCACCGTGGCGTCGGCGCTCCTGGTGGACTACGTCCTGACCGTCGCTGTGTCGATGTCGTCGGCAGCGTCCTACCTCACCACCGCCGTCCCGTCACTGCACGGTGAGCAGGCAGTCATCGCCACGGTCGGCGTCGTCATCCTTGCCTTGGTGAACCTCCGGGGCATCAAGGAGGCCGGCAGCGTTTTCGCTGTCCCCACCTACATCTTCATGGCGTCCATCCTGGGCATGACCGCGGTGGGCATGTTCCAGGCCGCCACGGGCCAGCTGGGCCAGGCGCCCTCGGCTGCCTTCACCATCGTCCCGGCCGAGGGCTTCGACCAGGGGCTGGTGGGCCTGGCCGGCGCGTTCCTCCTGCTGCGGGCCTTCTCCTCCGGCGCCGCGGCACTGACGGGCGTGGAGGCCATCAGCAACGGCGTCCCCAACTTCCGGCACCCCAAGAGCAAGAACGCGGCCACCACGCTGCTGCTCCTCGGCGTAATTGGCGCCGCCATGCTGGCCGGCATCATCTACCTGGCCAACGCCACCAAGGTCCACATCGTCCTGGATCCAGCCAAGGAATTCCTCCTCAACGGCAACCCGCTGCCCGCGGGCTACATCCAGAACCCGGCCATCAGCCAGATCGCACAGACGATCTTCGGGGCCGGTTCCATTCCCTTCTACATCGTGGTGGCCGCCACCGGCGTCATCCTGGTGTTCGCATCCAACACCGCCTTCAACGGCTTCCCGGTCCTGGGCTCCATCCTGGCCCAGGACGGCTACCTGCCCCGCCAGCTCCGCACCCGCGGCGACAGGCTCGCCTTCAGCAACGGCGTGCTGGCCCTTGCAGCGGGTGCGCTGGTCCTGATCCTTGCGTTCGACGCCGATGTCACCAAGCTCATCCAGCTCTACATCGTGGGCGTCTTCATCTCCTTCACCCTCAGCCAGCTGGGCATGATCCGGCACTGGGGCCGCGAACTGAAACTGGCCAAGGACAAGGCCGTCCGGCGCAAAATGATCAAGTCCAGGACCATCAACACCATCGGCTTTGGCATGACCGGCCTGGTGCTGGTGATCGTCCTGATCACCAAGTTCCAGCAGGGCGCCTGGATCGCGCTGCTGGCCATGTTCGTCCTGTTCCTGATCATGTGGAGCATCCGGGCCCACTACGACAACGTCGCCAAGGAGCTGGCGGTGGACGAGGACTCGTCACCGCGCGCCCTGCCCACCAGGGTCCATGCCGTCCTGCTGGTCTCGCACGTCCGCAAGCCGGTCCTGCGTGCCTTGGCCTATGCGCGCGCCTCCCGCCCGTCCCGGCTGGACGCCATCACGGTGGACATCGACCCGGACGAGACCGCGCACACCATCGCCGACTGGGAAAAGCTCGAGATCCCGGTCCCGCTCACCGTCCTGGCCAGCCCCTACCGCGAGACGGTCACGCCCATCATGGACTACGTCAAGCAGATGCGCCTGGACTCCCCGCGGGACCTGGTGGTGGTCTACATCCCCGAGTATGTGGTGGGCAAGTGGTGGGAGCAGCTGGTGCACAACCAGACCGCCCTGCGCATCAAGACCCGCCTCCACTTCGAACCCGGAGTCATGGTTGCCAGTGTTCCCTGGCAGCTCAAATCCTCCGAAGAAGCCAAAAACCTCCAGGATGTCCAGTGAATCCCGAACTTTCCACCGCCACCCAGCCATCAGATACGTCCCGGCCGGCAGGGGAGCCCGCAGGCCACACCGGTGGGGAAGCCGTCCTCGACGTCGGACCCGTGGCCCACGGCGGGCACTGCGTTGCCCGCCACGAGGGCCGGGTGGTCTTCGTCCGGCACGCCATTCCAGGCGAAAAGGTCCGTGTCCGGCTCACCGATGCCGGGGATGGCGCCAAATTCTGGCGCGGTGATGTGGTCGAGGTGCTCGAGGCGTCCCCGGACCGGGTGGAACACTTCTGGCACGCGGCGGATTCCATGCGTGCCTGGGGCCACGGGCACCCGCCGGTGGGCGGGGCAGAGTTCGGACACATAACACTGGCCAGGCAGCGGCGCCTGAAGGCTGACGTCGTTGCCGAGCAGCTCACGCGCCTTGCCGGCTTTGAGCAGGTGCCCGCCGCGTGGACCGGCACGGTGGAACCAGTAGGGGAAGCGGACGATGGCGGCACCGGCCTTGGCTGGCGTACGCGGGCCAGCTTTTCGGTCACCCCCGGCGGAAAGCTGGGCATGCACGCCCACCGTTCCAGCCACATTGTTCCCGTGCTCGAGATGCCGTTGGCCAGCGGGGCCATCAACGCATTGCGCTTATGGGACCTGGACCTGCAGGGCATTGAGCGGGTTGAGGTGGCAGCGCCCGCCGACGGCAGCCGGCCGCTGGTCCTCCTGGCCCCTGCGCCCGGCACGAAGGACAAGCGGCTGAGGGCCATTGCCGCGGCAATGCCGGCAGAAGTGTCGGTGGCAGCCTTCGAACCGATGGCCGGCACAGTGACGCAGCTGCGGGGACGCACCTGGGTCCAGGAAAGCGCCGTCGGGCATGAATTCCGGGTAACCGGCGAAGGTTTCTGGCAAATCCACCGCGACGCGCCCGGGACCCTTGTGGCGGCTGTCACAGAATTCCTGCGGCAGGGCGACTTCCTCCACCCCGGCGCCGTGGTTGCCGACCTCTACGCGGGTGCCGGTCTTTTCACCGCCGTACTGGCCGACGCGGTGGGGGAAACGGGTTCGGTGCTCTCCGTGGAAGGGGCGCCGGGGGCCAGCCGCGACGCCCGGAAGAACCTGCATTCCGCTCCGCAGGTGGAGGTGGTCCAGGGACGCGTGGAACGGGTCCTGCGCCAAAAACCGCGGAACTTCGACGCCCTGGTCCTTGACCCTCCGCGTGCCGGAGCCGGGAAAGCGGTGGTCGGCCAGCTCATCGCCTCGCAGCCCCGGGCCATTGCCTATGTGTCCTGCGATCCGGCGTCGTTCGCACGTGACCTCGGTTACTTCCGCCGCTCCGGATGGGAGCTGGCCGGGCTTCGTGCCTTCGACCTGTACCCCCATACCCACCACCTGGAGACGGTGGCACTGCTGACTCCGGCTCCGTGATGCCGTCAACGTTTTCGACTACGATGGCCGTAGTAGTCCCACGTCGCGCCCGAATTCTCGGCCGGCCGTGTGCAAATTTTCGGGCCCTGGAACTACTTAGGGCTTCCTAACTAGCAGGCGGTCAACCGCGCGACAAAGATGAAACTGTTGCGAGAGGAGTCCTGCGATGAGCACTGTGGACAGCTTCGGTTCAAAAGGCAAACTTAATGTAGCCGGAACCGATTACGAAATTTTCCGGTTGAACTCCGTTGAAGGTGCAGAAAACCTTCCGTTCAGCCTCAAGGTATTGCTTGAAAACCTGCTGAGGACCGAGGACGGCGCGAACATCACTGCCGATCACGTCCGCGCTTTGGCAGGCTGGGATCCCAATGCGGAGCCCAATACAGAAATCCAGTTCACGCCGGCGCGCGTGATCATGCAGGACTTCACCGGCGTTCCCTGCGTGGTGGACCTGGCCACCATGCGTGAAGCGGTCAAGGACCTGGGCGGCGACCCCAAGCGGGTCAACCCCCTGGCACCCGCTGAAATGGTGATTGACCACTCCGTCCAGATCGACGCCTTCGGCAACTCCGGCGCACTGGAGCGCAACATGGAGATCGAGTACCAGCGCAACGGTGAGCGTTACCAGTTCCTGCGCTGGGGCCAGACCGCGTTCGACGACTTCAAGGTGGTCCCCCCGGGAACCGGCATCGTGCACCAGGTGAACATCGAATACCTGGCCCGCACTGTCATGACCCGCGAAGTGGATGGTGCGCTCCGCGCCTACCCCGACACTTGCGTCGGCACCGACTCGCACACCACCATGGTCAACGGCCTGGGCGTGCTGGGCTGGGGCGTGGGCGGCATTGAGGCCGAGGCAGCGATGCTCGGCCAGCCCGTCTCCATGCTCATCCCGCGCGTCGTGGGCTTCAAGCTCAGCGGCAGCATCCCCGCCGGCGCCACCGCCACGGACGTGGTGCTGACCATCACCGAGATGCTGCGCAAGCACGGCGTCGTCGGCAAGTTCGTCGAGTTCTACGGCGAAGGCGTCGCGGCCGTGCCGCTGGCCAACCGCGCCACCATCGGCAACATGAGCCCCGAGTTCGGTTCCACCGCGGCGATGTTCCCCATCGACGACGTCACCCTGGACTACCTGCGCCTGACCGGCCGCTCAGACCAGAACGTGGCACTCGTTGAGCAGTACGCCAAGGAACAGGGCCTCTGGCACGATCCTTCCCGCGACATCAAGTTCTCCGAGTACCTCGAACTCGATCTGTCCACGGTGGTGCCGTCCATTTCCGGCCCCAAGCGTCCGCAGGACCGCATCATCCTCTCCGAGTCCAAGGCCCAGTTCCGTGAGGACCTGCGCAACTACGTCAAGGTGGACCTCGCCGATGGCAGCCTGGACGAAGCGATCGATGAGAGCTTCCCGGCCTCCGATTCGCCGTCGTTCACCGCCACGGCAACGCACCTCTCCGAGGAAGCCCCGCACGCCCACGGACCCAAGTCCAATGGCCGCCCCTCGAAGAAGGTGGCCGTCAAGACCGCCGATGGCCGCGAGTTCGAACTGGACCACGGTGCGGTGTCGATCGCCTCGATCACCTCCTGCACCAACACGTCCAACCCGTCCGTGATGCTGGCGGCAGCACTGCTGGCCCGCAACGCCGTCGAAAAGGGCCTTGCCGCCAAGCCGTGGGTCAAGACCTCCGTGGCCCCCGGTTCCAAGGTCGTCACCGACTACTACAACAAGTCGGGCCTGACCCCCTACCTGGAAAAGCTCGGCTTCTACATCGTGGGCTACGGCTGCGCCACCTGCATCGGCAACTCCGGCCCGCTGGACGCCGAGATCTCCGAGGCCATCCAGGCCAACGACCTCTCCGTCACCGCAGTCCTCTCCGGAAACCGCAACTTCGAAGGCCGCATCAACCCGGACGTCAAGATGAACTACCTGGCCTCCCCGCCACTGGTCATCGCCTACGCCCTGGCAGGCACCATGGACTTCGACTTCGAAAACGACGCCCTGGGCCAGGACGAAGCCGGCAACGACGTCTTCCTGAAGGACATCTGGCCGAACCCGGTCGAGGTCCAGCAGGTCATCGACTCCTCCATCGACAAGGGCATGTTCGCCCGCGGCTACGAGGGCGTCTTCGAAGGCGACGACCGCTGGAAGGCACTCGACACCCCGGCCGGCGACACCTTCGCCTGGGATGAGAAGTCCACCTACGTCCGGAAGCCCCCATACTTCGAGGGCATGAAGGCCCAGCCGGAGCCCGTCAAGGACATTTCAGGCGCCCGCGTGCTCCTGAAGCTCGGCGACTCGGTCACCACCGACCACATCTCTCCGGCCGGTTCCTTCAAGTCCGACACCCCCGCCGGCCAGTACCTGCTGGCCAACGGCGTGGAGCGCAAGGACTTCAACTCCTACGGTTCGCGCCGTGGCAACCACGAAGTGATGATCCGCGGCACGTTCGCGAACATCCGCATCAAGAACCAGCTCCTGGACGGCGTGGAGGGTGGCTTCACCCGCGACTTCACCCAGGCCGACGGCCCGCAGGCCTACGTCTACGACGCCGCCCAGAACTACCAGGCAGCCGGCACCCCGCTGGTGGTCCTGGCAGGCAAGGAATACGGTTCCGGATCATCGCGCGACTGGGCCGCCAAGGGCACCGCCCTGCTGGGCGTCAAGGCTGTTGTCGCCGAGAGCTACGAGCGCATCCACCGCTCCAACCTCATCGGCATGGGCGTCCTGCCGCTGCAGTACCCGGCCGGCGAGAACGCTGCCAGCCTGGGCCTGACCGGCACGGAAACCTTCTCGGTTGAGGGCGTCACCGCGCTCAACGAGGGCACCACGCCCAGGACCCTGAAGGTCACCGCCACCGCGGAGGACGGCTCCTCGAAGTCGTTCGACGCCGTGCTGCGCATCGATACCCCGGGTGAAGCGGACTACTACCGCAACGGTGGCATCCTGCAGTACGTGCTGCGCCAGATCTCCGCAAACTAGCGGGTCCTGACAGCAGTCACCATCCACCCCGAAGCCCCGGCCGGTCACCGACCAGCCGGGGCTTCGGCTTTGCATTCACACCGAGGCGTTAGAGTTAAACGGCACGTCTACCACCCGAAGGAGGGGTCATTGGGAATCTTGGACACCATCCGGAATCCGCAGGACCTGAACGACTTGACCGAGGAACAGCTGGAGAAGCTGGCCACGGAGATCAGGGATTTCCTGATCACTAACGTCTCCCAGACGGGCGGCCACCTCGGGCCCAACCTCGGCGTCGTGGAATTGACGCTGGCCGTGCACCGCATCTTTGAATCCCCCCGCGACAGCATTGTCTTTGACACGGGACACCAGTCCTATGTCCACAAGCTGCTCACCGGACGCCAGGACTTCAGCACGCTCCGCCAGGAGGGCGGCCTCTCCGGCTACCCGGACCGGGCCGAATCCGAACACGACATCGTGGAAAGCTCCCACGCGTCGTCGTCCCTGTCCTGGGCCGACGGCATCTCGCGGGCCCGCCAGCTCACCGGCGAAGGCGACCGGCACGTGGTGGCCATCATCGGCGATGGCGCCCTCACCGGCGGAATGGCCTGGGAAGCCATCAACAACATTGCGGCCGACAAGAAGCGCCGCGTGGTCATCGTCGTCAACGACAACGGCCGGTCATATGCCCCTACCGTGGGTGGATTCGCAGACTACTTGGCGTCTCTGCGGCCCACCATCGACTCTTTCCGTGCCGCCCCGGCGTATGAGGGCGCGCTTGACTGGTGGAAGAAGAAGCTGCAGGACGGCGGCCCCGTGGGGCAGTTCACCTATAAGAGCCTGCATGCCATGAAAAAGGGCATTAAGGACTGGTGGGCGCCGCAGGGCATGTTCGAGGACCTGGGGATGAAGTACATCGGCCCGGTGGACGGCCACAATCTGCAGGCCATGGAACACGCACTGTCCACGGCCAGGAACTACGGCGGGCCCGTGATCGTCCACGCCATGACGGAGAAGGGCCACGGCTACGCTCCGGCGCGCGCCCATGAAGCTGATCAGTTCCATGCGGTGGGCATCATTGACCCCGAAACCGGCGAGCCGACGGGCACCGGCGGTGCGCAATCCTGGACGTCCGTGTTTGCGGAGGAGATCGCCGCTATCGCCGACGAACGCGAAGACATCGTGGGCATTACCGGGGCCATGCTGATCCCGGTGGGCCTGCACAAGTTCGCGGCCAAGCACCCCAACCGCGTCATTGACGTCGGCATTGCCGAACAGCACGCACTCACCGCCGCCGCCGGCATGGCTTTCGGCGGGCTGCACCCGGTGGTTGCCGTGTACGCCACCTTCCTGAACCGGGCCTTCGACCAGCTGCTCATGGATGTGGCCCTCCACAAGGCCGGGGTCACGATCGTCCTTGACCGCGCCGGCGTCACCGGCCCGGACGGCGCCAGCCACCACGGCATGTGGGACATGGCCATGGTCCAGATCGTCCCCGGGCTGCACCTGGCCGCGCCCCGCGACGCCACCCGGCTCCGCGAGGAACTGCGCGAGGCCGTCGCCATCGATGACGCCCCCAGCGTTGTCCGCTTCTCCAAGGGATCCGTCGGGCCCGCCGTCGAAGCACTGGAACGCCTCAGCGACGGCGTGGACATCCTGGCCCGCCGGCCCGAAGGCTCCACCGAAAACGACGTCCTGATCGTCAGCGTGGGCGCCATGGCCGAACTGGCCCTCGACGTCGCCAACCGGCTCGGCGCCCAGGGCATCAGCACCACCGTGGTGGACCCCCGCTGGGTCCTTCCTGTCCGCCGCTCCATCATCGCCCTCGCGTCGCACCACCGGCTGGTGATCTGCATCGAGGACGGCGTCCGTGCCGGCGGCGTCGGCTCCCGCATCCGGCAGGAGATGCGCGCCGCGGGCGTGGACACCGCCCTCAACGAGGTGGGCCTGCCCGTGGAGTTCCTGCAGCACGGCACCCGCAACCAGGTGATGGAGCGCGTTGGGCTGACCGCCCAGCAGATCACCCACGACGTCGTTGCGCAGGTCCTGGGAACAAAGGTTCCGTTTGCGCGGCCCCTTCCCGGGCAGCAGCACCCCACCACCGGCAGCCTTCCCATCCTGTGAGGGACGAAGACGAACTGAAATATCCGGGTGCCGCAGGGGAGTCCGGACCTGTCCTGCACACCACCACCACCCGCGTCCCCAGCGGACTTCTGCCGGGCCAGCTGGTGGTCTCCCGGAACCGCAAGTGGAACGGCAAGGCGCATTGGGTGGTGCCCGGGCGCTACCTTGGCGAAGACGACCACGGGTGGTGGATCTTCCAGGGCACCAACGAGTTCTGTTCCCGCCCCGGTGCCGCGTTCTACACCAGGTCGGATGCCGTCCTGCTGGTGCCGCGCCAGGGCGACTGGGTGGCCACGTTCTACGACTCCGCCCACCCCGGCGGAGTCCGCGTCTACATCGATCTTGCGGTGGGCCACGAGTGGACGCACATCCGGCCCGCGGTGACCGAATTCCACGTGATCGACATGGACCTCGATGTCATCCGCACCGCTGACCGCGGCGTCTTCATCGACGACCAGGACGAGTTCGCCGAACACAGCGTTTCCATGCACTACCCGCACCGGCTGATCGAGGATATCCAGGCTGCCGCTGACGGGCTCTACCACGCCGTTACGGCACAGCACGCGCCATTCGACGGCACCGACGTCGCATGGTTTACCAAAGGACGCACCACATGAGCGGCATAGTCAGGGTCTACAAGCGCGACGACGAGGGCGCACTCCAGTTCAGGGAAGCCTGGTTCGATGAGGAGTACTCCCAGTTCGTCATGAACTTTGGTGCCGTGGGGCACCAAAGCAGGACCGAGGAAACCGACGTCGACGAAGCCGGCGCAGCCGACAGCCTCCTGGACGCTTTTGCCGCGCAGTGCGCGGAGGACGGCTACGCCGAAATTCCCGCCGAAGAGCAGTTCTGGGTGGTGGCACAGTTCGCCCTCAAGACCCGGGAGGGCACGGACCGGGACCGCCGGCTGGAGCAGAAAGCCAAGGACGCGCTCATCGGCCACCTTGCCTGGCGCGGCCTGGGCACCGTGGAACGTTCAGAGTTCACGGACTACAAGCTGAACATCTTCTGCCTGTGCCCCGACGTCAACAAGGCTGTCAACGCCATCAAGGTGTGCGCCCGCGGGGAAGACCTCGACTTCACCAAGCTCAGCATCGGTGCCGCGCCGTACGGCGACCCGGACCATTTCAAGGTCAAGCATTCCGCCAAATCCGCCACCAGCTTCAGCCTCTAGGAGTCGTCCGTGACCAGTTACCGCCGCGTTGGAAAATCCGGCCTCACCGTCTCAACCGTCGGCCTGGGCTGCAACAACCTGGGCCGGGCCAATACTGCCACGGAGCAGCAGGATGCCACTGACGCCGTCGTGAATGCCGCCATTGACGCCGGCATCACGCTGTTCGACGTGGCGGACAACTATGGCAAGGAACCAGGGTTCAGCGAAACCATGCTGGGCAGGGCCCTCGGCAGCCGGCGCGGGGACGTGGTGGTTGCCACCAAGTTCGGGATGGATGCCCAGGGCGCCAACGGTCCGGACTTCGGAGCCCGCGGTTCCCGGCGGTACATCGTCCAGGCGGTGGAGGCCTCTCTGCGGCGCCTGGGTACCGACTGGATCGATCTTTACCAGTTCCACACCCCGGACCCGCTCACGCCTATTGAGGAGACCCTGGCAGCGCTGGACACCCTGGTCCGGAGCGGAAAGGTCCGGTACATCGGCCATTCCAACCGCGCCGGCTGGCAGATCGCCCAGGCGGAGTACGTGGCCCGCGAACTGGGCACCGAACGGTTCATCTCCTCGCAAAACCACTACAACCTGCTGGACCGGCGTGCCGAGCTGGAAGTGACCCCGGCGGCGGAGGAGTTCGGCCTGGGCGTTTTGCCGTACTTCCCGCTGGCCAACGGCCTGCTGACCGGCAAGTACTCCCCGGGCCACGCGCCCGCAGGGTCCCGGCTCAGCCACACCCGCACCAGCATGGTGGACGACGCCGACTGGGACCAGCTGGGCAGGTTCAGCGCCTTCGCCAAGGAGCGCGGCCTGACCGAGATCGAGGTGGCCTTCTCGTGGCTGGCCGCGCAGCCCTCGGTGGCCAGCGTCATCGCCGGCGCCACCCGGCCGGAACAGATCCGGCAGAACGCGGTGGCAGCAGACTGGGTGCCCACCCCGGAAGACCTGGAAGCCCTGGACGGGATCTTCCCGGCCGTGCCCAAGGTCGCCCTCTTCTAGTCAGCCGTGCCTGCCTACCTCCTTGATGTCGATACCGGCATCGACGATGCCCTGGCCCTTGCCTACCTGGCCGCCCTTCCGGACACGGAGCTCGTGGCGGTCACGGCCACCCCGGGCAACGTCGACGCCGACCAGGTGGCGCGCAACACCCTCGCCCTGCTGGAGCTGTGCGGCCGGCCGGGCGTGCAGGTGGCGGTGGGGGCACGCGAGCCGTTGTCCGTCCCGTTGGTCACCACCCCTGAAACTCACGGGCCGCAGGGGATCGGCTACGCGGTGTTGCCGGAGCCGTCCGGCCAGCCAAGTCCACGCAATGCGGTGGACCTGTGGATCGAACACGCCAGGGCCAGGCCGGGGGAGCTGACTGCCCTCATCACCGCTCCGCTCACCAACTTCGCCCTGGCCCTGCGGCAGGAACCGGAACTCCCGGAGCTCCTGGCGAAGGTGGTGATCATGGGCGGCGCCTTCTACCACCAGGGCAACACCACCCCCACGGCAGAGTGGAACACCCACGTGGATCCGCACGCCGCCAAGGAGGTCTACGCCGCCTACCGCGGCCGACCCTTGGACAGGCTGCCCATCGTTTGCTCCCTCGACAGCACTGAACGCATGGAACTGCACCCGGCCCACGTGGCAGAGGTTGCCCGGGCCGCGGGAGCCGCCGTTCCGGAACTTGTCCTCCCCGGGGACGCGGAAGGCCGCCGCAGCACCTCCGACAACACCCTCATCAGGCATCTCTCGGATGCGCTTCGCTTCTACTTCGAGTTCCACCGCCACTACGACCAGGGCTACCTGGCCCACGTCCACGACTTCTTTGCCGCCGGGGTGGCTGCCGGGACTCTCGAGTACAGCACCCGCCCCGCCACCATCGACGTCGAAACGGAGTCGCCGCTCCTGATGGGAACAACAGTGGCCGACTTCCGGGGACTCTGGGGCGCACCCCCCAACGCCCGGATTGTCTCCCGGAACAATCCGGAGCAGGCGTTCCGTGAGCTGGTCTCCGCCGTCGGAGCCCTTGCCCGCCGCGCGGGCTGAGGAACAGACCTCCCCGTGGCAACGGCCGGTAGAATGGGATCCGGACCGGCCCGGCGCAGTTGCCGCCGGATTCTGCCGAGGTGACATAGGCAGTCCACATCCACCCGGTACTGCCGGGCCCACTGCCTGCACCCAAAGGAATGCTCCCCATGTCATCGCCATCTTTGACGCTTCCGTCCCAGGAACGCCCCACCGCACGCCGCCGGCTGCTGGAGATCCTCGGCGCCCTGGCCATCGCGGCCACCTACGTCTACCTGGTCCTCAACCAGCCGGCAGACATCACCGGCGGTCCGGGCAGCGCGTCGGCCCTGATTGCCCTCACCGGGTTCCTGGCCGGAGCAGTCCTGCTGATCGCCGCCGTCCTGCCCACCCTTCCCGCCTCCACCCTGGTATTGATCCCGGTGGCGCTGGTCCTGAACATCATCCTGGGCCAGTTCGTGGGCAGCACCCTTGTTCCCTTCTACCTCGATGCCATCGGCACCGTGCTGATCGCCGTCCTGGCCGGGCCGGCGGCCGGTGCTGCCACCGGCGCCCTCAGCAGCATCGTCTGGTCCTTCTTCAACCCCACCGTGCTCCCGTTCGCCGCAGGCGCCGCGCTCATCGGCTGCCTTGCCGGCCTCGCCGCCCGCTATGGCCTCTTCCGCCGCTTTTATCTGGCACCCGTGGCCGGCTTCATCACAGGCATCATCGCCGGTGTGGTGTCCGCCCCCGTGGCCGCCTTCGTCTTCGGCGGAACGTCGGGCGTAGCCACCGGCGCCATCGTCAGCGCCTTCCGGGCCATGGGGGACACCCTCCTGGCCGCCATCACCAAGCAGGCACTGCTGTCCGACCCCATGGACAAAGCCATCGTGTTCACCATCGTGGCCGTCCTGGTCTATGCGCTGCCCGGGCGCACACGCCAGCAGTTCCCCTTCATCCGGCGCCACCGGGTCCTCGCCGGCACCAACGCGGCTCCCGCGGGGAAGGTGGACGCCCGCGCCGGCGCTTCCGGCCAGGCCAACGATCCGACCCTGAACGGCTGAGTCCGGGCACCGTGTCAGTATCTCCGGCAGGCAGGACCCTTCCCGCGCCCCGGCATCGGCGGGTCAACCCGCTGACGTTGCTGGCTGCTGCCGGAAGCGCAGCGGCCATCACGACGGCGGCAGCAGACTGGGTGCTGTCAGTGGCCGTGGTTGCGGCTTGCCTGGGCCTGTCGGCGGCTGCGGGGACGGCGCGCCGCGTGGTGCCCGCTGCTGCGGCGGTCCTGGTTCCCCTGGGCCTGTCACTGCTGGTGCTGCACGGCCTCTTCTTCCCGGAAGGAAGGACCGTGCTGGCTGAATGGGGACCCGCCCGCATCACGGCCGAGGGCCTGCAATTCGCCGTGCAGCGCATCCTCCAGCTGGCCGCAGTGGTTCTCGCCCTGCTCCTGTTCTCCTTCAGCGTCAGCGTCCCGGACCTGGTGGCGGCGCTGTCCGCCCGTGGCGTGCAGGGCCGGTTCGCTTTCGTGCTGGCGTCAACCTTGACCCTGCTGCCGGCCATTGCCGGGCGGGCGCGCAGCATCCGCCAAGCCCAGGAATCGCGCGGCCTGGTCATCTCCCGGGGCCTGGCCTCCAGGGTGGCCGCCTTCCGGCTGCAGGCCGTCCCGCTGGTCCTGTCCCTGATCGAGGACGCCGGTACTCGGGCTGCTGCCCTGGAAGCCCGTGGACTGGGTAACGCCGGTCCACGGACCAGCTACCGCGAGGTACCCGATTCCGTCCTGCAGCGGGCAGTGCGCGTCCTCCTGGTGCTGGCAGCCCTGGCCGCCGTCGTTGCCCGCGTGGTGCAGGCAGGCGCGAATGGCTGAACACGTGGCCCCGCAGTGTTTCGGGAGCGCAGGCACACAGAACACAGGCACACAGAACGCAGGTGCAGAGAAGGCAGCCGGCAGTGCATCCGCGCCCGTCCTGGCTGCCGGCATCAGGGACTTCACCTTCCACGACGCACACGCCCCCGCCCTGAAGGACGCAGCTGTTTCCGTGGCTTCGGGCTCCTTCACGGCCATCCTGGGCGCCTCCGGCAGCGGCAAGTCCACCCTGGGCCGGCTGCTGGCGGGCTGGCTGCCGCCGGGCGGCCACGGCACCTTGGCGGGGTACCTCGAGCTGTCCGGCACGCGCCTGGAGTTCGTCGGCGGCACGGGGGACCCGCGGATCGATCCCGCCCAGTGGGGCCGGCACGTGGGATTCGTGCCCCAGGACCCTGCTGCGGTGCTGTCCACCGTTAGGGCCACTGTGGCGGAGGAACTGGCGTTCGGGTTGGAGAACACCGGTATGGACCGCGGCAGCATGAAGGCAGCCGTGGATAACACCGCGGGCCTGCTGGGACTGGACGGCATCCTGGCCCGGGATCCCGCCAGGCTGTCCGGCGGCCAGCTCCGGCGTCTGGCCATTGGTTGCGCCATCATTGCGGGGCCACCTGTGCTGGTGATGGACGAGCCGTTCGCCTCCCTGGACGCGGCCGGCTCCGCCGGGCTTGCCGCCCTGGTCCGGAACCTGGTCAAGCGGGGGACCGCTGTCGTCATCCTCAGCCAGGCAGTGGAGCCGCTGCTGCTGGAGGCCGGCACCTGGCTGGTCCTGGAGGGCGGCACGCTCACTGCGGGAGGGCCGCCTTCCTTCTTCGGACCTGGCTCCGGGCGGCTGCCGCGTGCCATCCGGCGGCTGGTCGCCCCGCCGGCGTCACTACCGTCCAGCGTCGCGACCTCCAGCCGCCCGAAGCAGGGGGAACCCGCAGCGCTGGAGCTGCAGGGCTTGTCTTTTGGCTACCAGGAAGCGCCGGTTTCCCGCCGTGCACGTCGACGGCGGGATCCAGTGCG
Organism: Pseudarthrobacter sp. C4D7; assembly: GCF_013359725.1. Lineage (GTDB taxonomy): Bacteria > Actinomycetota > Actinomycetes > Actinomycetales > Micrococcaceae > Arthrobacter. The sequence continues at coordinate 69,774 of NZ_JABFMW010000016.1, read as the reverse complement.
CCGGCCCCTGGTGCTCCAGGACGTCCACCTGGCGGTCCACCCGGGAGAAATAGTCGCTGTCACCGGGCCCAACGGCGCCGGCAAGTCAACACTCCTGCGCCACTTCAACGGGCTGATGCGCCCCACCGCGGGCACAGTCCTGGTCCGCGGCAGTGACATCGCCGGCGCTCCGGTGGGAACAACTGCGGCGTCAGTGGGCCTGGTGTTCCAGCACCCCCGCGACCAGCTGTTCGAACGGACAGTGCTGCGGGAGGTCGGGTTTGGCCTGGAACGCCTGGTTGGGCCGGCCATGGCTGCGGAGCGTGCCGCCAGGGCCCTGCAGGCTGTTGGCCTTGCGGACGCGGCCCGGGAGCATCCGGCCGAACTTCCGGCGTCCGCCCAGCGCCTGCTCGCGCTGGCCACTGTCCTGGCGCGCAGGCCGGCGGTCCTGGCACTGGATGAGCCCACCGTGGCGCTGGATGGCGCCGGGCTGGCCATGCTCGACGCCGCCGTGCGGTCGGCAGCGGAGGCGGGCGCCGCCGTCGTGCTGGTCACCCATGAGCTGGGCTATGCACGCGCGGCGGCGCACCGCATTCTGTCGCTTGACGGCGGCCGGCTGGTTCCGGCCTGACCGCCGGTCCGCCTACCCGCGGACGGGGCTGGACGCGACGCCGGACGCCAGGAAGCGCTTGCCGGTGACCCGCTCCGAGGCGCCCACCCGGTCCAGGTACGGCGTGATGCCGCCCAGGAACATGGGCCAGCCGGCGCCCAGGATCATGCACAGGTCGATGTCCTCGGCCCCGGCCACGACGCCTTCGTCCAGCATCAGGCCGATTTCCTCAGCCAGGGCGTCCTGCACGCGGCGCAGCACCTCCTCCGCCGTGGACGGGTTGGAGCCAAAGGACATCAGCTCAAGGGTGGCCTGGGGAATGGCCCGGGAACCATCCGGGGCGGTCTCCCACAGTGCCTTGACGTTGTTGTCGATGAGCTTCTTGAGGTTGTCGGAGACCGGGAAGCGGTCACCGAAGGCGGCGTTCAGCGATTCCTGGACGTGCTGGGCCACGGGCAGGCCCACCATGGCCAGCAGCGTGAACGGTGTCATGGGCAGTCCCATGGGCCGCAGCGCAGCGTCCGCCACCTCGGCCGGTGTGCCTTCGTCGAACGCAGCCGTCACTTCACCCATCAGCCGCAGCAGGATGCGGTTGACCACGAATGCTGCCGCATCTTTGACCAGTACGCCGGTCTTCTTCAAGGCCTTGGCCAGCTCGAAGGCGGTGGCCAGCACGGCGTCGTCGGTCCGCGGGGCACGGACGATTTCCAGCAGCGGCATGACAGCCACGGGGTTGAAGAAGTGGAAGCCCACCAACCGCTCCGGGTGCTGCAGGTCCGCGGCCATCTCCGTCACCGAGAGGGACGACGTGTTGGTGGCCAGGATGCACTCCGGCGACACGATGGCCTCAAGTTCGGCGAAGACCTGCTTTTTGATGTGCAGTTCCTCGAACACCGCTTCGATCACGAAGTCGGCGTCCGCGAAGGCTTCCTTGGACACCGAGCCCGTTACCAGCGCCTTGGTGCGGTTGGCAGCGTCCTGGCTGAGGCGCTTCTTCGCGAGGAGTTTATCCACCTCGCCGTGGACGTAGGACACGCCCTTGTCCACCCGGGCCTGGTCGATGTCGGTCAGGACCACAGGCACCTTCAGCTGCCGCGCGAAGAGCAGAGCCAGCTGGCCGGCCATCAGGCCGGCGCCCACCACGCCCACTTTGGTGACAGGCCGGGCCAGCTTGCGGTCCGGAGCGCCGGCGGGCCGCTTGCCGCGCTTCTGCACCAGGTCGAGGAAGGCGTAGACGGTGGACCGGAACTCATCGGTCTGCATCAGGTCCGCCAGGGTCTCGCACTCCAGTGTGGCGGATTCCGCGGCGGTCATGGTGCGGTTGGCTTCCAGAATGTCCAGGACCTTGGCGGGGGCCGGGGAGGCATTGGAGGTCTTGCCTTCCACGAACTTCCGGCCCGCGGCCACGGCCGCGCTCCAGCGGGCGGCAGTGTCAGGGGAGGACGGGTCGACGGCGTTGGCCCGCTCAGGGACCACCTCGCCGGTGATGACTCCCGCGGCCCAGGCCAGCGACTGTTCCAGGAAGTCGGCAGGCTCAAAGAGGGCGTCCGCGATTCCCATGCCGAACGCCTGTGCACCGGACAGCGTCCGGTTGTTGCTGAGCGGGTTCTCGATCATCACCTTGACGGCATTTTCCGGGCCGACCAGGCGGGGGAGGATGTACACGCCGCCCCAACCGGGAACCAGGCCCAGGAAGCCTTCCGGCAGCGCCAGGGCGCCCGCCCCGGTGGACACCGTGCGGTAGGTGGACTGCAGGGCGATCTCCAGGCCGCCGCCCAGCGCGACGCCGTTGATGAAGGCGAAGCTCGGGACGCCCAGGTTGGCCAGGGTGGAGTAGACGTCGTGGCCCAGCTTCGCCATCCAGAGTCCGTGTTCGCGCTCTTCAAGGGATTTCACGGCGGAAAGGTCAGCCCCTGCCACCAGGTAGTGCGGCTTTCCGGTAACACCTACGCCGACAATTTCCCCGCGGGCGGCGCGGTCCCGCAGGCCTTCAAGTACCGTGCCGAGCTCCACCAGCGTATTGGGGCCCAGGGTGGTGGGCTTGGTGTGGTCAACGTCGTTGTCCAGGGTGACCAGGGCGAAGGTGCCCGGGCTTGCCTGGCCCGCCGTTCCCGGCAGGACGATGTCCTGGACGTAGGAGTGGGTCACGGTTTCGTTGGGGAAAAGGTCCGCCAACATGCGGTAGTCTGCGGCGCTCATGCCATGGCTCCTTCGGAAACGGTAGCGGAGGCGGACTCCCCGGCGGGGGTTCCACTGTAGTCGGGGTGGTGCGGGTTTTCCCAGATCACGGTGCCGCCCATGCCCAGGCCCACGCACATGGTGGTGATCCCATAGCGGACGGACGGGTCTTCCTCGAACTGCCGGGCCAGCTGGATCATCAGCCGGACGCCGGAGGAGGCCAGCGGGTGGCCCACGGCAATGGCGCCGCCGTAGCGGTTGACCCGGGGGTCGTCGTCGGAAATGCCGTAGTGGTCCAGGAAGCTCAGGACCTGGACGGCGAATGCCTCGTTGATTTCGAACAGGCCGATGTCGTCGATGGTCAATCCGGCGTTCTTCAGTGCCTTTTCGGTGGCCGGGACGGGGCCGATGCCCATGACCTCCGGCTCCACACCGGCGTAGGCGTAGCTGACCAGGCGCATCTTGACGGGCAGGCCAAGCTCTGCGGCGGCCTCCGAGGACGCCAGGACGGCAGCCGTTGCGCCATCATTGAGGCCGGCAGCGTTGCCGGCGGTGACCCGGCCGTGGGCGCGGAACGGTGTGCGCAGGCCGGCAAGGTCTTCCACCGTGGTGCCGGGACGGGGCGGTTCATCCTTGCTGTGGACAGTCCAGCCTTCGCCGGGCTTCTGGGCGGCAACGGGAACCAGGTCAGGCTGGATCCGGCCGTCCTGGTAGGCGGCTGCAAGCTTGTCCTGGGATGCCACGGCGTAGGCGTCGGTGCGCTGCTTGGTGATGGCCGGAAAGCGGTCGTGCAGGTTTTCCGCAGTGTTCCCCATGTTCAAGGCGGCCGGGTCCACCAGGCGCTCGGACATGAAACGGGGATTGGGGTCGGCGCCGGCGCCCATGGGGTGGTGGCCCATATGCTCCACACCGCCGGCAATCACCACATCGTAGGCACCGAAGCCGATGCCGCCTGCGGTGGTGGTCACGGCGGTCATGGCCCCGGCGCACATACGGTCGATGGCGAAGCCGGGGACCGTGCGGGGGAGGCCGGCCAGCAGTGCGGCGGTCCTGCCCAGGGTGAGGCCCTGGTCGCCGGTCTGGGTGGTGGCGGCAATGGCCACCTCGTCGATCCGTTCCGCCGGAAGTGACGGGTTGCGGCGCAGCAGGCCGCGGATGCATTTCACGATCAGGTCGTCGGCCCGGGTTCCGGCGTAGATTCCCTTCTCGCCGGCTTTGCCGAAGGGTGTGCGGATGCCGTCCACAAAGACGACGTCGCGGACGGTGCGCGTAGATGCGCCGCTTCCGTGCTGGCTCACGTGTAACTCCTCATCGAGATGTGGCGCGCCGGGTGCATGCCGGAGGGCGGCAGCAGCCTGGCGTCAGTCACACCGATGTTACTCGTGAGTAACTTAGCCTGCAAGGGCCGGGTTGGGGCCGGCTACTGGCCGCCGGCCGCAGCAGCGGGTTTGGGATCCTTGGGCGCCAGCGGCTGGGGGTCGAGGAACGCGCCGGCAATCAGCGGTGCGGCCAGGTCAACCTGCCACCCGCGGGCCCCCAGCGCCCGCAGCTCAGCGGCGATCGAGTCTTCGGTGACGTCCGCGGGAGGCCGCCATGCCACGCGCCGCAGGTAGTCCGGCGTCAGCAGGTTTTCCAAGGGGAGGTTCAGCTCCTCGGCCTTCGCCTGGAGAAGCGGCCGGGCCGTGGCCAGCCTGGCGGCCGCCTCGGGGTCGCGGTCTGCCCAGACCCTGGGGGGCGGCGGGGCGTTGGTGGGCAGGTGCAGCGGCGGGAGGTCCTCCATGTCCCTTGCGGCGGCAATGCAGCGCAGCCAGCGGGGAGCTTCTCGCTGGGCAGCGCGGCCATGGAACCCCTTGGTGCTGAGCAGCTGCGGGACGGTGGCGGGCATGGCCTTCGCCGCTGCAACAAGTGCTGAATCCGGAATGAGCCTGCCCGGTGCTACGTCGCGTTTTTGCGCCAGCGAATCGCGTTCCAGCCACAGCTCCCGGACGGCGGCGAGCTGGCGGCGGTCCCGGATCTGGTGCAGGCCGGAGGTCTTCCGCCAAGGGTCAACCCGGGGCGGGGCGATGCCGGCGGCCAGGATGGCGGCAAATTCCTGCTCGGCGTACTCCAGCTTCCCGTCGGCCTGGAGCAACTCAATGAGTTCCTCGCGCAGCTCCGTGAGGACCTCGACGTCCAGGGCGGCGTAGCGCAGCCACGGCTCCGGAAGTGGGCGGGTGGACCAGTCGGCGGCGGAGTGTTCCTTGGCAAGCCCGAATCCCAGCAGCTGTTCGATAACCGCGGCGAGGCCAACCCGGGGGAGCCCGGCCAGGCGGGCGGCGAGTTCGGTGTCGAACAGCTTGTCCGGCCACATCCCCAGTTCGGACAGGCAGGGCAGGTCCTGGCTGGCGGCGTGCAGGATCCACTCGACGCCGCGCAGGGCGTCATTGATGATCTCCAGGTTGCCGAACGGTTCGGGATCGATCAGCCAGGTCCCGGCACCTTCGCGCCGGATCTGGACCAGGAAGGCGCGCTGCCCGTACCGGAACCCGGATGCGCGCTCGGCGTCAACCCCTGCCGGCCCGGTGCCTGCGGCGATGGCGGCGGCGCAGCGCTCCAGGCCTGACTGGGTTTCGATGACCAGGGGAACGCCGTCCCGGGGTGCGTCGAGGTCGATGATTTCGGGGATGGGGCTGTCAAAGCCTTCCACCGTGATGTGGGTTGCGGCAGCAGCAGCCGGGACGCCGGCTGTGGTGTTTTCCGGAATGTTTGGGGTCATGATGCCCCCAGTTTACCGGGCCGGCCCATAACCGCCCTGCGGACCCCGGCGCCGGGGCGGAAGCGCTGTCACGCCATCGGGCAACGGTGGCAGGCCCGCGAACATGCACACCATGTCGGACCAGGCCTCCAGGTGCGCCTGGATATCGGACGAATCGGGCGTCCAGGAGGCCCGGAGTTCAATGTCGATGGACCCCGGTCGCCCGGACAGGGTGCCGAAACTTTCCGAGAGGACGCGGGTGGCCGTTCCGCCGGCGGCGCGGTATTCGGCCTTGTGGTTCTCCAGCGCTTCCACCAGCCACGTCCACGCCACGGTTCCCAGCATTTGGTCGTTGCCCATTTCGGGTTCCAGCTCGGCCCGGATGTAGGTGACGATGCGGAACCCGCCGTCCCAGACTGCTGACCCGTCGGGATCGTGCAGCAGGATGAACCGTCCCGTGGCGAGCTCCGTTTCGTCCTCGTCGGCGGCGTCGGCCGCGGTGCCGGAGGCTGCAGCGAAGGCCAAAGCTGCCGGTCCGTGCACGGGGGTGGACGGGGTGTGGGCGCCGGGGGCCATCACCTCCGCGCCAAGGGCGACGGCGAAGGGTGCCAGGCGGGCAGGGGCGGGAATTTCCGCGAGGCGCAGTTCCTTGCGGCACTGGGCTTTCCTGAGGGTTCCCAAGGCGTGGAGAAAATCCGGGGGAACCTGGTCAAGTGCGTTCACCTTGGCAGATTACGGGGCGTGACGGGGCAGGGCAGGAAGGCTCGCCGTCGGCGGATGCTTAGACTCCCTGGCTGTCCCGGTGGTCCCGCAGTTCTTCGCGGATCGCGGCGGCGAAGGCATCAACATCCTCCTCAGTGGTGTCGAAGGAGCACATCCAGCGGACTTCCCGTGCTGCCTCGTCCCAATCGTAGAAGCGGAAGGTACTGCGCAGGCGGTCTGCTACACCGGGTGGAAGGATGGCGAAGACGCCGTTGGACTCCGTCTTCTGGGTGGGGCGGACGCCCTCAATGGTGTCGACGGCGGCGCGCAGCCGGGCGGCCATGGCGTTGGCATGCGAGGCGGAGTGCAGCCAGAGGCCGCCGTCCAGCAGGGCGATGAACTGGGCGGACAGGAACCTCATTTTGGATGCCAGCTGCATGTTCATCTTGCGCAGGTAGACCAGGCCGTGGGCGGCCTCGGGGTTCAGGGCCACCACCACTTCACCGAAAAGCAGCCCGTTCTTGGTGCCGCCGAAGGAGAGGATGTCCACACCGGCGTCCCTGGTGAAGGCGCGCAGGGGAAGGTCCAGGTGGGCGGCAGCATTGGCCAGCCGTGCCCCGTCCATGTGCAGCTTCATGCCCTTCGCGTGGACATGGTCTGCGATGGCCCGCACTTCCTCCGGCGTGTAGCACGTGCCCAGCTCCGTGGTCTGGGTGATGGAGACGGCCAGCGGCTGGGCGCGGTGCTCGTCACCCCAGCCCCAGGCCTCGCGGTCGATCAGCTCCGGGGTCAGCTTGCCGTCCGGCGTCGGGACCTGCAGCAGTTTGATGCCTCCGATCCGTTCGGGCGCGCCGTTTTCGTCCATGTTGATGTGGGCGGTGCTGGCGCACACCACGGCTCCCCAGCGGGGGAGCAGGGACTGCAGGGCCAGGACATTGGCGCCGGTGCCGTTGAAGACCGGGAAGCACTCGATACCCGGGCCGAAGTGGTCAACCATGAGTTCGTGCAGGCGGGCGGTGTAATCATCCTCGCCATAGGACACCTGGTGCCCCTCATTGGCGGCGGCCAGGGCTGCCAGCACCTCGGGGTGGACGCCGGAGTAGTTGTCGGAGGCAAAGCCGCGCACGCTGGGGTCGTGCAGCCGCTGCGCCGCGCCTGTTTCTGCTGTTGTCGTCATAGGGTTGCTCACGCTTCCAGTCTAGGTACGGTGGGGCGGGAATCAGTCCGCCAGCCGGATCCGGGCTCCATTGAGTTCCGCGGCCGGCGTATCGAAAAGGCGTACGACGGCGGCGGCCAGGTCAGCCACGTCCGTGGCCCCCGGGAACTTCCGCTCGGGGTGGGCGCGGCGCAGTTCGTCGTCAACCAGGGCTTTGACCACCAGGATGCTGGCTGCCGCCGGACTGCCCCCGTCCCCCGCGGCCCGGCGGAAGCCATCGGCCACGGCCATGGTCCAGGCCTCTGCGGCGGCCTTCGCCGCAACGTAGCTGGCCACCGCCGCGGTTGGTTTGTCCAGGGCCGTGGAGGACACCATGGCGAACCGGCCGGATGGTGATGCGGCGATGTCGTCGAAGAAGACGCGCGACACGTTGCGCAGTGTGGTGATGGCCCCGCGCTGCAGGAAATCCCAATCGTCGTCGGACTGGTCGGCGATGCCCTTGGCCCCGCGCCAGCCACCCACCAGGTGGATCACAGCGTCCACCGGCCCGGAGGCGGCACTGACCTCGGCACGAAGCTGCCGGACGGCCTGGAAATTGGCGAGGTCGCACGTGAAGGGGGTGACGCCGTCGCCCGCCATTTCCGCCGCCGCCGCGATCCTGGCCTGTTCCGATCCCACGGTGGCCACGCGGTGACCGGCCGCAGCCAGTGCGCGCGCAACAGCGACGCCGGACGCGCCGCTGCCGCCCGCCACCAGGACTGTCAGGGACCCGGTGGCGTGGGCGGCGGCAGCGGTGCCGGAACCGGTCACAGGGCTGAGTGGCCGGTGATGCCGGCGGTTGATTCGATGACGGGGCGCATCTTCTTCTCCAATGCCTCGTAGAACATGGACAGCGGGAATTCGTCGTCCAGGACCTGGTCCGTGAGGCCCCGGGGTGTCCCCGCCAGCGGCAGCGCATCCGGGCCCTTGGCCCACACGGAGGCCGGGTTGGGCGTGACGGTGGCCGACACCAGCTGGTAGGCCGCCAGCCAGTGCGCAGTCTTGGGCCGGTCGATGGAGCGCCAGTACAGGTCATCGATGCTGGCTCCCAGGGCGATCACAGCGTCCGCCACCTCATCCCAGTCGATGGTAAGCCGGGTGTCCGTCCAGTGCAGTACATGGTGCTGGTGGAGCCACGCGAAAAGGAGCTGGCCACCCAGGCCGTCGTAATTACGGACCCGGCTGCCGGTGATGGCGAAGCGGAAGATGCGGTCGAAGATGATGGCGTACTGCACGAGCTTCGCGTGCCGCCGGGCCTCGGGGTCGGCGTCGTCATCCTTTTCGATCCGGACGGATTCGCGGAACGCGGTGAGGTCGCAGCGCAGTTCCTCCAGCGAGTACAGGAAGTAGGGCATCCGCTGCTTGATCATGAAGGGATCGAAGGGCAGGTCGCCGCGCATGTGCGTCCGGTCGTGGATCAGGTCCCACATCACGAAGGTGGCCTCGGTGAGGTCCTGGTCAGCGAGCAGTTCCGCGGCGCCCTCCGGGAGCTCAAGGGAGGTAACGTCCGCGGCGGCCTTCAGCACGCGGCGGAACCGGGCGGCCTCGCGGTCGGCGAAGATGGCGCCCCAAGTGAAGGTGGGGGTTTGGCTGACGGCTACCGTCTCGGGGAAAAGGACTGCCGAGTTGGTGTCGTAGCCTGGCGTGAAATCGACGAACCGGATCGGGACGAAAAGCTTGTTGGAGTATTCGCCGGCTTCCAGTCCGTCGATGAACTCGGGCCAGATGACCTCCACCAGGACTGCTTCCACCAAGCGGTTGCTGCTGCCGTTCTGGGTGTACATGGGAAACACCACCAGGTGCTGCAGGCCGTCAATGCGCTGCTCCTGGGGCTGGAACGCCAGCAGGGACGACAGGAAATCCGGGACAGCGAAGCCGCCGGCGGCCCAGGCCCGGAAATCAGCGCTGACGGCTTCCAGGTAGGCGGCATCGTGCGGGAAGGCAGGGGAGAGGGCAGAGACGGCCTCCACGATGGTTTCCACGTGCCGCGCCGCGGCCGCGTGGTTCGCGGGATCGGGGACCGAACCATCCTGAACCTGGAGGTCCTGCAGGGCGGTGGCTGCACCCTTGAGCCGCAGCCAATCCTTGTTCTGCTCGGAAATCCCGGTGATGGCGGTGGTCAGGGTCTCTGTCATCGTCAGCTGCCTTTCTGGTTGCTTGCTTCTCTGGTGAGCGTAACAAGCAGCCAGCAAGACTTATGCCCAAGATGTCCATGAATAAGCACTTCTTGGCCTTGAGGGCCGTAGGGACGGAACGAGACCGGCCCCCGGCTGTGGGAACAGCAGGGGGCCGGAGTGCCTGGAGCGGGTGCGCGGACTCCCGGTGATACTTACTGACTAGCCTTGGGATCCGTCGCTGTCCCTCTCTTTGGCCACAAGGCGCAGGGAGACTGAATTAATGCAGTAGCGCTGGCCCGTGGGCGTCCCGTAACCCTCGCCCTCGAAAACGTGGCCCAGGTGGGAGTCGCAGGCAGCGCAGCGGACTTCAATCCGCTCCATGCCCAGCGTCCGGTCGTGGATGTAGCGCACCTTGCCCTCCGCCAGGGGGGCCCAGAAGGACGGCCAGCCGCAGTGGGAGTCGAACTTCTCGGTGCTGGTGAACAGTTCAGTGCCGCACGCGCGGCACTGATACACGCCCTCGGTGTGCGTGTCCCAGTATTCGCCGGTGTAGGGCCGTTCCGTCCCCGCCTGCCGCAGGACGTGGTATTCCTCCGGGGTCAGTTCCTCACGCCACTGGGCATCGCTCTTTTGGACAGGCGCCCCGCTGTCCGCAGCTTCCTGGGTGCTGCCGTTCTTTGTTCCGTTACCAACGCCGGGTGCCTTGTTGCCGAAGATGCTGTTTCCAAAGATACTCATGGCATTTTCAACGCTCAGGAGTCGCCGATAAATCCCGAGCCCGCGTACAGATGAAGCACGGGGACGCCGAGTTGGTCCTGGGCCTTATTGGCCCAGTCGGTGTGGAACGTATCGGCCACGGCGTGTGGCCGGGTAATCACCACGGCCTGCGATGCGCCTGTTTCGCGGACCTTGGCCACCAGGCCGTCCACGGCTTTGCCGTCCACCACCTGGCCGCTCACACCGGAGCCCAGGCCTTCAAGCGCCACCAGCGATGCCGCCAGGGTTTCGTCGGCATGCGCCCGCTCGGTGGCGGCATCCGGGTTGCGGTCGGCCAGGTCCCGGAACGCTTTGGCAACGTCCAGCATGGACAGGTTCTCAAGGAAGTCCACCAGCAGGTGCCGCTCCGTATTGGCCGGGACCAGGACCAGGAGGCGGCTGTCCGCACCGTCCACGAGGCGCTCGATGTTCAGGCGGTCTTCCGCGCCCAGGGGCTCTTCAGTCAGGATGACGATGGGATCACTCATGGCCTTAGCCTAGTCCCGCCCGCAGACCCCCGCACTGAACCCCGCCGTGAACTGCACCCGGCGCAGGAAACCGCGGCGCCGTGCCGCTGCAGTGCTGGAATGCTGGTATCCGCGGCGGTGCCGGTAAGAATAGTGCCATGGCACCTTTCCGGCGAGCGCGCCCTGCAATGACCGCACCCACCAGGGAATCCGCCGGAGTGTCGCCAGGAGCTAAATGGGCCATCGGGGGAGCCATTGCGGGCGGCTCGGTGGCTGGCCTCCTGGGCGCGGGCTCCTCGGCGCTCGCCGTGTACTTTGCGCGCCGGGTCATCACTCCGGCCCGGCAGCGGGCGGCGGACAAGGAAATCCTGGCCGTGATCCGGGACGGGCAGAAGCAGCAGGTGATCCTGGCCGCGAACGACGACACCACGGTGGACGGTGTCTACGGGTTCTTCTTCGACGGCGGCAAGGGCCACGCGCGCATCGGCCGCATTGTTTCCTACTCGCCCGCCGAACGGACCGTGCTGCGCGAGGTCGAGGCCGTGTACAGCGGGGACCTCTCCACGGCCCGCTGGGGATGGTGGAGCGGTGCCACGTATCCGGACCCGGCCGCCGTCGGAATTCCCGCCGAGGACGTGCTGATTCCCGTCGAACGCGGCAAAGCTCCCGCCTGGCTGGTCCGGGCAAAGGGAACAGCCCGGACCTGGGCCATCATGGTGCATGGCCGCGGGGCCACCCGGCAGGAGGCGCTGCGGGCGGTGGGGCCGGCACTGGAACTGGGCCTGACCAGCCTGCTGGTGTCCTACCGGAATGACGGGTTGGCGCCGTCAGCCGACGACGGCCGGTATGGCCTGGGGTCGACGGAGTGGCAGGACATCGAAGCCGCCATCGGGTACGCGCTGGACAACGGAGCCGAGGAAGTCGTCCTGTTCGGCTGGTCCATGGGAGGGGCCATTTGCCTGCAGACCGCGGACCTGTCCCGCCACCGGCACCTGATCCGGGCGATGGTACTGGATGCTCCGGTCATTGACTGGGTAACGGTGCTGGCCCACCACGCGCAGCTGAACCGGATCCCGTCACTGGTGGGCAGGTATGGCCAGCTGATGCTGGGCCACCCGCTGGGGCGCAGGCTTACCGGCCTCTCGGCCCCCGTGGACCTGAAAGTCATGGATTGGGTGTCCCGGGCCGTTGAACTCCGGACGCCAACCCTCATTATCCACAGCGTCGACGACGAGTACGTCCCGTACGGGCCGTCTGCCCTACTGGCTGAGCGGAATCCGGAAATGGTGACGTTCGAGACGTTCAACCACGCCCGGCACACCAAGGAATGGAACGTGGACCCGGCGCGGTGGGAACGGCTGGTCAAGGCCTGGCTGCGCCGGCAACTCGCTCCGCGCCTCAATCCCGGCTCCGGGGCCCACCAGGGACCTGCGGCGCAACACACTGCGACGGGGGCCTGACATTGGCGAAACACCAGGGGACCGGGGCGTTGGTTGACCGGGGACGGCTGCTGGCCGCGGACCTTTCCCAGCTGGTGGCGGCAGCAGCGGGCCGGCCCACCCAGGCTTCGCACGCCCCCTTCGACAGCAGGTTGGTGGGGGAAGTTCCCGTCTGCACCACGGACGACGTCGACGCCGCCGTTGACTGTGCCCGCACCGCCCAGCACCATTGGTCCGCGCTCCCGGTTTCCCAGCGCAGGGCCGTGATCCGCCGCTTCCGCGAGCTGCTGCTGAACCGCGAGCAGGACGTCCTTGACCTGGTCCAGGCAGAAAGCGGCAAATCAAGGTTGAGCGCCTTCGAGGAGTTTGCCGATGTTGTGCTCACGGCAAACTACTACGAGCGCAACGCCGAACGGTACCTCCGCCCGCGCCGCCGCAAAGGTGCCGCCCCCGTCCTGACCCGCACCACCGAATATTGCATCCCCAAGGGGGTGGTAGGGGTCATCAGCCCCTGGAACTATCCGTTGACGCTTGCGGTTTCAGATTCCATCCCCGCTTTGCTGGCGGGGAACGGCATCGTGCTCAAGCCTGACTCGCAGACGCCCTTCACCGCCCTGCTGATGCTCCGGCTCCTCCGGGAGGCAGGCCTTCCGGAGGACCTGTTCCGGATCGTCACCGGGCCGGGCACGGAGATCGGGCCTGCCTTGATAGCGCGGGTGGACTTCCTCATGTTCACCGGTTCCTCCCGGACCGGCAAGACCGTTGCACGGCAGTGCGGTGAGCGGCTGATCGGCTTCTCCGCCGAACTGGGAGGCAAGAACCCCATGCTGGTGCTGGCGGATGCGGACGCAGGCAAGGCAGCCGCGGGTGCAGTGCACGCCTGCTTCTCCAACTCCGGGCAGCTCTGCGTCAGCATCGAGCGCATCTACGTCCACGCCGACATCTACGACCGCTTCGTGGCGGCCCTCACTGCCAAGGTGAAAGACATCCGACTGGGCTCCGGCGCGGACTGGGACATCGGCATGGGCTCCCTGATCAGCGCCGCACAGGTGGAACGGGTGGACCAACATGTCCAGGATGCGCTGGCCAAAGGCGCCCGGCTCCTGGCCGGAGGACGGCGCCGGCCGGACCTGGGTCCGTTGTTCTACGAGCCCACCGTCCTGGCCGGGGTCACGGATGGGATGCTCGTTGCCCGGGAGGAGACGTTCGGGCCGGTGGTTGCCGTCTATAGGGTGGCAGATGATGACGACGCCGTGGCCCAGGCCAACGATTCCGACTTTGGGCTCAACGCCAGCGTCTGGTCCGCCCGCCACGGGGAGGCCGTGGGCCGCAGGCTCCTGACCGGAACCGTCAACGTCAACGAAGGCTACGCCGCCACCTGGGCCTCCCACGATGCTCCGATCGGCGGCATGAAGGACTCCGGTGCGGGCCGCCGCCACGGCCGGGAAGGCATCCTCAAATACACCGAACCCCAGACCATCGCCGTGCAGCGGCTGCTCCGGGTGGCTCCGGCACCGGGAATGTCCAACCAGGCCTACGCCCGGCTCATGAGGGCCGCCATCACCCTGATGGGGCGCCTTTCGCGTAACAGCTGACCCGACCCGCACGTGCCGAAACCCAGGAGAACGAAAATGGCCAAAGGAACCCGACTTTCCGGCTCAACCCTGCTCATCACCGGGGGAGGCAGCGGGCTGGGCCGCCGCATGGCCCTCGGGGCCGCCCGGCGCGGCAGCCGGGTGCTGGTCTGGGATGTGGACGCGGCAGCGGGCGCGGCGGTCCGCGACGAAATCCGGGCCGCCGGCGGCCAGGCGGAAGCGCAGGCGGTGGATGTCACGGACCGGGAAGCGGTCAGGGCCGCCGCGGCCCAGGCGGGGCCTGTGGATGTCCTGGTGAACAACGCGGGGGTGGTCAGCGGCCGCCGTCTCCTGGACGCCACCGAAGAGGCCATCGAACGGACCATGAACGTGAACGTCCTGGCCCTGTACTGGGTCACCCGGGCTTTCCTCGGCGGGATGGTCCAGCGCGGGCACGGCACCGTGGTCACCATCGCCAGTGCCGCCGGGATGGTGGGCGTGGCCCGCCAAACGGACTATTCAGCCAGCAAGTTCGCTGCGTTCGGATTCAACGAGTCCCTCCGCGCCGAGCTCCGGGCGGATCACACCGGTGTCAACACACTGGTGGTGTGCCCCTACTACATCAACACGGGAATGTTCGACGGCGTCCAGACCCGTTGGCCGCGGATCCTCCCGATCCTCGGAGAGGAGGACGTGGCAGCGGCAGTCCTTGACGCGATTGAGGCCGGCCGCCGGAAGCTGGTCCTGCCACCCCTGGTGAACCTGCTTCCGGTCCTGCGGGTCCTTCCGGTCAGCGTCTTTGACCGGGTCATGGATGTGCTGGGCGTGAACCGCACCATGGACCACTTCACGGGCCGTAAAGGCAGCCGTACCGGAGAGCCCCTCGGCTAAGGCTGGATCCTGCCTGCGGCCAGTGAGCTGATGGGAGCCGTGACGGCGCCTGTCAGCCGGATAAGGTCAGCCGGAGCCAGCTCAATGTCAAGGCCCCGCCGGCCGCCCGAAACCAGCAGGCTGCCCAGTGCCAGGGCGCTGGAATCCAGCACGGTGGGGGAGGGCTGCCGCTGGCCGAGCGGGGAGATGCCGCCCAGGACGTACCCGGTGCGGCGCTGCGCGGCCGCCGGATCCGCCATGGCGGCTTTCTTGGCACCCAGCGCAGTGGCCATCGCCTTCAGGTCCAGGGTTCCGCTCACCGGGACAATACCCACCGCGAGCCTGCCCTCAACATCCACCATCAAGGTTTTGAAGACGCGGGACGGATCGATTCCCAGGGCCTGGGCGGCCTCCGCCCCGTAGCTCGCAGCCGAGGGGTCATGGGTGTACGGATGCAGCACAAAGGGAACCCCGGCCGCGGTCAGGGCCGCTGCGGCCGGGGTTCCCTGGGAGGTGTTCTTGCGGGCCATGCAGGTGTGGTCAGCCTTGGTTGCTGGAGGCAGCAACCTTGCGCTTGATCCGGCCCAGCATGGCAGTCATGCCCCGCATGCGCAGGGGAGTGATGGCACGGGTGAGGCCCAGCAGTTCGGGCATGTCGTCCGGCACGGACAGGATCTCCACGGCCGTCAAACCGTCCAGGCCCTCATGCAGCACCCCGGCGAAGCCCCGCGTGGTGGGGGCCTCGGGCGGTGCCTTGAAGAACAGGCGGACCGCGCCGTCGTCGTTGGTGTCCGTCTCCACGGTGAGGAACAGAGGAGACTGGCACTCCACCACCTGCTCCAGGAGTTCGGGGTGGTCCTTGAGGCGGTCCGGGAGTTCGGGCAGTCCCTCCGAGAACTCCAGCAGCAGCTGCAGCCGCTCGGGTTCGGACAGGGCCTGGAAGTCGTCCACGATCGCCGCCAAGGCGGACGGCAGAGCTTGAGTAGTCATCGTTCCAAGTCTACCCGGGGAGCCTGGTCAGGCTCCGACGGCGGCGGGAACGGAGCCACGCTCCGCGCCCTTGATGATGGGTACGCGCACGGCATTGCCCCACTCGGTCCATGAACCGTCGTAGTTGCGGACGTTCTCGAAGCCGAGGAGGAACTTCAGGGCGAACCACGTGTGGCTGGACCGCTCGCCGATGCGGCAGTACGCCACCACGTCGTCGCCCTCAGCCAGGCCGGCCTCGCCGAGGTAGATGGCTTCCAGCTCTTCCCTGCTGCGGAAAGTGCCGTCTTCGGCCGCGGCGCGTGCCCACGGGATGGAAGCCGCCGTAGGAATGTGGCCGCCGCGCAGGGCGCCCTCTTCGGGGTAGGCCGGCATGTGGGTGCGTTGACCGGTGTATTCCTCGGGGGAGCGGACGTCGATCAGCGGGCCGGTGCCCAGGTGTGCCAGGACATCATCCTTGAAGGCGCGGATCGGGGCGTCGTCACGCTCTACCACCGGGTAGCTTCCGGGGGTGGGAGCAAGGCGGTCCCTGGTCAGTCCGCGGCCTTCGGCAACCCACTTGTCCCGGCCGCCGTCCAGCAGCCGGACGTCCTGGTGCCCGAAGAGCGTGAAGACCCAGAGGGCGTAGGCGGCCCACCAGTTGGACTTGTCGCCGTAGATGACTACGGTGCTGTCGCGGGAGATGCCTTTCGATGCCGCGAGTTCAGCGAAGGCGGCACCGTCAATGTAGTCGCGGGATACTTCGTCGTTCAGGTCCGTGTGCCAGTCAATCTTGACGGCGCCGGGAATGTGGCCGGTTTCGTACAGGAGCACATCCTCATCGGACTCCACCACCACAAGTTCGCCTCGGGCCACTGCACCACTTTCGACGGCGGCAGCAAGCCACTCGGTGGAGACCAGCCGCTCGGGGTGGGCGTAGGCTGCGAACTTCTCATTCTCGTCAACCGGGTAGGGCATGGCTTGGCCTTTCACTAGAGCGCGGGAAACCGCGGAACATGCATTGGAACCTGTTCCCACCCTAGCCAGCGCCCGGAGGGATGTCCGTATTCCGTTAATAGGGCGAAATGTTGCCTTCGTCACGCCTGGGGACGGCAGGAAGGCGTCCCGCCCGGGTGGGGCCGGCATTGCCGGTATCCTTTCTGGGGACCAACCACCAGCAGAACGGACCACCTTGGTACAGATCGAACAGCTTGCCGCCCGCACCCCGGCAGTATCGGTGGACGAACTCCTTAAGGGCTTCTACCCCTCGCCCCGGTTCGGGGAAGTTTCCTTTTCGAGTTACCGCCCGGATCCCAAGCAGCCCAGCCAGGCCGCCGCCGTGCGCGCCCTGGAGGGATTTGCCGACGGCGTGGGGTCGGGCAACGGAGGCGGGCTTTTCAAGAAGCTATTCGGCAAGAAGGACGAGTCCAGGGCGGGAATCTACCTCGACGGCGGCTTCGGCGTGGGCAAGACCCACCTGCTCGCTTCCCTGTGGCACGCAGCTCCCGGTCCCAAGGCCTTCGGGACGTTCGTGGAGTACACCAACCTGGTGGGTGCCCTTTCTTTCCGCAAAACGGTGGAGGCCCTGAGTAGCTATCAGCTGGTGTGCATCGACGAATTCGAACTGGACGATCCCGGCGACACCGTCCTGATGTCCCGGCTCATGCGTGAGCTGGCCGATGCCGGAGTCAAGCTGGCCGCCACATCCAACACGCTGCCCGGCTCGCTGGGGGACGGCCGGTTCGCTGCGGTGGACTTCCAGCGCGAAATCCAGGTCCTGGCGGACCAGTTCGACGTGGTCCGGATCGATGGCGAGGATTTCCGGCACCGCGGCCTTCCGGCGGCGCCGGCACCGCTGAAGAACAGTGAACTCAGTGCACACATGAAGGCTGAATTCGACGGGAAGACCGTGGCCCAGGATGAGTTCTCCACCCTCATCCACCACCTGGCCGGGGTGCACCCCAGCCGCTACCGGCAGTTGATCGACGGCATCGACGGCGTGGTCTGGCGCAATGTGGAGACCATCACAGAACAGGCGGTAGCGCTCCGCTTCGTGGTCCTCGCAGACCGGCTCTACGACAAGGACGTGCCGATCCTGGCCAGCGGCGTCCCCTTCGACAAACTGTTCACCGAAGAAATGATGGCCGGCGGGTACATGAAGAAGTACTTCCGCGCCGTCTCCCGCCTCACCGCGCTGGCCCGCGAAGGCCAGAACCACGAGCCCTCCTAGGCGGACTTCTTTGCCTCTGCGGGCATCGTCCCTTTCCCGGTCCGGGGCCGCAGCGCCAGCCGGACCACCAGGCCGGCCAGCAGCGCCCAGAACGCGGACCCGATCCCGGCAAACGCCAGGCCGGACGCGGCCATCAGGAACGTCACGGCCGGGGCGATCCGGTCCTCCGGGTCCGCCAGCGCAGCCGAGACGGCCGAGGCAAGGGTGCCCAGCAGGGCAAGCCCGGCAACGGCTTCCAGCATCCCGGCCGGCGCCTTGCTGACCACCGACACCAGCGCGGCCGAGAAAGCAGCCAACACCAGGTAGGCCAGCCCGGAGCTAACGCCCGCGATCCACCTCCTGCTGCGGTCCCCGCCGGCTTCCTCGCCTGCGGCAAGGGCGGCACTGAGTGCTGCGAGGTTAATGGCGTGGCCGCCGAACGGCGCCCCCGCAACGGTCCCCACTCCCGTGACGAGCATCGTCGGCCGCCACGGTGTTTCGTAGCCGAAGGACCTCAGCACGGCCACCCCGGGAATGTTCTGCGAGGCCATGGTCACCACGAACAACGGGACCGCAATGCCCACCATCGCCTGGAGACTGAACACTGGGGTGGTCCAGGCGAGTGCCGGAAGCAGGGTTGCCGGTGCAACCGGGGTTCCTGCCGAGGCCAGCGTTGTTCCGATCACTGCCAAGGCCACGAGAAGGGCTCCGGGCACCGCCCAGCGCGGTGCGAACTTCATCATTAGCAGCCAGCACAGGATCACCGGAGCAACAAAGACCGGAACTGTGCCGAGTGCTTTGAAGGGTGCCAGGCAGAGCTGGAGGAGGATCCCCGCCAACATGGCCTGCGCCAGGGAAGACGGGATGCGCGCCATCAGCCGGCCGAGCGCCGGCACCAGTCCAGTCATGGCCAGCAGGACACCGGCTCCCAGGAAGGCTCCGACGGCGGCCGGCCACCCGCCGTCGGGCACGCCCGATGCCGCGAGCAGGGCTGCACCCGGAGTTGACCAGGCCAGGGTCACGGGAACCCTGGAACGCCATGCAAGGACCAGGACGCCGAGTCCAACGGTGAGCGTGACGGCCAGCAGACCGGACGCAGCCTGGGCCGGGTCGGCGCCCACGGCCTTCAGGCCGGCCAGGACTACGGCGAAGGAGGAAGTGAAGCCCACCAGTGCGGTCACGATTCCGGCGACTGCCGGCCGGGAATCGGTCCGGATCGCTCCGGCCTTTGCTGCCGTGGTGGATGCGGGGGACTTGGGCATACCGGCAGGTTACCTGCGCGGGTTGGGCAACCGGCAATCACTGCACTTTGAGTCGCCATTAAACGCCAAAGGTGCGGGCGCCGCCTCCCGGCGGACCCGCACCTCCTTGACGTGCCGGGCAAAGCCCTGGCCAAATCCTTTACGGAGCCCTGTCAACCGGCGGAACCGGATTTTCGGGAGCTGCCGGGGGAACCTGCCCTGGAGCAGGTGACTGCCCCGGGGTGCCGTTCTTGTCAACGAGCTTGGAAGCGCCATCCTGGATTTTGTCGACATGGCCTGCGTACTTGCCGCCGGTCTTGGTGTCGACGAAATCGCCGGCCTTGGTGATGCCGTCCTTGATGGCCTGCTCGTTGCCGCGGATGAGACCCTGAGCCTTGCCCTTTAGATCGTCAATCAAACCCACGGGCACCTCCCTTCTATCGCGGAGCCAGGTCGCTCCTCGCGCATTCGATCCTAGCCGGGCGGGGGAGGCGTGCCAAGGGAATTGCGTTCGCCTGCAGCGGATACGCGGAAACGAAAAAAGCAGCTCCGGAGAGCTGCTGTTCGTGTGTGGGCGATACTGGGATCGAACCAGTGACCTCTTCCGTGTCAGGGAAGCGCGCTACCGCTGCGCCAATCGCCC
>NZ_JABFMW010000016.1:0-49995 GCF_013359725.1 Pseudarthrobacter sp. C4D7 | reverse complement strand
AGAGCGGACGACGAGATTCGAACTCGCGACATCCACCTTGGCAAGGTGGTGCTCTACCAGCTGAGCTACGTCCGCATTTTGGAGGCTTGATTCGCTGCCGTTTCCGGCATTTCCTCGCGTTCCAACGAGTAAAAACAATATAGGAGGTTCGGGGAAACTCCAAATCGGATAGGGCCATGCGACGGCCGTGCGTCCCGCTTCCCAGTAACCGCGCGGATTTTTCCGAGTTACAGGCGTGTAATTCCCGACGGCGGGGGGATGGCTTCCCGGGCCAGGGCGCGGACGGCGCCGCGCTTGCCCGGGTCCTTCACGCGGGCCGAAGGATCCTTAGAGGGGCCGCTGCCGGCTGCGGTTCGGCCGATTTTTGGTTTGGGGCAGACGTGGGCTAGCATTCAAATGCATCGGGGCGATTGGCGCAGTGGTAGCGCGCTTCGTTCACACCGAAGAGGTCACTGGTTCGAACCCAGTATCGCCCACCGCAGAGGCCCGTTTCCGCTCATCAGCAGCGGAGACGGGCCTTTTTTGCGTGCGGCCCCTGCCGCCGGAGATTTTGTCGGCCCCCTGTGAAAGAGTCTTTTGTATGACTGATCCGCTCCTCGCCCACGCCACTGAATACGGCCGGATGTACGCACGGTCAACGTCCGAACAGTTTTCGGTTCCTTCCATCACCACGGTGATCAGCCAGCAGCCGCACGGCCTCGACGGGTGGTTCGGCTACATGGGGGCCAGCAGCCTGGCCAACGATCCACTGCTCTCCGATTGCCTGGGAAGTCCGGCCAAAATCAAGCAGGCCATCAACCGCGCAGCCAAGGCCGCCGAAACATACCGGGACGACGCCGCACGGCGCGGGGACCGGGTGCACAACTACTGCGAGCAGGTGGCCCTGCGTGCGCTGGGGCGTCCGCACACCATGAAAGAAGCCCGCGAAGCCTTGGCCGCCAACGGCGAGGAAGCTTTCGCCGTGCGCTTTGACGAATGGTGGGAACTCTTCCGTGTGGAACCCATCGCCCCCGAAATTACTGTCTGGAACCACTCGGTGGGCTACGCCGGAACCTTGGACCTGGTGGCCCGGATTAACGGACGCATCTGCCTGATCGACTACAAGACCAAGGGCACCACCCGGGACGGACAGGTCAAGCCGCTGGATGACAAGGTGGTCATGCAGTTGGTGGCCGGCATGAAGGCGGAAGAGAGCCTCGTGGATCCGCAGGCGGGGACCTGGGAACCCTGGAAATACGGTGAGGACCCCGTCCTGCTGGCCGTGGCCATCGGAGAGACGGAAGTCCGGCCCGTGCGCGCCAACCCCGAGGTCCTGAAGCACCATTGGTGGAAGTTCTGCGCGCTGCGCCGTGTCTGGGAACTGTCCGCGGACACCAGCAGTGCGGGCACGGCGCTGTTGCCCATCGCACCCCCGCCCCTGGCCCGCACCGCCTGAGGCGACGATGCACGCCGCGGGACTGCACCTAAACTGGATAGGTTCCCTTTGCCGCCAACCGTGAGGACACCCAGCGCATGGCTATTCTGAATATCCGCATCATCGGCGACCCTGTGCTGCGCACAGTTGCCGATCCCGTGACGGAGTTCGGACCCGACCTTGCCAAACTGGTCGCCGATATGACCGAGACCATGGAGGATGTGGAGGGGGCCGGGCTGGCGGCGCCCCAAATCGGGGTGAGCAAGCGCATCTTCACCTACCGCATTGACGGGGTTGAGGGCCACATCATCAATCCGGCCCTGGAGAACAGCGAGGACTACCAGCCGGACCACGTGGAAGGCTGCCTGTCCATCCCGGGCCTGGGCTTCCCGGTCCGCCGTTTCCGCGCCACCCGTGTCACCGGCGTCGACATGCATGGCAACCCGGTCTCCATCGACGGTGAAGGCCTGCTGGCGCGCTGCTTCCAGCACGAAAACGACCACCTGGACGGCATCCTTTACACGGACCGCCTTGAGGGCGAGGACCGGAAGGCGGCGCTGCGCTCCATCCGTAACGCCAATTACGACGCCGTCGCCGGACGTACTACGGCCAAACGCGCCAAGAGTGTGGGCTCGAGCTTCGGCGGGGCCAGCTTTGGCGGAACCAGCACCCCCGGTGCCAGCTTCGGCGCAGCCGGGTGAGGGTACTCTTCGCGGGGACGCCCGCCGTCGCAATTCCCTCCCTGGACGCGCTGGTCAACGCCGGCTTTGACGTCGTTGCCGTCCTGACCCGGCCGGACGCGCCGCTGGGCCGCAAACGGGTACTGACGCCGTCCCCCGTTGCGCAACGCGCCGCCGAACTGGGCATCGAGGTCATCCGCGCCGCCCGCGTCGATGCCGAGGCCATCGCGGCCATCACCAGGGTCCAGCCGGACGTCGCCGCCATTGTGGCCTACGGCGGACTGGTTCCCCGCGACGCCCTGGGCATCCCGCGCCATGGTTGGGTCAACCTGCACTTCTCGCTCCTGCCCGCATGGCGCGGGGCGGCTCCTGTCCAGCGGTCCATCATGGCCGGAGACGATGTCACCGGTGCCGTGACCTTCCAGCTTGAGGAAGGCCTGGACACCGGCCCCGTCTTCGGAACCCTGACGGAGACCGTCAAGCCCCAGGACACTGCAGGTGACCTGCTGGAGCGGCTGTCCCACAGCGGCGCAGTCCTTCTGGCCCAGACGCTGTCCGCCATCGGTGCCGGCAAGGCAGCGCCGCAGCCACAGGCCGGCGATGTCACGCTGGCGCCCAAACTGACCCTCGAGGATGGCCACCTGAACTGGGCGC
Organism: Pseudarthrobacter sp. C4D7; assembly: GCF_013359725.1. Classification (GTDB taxonomy): domain Bacteria; phylum Actinomycetota; class Actinomycetes; order Actinomycetales; family Micrococcaceae; genus Arthrobacter. The sequence continues at coordinate 47,247 of NZ_JABFMW010000016.1, read as the reverse complement.
ACCCGGCCCTTGCCATCAGCAGGCAGGCGCGTGGTGCCACCCCCGAGCCCGGCGCGTGGACCATGCTGGAGGGCCAGCGCGTCAAGCTCGAACCGGTCCGGCTCCGGCCGGACGTCCCGGGCCTTCCGCCCGGAGCCGTGGCCTTGCAGGGCAAAGACGTGCTGGTGGGTACGGGGTCGCACGCGGTGGAACTGACCCGTATCCAGCCGGCCGGGAAAAAGATGATGGCCGCCGCCGACTGGGCGCGCGGTTTGGCAACACTGGAGAGCGTGGTGTTTGAATGACCGGGTCCGGAGGCAATACAGGCGGACGGGACGGTGCCGGAGCACGCAGCGGCGGCGGGAAAGGCGGCCAGGGCGGCGGCGGCCGTGGCAACGGCGGACCCCGCGACGCCAGCCGGCGCAACGCCAAGGGCCGGGAACGCAACCGCGGTCCGCAGCGGGGCTTTACCGACCAGGCGCCGTCCCAGCGCACCAGGCGCGCAGATCCATCCCGCCTGGTGGCTTTTGAAGTCCTCCGCGCCGTAGCCGCAGAGGACGCCTACGCCAACCTGGTCCTTCCTGCCCGGATCCGGCACCATCACCTGGACAAGCGGGATGCCGGCTTCGCCACCGAGCTGAGCTATGGAGCGCTCCGCAACCAGGGCACCTACGACGCCATCCTGGCGCGGTGCGTGGACCGTCCCCTGGACCAGCTTGACCCAGCCATCCTGGACGCCCTCCGCATCGGAGCCCACCAGCTGCTGGCCATGAGGGTTCCCGCCCACGCGGCACTTGACCAGACCGTCGGACTTGCCCGTGCCGTGATCGGCGCCGGACCGTCGACGCTGATCAACGCCGTCCTTCGCAAGGTTGCTGCCCGCACCCTGGCGGAATGGCTGGACCTGCTGGTGGAGGGCGAAACCGACGCCGTCAAAATAGCGGCCGTCAGGTACGCCCACCCCGAGTGGATCGTCCGCGCCATGCGCCAGTCGCTCGTGGCGCACGGCCGTCCCGCAGACGACATCGACCAACTGCTGGAAGCCGACAACGATGCACCCGTCGTCAACCTCGTGGCCCTGCCCGGGCTCGGCAGCCTGGACGAGGCACTGGAAAGCGGCGCCACCCCCGGGGAACTTGTCGAGGGCTCAGCGCTCTCCAGCGGCGGAGACCTCGGCCGGCTGTCCTCCGTCCGCGCCGGCACCCTCCGCGTACAGGACGTCGGATCCCAGCTGGTGGCCAGGGCACTGGCCGCAGCGGACCTTGGCTCCTCCGGCCAAACGGATGGCGGCGAAAGCCCACCAACTTCCGCAGACGCTGAAGCATGGCTCGATCTTTGCGCCGGTCCCGGCGGGAAGGCGGCGCTCCTCGGCGCGCTGGCCCACCAGCGTGGCGCCACCCTGCTGGCGAACGAACCCGCCCCGCACCGGGCCAAGCTGGTCAGCCAGGCGTTGTCCGCCGTGCCGCATGGCAGCTGGCAGGTCCGCACCGGCGACGGCAGGGACGTCGGCGCCGAACAGCCGGAGCGGTATGACCGTGTCCTGGTGGACGTTCCCTGCACCGGCCTGGGTGCGCTCCGCCGCAGGCCGGAGTCCCGCTGGCGGCGTTCACCGAAGGACATTGCAGACCTTGGCCCGCTGCAGCGCGGGCTGCTGGCCTCGGCCCTGGAAGCCGTCCGTCCCGGGGGAGTAGTGGCCTATGTGACGTGTTCGCCGCATCCCGCCGAGACCACAGCCGTGGTCAGCGATGTGCTGCGCAAGCGTCCCGACCTGGAACTCCTCGACGCCGGCGCGGCCCTGGACGCGGTCAGCCTGACCGGCAGCCTGGCTGCCGGCCATGAACTGACGGCGCAGCTCTGGCCGCACATCCATCACACCGATGCGATGTTCCTGGCCTTGATCAGGAAGAAAGCCTGACCAGCAGGGACGGCGCGACACCCGGAAACCACCACGCCAACTGTGCCGTGGGACCAGAACAACCAGCGAAAGGCACCCCCGTGACGCAGTGCTGCATTAACCCGAGCATCCTCTCCGCCGACTTCGTCAACCTCGAAGCCGAATTGCGGCGGATCAGCAATGCCGACGCCGTGCACGTGGACGTGATGGACAACCACTTCGTCCCCAACCTGACCATCGGGCTGCCCGTGGTGGAGCGGATCCAGGCCGTCAGCCCCGTTCCGCTCGACGCCCACCTGATGATTGCCGACGCCGACCGCTGGGCTCCCGGTTTCGCGGACGCAGGCCTGGCCTCCGTGACCTTCCACGCGGAGGCTTCCATTGCGCCCATCAAGCTGGCGCGGGAACTGCGGAGCAGGGGTTCCAAAGCGGGCATGGCGCTGCGCCCCGCAACCCCGGTGGAGCCCTACCTGGACATGCTGCCGGAACTGGACATGCTGCTCATCATGACCGTTGAACCCGGCTTCGGCGGGCAGGCCTTCCTGGACATCACCCTGCCCAAGATCCGCAGGGCCCGTGCGGCTGTGGAGGGTTCAGGGCTGGGCGTGGCCATCCAGGTGGACGGCGGCATCACGGAAGAGACCATCGTCCGTGCTGCCGAAGCCGGCGCCAACGTCTTCGTAGCCGGTTCAGCCGTCTATGGTGCCGACGATCCGGCCAAAGCCATCGACCTGCTTCGCGCCCGGGGCAGCAGCGCGTTACGTGCGGCGACGGAATAACCGGGAGCCCATTCCGGTTGTGGCACAATAACAACACACATACGTGCTCCGGGGTCGGTGTAAGTCCGAACCGGCGGTGACAGTCCGCGACCCGCGCGCAGGTGTCCTCCCAGGAGGGCTCCGGCAGACGGTTGAACCGGTGGAATTCCGGTACCGACAGTTAAAGTCTGGATGAGAGAAGCACGTACAGCTGTATCTGCGCAGCCTTGAGGCTTCGCAGCGTTCTGCTGTCGTATCCCCGGAGCCATCGCGGTTCGACAGGGAAGGAACGACGCACAATGAACCCGCAGCGATGGCTCTTAGACGCCGCAAGCCCAGCAACTCTACAAGCTGGCAACATCTCCACCACGGCAGCCGCATGACGGGCGCCGTCAAGCTCAAGCCGGCCGCCGGGATGGTTTCTGCCTTCACCGCCGCCGAAACACACGCCATGGAACGGGCCCTGCAGGCTGCCCTCGAAGGCCCCCGCGGGGCGAACCCGCTGGTGGGCGCCGTCGTCGTAAGTGCTGACGGCAAGCAGCTTGTGGCAGGCCACCACCGCGGTGCCGGCACCGCACACGCCGAAGCCGACGCCATTGCCCAGGCCGCCGCCGTCGGGCTGGATCTTTCCGGCTGCACCATGGTGGTCACCCTGGAACCCTGCAACCACGTGGGCCGCACCGGGCCCTGCACCGAAGCGATCATCGCCGCCGGGATCACCGACGTGGTCTACGCCGTGGACGATCCCCACGACCCCGCTGCCGGCGGCGCGGCAACACTGCGGGCAGCCGGCGTCCGGGTCCGCAGCGGACTGGGCGCCGACGAAGCCCTGGACCTGAACCGGCAGTGGTTCGAGGCAGTAGCGGCCAGGCGGCCCTTCGTCACACTCCACATTGCGCAGACCCTTGACGCCCGCATCGCCGCCGAGGACGGCACCAGCCAATGGATCTCCAGCCCGGAGTCCCTGGCGGACAACCACGGGATCCGCAGCCGCATCGATGCCATCCTGGTGGGCACCCAGACCGTGCTGGTGGACGACCCCCGGCTGACCGCCCGGGACGGCGACGGCAAACCGGCGCCCAAGCAGCCCGTACGCGCCGTCATGGGCCTGCGTGCCATCCCGGAGGACGCTGCAATCCACGGGGACGACGGCCTGGCTGTCCACCTCCCCACCCGGGATCCCCGTGAGGCACTGTCCATGTTGTACGCGTCCGGCGTCCGCCACGTCATGGTGGAAGGCGGCTCCAGCATCCTCAGTTCCTTCCTGGCGGCCGGCCTGGTGGACGAACTCATCGTGTACCTGGCGCCCACGCTGCTGGGATCCGGCACCCCGGCGCTGAACGGGCTCGGCATCACCAGCCTTCCCGACGCCCAACAGTGGGAATGGGACGCGTCCGACGGCGGCGCGGTCCGGGCGCTGGGCCGGGACCTCAGGCTCCACCTCAGACCGCAACGGCACGTTGCACTTGACCACCCACCAACCCGCACAGCCGCGGAGCCAGCCCAGGGAGGCTACTGATGTTTACCGGAATTATTGCCGAGCAGGGGCAGGTGCTGTCCGTGGAGCGCGACGGCAACACCAGCGCCACCGTCCGGCTGCACGCGCCAGCCTCCACCGAGGGGCTGCCACTTGGCGGCTCCATCGCCGTCAACGGGGTCTGCCTCACCGCTACAGCGATCGACGGCAAGGACTTCAGCGTCGACGTCATGGGGGAGACCCTGGTCCGGAGCACCATCGGCGAGCTCGCCGCAGGGGACTCCGTCAACCTGGAACGCTGCGTTCCCGCGGGCGGCCGCCTGGACGGCCACGTGGTGCAGGGCCATGTGGACGGGGTGGGCGTGCTGCTGGAACGGGAACCGCAAGGCAACTGGGAGCGGCTGCGCTTCGGCGTCCCCGCCAACCTGGCCCGCTACATTACCGAGAAAGGCTCCATCGCCATCGACGGCGTCTCCCTCACCGTGACGGCCGTCAGCCCCGCGCCAGAGCCGGAACCATGGTTCGAAGTGGGCCTGATCCCCACCACCCTCGCCGAAACCGGACTGGGCACCAAAACCACCGGCAGCCGCGTGAACCTGGAAGTCGACGTCCTGGCCAAATACACCGAACGGCTGCTTGCCTTCAGCGGCGCCGGGGCAACTGCGGGCAGCGGCGACACCGCCATTGCAGGAGGTGCTCGGTGAACGCGGCCGTACGCCTGGAACACGCTGTTTCCACCGACGCCGCAGCCAATGCGGCTCCCGCGCCCGTCCGGGGACTGGACTCCATCGCGGACGCGGTGCGGGCCATGGCCGCCGGCCGCCCGGTGTTGGTGGTCGATAACGAGGACCGCGAAAACGAAGGTGACATCATCTTCGCCGCCCAGCACGCCACACCCGCGCTGATGGGCTGGACCATCAGGTACAGCTCCGGCGTGATCTGCGTGCCGCTGACAGGGGACCGCGCCGATGCGCTGGCCCTGCCTCCCATGACCGCCGTCAACGAGGACGCAAAAGGCACCGCCTACACCGTCTCCTGTGATGCGGCCATTGGTGTCAGCACGGGAATCTCCGCCACCGACCGCGCCCTGACCGCCCTGATTCTGGCGGATCCGCAGGCCGGCCCCGCATCCGTGACCCGGCCGGGGCATATTTTTCCGCTCCGGGCAGTTGATGGAGGTGTGCGGGAACGCCAGGGGCACACCGAGGCCGCAGTGGACCTGTGCCGCCTTGCCGGCCTCGAGCCTGTGGGTGTGATCGCGGAAGTGGTGTACGACGACGGCGAAATGATGCGCCTTGACGGGCTTCGTTCGTTCGCAGCTGAACATGGGTGTCCCCTCATCTCCATCGAGGACCTGGTGGCGTATCTTGAAGCCGGGACCGGGGGAGCACCGGATGAGGATGCCCGGGCGGTCCCGGGTGGAGAGAAGGAGAAACGATGACGGCAGCGGCAGCCAGCGACGACAGCCAGCACAACGGCCACCGGAAGCCCCACACGGTGTCCGGTGAAGCGCCCCACCCCGTCAGCGGAGGGCCCGTGGTGCAACTGCCCACAGCCTTTGGCGACTTCGTGGCACAGGCGTGGACGGACCTCGTCACCGGCGTGGAGCATCTGGCCGTCAGTTCACCCAACGCTCCCACCGACGGAAAAGCTCCCCTTGTCCGGCTGCACTCCGAGTGCCTCACCGGGGATGTCTTTGGTTCCTACCGTTGCGACTGCGGCGAGCAGCTCGCCTTCGCTCTGGAGCTGATCCGGGACAACGGCGGAACCCTGCTCTACCTCCGCGGCCAGGAAGGCCGCGGCATTGGCCTGGCCAACAAGATCAAGGCCTACGCGCTCCAGGAAGCCGGCTTCGACACTGTGGAGGCCAATGAACAGCTGGGCCTGCCGGTGGATGCCCGCTGCTACAAGGCCGCGGCACAGATCCTCGCCGAAATGGGCCTGCACGAGGTGCGGCTGCTGAGCAACAACCCGGACAAGCAGAACAGGCTTGCCAACGCCGGCGTGACGGTGGTGGAAATGGTTCCCACCGAGGTCCCGTCCCGCGAGCAGAACATCCGGTACCTGCGCACCAAGAAGGACCGCATGGAGCACCGGCTGCTGCTGGACACGCAGGTGGTCCCCGTTCCTGCAACGGCCTCCGAAACCTCCTATGACCACGAACAAGACTGACGTCTTCACGAACGAACGGAACACAAGAAACCCATGAGCGGACACGGCGCCCCCGATATCGACCTCAGCACCCTCAACCCCGCCGAGACTTCCCAGCTGAAGCTCGCAATCGTCGCAGCCAGCTGGCACACGCAGATCATGGACGGCCTCCTGGACGGTGCACTCCGTGCCGCAAAGGATGCCGGCATCGCCGAACCCACCGTGCTGCGCGTTCCCGGCAGCTTCGAACTTCCCGTGGCGGCCGCACGCCTGGCGCCGCACTTTGACGCCGTGGTTGCCCTCGGCGTCGTGATCCGCGGCGGCACCCCGCACTTCGACTACGTCTGCCAGGCCGCGACGTCTGGCCTCACCGACGTCAGCGTGTCCACGGGCGTACCGGTCGGCTTCGGCGTCCTCACCTGTGACAACGAACAGCAGGGCCTGGACCGCGCAGGCCTGCCCGGCTCCAAGGAAGACAAGGGCCACGAGGCCGTCACGGCGGCGCTGGCCACCGCCGTCGTGCTCAAGCAGTACCAGCGCTAAGCGGCCGCATGCTGGACGGGCGCGGTGTGTAATCCATCACATCGCGCCCGTCATGCAACAGCCCGGGAAGCGCTGCCCCGGCCGCACCAAGTAGGCTGGAGGGCGTGAAGAATTTCGAGACGCTGTTCGCTGAACTCAGCGAGAAGGCAGCCACCCGCCCGGAAGGCTCCCGCACCGTCGCTGAATTGGAGTCCGGTGTTCACGGCATCGGCAAAAAAGTCGTTGAGGAAGCAGCCGAGGTCTGGATGGCTGCCGAATATGAATCCGATGAAGCTGCGGCCGAGGAAATCTCCCAGCTGTTGTACCACCTGCAGGTCCTGATGCTCGCCAAAGGCCTGACTCTGGAAGACGTCTACAAGCATCTGTAGCCACCGGTCCGGCGCCCTGCCGCCGGGCCAGCTGTGGCCTGCACTGCCTGAAAGCCAAACCTTCCACCCCAGAAAGAATTTGACATGCTGCGAGTAGCCGTCCCCAACAAGGGCTCCCTGTCCGAAGCCGCCTCCGCCATGCTCTCCGAGGCCGGATACCGGCAGCGGCGCGACAGCCGCGAGCTGGTCATGGTGGACCCTGACAACGACATCGAGTTCTTCTTCCTCCGCCCCCGCGATATCGCGGTCTACGTGGGCCGGGGCACCCTCGACGTCGGCATCACCGGCCGCGACCTGCTGCTGGATGCAGAGGTGGAAGCCGAGGAACTGCTTCCACTGGGATTCGCCGCCTCCACCTTCCGATTTGCCGGCCCCGTGGGCGATTTCAGCTCCGCCGCCGAACTTGAAGGCAAGCGCCTCGCCACCAGCTACGACGGCCTGCTGCGCAACTACCTGGCAGAACGCGGTATCAACGCCAAGGTGGTCCGGCTCGACGGTGCGGTCGAATCCTCCGTGCGCCTCGGCGTTGCCGACGCCATCGCCGACGTCGTGGAGACCGGCAACACCCTCAAGGCCGCCGGCATGGAGATTTTCGGTGAGCCCATCCTCAAGTCCGAGGCTGTGCTGATCCGGCGCGCCGGTGCAGGAGACGCCGCAAACGGCACGGCGAAGGAGATCGAGGTCCTCATCCGCCGCCTCCAGGGCGTCCTCGTGGCGCGCCAGTACGTCCTGATGGACTACGACATCCGCAAGGAGCTCGTGGAGAAGGCCGCCAGCCTGACTCCGGGCCTCGAATCGCCCACCGTCTCCCCGCTGCGGGACTCCGACTGGGTAGCCGTCCGGTCCATGGTGCCCAAAAAGGAAACCAACCGGATCATGGATGAACTCTACGACCTGGGCGCCCGCGCCATCCTGGTCAGCAGCATCCACGCCTGCCGCATCTGATCACCGGCTTCCCAGCACCACTGAATACCAGGAGTTCCCATGGCAGTAGCAGTACGGGTCATTCCCTGCCTTGATGTCGACGCCGGGCGCGTCGTCAAGGGCGTCAACTTCGAGGGCCTCCGCGATGCCGGGGACCCCGTGGAACTCGCCCACCGCTACGACAACGCCGGCGCCGACGAACTGACGTTCCTCGACGTCACCGCATCCTCCGGCAACCGGGAGACCACGTTCGACGTCGTCCGGCGCACCGCCGAGGAAGTCTTCATCCCGCTCACCGTTGGCGGCGGCGTCCGGGGCGTGGCCGAGGTGGACAAGCTCCTGCGCTATGGAGCGGACAAGGCTTCGATCAACACCGCGGCCGTAGCCCGCCCGGACGTCATCGATGAGATCACCCGGCACTTTGGTTCGCAGGTGCTGGTCCTGTCCGTCGACGCGCGCCGGACGCGCCCGGGTTCCCAGCCCACGCCGTCGGGCTTCGAAGTGACCACCCACGGCGGCCGCACCGGCACCGGGATCGACGCCATTGAATGGGCAAAGGAAGCAGCCGACCGCGGCGTCGGGGAGATCCTGCTCAATTCCATCGATGCCGACGGCACCAAGGACGGGTTCGACCTCGAGCTCATCAAGCTGGTCCGGGCCGCCGTCAGGGTGCCCATCATTGCCTCCGGCGGAGCAGGGGAGCCCGCCCACTTCCCGCCCGCCGTTGCCGCTGGCGCGGACGCCGTCCTGGCCGCTTCGATTTTCCACTGGGGACCGGACAACATGATGTCCCAGGTCAAGGACGCCATCCGCGCCGCCGGGTTTGAAGTCCGCTAGGACCGGTGCATGGGCCCACGCCCGCATGGTTCCCTGGCCGTGGAGCCGCTCCGGCGAGGGCCCCGGACCGAGCTTGCGAGGGCAGGGAGCCGGCGCGGACTTGCGAGGTTAGGGGGCGGGTGGGGACTAGAGTCCTACTTCGGCTGACTGCAGAAGGGCGACGGCGTCCGGCTGGCCTTCGAAGGTGACCAGGGCGTGGCGGGTGCGGCCATGGGCGTGCATCAGCAGTTCGCCCGGCTCGCCGACGATGGCGACGGAAACCGGTGCGCGCTTGGCGACGTGGCGGGGTCCGGAGGGGTGGACCAGGACAATGCCCAGGTCCACGCCGCGGTACAGGATGGCGGCGCGTTTGACGAGTTCATCCCAGAGGGCATCCGAGTATGCCTCGTCCAGCGCCCTGGGCGCCCACCGGTCCACGGCACGCCGGACGTCCTCCGTGTGCACAAAGTATTCGATCAGGTTGGCGCTCTCATCCAGCGCCGGGATGCTCATGGGGGAGAGGGCCGGCGGCCCGCCGCGGAACGTGTTGACCAGGCGGGCATAGTCCTCGGGTCTGGCCAGCTTGGCTGCCAGCTTCGCGGTGGCCTGGTCCGATGCCTTGGCCAGGCGCTTGATGATCAAACCCAGCCCGACGGCGGCCTTCCGCTCGCGCAGGTAAAGGTGCGCGGCAAGGTCCCTGGTACGCCAGCCCTTGCACAGAGTGGGCGCGTCAGGGCCGGCCGCAAGCAGGGTTTCGGCCAGGACTTCTCGGGACGGTTCGACGAAATGCATCACTTGTGAAACTAGCACGAGTGGTGTGGAGATGGGCAGCACGGCGGCGGCCGGTGGCGTGCCGTTGTTCACAAAGGAGGGCGGGCCTGCGAAGGCACTAGACTTGACCCGATGTCTGAGCAGCCAACCCCCGTCCACACCGCAGGATCCGCCGCGCCGCACGCGCCGGCGTCGTCCGCTGGATCCACCCTGCCGGCAAGCCCGCTTCCCCGGGAGCTGGCCGCCGCGCTCAAGCGCGACGCTGCGGGCCTCGTGGCCGCCGTGGTGCAGCAGTACGACACGAACGAAGTGCTCATGCTGGGCTGGATGGACGACGAAGCCCTGCACCGCACCATGACCACCGGCCGCGTGACGTTCTACTCCCGTTCCCGCCAGGAATATTGGCGCAAAGGTGACACCTCGGGACACGTCCAGTGGGTCAAATCCGTTGCCATGGACTGCGACGGCGACGCACTGCTGGTGCGCGTGGACCAGGTGGGAGCCGCCTGCCACACCGGCACCCGGACCTGCTTCGACGGCAGGGGCCTGGACGTCGTGCCCGGCCACGCAGGCTAGGCGGAGAACACAGCACAGGCCGGACTGCACCCGGCCGGGGCACAACCAGCAAGCACATCCACGGTGCCGGTACGGCCGGGCCATTCGAAGAACAGGCGGACAAGCACAGCCATGCAGGACCTCGGAACCATCAGCCCAAGCCTTGAGGAGTTCCGGGAACTCGCCGGCCACAGCCGCGTCATTCCCGTCCGGCTCAAGGTCCTCGCGGACGCCGAAACCCCCATTGGCCTGTACCGGAAGCTCGCCCAGGGACAGCCCGGCACCTTCCTCATGGAATCGGCCGCTGTGGGCGGAGCCTGGTCCCGCTATTCCTTCATTGGCGCCAGGTCCCGGGCCACCCTGACCACCAAGGACGGCCAGGCGCACTGGCTGGGTGAACCGCCTGCCGGGGTGCCCGTCAGCGGCAGCCCGGTGGACGCCATCCGCGACACCATCGATGCCTTGCGTACTGACCGCTTCGAGGGGCTGCCGCCGTTTACCTCCGGCCTGGTGGGCTTCCTCGGCTGGGAAACCGTCCGGCACTGGGAACGGCTGGTCAGTCCGCCCGAGGACGACCTGAACCTGCCGGAGATGGCCCTGAACCTGGTCACGGACATGGCGGTGCACGACAATGTGGACGGCACGGTCCTGCTCATCGCCAACGCCATCAATTTCGACAACAGCTCTGAACGGGTGGACGAGGCCTGGCACGACGCCGTGGCGCGGGTGAAGGCCCTGCTGGCGAAGGTCAGCACCCCCGTGGTCCAGCCCGTGTCCGTGCTGGCGCCGGCAGCCCTGGACTTCGCCTCCAGTGTCCAGGAGCGCTGGGACGAGGCTGAATACCTAGCCGCCCTGGACCGCGGCAAGGAAGCCATCGTTGACGGCGAGGTCTTCCAGGTGGTGATCTCGCGGCGCTTCGAGATGGAGTGCAAGGCGTCCGCGCTGGATGTCTACCGGGTCCTGCGGAACACCAACCCCAGCCCGTACATGTACATCTTCAGCCTCGAAGACGCCGACGGCCGCCAATATTCCATCGTCGGGTCCTCCCCGGAGGCGCTGGTGACGGTCACGGGCGAGGAAGTCATCACCCACCCCATCGCCGGCTCCCGCCCCCGCGGCAAGACGGTCGAAGCGGACAAGGCCCTGGCCGAGGAACTGCTGGCGGACCAGAAGGAACGCGCCGAGCACCTGATGCTGGTGGACCTGTCCCGCAACGACCTCTCCAAGGTCTGCGTTGCCGGCACGGTGGATGTCACCCAGTTCATGGAGGTGGAGCGCTTCAGCCACATCATGCACCTGGTATCCACCGTGGTGGGGCAGCTTTCGCCGCAGGCCAAGGCCTACGACGTCCTGAAAGCCACCTTCCCCGCGGGCACCTTGTCCGGAGCCCCCAAGCCCCGGGCCCTGCGCCTCCTCGACGAACTGGAACCGCACCGCCGCGGCATCTACGGCGGCGTGGTGGGCTACCTCGACTTCGCCGGGGACATGGACATGGCGATTGCCATCAGGTCCGCGCTGATCCGGGAGGGACGCGCGTATGTCCAGGCCGGCGGCGGCATCGTGGCGGACTCGGTAAACCCCACTGAGGCCCTGGAAACCGTCAACAAGGCGGCAGCCCCGCTGCGCGCGGTCCACACTGCCGGATCGTTGCAGAACATTTCGGCGGAATCCCTTCCCGGCGGGACGGAGTCCTGATGTCCGGTTCCGGGCTGACGGCGGGCAACACCGGCACACCGCGCAAGCCGCGGACCAAACGGGGTGCGCCGGTGTGGGCGCGCAAGTCCACGCTGGTGATGCTGATCGCCCTCCTCGCGCTGGCAGCCTTCGGTACCACCACGCAGACCTGGATGACCGCCACCCTGGACCCCAACCAGGTGGGCCAGGCCGCCGCCGCCCAAAGCGCCATCCAGGTGCAGGGCAGCAAAGCCGCCACCACCGTCACGGCCCTGGCCCTGGTGGCCCTTGCCGGGGGACTGGCAGCGGCCATCGCCGGCAGGATCGCCCGCTGGATCATTACCGCCATCATCGTCCTGGCCTCCGCCGGTGTGGTCACCGCGGCGGCAACGGTCCTGGCGGATCCGCTCGCGGCCGCACAGGGAACCATTGCCGGGGCTACCGGGATCTCCGGCAGCCAGGCGCACGTTGAGCTCACCCCCTTCCCGCTGCTCGCCGTCGTCGCCGGCTGCCTGCTGGCTTTGGCAGCCCTGCTGATCCTCCCGGCGTCCCGCTACTGGAAGACACGCACCAAGTACGACGCGCCCGGCGCTGCGGGAACCGCTGCAGCGGCAGGGCCCGTGGACGAGATCGACAGCTGGGACCGGCTTTCCCGCGGCGAAGACCCCACCTAAGTCCTGCGGCCACCGCCGCCGGTCCGGGCGCCGGGCCCGGCGGTACGCGGGCGGCGGCCAAAAAATGGCAGAATGTAAGCAGTATCCACCCTGAGGAGATTTTCCATGAGCAAAGCACCTGCGTCCGTTTCGAAGTCAGGCACCCGCACGGTGGCCCCGGGCGTCATCGACCACAGCCAGGAACTGGGCCACGGCAACAGCCCGGCCGCGTGGACCTGCGTGATCGTCATGCTCGTTGGCGCGCTCATCGCAGCCATCGCCTTCGTCATCGCCAGCACCCCCATCTTCATCGGTGGCGCCGTTGTCATGGTCATCGGCCTGATCCTCGGTTACGTCATGCGCAAGGCAGGCTACGGCGTCGAAGGCAGCAAGCTGAAGAACTCCGGCCACTGATGGCGACTGTTCTCGACGACATCAACGCCGGTGTCAGGGAGGATATGGACGCCAGGAAGCGGCTCGTTTCCTTGGCTGAGCTGAAGGACCTGGCCCAGGCGGCGGCACCTGCCCGCGATGCCTGGGCTGCCCTCGGCGGAACCTCCCCAACCCGGGAACAGCTGAAAGTCATCGCCGAAATCAAGCGCCGCAGCCCCTCCAAAGGCGATCTCGCCAGCATCGGGGATCCGGCGTCGCTCGCCCGGCAGTACGCCGACGGCGGTGCCTCCGTCATCAGCGTCCTCACCGAACAGCGCCGCTTCAACGGCTCCCTCGCCGACCTCGACGCCGTGCGCGCCGCCGTCGACGTTCCCCTGCTGCGCAAGGACTTCACCCTCGACGAGTACCAGATCTGGGAAGCCCGTGCCCACGGCGCCGACCTCATCCTCCTCATCGTGGCCGCGCTCTCCGACGCCCAGCTCACCGAGTTCAGCGCCCTCAGCCGGGAACTGGGCATGAACGTGCTGGTGGAGACGCACACGGAGGAAGAGATCGAGCGGGCCATCGCGGCCAACGCCCGGATCATTGGCGTCAACGTGCGCAACCTGAAGACGCTCGACGTCGACCGTTCCGTCTTTGCCGCACTGGCAGGAATGATTCCCGCCGAGGCCGTCGTGGTTGCCGAATCAGGCGTCCGCGACGCGGATGACGTGACGCATTACGCCGCCAGCGGCGCCAACGCGATACTGGTGGGCGAAGCCTTGGTGAGCCATGCCACGCCGCGGGAACGCATCGCCGAGTTCACTGCCGCAGGTGCCGCCGCCATTGCTGCCCGCAGCTAAGGCACGCACCACCCGGCCACCTGCGGGACAGCGCGACGCTGGCCCGCAGGACAGGCTTACCCTCCGGCACTGTGCCGGGACAGCAGATTTTTGACCTCCAACTTCGAACAGGACAGGACTGATGGCTCAAGCACCTTCAGGAAACGCTGACAACACCACCGCGGAAGCATTCCTGCAGGGCGGATCCCTCCGCCACGCCCCGGGGCCGTACTTCGGCAATTACGGCGGCCGATGGATGCCCGAGTCCCTGATCGCCGCCCTGGACGAACTTGAGGAGACCTTCAACAAGGCCAAGGACGATCCCGATTTCCGGGCGCAGATCGCGGACCTGAACAAGAACTACTCCGGCCGGCCATCCCTGCTCACGGAAGCCAAGCGGTTCTCCCAGCACGCCGGGGGCGTCCGGGTGTTCCTCAAGCGCGAGGACCTTAACCACACCGGGTCCCACAAGATCAACAACGTCCTGGGCCAGGCACTGCTGGCCAAACGCATGGGCAAAACCCGCATCATTGCCGAGACCGGTGCGGGCCAGCACGGTGTGGCCAGCGCCACCGCCGCCGCCCTCATGGGCCTGGAATGCGTCGTCTACATGGGTGCCGAGGATTGCCGCCGCCAGGCGCTGAATGTTGCCAGGATGGAACTCCTGGGCGCCAAGGTCATCCCCGTGACCAGCGGATCCCAGACCCTCAAGGACGCCATCAACGACGCCCTCCGCGACTGGGTGGCCAACGTGTCCACCACCCACTACCTGCTGGGCACCGCTGCCGGCGCCCACCCGTTCCCCGCCATGGTGCGCTACTTCCATGAAGTCATCGGGGAGGAAGCCCGTGCCCAGATCCTTGAGCAGGAAGGCCGGCTCCCGGACGCTGTCTGCGCCTGCATCGGTGGCGGCTCCAACGCCATCGGCATCTTCCACGGATTCCTGGACGATCCCAGCGTGAAGATCTACGGGTTCGAAGCCGGGGGCGACGGAGTGGAGACCGGCCGTCACGCCGCCACCATCACCCTGGGCAAGCCGGGCGTGCTCCACGGTGCACGTTCCTACCTGATGCAGGACGACGACGGGCAGACCATCGAGTCGCACTCCATCTCCGCCGGACTGGACTACCCGGGCGTCGGCCCGGAGCACTCCTACCTGGCCGACATCGGACGGGTCAGCTACGAGCCCATCACCGACGGCGAAGCGATGGACGCCTTCCGCCTCCTCTGCCGCACCGAAGGCATCATCCCCGCCATTGAGTCCTCCCACGCGCTGGCAGGAGCCATCAAGGTGGGGCAGCGGATGGCCGCCGAAGACCCGGCCTCCGCAGGCGGGAAGATCATCATCGTCAACCTGTCGGGCCGCGGTGACAAGGACGTAGCAACAGCAGCCGAATGGTTTGACCTGCTGGACAAGAATTCCGCCGAATCCGAAATCGGCAAAGAGGGGGAGCAGCTGTGAGCAGCGCAGACATCGCCAGCCAGGCAGGGACCACCAGCAAATCGGCAGCAGCCATTGACAGGGCCCGTTCGCAGGGGCGCTCGGCGCTCATCGGCTACCTCCCGGCCGGCTACCCCAGCGTGCCGGAGACCATCGCCGCCGGCATTGCCCTGGCCGAAAACGGCGCCGACCTGATTGAGATCGGCATCCCGTATTCCGATCCCGTCATGGACGGCCAGGTCATCCAGACTGCCACCACCGAGGCACTGGCCAAGGGCTTCCACGTCAGCCAGGTCTTCGACGTCGTTGCCGGCATCACCAGCAAGACCGACGCCGCCGTGCTGGTCATGACCTACTGGAACCCCGTGGTCCGGATGGGCGTGGATGAGTTCTCGCGCCGGCTCGCCGAAGCCGGGGGAGCCGGGCTCATCACCCCGGACCTGATCCCCGACGAGGCCGCAGAATGGATGGCAGCCTCCGACAAGTACGGCCTGGACCGGGTGTTCCTGGTGGCACCGTCCTCCACGCCGGAGCGCATGCAGCGGACCGTGGACGCCAGCCGCGGCTTTGTCTACGCCGTTTCCATCATGGGTGTTACCGGCGCCCGGACATCGGTCAGCTCGGCGGCCAAGGATGTCGTGGCAGCCGCGCACGGCGCCGGCGCCGAACGCGTCTGCGTGGGCCTTGGTGTCTCCACTGCGGACCAGGTCCGCGAAATCGCCGCCTACGCCGAAGGCGTCATCGTCGGTACTGCCCTGGTGGCAGCCCTCCGCGACGGGGGAGTGGACGCCGTCGGCGCCCTCACCAAGGACCTCAGCACCGGCCTGGCCCGTGAATCGGGCCTGGCACAGGAAGCCGGGGCCTAGAACATGCAGCCGCTCCTTGACGCAGCCGCCTTGGCACCCACGCTGGTGTCCGCCAGCATCCCCAGCCCGGACTGGTCCGGCTTCGACATCCCCCTGCCCTGGGGAAGCCTGCGGATCCACGCTTACGCGCTGTGCATCCTGGCCGGCATCGTCGTGGGCCTGTGGCTGACGTCGGTCCGCTGGGCGAAGCGGGGAGCCCCTGAAGGCAGCGTCTGGGACATCGTCATCTGGGCCATTCCCTTTGGCATCATCGGCGGCCGGCTCTACCACGTGGTGTCATCACCGGACGCCTATTTCGGCCCGGGCTTCGACGGCACGGGAGACCTTTCCCTGATCCCGCAGATCCAGCGGGGCGGGCTGGGAATCTGGGGCGCCGTCGTCCTCGGTGCCGTTGGCGCATGGATCGGCTGCCGCCGCAGCGGCGTCAAGCTCAGTGCCTTCGTCGATGCCGCAGCGCCGGGCCTGCTTCTGGCACAGGCCATCGGCCGGTGGGGCAACTACTTCAACCAGGAACTCTTCGGCGGTCCCACCACCCTTCCGTGGGGCCTGCAGATCGATGCCAACAACCCCAACTTTCCCGCCGGCATGCCTGCGGACACGCTGTTCCACCCCACCTTCCTCTACGAGTCCCTGTGGAACCTGGCCGGCGTCCTGATCCTGCTGGCCATGGACCGCCGGTTCAACTTCCGCCGGAGCAGGCTTTTCTGGCTGTATGCCATGTACTACACCCTGGGCCGCGTCTGGATTGAAGCCATGCGTATTGATGATGCCGAACAGATCAACATCCTGGGCATTACTACCAGGCTCAACGTCTGGACCAGCATCTTCGTGTTCCTTGCCGCGCTGGCCGCGTTCATCCTCCTCGGGCTCAAGGGCCGGCCGGATCCGGACACTGTCTACCTGGCTGGACGTGAACCGGAGAAGGTGTCCGGTCCAGATGACGGGACAGTCACAGACGTCCGTGATCCGGACCATGTTGTCTCAGATAGTGATTCGCGTGGTAATCTCCCAGGTAACCACAGCGGTTCCAGGCATGCTTCCGACCCCACGGAAGAAGCCGCGGCGGCACCCTCGGGCTCAAAGCCCGGAGCGGATGCAACGGCTGCCGGACACTCCGGCAGCACAGCCACGGAACCCGCACCGGAGGCCGGCACCGGCAAGTAGGGCGCCGGCCGCGCAGGGCAGTAGAGCCACCGCTCGAAGAGCCCGAAACCACAATGTCGTGGCATGGGGTACCGTCCGTACAGCCTGAAGCTGCTGTCCGGTGTTGCCCCGGACAGGGGCCTGCGTAACCGTTAGTACAGCAGGCTGCGCTGACCTACAATTTCCAGTAATCAACACTTTGTTGTGCCCTTGCAACGGCGCCGACGAGTGGGGCCAACGGTGTCCCTTCCATACGCACGATCAGGAGGAAGGACGTCTCCCATGACCCAAACTCTTAACACTCCCAGCTGGTCCGAACCGGACCAGTCCGGGACTGCACTGTCGCCGTTCAAGCGCTTCGCCGCCATGCCGGAGGCTGCCGGGCTGTACAACCCGGACCAGGAGAAGGACGCCTGCGGCCTCGCGATCATCGCGACGCTGCGCGGCGAACCCGGGTACGACATCGTCGATGCCGCCTTGACCGCGCTGCGCAACCTTGAGCACCGCGGAGCCGTCGGGGCCGACGAGGGAACGGGCGATGGCGCGGGCCTGCTCATGCAGATCCCTGACGAGTTCTTCCGGGCCGTCACCGAATTCGAGCTGCCGGCACCCGGCCAGTACGTTGCCGGTACCGCCTTCCTTCCGGCCGAGCAGCGGGAAGCCGATGCCGCCAAGGCAGGCATCGAAGGCCTGGCGGCAGATGAAGGCCTGAAGGTCCTCGGCTGGCGCGAGGTGCCGGTTGTCGCCGACCTGGTGGGGGCCATGGCCCGTGCCTGCATGCCGTACTTCTCCCAGCCCTTCCTGGCATCCGCCAACGGCGAAGAACTGGACCGCAATGAACTGGATTCCCGCGCCTGGCGGATCCGCAAGCGTGCGCAGAACAAGTTCGGCGTGTATTTCCCGTCGCTGTCCTCGCGCACCATCGTCTACAAGGGCATGCTCACCACCGCCCAGCTGGAGCCGTTCTACCCGGATCTGTCGGACAAGCGGTTCAAGACCAAGCTCGCGATCGTGCACTCGCGCTTCTCCACCAACACCTTCCCGTCGTGGCCACTCGCGCAGCCGTTCCGGACCATCGCCCACAACGGTGAAATCAACACCGTCAAGGGCAACCGCAACTGGATGCGCGCACGCCAGTCCCAGCTCGCCAACCCGCTGCTGGGCGACTCGCCCGAAGAGCTGTACCCCATCTGCACCCCCGGCGCCTCGGACTCCGCGTCCTTCGACGAGGTAGCGGAACTGCTGTGGCTCTCCGGCCGGCCCATCACGCACTCGATCATGATGATGATCCCGGAGGCCTGGGAGAACCACGCCACCATGGACCCGGCCCGGCGTGCGTTCTACGAGTACCACTCCCTCCTGATGGAACCCTGGGACGGCCCCGCCGCCGTCTCCTTCACTGACGGCAACCTCGTTGGCGCCACGCTGGACCGCAACGGCCTGCGTCCGGGCCGCTTCTGGATCACCGAAGACGGGCTGATCGTTTTCGCCTCCGAGGTGGGCGTGATCGACGTCGAGCCCTCCAAGGTGGTCAAGAAGGGCCGCGTGTCCCCGGGCAAGATGTTCCTGGTGGACACCGAAGCCGGCCGCATCATCGACGACGAAGAGGTCAAGGCCGAGGTGGCCGCGGCCAACCCGTGGGCCGAGTGGGTCAAGGACAACCTGATCGACCTCAATGACCTGCCCGAGCGTGAGCACGTGGTGCACACCGCGGCGTCGGTCAACATCCGCCAGCGCACCTTCGGCTACACCACCGAGGAACTGAAGATCCTGCTGGGCCCGATGGCCCGCACCGGCGCCGAGCCCCTGGGCGCCATGGGTTCGGACACCCCGGTGGCCGTGCTGTCCAAGCGCCCGCGCCTGCTCTTCGACTACTTCGTGCAGTCCTTCGCGCAGGTTACCAACCCGCCTCTGGACGCCATCCGCGAAGAGCTGGTCACGTCCCTGACCTGCGCCATCGGCCCCAACGGCAATCTCCTGGACACCAAACAGGTCCGCCAGCCGCAGGTCCAGCTGCCGTTCCCGGTGATCAACAACGACCAGCTGGCCAAGATCGCCAACATTGAGGACGCCGAAGGCAACCGCGTGGCCATGAAGGTCCGCGGCCTGTACCGTCCCGAAGGCGGCGAGAACGCGCTCCGCGCCCGGCTCACCGAAATCTGCGAACAGGTTTCCGGCGCCATCAACCGCGGCGTGCAGTACATCGTCCTCTCGGACCGTGACTCCAACGCCCAGTGGGCGCCCATCCCGTCGCTGCTGCTGGTCAGCGCCGTGCACCACCACCTGCTGCGCAGCGCCAACCGCACCAAGACCGCCCTGGTGGTCGAGGCCGGCGACGTCCGCGAGACGCACCACGTGGCTGTACTCATCGGCTACGGCGCCTCCGCCGTCAACCCGTACCTGGCCATGGAATCCGTGGAGCAGCTCATCGCCGCCGGCGACGTCACCGGGGTCACCCCGCAGGACGGCGTCTACAACCTCATCAAGGGCCTGGGCAAGGGCGTCCTGAAGATCATGTCCAAGATGGGCATCTCCACCGTGGCCTCCTACACCGGTGCGCAGACCTTCGAGGCACTGGGCCTGGGCCAGGAACTGGTGGATGAATTCTTCGCCGGCACGCACTCCCAGCTGGGCGGCGTGGGCCTGGACGTCATCGCCGCCGAGGTCTCCGCCCGCCACCAGATGGCCTACCCGGAGGGCGGCATCGAACAGCCGCACCGCCCGCTGCTGGGCGGCGGCGAGTACCAGTGGCGCCGCGACGGCGAACCGCACCTGTTCAACCCGGAGACCGTCTTCCGGCTGCAGCACGCCACGCGTGAGCGCCGCTACGACATCTTCAAGGCGTACACCAAGGGCGTGGATGACCAGTCCACCAACCTCATGACGCTCCGAGGCCTGCTCAAGTTCAAGAATGAGCGCCCGTCCGTTCCCCTTGAAGAAGTGGAGCCGGTCTCCAGCATCGTCAAGCGGTTCTCCACCGGTGCGATGAGCTACGGCTCCATCTCCCAGGAGGCCCACGAGACACTGGCCATCGCCATGAACCAGCTGGGTGGCAAGTCCAACACCGGTGAAGGCGGCGAGGACGTGGACCGCCTGCTCGATCCGAAGCGCCGCTCCGCGGTCAAGCAGATCGCCTCCGGCCGCTTCGGCGTGACCAGCCTCTACCTGACCAACGCCGACGACATCCAGATCAAGATGGCGCAGGGTGCCAAGCCCGGCGAAGGCGGCCAGCTGATGGCGCAGAAGGTCTACCCGTGGGTGGCCCGTACGCGGCACTCGACCCCCGGCGTCGGGTTGATCTCACCGCCCCCGCACCACGACATCTACTCGATCGAGGACCTGGCGCAGCTCATCTACGATGCCAAGCGCGCCAACCCCTCGGCCCGTGTGCACGTGAAGCTTGTCTCCGAAGTGGGGATCGGCACCGTGGCGTCCGGCGTGACCAAGGCGAAGGCCGACGTCGTCCTTGTTTCCGGACACGACGGCGGCACCGGCGCCTCGCCGCTGAACTCGCTCAAGCATGCCGGTGTTCCGTGGGAGCTCGGCCTGGCCGAAACCCAGCAGACGCTCATGCTCAACGGCCTGCGCGACCGCGTGGTGGTGCAGGTGGACGGACAGCTCAAGACCGGCCGTGACGTGGTCATCGCCGCCCTGCTGGGCGGCGAGGAGTTCGGTTTCGCCACCGCTCCGCTGGTGGTGGAGGGCTGCATCATGATGCGCGTCTGCCACCTGGACACCTGCCCGGTGGGCGTTGCCACGCAGAACCCCGAACTGCGTGCCCGCTTCAGCGGCAAGCCGGAGTTCGTGGTCAACTTCTTCGAGTTCCTTGCTGAGGAAGTCCGCGAGATCCTTGCCGAGCTGGGCTTCCGCAGCCTCGAAGAGGCCATCGGCCACGCCGAGGTGCTGGACACCCGCGAGGCCGTCAACCACTGGAAGGCCGACGGCCTGGACCTGGATCCGATCCTGCACGGGCTGGAGTTCGACGACGACGCCCCGCTGCGGAACATGACCGGCCAGAACCACGAGCTGGACAAGCACTTCGACCAGCGCCTGATCACCATGGCCACCGAGGCCCTGACGGACCGCAGCCCGGTCAAGATCACCGTGGACGTCATCAACACGGACCGGTCGGTGGGCACCATGCTGGGCCACGTCGTGACCAAGACCTTTGGCACCGACATCCTGGCCACGGACACCATCGACGTCACGCTGAATGGCACCGCGGGCCAGTCCCTGGGCGCGTTCCTGCCGGCGGGCATCACCCTGCGGCTGTACGGCGACTCGAACGACTACGTGGGCAAGGGCCTGTCCGGCGGCCGGATCATCGTCCGCCCGGACCGGACCAACGTCTTCAAGGCTGAAACCAACGTGATCGCCGGCAACGTGATCGGCTATGGCGCCACCAGCGGCGAGATGTTCCTGCGCGGCCAGGTGGGCGAACGCTTCCTGGTCCGCAACTCCGGTGCCACCGCCGTCGTCGAAGGCATTGGCGACCACGGCTGCGAGTACATGACCGGCGGCCAGACGCTGATCATCGGACGCACCGGCCGCAACTTCGGTGCCGGCATGTCCGGCGGCACCGCCTACGTCCTGGACCTGCGGACCACCCGCGTCAACAAGCAGGCGCTGGAATCCGGCGAACTGCAGCTGCGCGAGCTGGACTCCGAGGACCGGGACATTGTCCACGGCCTGCTGGTCAAGCACGTGGAAGAAACTGACTCCCAGCTGGCCGCACGCCTCCTCGAGAACTTCGA
This sequence comes from Pseudarthrobacter sp. C4D7, assembly GCF_013359725.1. Taxonomy (GTDB): domain Bacteria; phylum Actinomycetota; class Actinomycetes; order Actinomycetales; family Micrococcaceae; genus Arthrobacter. The sequence goes on along the minus strand of NZ_JABFMW010000016.1, from coordinate 25,266 downwards.
TGAAACAGCTGCCCGCATCACCAAGGTGCTGCCGCGCGACTACGCGGCCGTGCTGCAAACCCGTCTCGACGCCATCGAAGAGGGCCTTGACCCCGACGGCGAAGAAGTATGGTCTCGAATCCTGGAGGTTACCGGTGGCTGATCCACGCGGATTTCTGAAAGTACGCCAGCGTGAAACCCAGCCACGCCGCCCTGTTCCCGTCCGCATCATGGACTGGAAAGAGGTCTACGAGGCGCAGAAAAAGGGGACGCTGAAGGCGCAGGCCGGACGCTGCATGGACTGTGGCGTGCCGTTCTGCCACCAGGGCTGCCCGCTGGGCAACCTCATCCCCGAGTGGAACGACCTCATGTGGCGGGACAAGGCCGATGAAGCCATCGAGCGCCTGCACGCCACGAACAACTTCCCCGAGTTCACGGGCCGGCTCTGCCCGGCGCCGTGCGAGGCGTCCTGCGTGCTGGGCATCAACCAGCCCGCCGTGACCATCAAGCAGGTGGAAGTTTCCATCATCGACGAGGCCTGGGACAACGGCTGGGTCAGCCCGCTGCCGCCGGCGCGCCTTACCGGCAAGACCGTCGCTGTGGTGGGCTCCGGCCCGGCCGGCCTGGCGGTAGCCCAGCAGCTCACCCGCGTGGGCCACACCGTTGCCGTGTACGAGCGTGACGACAAGATCGGCGGACTGCTGCGCTACGGCATCCCCGACTTCAAGATGGAAAAAGAGCAGGTGGACCGCCGCGTCGAGCAGATGAAGGCGGAAGGCACCCGGTTCCGGACCGGCGTGTCTGTGGGTACCGACGTTACCTGGGAACAGCTGCGCAGGCGCTATGACGCCGTCGTGGTGTGCACCGGGGCCACCGTCCCGCGCGACCTGCCCATCCCGGGCCGCGACCTTGACGGCGTGCACTTCGCCATGGATTACCTGGTGCCCGCCAACCGTGCGGTGGCCGGGGAAACCATCGAGAACCAGATCAACGCCCACGGCAAGCACGTGGTGATCCTTGGCGGCGGTGATACCGGTGCCGACTGCCTGGGCACTGCGCACCGGCACGGCGCCGCGTCCGTCACCACACTGGCCATCGGCAAGCAGCCGCCGGCCGAGCGCGCCACCCACCAGCCGTGGCCTACATTCCCCACCCTCTTTGAGATGGCCAGCGCCCACGAGGAGGGCGGTGAACGCACCTACCTCGCCTCCACGGTGGAGTTCGTTGGAGAGAACGGCCAGCTCACCGGCGTGAAGGTGGCCGAAACCGAGTTCGTGGACGGCAAGCGCCTGCCCAAGGCCGGGACCGAGCGGATCATCCCCGCCGATCTGGTATTCCTGTCCCTCGGCTTCACCGGCGCCGAACCTGCCGGCATTACCGAGCAGGTGCACGCCGACTTCGACGGCCGCGGCAACGTGGCCCGCGACGGGTACTACATGACCAACACCGAAGGCGTGTTCGTAGCCGGTGACGCCGGCCGCGGACAGTCCCTGATCGTGTGGGCCATCGCCGAAGGCCGGGCCGCCGCCGCGGCGGTGGACAAGTACCTGATGGGAAGCACCATCCTCCCCGCGCCTGTCGCGCCGTCGGACCGCGCCATCGCAGTCCTCTGACCGCTGACCCGGGGGATGCATCGAGGATTCACCTCGCAGACAACTTAACCAATGCAAGAGACCAATAGGGTAGGTATATGAGACGCGCAAAAATTGTGGCTACGTTTGGCCCGGCAATTGCCAGCTACGAAAACACCCTCGCGGTGCTGGAGGCCGGCGTTGACGTCGCCCGCATGAACATGAGCCACGGTGACTACACCGTGCATGACAACACCTACGAAAACGTGCGCAAGGCAGCGTCCGACCTTGGCAAGGCCGTGGCCATCATGGCCGACCTGCAGGGTCCCAAGATCCGCCTGGGCCGCTTCGTCGACGGCCCGCACGCGCTGGCCGTCGGTGACATCTTCACCATCACCACCGAGGACGTCCCCGGAACGCAGGAGATCTGCTCCACCACGCTGAAGAGCCTCACCGAGGACGTCAAGGTGGGCGATGCCCTGCTGATCGACGATGGCAAGGTGGCCCTGCGCGCCATCGAGGTCGACGACGTCAAGGTGGTTGCCGAGGTGACCGTCGGCGGCATGGTGTCCAACAACAAGGGCATCAACCTTCCCGGCGTGGCCGTCAACGTTCCCGCGTTGAGCGAAAAGGATGAGGACGACCTCCGCTGGGCAATGCGCCGCGGCGTGGACCTGGTAGCACTGTCCTTCGTCCGGGACGCATCGGACATCACCCGCGTGCACGAGATCATGGATGAAGAAGGCCGCCGCGTGCCCGTCATCGCCAAGATCGAAAAGCCGCAGGCCGTCGAGCAGCTGCCCGAGATCATCGACGCCTTCGACGCCATCATGGTGGCCCGTGGCGACCTCGGCGTGGAACTGCCGCTGGAGGAAGTGCCGATCGTCCAGAAGCGCGCCGTGGAACTGGCCCGCCGCTGGGCCAAGCCGGTCATCGTGGCCACCCAGGTCCTCGAGTCCATGATCGACAACCCGCGCCCCACCCGTGCAGAGGCCTCCGACTGCGCCAACGCCGTCCTCGACGGTGCGGACGCCGTCATGCTCTCGGGCGAGACCAGCGTAGGCAAGTACCCGATCGAGACGGTCAAGACCATGGCCCGGATCATCGAGTCCACCGAAGTCCACGGCCTGGAGCGCGTTCCCCCGCTGGGGACCAAGCCCAAGACCCGTGGCGGCGCCATCACGCGTGCCGCCGTCGAAATCGCCGACCAGCTGGACGCGAAGTACATCTGTACCTTCACCCAGTCCGGCGACTCCGCCCGGCGCCTGTCCCGCCTGCGGCCCATCAAGGCCGTATTCGCCTTCACCCCGGTGGAGCACGTCTGGAACCAGCTCGCACTGACCTGGGGCATCCAGCCGGTACTGGTCCCCATGGTGGGCCACACCGATGAGATGACCTCCCAGGTTGACCGCAGCCTGCTGGAAATGGACCTGGTGGACGACGGCGACCTTGTAGTCATTGCCGCCGGTTCCCCTCCCGGAAAAGCCGGTTCCACGAACATGCTGAAGGTCCACAAGGTGGGCGACCTCGCCGATGCGGGCAGCCAGGGCGGCGAGCCCGGCAGCAACCGTGAAAAGCTCGGCCCCTGGCCGGAAAAGAAGAAGAAGAACCAGGCCCCCCAGGCCTAGCCTTCAACGCAAAGGACCCCTGCCGGCCGGCAGGGGTCCTTTGCGTTGTGGCGGTCTTTTTGGTGACCGTTTGCGGCTTGTGGCCGGGCCGCCGTCGTAATTTCTCCGGGGCCGGCCCGCGCGTTAGTTGACCTGGTTGATGATGGTTTCGGCGACCTCGCGCATGCTGAGGCGGCGGTCCATGGAGGTCTTCTGGATCCAGCGGAAAGCTTCCGGCTCCGTCAGGCCCATCTTGGTGGTCAGCAGGCTCTTGGCGCGCTCGACGAGCTTGCGGGTGGCGAACTGCTCCTGGAGGTCCGACACTTCACTTTCGAGGGCCTTGATCTCCTCGTGGCGGGAGAGCGCGATCTCCAGGGCAGGGATGAGGTCGGCAGGCGTGAAGGGCTTGACCACGTAGGCCATGGCGCCGGCGTCGCGGGCACGCTCCACCAGTTCCTTCTGGCTGAACGCGGTCAGCAGCACCACGGGGGCAATGCGGGCCTTGACGATCTTCTCGGCCGCGGAAATGCCGTCCATGACGGGCATCTTCACGTCCATGAGGACCAGGTCGGGCTTCAATTCCTCGGCGAGCTGGACGGCCTTCTCGCCGTTGTCCGCCTCACCCACGACGTCATAGCCCTCACCGCGCAGGATCTCGATGATGTCGAGGCGGATGAGGGTTTCATCCTCTGCCACAATGACGCGGCGCGCCGGCTGGGACGTGGGCTTGGACTCCGTCTGTTCAGTCACGGGATCTCCTTGAAAAGGTACGGCGGGACATCACTATCTTAGGTGCCACCGCGGCTGTACATGGCTTGCAGGGGTTCGTTTGCGGCGACGGCGGCGCGATTCTGGAATTCAGCCTATCTGCATGTAGAGTAATTCCGCGTACGTGAAGCGATCGCGTTGCTCACAGTCAGCTGTGGGCGTACCCCGCTCCGCGTAATCCGCGCCCGAGTGGCGGAATTGGCAGACGCGCCGCACTCAAAATGCGGTATCGAAAGGTGTGTGGGTTCGAGTCCCACCTCGGGCACAGTGTTTTCGCAGGTCAAAGCCTTTTTGTCTTTTTGGTGTTGACAATCCGCCCAAAGTGTTAATAGCGGCGTACCTTTTTTGTGTGGCCAGCATTCGAAAACGCTCCAAAAAGGACGGTTCAGCGTCCTACATGGTGCTGTGGCGGGACCCGAAGAGCCGCGAGCAACAGGGCCTCACAGTCGCTAGTCTCACCGAGGCTGTAACCCTAAAGAGGTTGCTGGACGCCAACGGCCAGTCCTTTGAGATCGCCCAGCACGCCATCCTGACGAATGAGAAACGTCCGCCCACTGTGGCTGAAGTCATCCAGGAACACATCGACCTGCTGGTCCGACGTGCCGGACCCAATCCGCGGAGAATTCGTCAACATCGCCCTGCTCGTTGGTGCTGACGGACACGACTGGGCATTCCGCCAGGTCAGGCACCTTACCCGAGCCTCACGCCTCGGTGGCGACCCGATGATTGCCAACTATTGGCTGCGAGAACTGCAGCGCATGGTAATCAACCTTGTGAGCGGTCGTGCTTCGGGGCCTGAGGCCATCTTGACTGCCATAGCCGACTCTGGCGAAAACATCAGCGCCGCCACTGTCGCACGACTGGCGGCCCGGCTGAACAACGCCGTTCAGATATCAGCGCCCTACCCAATCGTGTCCGATTCGGCACAGGCCGGCATTGACATGCTGTTCGACCACCTTGTCGCCGACCCACAGGTCAAGACACGTGAACTGTTCGGCGCCAGGGTCACCAACTATGTTTCCCAGCAGTTTCGACTAGCGCTCCCACGGGAAAGCCACGCCGTAATCAGGAACCGACCGCAGATCAAGGTCGGCGCTGTTCCTCGCACGGCGAACTTTGCAATCACGGACTCCCGCGTTGAGCAGATAACGAATACCTGGTCGTTCAACCTTTCGGATGTGGAGAAAGTCTCCACCGAGATCCAAGCCTGGTCCGCGCACATGAGCCGCCTCAGACAACGGGGCGGACTGCTCGAGTCCAAGGGACGCCCCCCACTTGTTATCCCCGAAAACGTGCAGTTGCGAGTGGTCTATGAAGAGCCAAGAAGCGAAGTTGCAAGGCCTGCGTTGGAAATTGCGAAAGAGGTATGGGCCGAGGTTCCCGGATTGGTCGCATACCCAGAAAGCCAGCAGTCACGCCTGGTCGATGACGCTCTAGCCGTCGTGGCCTAAGCGGCCACGACGGCTAACCGGTCGAAACTAGCCCTTACGCTTCGGTGAAGACGAGAGAGATTAGGCCCGCGTTTCCTAGGGTGTCGGATGCTGCTGCGCGGCGGCCCAGCTTCACGGACAGCATCTGGCCCTTTGTGAAGTGCCGCCGCCGTCAATCAGCGCGTTTCCGGCGTCTGCTAAGGCAAGGTTCTGAGGTCGAAAGGCCTATGCAATGACCAACGGCATCAGTTTCTTGAACTTCAAGCAAGGATCCATCTCCCGACGTATCGGTACCCAGACCGTCGGTAGTACATAACGTTCCCGGCGTCGGCCATGATGCCCGTCGTCTCGTCCAGAGGCGGGAATTGTATAGAGCGTGCGGGATACCCCCGGCTAATTTCTGGGGCTGAAGGTCGCGTTTACTGTCGGTAGTACGAAGGGGCGGAATCGGGTTCCGGAACTGCTGAACGCAGTGGGGCTGCTCACGCTGGGCCCCAAGGTAGGAGGTGCTTGCGACTCCAATTCTCATATTCCACCGCCGTGCGGACGCGTCGATCCATCTGAAGTTACAACACAATTTGCAAAAAGCAGGCCGGACATGGTCCAGCCGGTTACTTCACGAGTAGGCCACACGCTTGAGTGGAACCGCTATATCGATATGTCTGAGGCTTCATTGGCTGGGTATCAAAAGTCGGTAACAGAAGATTGGAACCCGGCCGACAGCTCCCGTAGCGGCTGCTCAATCTGGTCCAGCTGCGCGGTGAATGTTCCTGCCGACGACGTGACAGCGCCTGCGCCGCGCAGCAACGCCATTTGGCGACGAACGGTCGACTGCGACAGTCCCACGGCAAGAGCGGTATCCCCACAAGTCGCTGGGCCGTGTGCGATCAGGAAACGAAGGAGACGGCTTCGCGTCCGGTTCATCAAGATATCTTCTGCCATGGAGACCACCGCGGAATGACTTTTTGGGAAGGGCTGAACCATCTGTAGACGGGTCTACAGGAGAACGATACGCTCATCCGTAAGGGGATGGAAGCAACCCGCAAGCCTTATTGCAGGCGGCCTTCCGCAGAAGAATAACGGCACCAGGGTCGGCGTGAACCATCGCACCAGAAGGGAGGCGGGTCTTGTCTTCTGACCAAGAGGCATTCAGTGCTGGCTCGTCTCCACAGGCAGAGTTGGCGCGACGCCTGAACCTTCTGCTTGATGTTGTGGTTGCCGAGCGAGGTCAGCCGGTCACGTTCCGTGAGGTTCAGCAGAAGCTGCAGAGCAGGGGAATCAAACTTTCCAGAGCCCGCTGGTTCTACATGAAGGACGGCACGGGGAGACTCGTCAGTGACCCGGCGTTGCTGGGAGCTCTGTGTGAAATCTTCAATGTCGACCCTGGGTATCTGCAGGGAGGCGAGGCCGCTGACCTGCCCGAGCGCATTGATTCACAGCTTGAGTTTGTGAAGTCTCTGCGCGCAGCTCGTGTGAAGACGTTTGCGGCCAGGACTCTTGGTGATGTGTCCCCGGAGACGCTTCGTGTCATCACAGAGTATTTGAACAGGGACATCAGCCGGCGGCCGGAAGGTGAGCAAGCAGCGGCGGGTTCATCGTCAGACGCGGGTGAAGCAGCGGAATAGATCGAACAGGCGCTACCGCCGTCGCAAACGTTGCCACTACTTCTCGAGCAGGTAGCCTAGGTGCGCGTCGAGCAGTTCCTTTATTCGGGCTGCGTTGGCAGAGTACCGGGGCGAGCGCCCGTGCCGGCGCCCAGGTTCGACGTCGACTATCACCACGCCCGCGTCCTCCAGGGCGGTGAGGTGCTTAGCTACGCTCGGTTCGCCGGCGCTGACGGCTGCGACAATGTCGCCTCGCGTCGCCGGTCCATTCGCCGTGAGGAATCGGAGAATCTCGTTCCGAGACCGGTTGCCAAACGTGGCGACGGCAGCCTCAACGTCAGCCGACCAGGCGGCGTCGTGTGGCTGGGTAATCCGCGGCATAGCCACATTCTTCCCGAAGGTTGACCAAAAAGTAAGAACGGCACCCTTGACGATACTTTAAGTATCTTCGACAATAACTCCTATAGCTACTACTGGTCGTTGGTGGATCTGCGCATCCACATCCGCGAGTTGCTCTACCCGCGACTCTGCTTACTACTCGATCTGAACAAAAGCGGTGAAGTCGTGGAACTCGACGCCAAAGCAAATAAACCCATCCGGGAACCAGTTAAGACCATCACTGTCGACGTCTCATTGCTAAACCCTCCTGCGGCAGGGGAGTGCAATATCCCGATCGACCGCATCATGAGCGCGGTCAACAGTGTTCAGGGTTACGTGGTTTCCCGTCTCACGCGGATTGGGCGCATGTGCGATGTGGACGACCTCATGCAGGATATCCGGGTCGCCGTATGGGACGGCGTGACGAAGGGGCGCTACCGGGAGTTGCCCGGCATTCCGTTCGAAGCCTGGGTCCAAGGTGTCTGCAACAAGATCTGCGCGGCACACGTCCGGCGCGAACTTAGTCATCAGACTTTGCCGCTGCTCATGGATTTCACGACGGCGGAGCCCTCACCTGAAGTGCTTGCTGTCGTCAGCGCCGGGTTGGGTTGGGACAGCACGGAGAAGTATGTCGATCACGCCTGGGCTCAGGCCATGCTTGGCCTGGTGCAAAAAAACGTGAGGGAGGATACCTGGCAATTGGCTGTCTCAAGCTTAGTCGGGCCAAGGCATTACGGGCCGCCCTCGCCAAGGGACAGGAGGCGCTGGCATGCCGTTACCGTCGTGCGGCAGACCGCCATGACTATCAATGCTGCTTTGAACTGCCACCCCGAGCCGGGGGTCAGCATGGAAGGTCTTTGCCGGTGCGCTGCGGATTGCCTTCCCACGGCTGTTCTGAGAAGAGTCGCGGAGACCATAGTCCGTCCAGGGTTGCGCGGCCTGCCTAGGTCTGTGCAGATGGCGGCGCTGGCGACGGAGCTTGGTGTCACTGAGCGGTATGTCGCCGTGAATATCGGTTTCGCGCGGCAGTTGTACCGGACAGCTTGGCGCGTGCTCCAGCACGAGGCCAACAGGCAGACTGCATAAGTCATGGTTGGCTGGGGGACGGGGAGCCGGGGACCGCGTGCACTCCTTGCGGTGGGCCGTCAGCGCTCGTTCGTTGCCGGACTCTTCGTTGTGTTGCTGATAGGCGGCCTTGTTGTAATGCTCTGGCGGGGCGATAGGCCGGGTACGTCGTCGGTCACTGGCCCGACACCAAGCACGCCTCTGGCGTCAGCATCTTCCGGGACGCCCTCGGCATCGGGCGCGCCCTCTGCTCTCCCTAGCGAAACCAATGTGGCCGCACTGGCCTCGCCTGTTGATCTTTCGCCAACGCGCGACTTCCGTGCGCTCGCTGTAGAGGCAGCAAGGGGAATCTACACCTGGGACAGTCGCTCGTCGTCATACTCGGATGTGTATGCACGGGTGCGTTCGTGGTGGGAGTTGCTTCCCGATGGATCCAACCCCTTGTCGGTATTGGTCAAAGAGTTCGAGGCCACTGGTGTGACTCCCACTTCCTTTGCGAGTCTTGGACAGCAGTCGGCGCGCCGGAGCGCCAAAGCCCAATCTGTTCGCTGCGATCTCGAGCTAGCCAAAGTTCAAGAATTCCCTCCGCCGTGGGCTGGCCTTCACGTGTGCACTGTGATCGTGCAAGTGCTCGATGAGACGAGCAGGGACCGAAACACTTATTCGGCACCTATCACGGTGATGCTGAACTGCCCGCCTGCGGCTACAGCTCCGGCTGACCGCTGCGCCATGGTTGCCTTCTATGCGACCGCGGACCGGATCGTCTACTGATGGTCGGTCCTATGGCCGTGGCCGGTCTGGTTAGAAGGCGGGCACTGCTTAAAGGTGTCGCTGCCGCTGTGACTGTCCTCGTGCTTCTCGGCCTGATGGCGTTCGTCGCGGGTGTGGCTCTACTTGCCGGTCTGAGAGGCGAGCTAACTGTCGCTTGTGCTCCGGCTGATGCTGCATCTATCAGCACAGGTACGGGGACTGGCGATGGCCTGGAGGTCCGCGATGGTAGCCAGGTGCTATACGAGCTGAACTCGCGACAGGAAAGCGTGGCTCGCGCGTACATTGGGGTCGGAAAACAGCTTGGTGTACCACGTTCGGGACAGATCTTTGCCATCATGATGGCGATGCAGGAGTCGAGTTTGCGCGTTCTCGCAAATCCCAGGGTTCCGGCTTCCATGGGTTTTCCAAATGATGGCGTTGGGAGCGACCATGACTCGATAGGCTCGGCTCAACAACGTCCCACGGCGGGGTGGGGGAGCGTTGAGCAGCTTATGGACGTTTTCTACAACGCCCGCGCCTTCTACGGCGGCCCTTTGGGTCCCAACCGAGGAAGTCCTCGAGGGCTGCTCGACGTACCGGGGTGGCAGGCGATGGACAAAGACTTGGCTGCTCAGGCAGTCCAGGTATCTGCTTTTCCCGAGCTTTACGCGCGTTGGGAGCGTGCAGCGACAGCAGTCGTTGCTGCGTTGGAACCGGACACGTCGCCAGCTCCTTGCTCATTTTCGCCGCCCAAAGTGGGGCCTGCGGCATCTTGGAAAAACCTGAGTAAGCTCCGCCAGGACATTCTGCGGTTCACGCAGGAAGGTCTAGGTGGACGGTATGTGTGGGGTGGCACTGCATTCAAAGCCTGGGACTGTTCCGGCTACGTGCAATGGATCTATCGGCAGGCTGGAATCGAACTGCCGCGGGTGGAGCAGTGGCGTGTTGGGGTTCGGACCGACGACCCGCAGCCGGGGGACCTGGTGGTTCAGAATCCCCAAGGACCGGATAACTGGGGGCACGTTGGCATCTACGCGGGCAACGGCATGATGTGGAGCGCCTTGAACCCCGCCGTGGGTACATTACTGCATCCAATTAGCTGGAATTCCGGCACCGTCTACTTTGATCTGCTTCCGCGCTGAGGGCTCGTGTCGCGGGCTGTAGGCATCTCGGCCATGGCGCGTCAGCGCATAAGTGACGTCCTGTTGGGAGACCCACTTCCCCGCGGTGAGTGGGGACAACTATTTGGACTGGGGTGGGTCTATGGACCCAAAGAATCTCCTGGTTCGTGAATATCTTCGCGTATCAAAGGACCGTTCCGGCAGGGGTAAGAGCCCTGACCAGCAGCATGATGAGAATGCTGCAGCCATCGCGCACCGGGGATGGGACACCCACCCTGAGCCACAGTTCGACGACATGAGTATCGAGCCGGACCTTGTCTAGGATCCCCTCCAGCTCCACGCTGCGGTCCTGATGCCAGGACAAATCAGGACTCCCAGCCTCGTGTCGGTGCCGCAGCCTCTTCTGAACGGTGCCGATGGTTGGTTTCAGGCGGACCAGGGACAGCTCACGGCCGCCGAGAGACTGACGGTAGCGCTCAACATCGGCTGCGTGTTCGATGACGCCGGCCACAATAATCCTTCCCACCCCTGCATGGCGGTAATTTCCGGCGACCGCCTGGAGGTTTCGTAGTACAAGCTCCTGGTTGAACCGGTCGTTCGGGGGAGCCGGCCATGCGCGCCGGAGTTGGTCCAGGTCCACGACGGCGCTGCTGATTCCGTCGTCGATCAGAATCCGGTGCAGGGCTTCGGCCGTCGTCGTCTTTCCGGACCCGACTGTGCCGTTGAGGAACAGACTCCGAATATCACCCGCCATCCCAGGAGCTTAGCCCGGGCTGCGCGACATCTGTTGTTGGGGCTTGCCGGCCCGACCGGGGAGATACTGTCGACCCATGGCAAAGGACTCCCTCAATAATTGGGCCGGCTTGGGCGGCCCGTACGCCCGCAGTTTCCCCCACCTGTGCGCCGGGGCCGTTGAGCCGTTGTTGGACGCGGCAGAAGCAGTGGTCGGCAGCTTCACCGGGCGCCGTGTGGCTGACATTGGATGCGGCACCGGCAACGTCACAGCCCTGGCCCTAAGCCGCGGAGCAGAGGTGACGGGCGTGGATCCGGACGCCAGGATGCTCTCGCTGGCCCTTGCGGCGGCGCCGCAGGCTGAACTCCTGGTCGGCCGACTTCCGGAGCTACCGTTCGCAGCGGATACTTTTGACGCAGTCGTGTCACCTTCGTTGTGAACCATGTCGGGGATCCCCGCGCAGCGGTGACTGAGCTGATGCGCGTCTGCCGGCCGGACGGAGCTGTCTCCGTGACGATCTGGCCATCTGAACTCTCCGCCATCAACAAGCTGTGGGCCGACGTGGTGGAAGCCAGCGGGGCAGTGGTGCCGGACCAACAGAGGCTTCCAGCCGATAAGGACTTTGACCGCACGGAGGCTGGGCTCCATGAACTGTTGGTGCGGGCCGGCCTCGATTCAGTGCAGACAGACACCCTCGACTGGGACTTCACCATCGATGCTGAAGATCTGTGGGCAGGCCCGGCAGGCGGCGTCGGCGGAATCGGCATGATCGTCACCAGCCAAACGCCGGAAATGCAGTCGGCAATGCGGCAGGAGTACCTGCGTTTGGTGGCTCCCTTGATTCAGGGTGGCAAGGTGGTTCTACTCGCCGTCGCTCTCCTTGGGGTCGGGAAAGCGCCTGAGTCAGGAGTTCCTGACGCGGCGTGACTTCACGCGCCCCTCGGCGATCGAGCCGCGCTCCTAGACTCAGTTCATGCCATTCGATACAGAAGCCAGAGCAGCCCAGCTTCGTGAATATTTAAGCGATGCCCGCGAAGCAATCCTGTGGAAGTGTGAGGGCTTGAGTGATGCCCAGGCACGTACTCCACTGACTCGGACGGGCACGCATGTCATGGGCTTGCTGCTCCACCTGGCCGTCACCGAGTCCCAGTACTTCATTTCATGTCTTGGACGGGACATTGAGAACCCCGTTGTCCGGGGCGTCATCGCATCCGGGGACCCCCAGGCAGACTTCCTCGCGCCGCCGACTATGACGCTGGCTGAGGCGGTCATGATGTACCGGCAGACAACGGTGGCAGCCGATGCCGTGCTCGACGAACTGGAGCTTGATGCACCCGCCGTGGTGCCATGGTGGACAAGACACCGCCACACTACGGTGGAACGCCTTCTGGTGCACATGATCGCCGAGTCCCACCGACATGCCGGACACCTGGACATCGTGCGCGAGCAGTTGGACGGTTTCATCGGTCTGCGCCCATCCGCGCCGAACATTCCAGACCTCACGCCCGAGCAGTGGGAAGAGCGGCGTCTGCGGATGCAAGAGCTGGCCGACGGCGCTTAGGACGTTGCCAGTCTTTTGGTCTATCCGCTTGTTTGGGCCTGTAAATGGCCACTCCTTAGGGACTCTCCGTGTGCCCCCTCCTTCTACCCCAACCCGTCTCTGGCCATTGACGATCCCGGAGCATGAGCAGATACTCCCCGTATGAGCGACACGGGAAGCGGTTCCGCTCAGAGCGGCGGCTCGGCCCGCAGCAAATGGTGGTCGTTAGGCACGATCGCCGGCCTCTGTACCGTTCTCGCTCTTTTGGTCGCCGCTGGCTAATGGGCCTTCCCGCGGGCCGCGCCCGACGTGCTTGCCGAGTGCCGCAAGAACCATCCTGATGCGGACGGCAAACCGGTCCTGCAGGAACGGAAGGCTGACGCCGACATCTTCCTCGTAAAGGGTTGCAGGGACCCCGGCCTTTCAGGGGTGGCAAAAGACGGACTGTGGGAAGCCAAGCTCGCCAGGTATGGCGCCGATACCGTCTACCAAAGCCCCATTAATACCGTTGAGGCCTTCACAACGGATTGCCCCGCCCTAGGCCTGATTTTCCGTTTCTCAAATATGGGAAACACCAACAACTACCGGATTGTCGTCCCCGACGAGAGCACCGTTTTGGGTAATTCTGATCGCCCGGAGGACATCTATGGCCTCACCTCAGTCCCTCCTCAGGCCCCAGAGGCCGTGAAAGATATGACCGGTGAAGCCCTCCTGGTGTTTCACGGACCAAGTACGTCGCTTCAGGCAGTCAGCTGTGAGGACCTTGCGGCTGTGACGCCGCGCCGCGCACTACGGTGACCATCCCGGGCCCTGTTCCAGTGGCGGCACCTGCACTCCTATGACTCCATTTGCGCTAATGGCTGCGCCAGCCAAGGCTTCCTTGCAGCGACAGGGTCATGGCGAGGTGCTCAGCCCCTCCACGGGCACCGTCCTGGCCAAAAGGAAGGGCCTGAGTGCCTCCGGCTCCAGAAGAAGGTCTTTCTTCGTCGCCTGGTTTACGTTCAAACCACCGATCTGGTCATGGATCGAAACCCTGGCCAGGGACACCTGCGTGGAGCACAGCGCGTAAGCATCATTGATTGCGTCATAAAGGGCGCGCTGCTTCCACCGGGAAGGGCCCAGAGGTCCGAGAACCTCTTTCTCATCGGAGCCTCCGAACAAGCGGTCTGAGGAGGAATTGGCCCACTTTCCGCCGTGTCCGCCGGCATTCAGGCACATCCCTTCCATCCCCGTGGAGTAGGCACGGTACGTCGCGGACCAGGGAAGCTCAGCAGACCATGGTGTGGCGAGTGAAAAGGCCCGGTACCTGTTGAAATGCAGGTCCTCGTCAAACTCAATGAGGACCTGGTCAGCCTGCATGTCCCATCCGCCGGGTGCCAGGGCTGCGTGGTGGGCCGGCACGCCGCCCAGTTCCCGGAAAATGACCAACAGTGTGTCCGCAGCCGTGGCGGGAAGCGCCTCGATAGTCGCCCAGGGAACCAGGCCTTCTTTGGCTTCCACACCACGCTGTATCCGGCGGCCTCCAAGGACTTCTTGAAGGACGTGGCTCGGCTTTCACTGTTCCCCATGCTGCATACTATTCACGGTCGGAAAGTCTTCAATTTCGCATCAGTCCCGGACCCGGCCTAAGGAGAAACCCTGACGGCATATGCGAGAGTAGTGGACGATCACCTAAGGGAGATATGACGATGCCGGCTGTGCCCGACGACCTGCAAAGAAGATTCAAGAACTGGAATGCAGAGGGCCGGCCGTCGAAGGTCCCTTTGAATGGAAGAAGAAGAGCTGGGCAAAGTACCTCGGCGACTACAGCGTTCTCGAATCACTGCCGAATCGTATAGGCCGCGCAGGCGTCCTGGACTCGTTCAAGCTCATCCGGGACCCTAACTCTGCTCTGGATGCTTACATCGCCAGCTATGTCTGGGGCTATGCAGGGACGGGTTTCGGTCCATACCGGGCTGAGCGGGTCATCAGGGTCACACGGACCCGGCAAACAGCAAGCACTTCAACGCCGAGCTGTTCACGCTCGCGCAGATCGCTATGACCAGCGGCGGGAACGCCGCGTTCGAGCACGTCGTTGACCGGCGGCGGAGTGACAGGAAGTTCTCGCCTGGTGGGGGCCGGCGTTGGTCACTAAATACATCAGCTTTTCCACCAAGGCCTCCGAGCAAGTAGCCACGACCCCGATCCTGGACAGCATTGTGGCACGCTGGTTCAGGAAGAACTGCAACGAAATCGGCCCGCTCTGGCTCAACTGGAACAGCGCCGACAGCTACCGTCGGTACACCAGCTGTATGGCCGAATGGGCGGAAGAGCTTGGCATCGAACCCGAACAGATAGAGCAGCTGATCTTCAAGCAGGGCTAAGCACGGCCCACCGATGAACAGATCCTTGGCCCTTTCCCAGTCCATCCCTGCGACATATTCGGGACGCTATAACGGGGAAGGCGGTGGCCCACTACGCTTAGCGCAAGCGGATCACGCCGCGCTGCTTAGAAGGACGTAAAAAGTGGGGGATTTGGGCAATGTTGCCGAGCTGGAGCGAGCCGCGCGGCGGTTTGCGGTCTGGGCATGGATCCACGTCGGCATTGCCGTCGTGGGTGGTCTCGTGACTCTCACCTCTTACAACGCGGCCTCGGCTGGGGGCTCATATGTGGCCTTCAAAGGTGCGATTGTCCTTGGCCCAATCTTCGCCATCATCAACGCCGTCAGGTACTTCCGGACGCGTTCCAAGATCGATGCGTTCAAGACGGCAGCCTGGTCATCCAGTACCGCTGCTCACGGCGTGTCAACACAGGCAACGGCACGTCCTGCTGCTGCGGGCTCGCAGCAGCGTCTCCAAGTCTTCAATCCTCCACCCGGCTGGCCGCGGCCGGCAGAGGGGTGGAGGCCCGGCCCGGACTGGAGACCGGACCCCTCTTGGCCGGCGCGTCCGCAGGGTTGGAATCTACTGGTGGACCCGGAGTTGATCATGACGCCTGTGGACCTCAGCGGGGAGCTGCATCTGGGACCACCTGCCGCAGTATCCAAAAAGCGGCTCAACGAAGTCTGTGAAGGTGCTGCCGACGCCATCGCCTGGCACGTCTGCACAATCGCAGCCGCGAGGAACGAGAACCCGCTGACCACGTTGGGGCATGCCCGAGAGCACGTGCGGACAGCCGTTGAAAAGGCCAAGGAACGAATCTTCGCGAAGCTCCTGGCTGACGCCAACTCCTGGGTCCAGGAATCGCAGGGGAGCCTCCATCAGTGGGAGGCAGCCCTTCAGCACACACGGATGATTATGGAGAAGCGCGAGGTCTTTGATGTGCGCGCCCACAAGAGGATCAACACCGTCATCTCCGCAGCAGTTTCCCCGCCACTACGGCCGCCGGCGCCGTCTCCTACAAGACAGCCAACGCAGCCCGCTACGGCGTACAACCCTCCACGCAAAAAAGAAGGATACGGCGGTCTCATTGCCGTCATCGCCGCATTGGTGGTCATTGGTGTCGGCATATTCGCCATCGGAGTATCACAGCCCGGGTCGTTAACCTCAGCATCCGACGCTGCAGCGACAGTGGCACCCGGCGCCGACCCGGCTGTCGTCAAGGAGCTGGAACGGCAAGGAGACTGGGCTCAGAACGGCTCCTTTTACCTAAAGTGGGTCGCGCACGACCAGTACACCTGCACTACAGGGGCAGCGTGCACCGAAGTATGGCTATGGACGCCACTTTATGCTGGCTGCAAGTCGGCTGAAGCCATGGTGGATCTGCTCCAGAAAGGAAAGACCATAGGCACCGCCAGCGGCACGGTGAGCAATCTGACGAAAGACAGTCCTAAGCGAGTGCACATTGAAGCCCGCTCAGGACTCAATCCCGACCAAGTGCAGATCAACCATGTGATCTGTAAGAACTAGCACAGGGGCATGTGGCGGGAGGTGGCCGGCCAGCTGCGTGCCATAGTTGAAGCCACAGGAGATGAAGGGTGCTTTTCAACAACCGGGCCGCGGCTGAGTGAGCGGAGACCGTAGAGGAATTTCACGCTGATCTCGAACCCGACCGGGCCGCTCAGCTAGGCCGCAGCCTCCTTCGCAGTCATGTCCCCGGCGTCGAATCCGGATTCCATCACTGCCCCGTTTAGTTGATGAGCATTCGCCAGGACACGGGCCGACCGCCTAGTAGTCGGCATAGCCGCCAAATTCTGACCCGTACTCCGCCCGTGAATATGTCAACGTGACTCAGGACCACCAAGACGGCTTGATTCAGGACCACCAAGCTGCACCGAACTAAGGCGGGGGCGACATCCGGGCCCCAGCTCACCCACCCGCAGGAGACAGTGGAGGGTTTCGTGAGAAAGTTCAAAAAATGATGGAACCAATCTGACGCTGCGGACACTATGAAGTATGAGCGGGGGATCAGAGAGTACAGACGAGGCCCTATGGCTGCTTGCAGTCAACGGTGATGGGGACGCATTCGGAACGCTCTTCGACCGCTACAGAGATCGTGTCCATGGTCACGCAATAGGAATTGTCGGATCATCTCACCAGGCGGAGGACATCACTGCCATCGTTTTCCTTGAGGCGTGGCGCCGTCGGGACAAAGTCCGTATGGTCAATGGCTCCATAATCGCCTGGCTGCTCGTGACAGCCAACAATACGATTCGCAACCACAACCGACAACGCCGCCGCTACAGAGCCTTCCTGGACCAACTCCCGCCGCCGGCCTCGGTGAGGGATGTAGCGGAAGATTTCGTCGAATCGGTAGAACGCGATGCGGAGGCTCGCGCCTTGCGCACCGCGTTCTTTCAACTCAAGCCTCAGGACCGTGATGTGCTCACGCTATGTGTCATACAGGGGCTGAGCCTGAAGCAAGCTGCTGAGGCCTTGGCCGTCGCGGAAGGAACTGTGAAATCCCGACTACATCGAGCCAAGACACGGCTTGGCAGACACTACAAGGGACCGGACTGGCAGCCCCGCATCATCGAACCGAGACTCTCCGAAGGCAGGACCCAATGAGCCAGCAATTTCAAAGGGACAGAAGCGACGCTCTGCGTGAGCAGCTTGTACGGCTACCAGCCACTATCGATCAGACTAAGTACCCGTGGCTAGGCAACCAGAGACGACTCGGAATGCGAACTGCTGCTGCCACACTAGTTGGCGCAACTATCCTCAGCGCGCTAGCCCTAGCCATAACTCCTGAGGACAGATCCGATGATCCCTCAAGGATTATCGACTCGCTCAACCGGCCTCAACAGGCAACTGATCGACTGCCCGCCACGGCTCATCCCGTGCTAAAAAACGAGGCCATCGACCCTTCGCAGACCAGACTCCTCGGCCACAGTGCCACCATTCGCTACTTTGGAGCGCCGGCCACTGCGCAGAACAGCACCCCCGGGGCACCCTCCGGCACATCCATTTGCATCATTCCTGTAGCGGCCGACGGAACCAGCAAAACCACAGGATGCACCCTCTTGAAAAATTTCGAAGCCTACGGCCTCAAAATCGAGACGCCGGACCGGTCCGAGGCAGGCTGGCTTGTCGTACCAGCAGGCGCAGCAGCCAGCCTCGAGTCGGTGAAGGACGAAGTCGGCTGGACCCTACAAGCCCCAAATTTCTTGGTGCGCAACAACAAATAGCTGAAGAACTTCGCTCTCGCTCAATAGATCCATGGACTGCATCAAATTTCAAAAATTGCCTCTTGTAATATCAGCACCCCAAAAATAGACTGGCCTCAGTCGAGGCCTAGACTGTTCCTTCTTTCAAATAAATACAAGGTTTACGTCCACTGTTCCAGCAATAGCAAGTTTTACTTTATCTTTCATGTTTTACGATCCCCCCATGGACTTGCAGGAACTGCGGCAGGCCTCCTCGCCCTCGCACCCACGCCACCAGATAGGTCCTTGGACGCCTCCAGGATCATCGATTCTTTAGCTAGCCCACAACGAGAAGTAGACAAGCCCCCCGCCCCGGCCATGGAGTTCATCCGCAAAACCCCGGATGTGGACCCTTCCCAGCTTCGGCTCTTGGGCCACGGAAAGGCGTACACATACTACGCAGCTCCAACGAGCAGCGGGACCATCTGTATGTTCCCCGTAGACGCTCAGGGGCAAAGCGAATGGTCGGGATGCACGCTCCTAACGGGCTTTGAATCCTATGGCCTGAGGTTGGAAACGGCAGACCGAACGGAGTCTGCCTGGCTTGTAGTCCCGGAGGCAGCCAAACAGTCGTTGGATGCCGCCAAGAATGAAGCCGGCTGGACCGCCCAGGCTCCTAACTTCCTCCTGCGCTCAAGCAGATAATTTCCCGAATTTCCACACGGGGACGGCTCCCATTTGCATTGATCGTCTTCCATGCAAATTATCCTGCTTTGCATTAATCCATTTCATTGCGCCATAAAACAGCCGGCGCATTACTCAGCGTTTACGGTGGTAATAAAATGAAGAAGCGCTTTTCCGCATTAGCCGTGGGTGCAGCGGCGGCAACACTCATTGTTGGCCTGGGCACGTCACCAGCTAGCGCCTACGGATCGGGTAGTTGGACGGTTCAACCCTACGGTTGCAACCCCGGGACATTCAGCGGGACGAGTTTTTGGCAAACATCCAACAGTCTCGCGCACGCTGAGACCTACGAATCGGGCAACTTCTGCTGGTTTGGCAATCACCTGTCGATGTCGCTATCCATGACGAGTACAGCCAGGTCAGAGCAGGCTACGTCTACGCACCAACCTGGGTATCGGTGAACTACAACACGGGCTGGAATTCCGGATGGGGCGGCTTCCACACCTGGGGTAGTGACGTCTCCTCCCGGAGAACCTGATCCCTAGCGAAATACGGAACGGAACCGGCTTCTGAAACACGGAGCCGGTTTCGATCCGTTTGGAGGCATGCTGCTGCGTCAGACCAAGTGGCTCCAGGACCTTCTATGATCGGCTGCCAAGCAGTGACCGTCACCCCCGTCTGACTCGATTCGCGTCGCAGTGAGGGATTCATGCAGAAGTCCGGAGGGACGCTGCGCTGGAGGGCTAAGCGTTCTTTTGGGCGATGGTGTGGGCGAGGCGGTAGGAGTCTGTGCCGGTTTCGATGATGGTGCTGTTGAAGGTGAGGCGGTCCACGATGGCGGCGCATAGGCGCGGGTCAGTGAACGTCTTTGTCCAGCCGGAGAATGACTCGTTGGACGCGATCGCGATGGAATTCTTCTCCTCCCGTTCTGTTAGGACTTGGAAGAGGAGTTCGGCGCCTCGACGGTCCAGTTCCATGTAGCCCAGTTCGTCGATGCAAAGCAGGTCGACACGGCCGTAGCGGGCGATGGTTTTGGCCAGCACTTTATCGTCGGCGGCTTCGACGAGTTCGTTTACGAGCCGGGTGGCGAGGGTGTATTTGACTCGGTAGCCCTTCTCGGCGGCGGCGGTGCCGAGTCCGATGAGCAGGTGTGATTTGCCGGTCCCTGAGTCTCCTATGAGGCACAGGGGTGCGCCTTTGCGGATCCAGTCACCGGTCGCAAGGGTGTGGATCGTTGCGGGGTTAATGTTCTGGTTCGCATCGAAATCGAAGTCTCCGAGCCATTTGTCCCTAGGGAAGTTCGCGGCCTTAACGCGGCGGATCGAGGAGCGCCGGTCCCTATCGTCGCATTCGGCCAGCAGCAGCTCGGCCAGGAACCCCTGGTAGGACAGTTGCTCTTTCCCGGCAACGCTCAGTGCTTCATCCAGGACGCCACGGACGGTGGGCAGGCGCAGCCGGCGGCAGGCCTGGTCCACGGCTGCGACCGCGGCCTGTTCGGTCAGACCGCGTCGCCGGGGCAGGACCGGGGTGACGGTTGTGGCAGGGGCTGTGGGGCTCATGAGATGTTCTCCTTCGACGCGGTTTCTGCAGGGTGTTCGGCGCGTTTGGCCAGCAGCTCGTCATAGGCACGGACTGAGGGCAGGGGCCGGCTATCAGAAGGCAGCCCGGCGATGACGGCAGCCGGGTCCATGAGTCGACGTTGGGTCAGGCTGACAACGCGTTGCACTTTCGCCTGAGCGTGGTCACCGCGATGACGGTCCGACCCGGGCCCACCCTCGGCGGCGGAGGTCGTTGCGTGTCTGCGGGCTTCGACCGCGACGACATCGGCGCTGACCGCACCAACTCGCAGCGCGGCAGTAATTCCTGCTTCGATTTCTGCTCCATCCATCGAACGATGGAGCAGCAAGACATCGATCAGTTCACGAGTCCCTTCGGCGTCGCCGTTGACCCGGCGCGAGGCGGCCCAGAAGGCCTCATGGGCGCTGGTGAAAGAACCTGATGCCCGAGCCCGTGCCAAGGCCGTGGAACCAGGCAAAGCGCCGGGTTTGGTCTTGAGGACCTCCAGGTAATGGTCCAGTTGGACCGACTGGCCGCCCTTGACGATGACTCTCTGATGCCGGGCCGCCACCGCGCGGCCGTCGAATACCACAAGCTCTGACGCCCGCAAGGACACCCGGACCCTTCGGCCGATGAACCGTGCCGGTACGGAGTACTTCACCATCCGCACCGTGATCATTGAGGATCTGTCCACTCTTGGGTTCAGCACGAGACCGGGGTCGAACTCTTCGGCCGGCAGCGGGGCCAGGAACGGGCGCTCGGCGGCGAAGTCGTGGCCGATGGTGCGGATCCTGCCATCGATCCGCCGCTGATCGTCCTGCGCCTCCCGGTCCCGGATCCGGTCGTTGAGCTCCTCAAGGGACTTCGCGACAGGCATCGGGGTAAGGCGGTTGCGGCGGAACCAGCCCACCTCGCCCTCGACGCCGCCTTTCTCGTGAGCCCCGGCAATACCTGGCTGGCAATAAAAAGGATCAAAACCGTAGAACGAGCGGAACAACACCCACCGATCGTTCTCCACACGGTTCCGGCCCTGCCCGAACACCACAGTCCTGACGGCACTGGTGAGGTTGTCATAGCGGATGTGTTTGACCGGCACGCCGCCGATCTCGTTGAACGCCTCGACGTGGCCTTCCAGAAATGCTTCTTGGGCCTGGGTGGGGTAAATCCGGTGGATCGCTTTGCCGGAGTGGGAGAGACGGAATATGAACATGTGGCACTTCGTCTTCACCCCGTCCAACACGATCCAGACCTCGCCGAAGTCCACTTCGGCCTCCGCGCCCGGGGCATGTTCTTGAGGAACAAACACCTCAACCCTGCGGCCGGCCTCCACATCGATCTGCGCCCGGCGGACCCGGACGTAGTCTCGCACCGTCGAATACGACAGCTCTTCCGCATCATGCTCCTCGGTGAGCCGGGCAAGAATCCTACGGGCCGTATGGCGTTGCTTCCGCGGAGCCGTCGTGTCCTCAACCAGCATGGCGTCAATGGCCGGTCTAAAGGGATCAAGCCGAGGCGAGGACCTCACCGGAGTCTTCCGTGCTGGAGGGACGGGATCCGACAATGCCTGCCGGACCGTGTCCCTACCGACTTGATACCGCTTTGCCAGACCGCGGATCGATAAGCCCTCAACGCGGGCATCTCTGCGAATACAGGCAAACAGCTCCAAGCGCACTCTCATCCGGACCTCCAAGTGTTGCTTTCATCAGATGAAGCAACACTGAGGGTGGTCCTGGTTCAGACCGTCACAACCAACCGGCGAGTCGTGGGGTGGTCCTGATTCAAACCGTCACACCGGTCCTGAATCAAACTGACATATTCAGCTGGTTTCGGTGGAGCTGACGGGCAGGGCGAGGTTGGTGCCTGGTTCGCCGTCGTAGGGGGAGAAGGTTTCGTCGCCGACGATGAGGCCGTCTCGGATGGTGATGCCTTGTTCTGCGAGGACTCCGGTGAGCGCCGCGATGGTGCCGGCCTGCGGCCTGGCCTGCCCGGGTTGGCTGGTTTCGCTGGTGTAGACGGCGAAGAGGATGGACGTGGCGGTGGCGTCGCTGGTGAGGTAGTGAGCGACGGTTTGTGCGTAGGAGAGTTCCTGGCCCGGTTGGTAGGGGAGGTCGATGCGGAGAGTGGCTCCGATGCTGTTGTCTTTCATTGTGATGCACACCAGGCTTTCCTGGGGCCAGAAGCCGAGGGTGTGCCCAATGAAGCTGAGGACATCCGATGGTGTTTTGATCGTAAGTTTTTCCATGATCCCGTGATTCCTTCACCCTGCGATTGCTGTTTCTTCTGCGGTTGTTGGTTATGGGCGTCGTTCTGGTAGGGGACCACCCGCTGGGTCGAGGGGCCGAAGTGCAACTTGGGGGACCGGCCCCGGGACTGGAAACTTCCATGCGGAGCGCATGTGCCTTGTTCCGCAAAGTTTTCGGTTTCGGGGTCGGCGCGGTAGCGCCCTGGTTGCGCGGAGGACCCGCCCAGCGGTCATGGGGAGTATCAGAATGACAAGCAGCGATGAGTTTTGCTTTTCCATGGGTTTTGAAGAATGGGACTGCATGACTTCTGCGGTTATGAGGGGCGCTGAGACGGCTTTTCGGCGGCGTGGAAATTTCACTTGGTGGCCGTTTGTTTCTGCACCGATTACTGATGCATACAATCTCTCTTACGAGGAGAACTGGCTTCGCGTATGCCAAATTTATTGGGGGTACAGGTTTGGGGTTTCGTTACCGCAAGTCAAAGAGTTTTGGGCCGGTGCACATCACCGCATCGAAGCGAGGATTGAGCGCAAGCGTTGGAACAGGCCCCTTGCGGGTCACGAAGTCGGCAACGGGTCGCAAAACAACTACGGTGAGGGTCCCCAAGACTGGCATCTCCTATTCGACCAGTAACTCCACCCGCCGTTCCACCCGGAACGCTGCCGTTCGGCGATCCGATCCTTCGCGTGGCCGCATCGATCGTCGAATCGTCAGCGACGAAACGTGGCGGCAGCTCCTGGCGCCGGATGGAACGCCGGCAGCATCGAAGTTCCAACGGAACTTCGTGCGTGCAGTCGTCGCCCGGGCAACCGGAACGCGCCCCAGCCTCATGCACCTGACCCAGGGGCAGGCAGCAAACGTCCTTACCTTCGTCGGTGAAAGCCCGTCGAGGCTGAACGCGGGCGGCCGCGGTGTGCCACAGCTTGAGAAGGCCGGGACAGTTGCCCAGTGGACGATGCTCGGCTTGCTGCTGCTTATTGTCACAGTCTCTTCGCCTGCAGGGTTTGTGCTGGCAGCGGGCATTGTCGGGTTGATGTTCGTGCTGCGAAAGCGCCGTCGTGACCGCCAGGCTTGGGAGGACGCCACCTGGTCAGCCACAACCGAAGAATCTCTGAGGGTCCCTGGTGACGGTATCGAAAATTTGGCTGCTGACGCTTCGCCCCAGGATTCGTCATACGCGGTGCCGCTGGAACCAATTGCAGCGGTCAATCAGCCTGCCTCCTCCCCTAAGAGCTCGTATCCTGTTTCCCTTGGTCGCACGGAATGGCCGAACGTGGAAGTCGTTGGTGAGCACGCCTACGGCAAAGCAATCAAGGCGGCGCTCCGCGCCAGCGGGGCCTTATCCGCTCGCAGGACCGAAGGCGAAGCTGAAGGCGTTCAGGTTGAGTTGGTTGCCGAGCCGGACAACCCATACGACTCCAATGCCATCAGTGTTCGGTGGAGAGGCCGGGTGCTTGGCTATCTCAGTCGTGAGGACGCGCTTCGCTACGCGCAACCCATCAGGAGAATCATCGCAAGCGGACTCCTGGCTGCAACCACCGCTCGTATTTGGGGCTACGACGACGGCGCCCAGCTTCGTGCACGCGTCACCGTTGCGCTGCCAGAACCGGAACTGATCGTTCCGCTCAACGAGGCCCCCCGCGGGCTTGAGCACGCTCTTGCCGTGGGGATCAGGAATTCAGGTCCTGAAGGAAGAGAACCACTTCGACATACTGTCCCACCACGTCCCAACTGACGGTCGAGGCCTTTTGCTGGTCAGCCTGCACAAAGAGATCAACACGTTGAAGAACGGCACGCAGCGCCCGTTCGTCGAGGTACGACTCGACGGCAAACGGGTGGGGGAACTCAGCAACGTCACTTCAGCACACCTGCTCCCGCTCCTCGAACACATAGAGGCCGTCGGTGAGACCGCCGTAGCCTACGCCAAAATCACGGGTTCGGCCCTCGCTGCACAGCTCGTCCTCCAAGCCGCTAAAGCCACCGAGATCAGCAACGATTGGCTTTCCAGCGGCCCGCACCCTGCCCCGAAGCTCCTCCCGCTGGCCGCGAACTACGAGGTCCCGGCCGCCTACACAAAGTAAGGAAAACCAAGCAAAGAAATCCCCAAAAAGGAGTGTGGACAATGTCCACACTCCTGGCTTCGGATTAGCCCGTACTATCTCCGAAGGACGCGGATTCCGCATGTTTTCGCGGGTTCCCTGTGTTTGCAGGGGGCTCGAACAGGCCTATGAGCGCCCCTTTGAACGGGACACGGTCAACGCGGCCCGGTTCATCACCCACCTGCGCTACTTCTTCGTGCGCGCACAGACAGGCCAACAGTTGGACGACGGGGCCAGCACTCTCAGCAAGCAATCCGCGAGGCCTACCCGGAGGCGTACGCGACCGCCCTCAAGCTGCAGGCAGTACTCGAGCTGCGGCTGGGCACCCCCCTGACCGAAGAAGAAGTGACATACCTGACCCTTCACGTCGCCCGGATGGTCGAAGACTCCCGGCTTCGCTGACATCCGACGACCCAGGAGACGCTGTGAGGGTGGGGGTGTGCTCCCATGCGGGAGCGTCCCATCGTGTGGACCATCGTGCCCCTGCCATTCCCTCCGGCGGCGTCCGGTGCCCTGGCCTAGTTGTAATTCCCATGGAGGTTGTGAACAGCGTGGCGTGATGTAAAAAGCGAG
>NZ_JABFMW010000015.1 GCF_013359725.1 Pseudarthrobacter sp. C4D7 | reverse complement strand
CACCACCCAAACCAACGTTCAGGATCGCTCCGGAGCAACTTTTCAAACTTACCCGCTGACTTCCTGCGTGTCAAATCGGCATCCGCGATCATCCTCAGCTTATGCCTGGGGGATCGGTTTTCCGTCTGACTCCGTGGAGCAGCGCGGAAATAAACTGTACCACCACTCTTGCGGGATCGCCAGTCGGCCTCCAAGTGGTGCCCTCCAAGCGTTAGAAAGGCCCGGAATCGCGCGGATTCCGGGCCTTTCGCAGTTATCCGTTCAGTCAGCTGGCCGTAGCTGCTCCCGGCTTGAAGTAGGACGCACCGAGCGGCGGCAGCGTGACGGTCAGTGTTGCCGGCTGGCCGTCCTGCCCCTCGTCCACCGCCGTCAGCTCCCCGTCGTTCAGCACACCGGAGCCGCCGTAGGTGGTGTGGTCGGTGTTCAGCACCTCGGTCCAGGTACCGGCACTGGGAACCCCCAGGGTGTAGCCGACATGCGGTGCCCCGGAGAAGTTGATGGCGCAGACAATCGGATTGCCGTCTTTATCCCACCTGATGAAGGACAGGACGTTACGGTCCGCGTCTCCCCCGTTGATCCACTGGAAGCCGGCCGGAACATTGTCCTGGGTGTAGAGCGCGGGGGTGGACGCGTAGATCTCGTTGAGATCCTTGGTGAGCAGTTGCAGTCCCCGGTGGGCGGGGATATCCGCGAGCCACCAGTCCAGGCCGTGCTGCTCCGACCATTCGGCTTCCTGGCCAAACTCGGTTCCCATGAAGATGAGCTGCTTGCCGGGATGCGCCCACTGGTAGGCGAAGAAGGCACGGAGGTTTGCCAGTTGCTGCCAGCGGTCGCCGGGCATCTTGCGGAGCATCGAGCCCTTGCCGTGGACAACCTCATCGTGGCTGATGGGCAGGAGGAAATTCTCGGTGAACGCGTACACCAGCGAGAACGTGACCGTGCCGTGGTGCCATCTGCGGTTGTAGGGGTCCTCGGAGATGTACTTGAGTGAATCGTGCATCCAGCCCATGTTCCATTTCAGGCCGAATCCCAGGCCGCCGTGGCTGGTGGGGGCGGTGACGCCGGGGAACGCTGTCGATTCCTCTGCGATCATGACCGCACCGGGGTGGGTCTTGTAGACCGTGGCGTTGACTTCCTGCAGGAAGGAGATGGCTTCCAGGTTTTCCCTGCCGCCGAACCGGTTGGGCCGCCACTGGCCTTCCTGGCGTGAGTAGTCGAGGTAGAGCATGGAGGCCACCGCGTCCACGCGCAGGCCATCGATGTGGAATTCCTCCAGCCAGTAGAGGGCGTTGGCCACCAGGAAGTTCCGGACCTCGGTGCGGCCGAAGTCGAAAATCAGCGTGCCCCAGTCCGGGTGTTCGCCAAGGGCGGGATCGGCGTGCTCGTAGAGGGGCTCGCCGTCGAATTGGGCCAGGGCCCAGGCATCCTTCGGGAAGTGCGCGGGCACCCAGTCCAGCAGGACGCCGATTCCCGCCTGGTGGAGTGCGTCCACCAGGTAGCGGAACTCGTCAGGGTGTCCGAAGCGGGAGGTGGGTGCGAAGTAGGACGTGACCTGGTAACCCCAGGAACCGCCGAAGGGATGCTCCGCTACGGGCATGAACTCCACGTGCGTGAATCCAAGCCACTTGACGTACTCCACCAGTTCCTTGGCGAGTTCCCGGTAGCCCAGGCCAAGGCGCCAGGAGCCAAGGTGTACTTCGTAGACGCTCATTGCCAAGTTGTGGGGGTCGCGCTTGGCGCGCGCTTCCATCCACTCGGCGTCCTTGAAAGCGTAGGAGGGTTCCACCACCCTGGAGGCGGTCAACGGCGGGACCTCGGTGCCGAACGCCAGGGGATCGGCCTTTTCAACCCAGTAGCCGCCCCGGGTCAGGATTTCGTATTTGTAGCATGCGCCCGCAGTGACTCCGGGGATGAAAACCTCCCAGACACCGGAGGAACCCAGCGAGCGCATGGAGTGCTCCCGCCCGTCCCAGCCGTTGAAGTCGCCCTTGACCCGGACGGCCTGGGCGTTGGGTGCCCAAACGGCGAAGGAAACGCCGTCAACGTCGCCGAGCGCGGACTTGTAGTGCTGGACGTGCGCGCCCAGGACCTGCCACAGCTTTTCGTGCCGGCCTTCCCCGATGAGGTGGAGGTCCACCTCACCGACGGTGGGCAGGTAGCGGTACGGCTCGTCCACGGTCACCGGGTCCTTACCCGGGTAGGACACCGTCAGCCGGTAGTCGGGGACGTGCCCCTGCTCCAGCGGGTCCAGCACGGCAACCCACACGCCGTGGGCTTCGTGTTCCATGGGAACTTCGCCGGCCCGGGTGACGACCGAGACTGCCTCGGCGAGGTGCTTTACGGTCCGGATGGTGACATGCCCGTAATCGTCCAGGTGCGCGCCCAGGACGGAGTGGGGGGCGTGGTGTTCACCGTTCGCGATCCTGCCCAGGGTGCCCTCATCTACGTGCAGGGGCACCCCCGGGCGGTCAGTTCGTGCTGAGCCTGTCATTTCGTTACCTTCCGATGCTGCACCGGCAGAGTCGCCGGCACCTTTGCTGCCAAGGAGCCGCCTGGAAGCGTTTACTGGAATCGCCACCCAGTCGGGCCTGTTTCGCATTTCATAAACAACTTCGTACAGCGCCTTGTCCAGCCACAATGCCACAAACAGCGGCGACGTTCGGTCAACTGTTCCGGGAATGACCCCGGCATACCCTGCCAGGAAAGCGTCGGCGCAGTCGTCCACCCAACTGTCCGGCACCTGGGCGCCTTCCTGCTCGCGCTGGGCTGCTCCGGCGGCGTAGTCGAACGAGCGCAGCATGCCGACGACGTCGCGCAGGGGCGTGTCCGGAACGTTCCGTTCCTTGATGGGCCGCAGGGGTTCGCCCTCGAAGTCGAGGATGGCCCAGCGCGACCCGGTATGGCCGGACACCTGGAGGATCTGGCCCAGGTGGAGGTCGCCGTGGATCCGCTGCAGGGGACCTGCAAGGGCCTTGTCCAGGTCCCCCAGCAAGGCGTCCAGTGCGTCGTCGTACGGCCCGACGGCGGCACGGGCCTCAGCCCAGGCGGTCCGGACACGCTGTGCGACAGCAGGCCCTGCCCCCTTGCCGGGTCCAGGCCCGGCTGATTGCCCCAGGGCCTCCGCCAAACGCTTGTGCACCGTAGCTGTAGCCGCGCCAAGCGCCTTGGCTTCTGCTGTGAAGTCCTTGCCCGAGCGGGCCGCGTCAACTGCCAGGCGCCAGGCATCGCGGCCGCCGGCAAGGAACTCATGGGCCACGGCAAGCTCGCCCTGGACAGGCCGGGAGCCCTGGCCGCCACCGTGCGACAGCCACTCCCCCCTGACCCAGCCGAGGGTGGCCGGGACTTCCGAGGTGCCTGCCTTGGTGAGGGCGGCTCCCACTTCGATTTCGGGGTTGGTTCCGTCCGAAAGGACGCGGAAGAACTTCACCATGGCGGCCGATTCGCCGTCGTCCACGATGACGGAACTGTTGGACTGCTCGCCGGAGAGCACCTTCACGACGCCCTTCGCCGTGGGCAGGCGGTAGGGGCCTTCCACGCGGAATCCCGCAGCGGAGCCGCTGTCGGCCTTCCCTTCCTGCCGGATGAGCTCGAGCCAGGCGCCCACGAAGTCGGGGTCGTGGACAGCGTCGTAAACCCAGGGTCGGGTAGAGTCCATGCCGGCGGCTTCGCCCACCAGGGCGCGCTCCATGCCTCCCGCCGGTGCCGGCCTGAAGCTCAGGGGCACCTGGACAACGGCGGTGCGCTGGCCGCCGTCGGGCCCCTGGGTGGTGACGTTGAGGACGTAAACGGCCAACGCCGCGTGTCCGCTGGGGTCCGACAGGCCCAGGCTGCCGGCCTGGGAGATGGCGAAGTCGGGGGTTTTGACCGGGAACCAACGCTGCTGCGGCAGCCATTCCTTGAGCAGCGCGGTGAGGGCGGGGGTGAGGATTGGCTGATTCATCTCAGTTCTCTATCGACAAGATGGGCATGGCCTGGGTGTAGGGCGACGAGGGGTTGGACGCCGCGGAGCGCATTCGAAGCCAGAAGAAATCGTGGCTTCCAATGGTCAGGGTGAGCGTGCCGTCGTCGCCGATGCCGGGGAAGATCTGTCCGCCGAACACATCGCGGAGTCCCCTGCCGGCATACTCGGGAACCCGCAGCGTGGCGGCTACCGGGTGCTGGGACAGGTTGAAGGCACACAGGATCGTCTCCCCGTCCGCGCCGGCCTGGTTGCTGTCCGGCAACTCGCGGAGGTAGGCAAGGACGGCGTCGTGGTCCGCTTCCACATGCTTGAAGCCGCCCAGCCCGAACGCCGGGTGGTTCTTGCGGACGCTAAGGATTTGCCGGGTCCAACGCAGCAGGGAACCGGAGTGTGCCGCCTCAGCTTCCACGTTGGCCATGGCGTAGTTGTACACCAGGGACTGGATGGGCGGCAGGTACAGCTTGCCGGGATCGGCGCTGGAGAAGCCGGCGTTGCGGTCCGGGTTCCACTGCATGGGGGTGCGGACGGCGTCACGGTCCTCGAGCCAGATGTTGTCCCCCATGCCGATCTCGTCGCCGTAGTAGAGGAACGGGCTTCCCGGAAGCGAGAGCAGGAGCGCGTTGATCAGTTCGATCTCGGCCCGTGAGTTATCCAGCAGGGGTGCCAGCCGGCGTCGGATGCCGATGTTGGCCCGCATGCGCGGATCCGGCGCGTACCAGCCCAGCATGGCCGCCCGCTCATCGGCGGTGACCATTTCCAGTGTCAGCTCGTCATGGTTGCGCAGGAACGTGCCCCATTGGGCGCCCTCGGGGATGTCCGGGGTGTCGCGCATGGTTTCGATGATGGGCGCTGCCTTCTGGTCCCGCAGCGCGTAGTACAGGCGGGGCATGATGGGAAAGTGGAACGCCATGTGGCACTCGGGTTCTTCAACGGTGCCGAAGTACTCCACCACTTCATTGGGCGGCTGGTTCGCTTCGGCGATGATCACGCGCCCGGGGTAGCTCTCATCCACCATTTCCCGGAGCCGGCGGAGGAAGTCGTGGGTGGCGGGCAGGTTTTCGCAGTTGGTGCCCTCCTCCTCGAAAAGGTACGGGATGGCGTCCGCCCGGAAACCGTCAATTCCCTGGTCCAGCCAAAACCGGACCACGTCGAAGAGCGCGTCGATCACCTTGGGGTTTTCGAAGTTCAGGTCCGGCTGGTGGCTGAAGAAGCGGTGCCAGAAGAACTGGCGGCGGATGGGATCGAACGTCCAGTTCGATTCCTCCGTGTCGACGAAGATGATGCGGGCGTCCTGGTACTTTTCGTCGGTATCGCTCCAGACATAGAAGTCCCCGAATGGGCCGTCGGGGTCCTTCCGGGACTCCTGGAACCAGGGGTGCTGGTCGGAGGTGTGGTTCAGCGGGAGGTCGATGATGACCCTCACCCCGCGGGCATGCGCCTCCGCCACAAGGCGTTTAAAGTCGCTGATGGTGCCGAATTCGTCCAGGACCGAGTTGTAGTCCGAGATGTCGTAGCCGCCGTCCCGCAGGGGCGACTGGAAGAACGGGGGCAGCCAGAGGCAGTCAACGCCCAGCCACTGCAGGTAGTCCAACCGGTCGATGAGTCCGGAGAAGTCCCCGGACCCATCGCCGTTGGCGTCCGCAAAGGCCCTGACAAGCACTTCATAGAACACTGCCTTGCGGTACCACAGGGGGTCATGCTGGAGGCCGGGCGCATTTAGCTCGAAAGTGCTCTTGGGAGTGAAGTGGCCGGAACCTTGCGGGTTAAAGCTCACTGATGCATTCTCCTCACGCTGAGGATGTGGGCGGGTTCCACGTGTGGATCAAGCCGCACGTAGTTGTACTCGCCCCACTCCCAGCTTTGGCCGGAGATGAGGTCGTCCACGTAGAAGCCGCCGCCCGGGGTCATGTCCTGCGGGTCCAGCTCAAGGGCCGCCATGTCCAGGGCCACGCTGCATTCCTTGGTGACGTGCGGGTCCACGTTGACCACCACGATGATGGTGTCCTTGGACCCGTCGGGGAGCGTCTTGTGCTTGGAGTAGACCACCGTGGAGTCGTCCGTGCTGTTGTGGACCGTCAGGTTCTGCAGGTCCAGCAGCGCGGGGTGGTCCCGGCGGATGTGGTTCAGCCGGGTGATGAAGGGGGCCAGGGAGCGCCCGGACTCGGCAGCGGCGTCCCAGTCACGGGCCTTGTATTCGAATTTCTCGTTGTCGATGTATTCCTCTGCGCCTGGCCGGGCCACGTGTTCGTACAGCTCATAGCCGGCGTAGACGCCCCAGAGCGGGCTTCCGGTGGAGGCCAGGACCGCCCTGATCCGGAATGCTGCCGGGCCACCGTACTGCAGGTATTCCGTGAGGATGTCCGGGGTGTTGACGAAGAAATTGGGGCGGAAGAAGGCCGGCGATTCGTGGCTGACTTCCTCGAAGTAGGTCTCGATTTCCTTCTTGGTGTTGCGCCAGGTGAAGTACGTGTAGGACTGCTGGAACCCTGCCCTGCCCAGGGCATGCATCATGGCCGGCCGGGTGAAGGCTTCGGCCAGGAAGACAACGCCGGGTTCCGTTTTTTCCACTTCCGCAATGAGCCATTCCCAGAACCACACGGGTTTGGTGTGCGGATTGTCCACGCGGAAGATCTTGACGCCGTGGCTGACCCAGAGGAGAACAATCCGCAGGATTTCCTGCGAGAGGCCTTCCGGGTCATTATCGAAATTCAGCGGAAAAATATCCTGGTACTTTTTGGGCGGGTTTTCCGCGTAGGCAATACTGCCGTCCACCCTGGTGGTGAACCATTCGGGGTGGGACTGCACCCATGGGTGGTCCGGCGCCGCCTGGAGGGCCAGGTCCAGTGCTACTTCCAGGCCCAGTTCTTTGGCCCGCGCCACGAAAGCGTCGAAGTCCTCGAAGGACCCAAGATCGGGGTGGATGGCATCGTGGCCGCCTTCCTTGGCGCCAATGGCCCAGGGCGACCCGGGATCGTGGGGGCCGGCGACGAGCGTGTTGTTGGGGCCCTTGCGGAACTGCACGCCGATGGGGTGGATGGGGGGCATGTAGAGGACGTCGAAGCCCATGGCGGCCACGGCGTCCAGCCGCTTGGCTGCGGTGCGGAAGTTTCCTGACGTCCACGCGCCGGTGTTGTGATCCTTGACAGCTCCCTCGGACCGGGGGAAGAACTCGTACCAGGCGCCCCGCCCGGCCCGGTCCCGCTCCACCAGGAGGGGGTACTTCTCCGACACGGTGACCAGTTCACGGATGGGCTGGCGGCCCACGATGTCCGCGATTTCCTGGCTGAACCCGGCCCCGAGCCGCTCTTCCGTGCTGCGGGAGTGGTCGCCCAGGACCTCTGCAGCGTGGCGGAGGCCCTCCCGGTCAACCTCGTCCCGGAAGTCCTCTGCCGCTGCTTCGCCCAGCAGTTTGGCACCTTCGGCGAGCATGAGTTCGACGTCGACCCCGGCGTCGATCTTCACCTCGGCGTTGTGGTGCCAGGTGCCATAGCGGTCGTGCCAGGCTTCGATGACGAAGGACCAGTTCCCCGTCTCCGACGGCGTGAGCACGCCTTCCCAGCGGTCCGTGCCCATGCCCCGTTCCCCGCGCGGCGGGGCGAGCCGCACGCGCTGGCGCTCGGCGCCGGAGGGGTCAAGGAGGACGGCGCTGACGCCGAGCTGGTCATGTCCTTCACGGAAGGCGGTAGCGCCCACCACGATGGCCTCGCCGGGCAGGGCCTTGGCCGGGAATTTGCCGCCCTCGACGACGGGCTGCACGGCGGTAATGGGAAACCGCCCGAACCGCAGGTCCTCGGTGATGCTGCGCTGGGGCATTTTGGTTGATGCGGCACTGGTTCCTGAGTTAGTCGTCACAGGCTTGACGTTAGCGAGAAATGACCCGGATTGCTAAGCCTGCTCCCTAAAACCGCCGTGCCGTCACCGAAATTCTTCATGCTCCTGTCATTTACCCAAAAGAAACCGAAAGCTGGTTCCGGCCGCGCATGTTGTCGGTTAGTGTGACGCAGGTGAAGGCAATCCGCAGGTTTACGGTCCGTACAGTCCTCCCCGAACCCATTCGGCCTTTGGCCAGGCTGGCCAGTAATTTGCGGTGGTCCTGGCACCGCCCCACCCGGGAGCTTTTCGCAGGCTTGAACCCGCGGCTGTGGGAGGAAAGCGGCCAGGATCCCATCGGTTTCCTGGGCATGGTCAGCCGGGAGGAATTCCAGCAGCTCGCCGCGGACCAGTCGGTGGTGGACCGGGTGCGCGCCGCAGAGCAGGACCTTGACCGGTACCTCCGGGAACCGCGCTGGTACCAGGGCCTTGGCCCCGATGCGCCCGCCGCCATCGCCTACTTCTCGCCCGAGTTCGGCATCACCGAGGTCCTCCCCCAGTACTCGGGCGGCCTGGGAATCCTTGCCGGCGACCACCTGAAGGCCGCCTCGGACCTGGGCGTTCCCCTGATCGGTGTCGGCCTGCTGTACCAGGCGGGCTATTTCAAGCAGTCCCTGTCGCGTGACGCGTGGCAGCAGGAGACCTACCCCGTCCTGGATCCGGACGGGCTGCCGCTGACCCTGCTCCGGGAACCGTCCGCGGACGGCAACGGCAAGGCCTTGGAAATATCGCTTCCGCTGCCCAACGGGCGCCGGCTCCTGGCACACATCTGGCGGGCCGACGTCGGGCGTGTTCCCCTGCTCCTCCTGGACTCCAACGTCCCGGGCAATGACGATGCCGCCCGCAGCATCACCGACCGCCTGTACGGCGGCGGCGGGGACCACCGGCTGCAGCAGGAACTCCTGCTGGGCATGGGCGGGGTCAAGGCCCTGCGCGCCTTCCAGCGGCTCACGGGCTGCGCCGCGCCGGAGGTCTTCCACACCAACGAAGGCCACGCGGGGTTCCTGGGAATCGAGCGTATCCAGGAACTGATGTCCGGGGAACAGGCCCTGACGTTCGACGAAGCACTTGCCGCCGGGCGCGCCTCCACCGTGTTCACCACGCACACTCCGGTGCCGGCCGGCATCGACAGGTTCGAAATCAACCAGATCAGCCACTTCTTCCAGGCCGGCCTGGCGCCCGAGGTGCCGGTGGACAGGATCCTGGAGCTGGGCAGGGAAAACTATGCGGACGGAAACCCGGCCGTCTTCAACATGGCGGTCATGGGCCTGCGGCTGGCCCAGCGCGCCAACGGCGTGGCCAAGCTTCACGGCGAAGTGTCGCGCGGCATGTTCTCCGCCCTCTGGCCTGGCTTTGACCACTCAGAGGTGCCGATCACCTCGGTGACCAACGGTGTGCACGTGCCCACCTGGGTGGACAGCCGCATTTCCAAGCTTGCCCGCGACCAGTTCGGCAGCGAAGCCGAAGCGCTGGGTAAATGGGACCTGGCCTACAACGTCAGCGACGCCGATGTGTGGGCGCTGCGCCGCGAGATGCGTGCCGCCCTGGTGGAGGACGTCCGCCGCAGGCTTCGGGCAGCCTGGAAGAAGCGCGGCGCGGCGGACGCCGAACTGGGCTGGACAGACAACGTCCTGGACCCGGATATCCTCACCATCGGATTTGCCCGCCGCGTGCCCACCTACAAGCGGCTGACGCTGATGCTGCGCGAGCCGGCCCGGCTGAAGGCACTGCTCCTGCACAAGGAACACCCCATCCAGCTGGTGATCGCCGGCAAGTCCCACCCTGCCGATGACGCCGGCAAGAAGATGATCCAGGACCTGGTGCGTTTCTCGGATGATCCGGAGATCAGGCACCGCATCGCGTTCCTGCCCAACTACGACATCGCCATGGCCCGGACCCTGTTCCCTGGCTGCGACGTGTGGCTGAACAACCCGCTGCGTCCCCTGGAGGCCTGCGGGACCTCCGGCATGAAGGCGGCGCTGAACGGCTCGCTGAACCTGTCCGTCCTGGATGGCTGGTGGGATGAGATGTTCGACGGCGAGAACGGCTGGGCGATCCCCACGGCCAACAACGACGCTTCCCCCGAGGAACGCGACGACATCGAGGCCGCGGCGCTGTACGAGCTGCTGGAAACGCAGGTGGCACCCCGCTTCTACGGCAGCACGGTCTCCGAAGGCGCAGGCGCGGCCGGCCCCTCGACCATGCGCAGCGAGAAGGTGCCCACGCATTGGGTGTCCATGATCAAGCACACCCTCTCGCACCTCGGCCCGGCGGTGTCCGCTGAACGCATGCTCCGCGACTACGTGAACATGCTGTACCGTCCCGCCGCGGAAGCAGGCCGCAGCGCCACCGCCAACTCCTTCGCCCAGGCGCGTGCGCTTGCCTCCTGGTCCTCGAAGGTGCGCGGGGCATGGCCGCAGGTCCACGTGGAGCACGTGGACTCGGTGGGCGTCTCCGAGGATCCGCAGATCGGTGACACGCTGCAGGTCAACGCCTACGTGGCGCTGAACGCCCTCACTCCGGGGGATGTCTGCGTGGAGGTTGCCTACGGCCGGGCCAAGGAGAACGACACGCTGGCGGATATCACCATGATGGAGCTCCAGGTGAAGGAAGACCTGGGCAGCGGGCGGCACCTGTTCAGCGGCTCGCTGGTCATCGACCGGTCCGGGCCGTTTGGCTACACGGTCCGCGTCCTGCCCCGGCATGAAGCGCTGGCTTCCAAGGCCGAGCTCGGACTGATCGTCAACGCCTAGCCCGAGGGCCTGCCGGGCATGGCGCCCGGCAGGCCCGGCTAAAGCAGCACTGCGGTGACGCCCAGGTCCTTGCCCGCGTACCGTTCAGCGTCCTGCAGGATTTCGCACATGATCCCGAAGGACCTGTCCGCGCGGAACGGTGCCGCCACCAGCCACAGCACCGTGACAGGCGTGCTGCCGTTTGCGCTGATGCTGTCCGCAAAATCGTGGAGTGAGTCGTTGAGCGCATCCAGGTTCACGCCGTAGTGCTCCGGAAAATCGAGGACCTCGCCGAAGGTTTCCAGGACGGCGCGCTTACTGTCTGCCGGTGGGACCACCACGCTGCGGCGCCCGGCGTCGGCCACCTGCTCCTGGAGCTCTTCGAGGGTCCAGGTGTCGCCGGAAAAGATTCTCATGGGTGTGCTAGCTGCCTTCCGCTATGAATTTGAACGTTGCGTAGTGGTCACCGGTGTAATACTTCTCTCCGCCATCGCCCGCCACAATGCGCCGTGCGCCGCGGTCCGTTTCGCCTGGGGTGGGGACCGTGTACTCGCGGTAGTAGCCCCGGTCCCTGGCGGGCAGGAGCCGCTCGAAGTTCCCGAACACCTGGTCGTCCTGCCCGTACTGGAACGGCCCGCCGGCCCGTATCAGGGCCAGCACCCGCCGGCCCTCCGCCGGGAGGGCGGATTCGCGGATCTCCGGCAGGCTGGACGGGTTGGCTTCCCGGTGCGGCGCGGACGGCTTCGCGGCCGGGGACGACGGCGTTGCGCGCGCTGGGGACGTGCCGCTGGAAGCCGCTCCCGGCGTCGTGCTGTCCGTCTGTTGGCCCAGCAGTCCGGCACCACCAAACACCACCACGACCAGCACCACAAGGCCGGTGAGGAGCAGCGGGAGGATGGAGCGGTTACGCATGGGGTGCCTGCCTGAGGATGGGTGGACTGGTGGGCGGCGGCTCAGCGCCTACGTGCGGTAGATGCTGATGGAATTGGCCTCAGCGAGGTCAACGTCCCCGGCAGCCACCTCGATGCCCTGGCGCTCCTTGTGGCGGGGCGAGGTGGTCAGGCGCAGCTGGAACAGGCCCGGTGCGGGCTTTCCGGCATCAGGCAGGGTGACGTGGACGTCCCGGGCGCTGCCGTTGACCACCACCAGGCCTGCGAGCTCGCCGCCGTCGTCGCGGAGCAGGAGTTGCAGGACCCGGTGCTGCGGATCATTCCACAGCTCCGTGGACATGGGCTGGCCGTGCTGGTCGAACCAGTACAGGTAGGACTGTTCGTCCCTGACCGGGAAGTCGTGGGGCTGTGCGGCCAGGAACTCCTTGCGCAGCCGGATGTACCGCTTGGTGCTGCGCAGCATCTCGTGCGCCTCCGGTGTCAATGTCCAGTCCAGCCACGTCATGGCGTTGTCCTGGCAGTACGCGTTGTTGTTCCCGTGTTGGGTGCGTGCCAGCTCGTCCCCGGCGGTGATCATGGGGACGCCGAGCGAAACCATCAGCGACGCCATCAGGTTGCGCCGTGACTGCGCGCGCTGCGCCAGGATCCCGCTGTTTTCGGTGGGACCTTCCACACCGTGGTTGTAGCTCCGGTTGTCCCCGTGTCCGTCCCGGTTTTCTTCGCCGTTGGCCTCGTTGTGCTTGCGGTCGAAGGACACGAGGTCGTTCATGGTGAAGCCGTCATGGGCGGTGATGAAGTTGACCGAGGCCAGGCGCGAACGGCCGGAGGCCTGGAAGAGGCCGGCGGATCCGGACAGGGCGTCAGCGAGTTTGGCCATGGTCCCGCCATGACCGCCGGCATCGATGGCCGCCCGGTCTGCCAGCCAGAAGGTCCGGAGGGCGTCACGGAAGTGGTCGTTCCAGTCCACCCAGCCCCGGGGGAAACGGCCCGTCTGCCAGCCCCCGTACCCGATGTCCCAGGGTTCGGCGATCAGCTTGACGTCGGACAGGACGGGATCGGCAGCGACGGCGGTGA
This sequence comes from Pseudarthrobacter sp. C4D7, assembly GCF_013359725.1. GTDB lineage: Bacteria > Actinomycetota > Actinomycetes > Actinomycetales > Micrococcaceae > Arthrobacter. The sequence continues at coordinate 80,146 of NZ_JABFMW010000015.1, read as the reverse complement.
GGAAGGGGTGGTGCGGGTCGAAGTCGTTCGCGGCGTTGCGGCAGAGCGTGACCGCCAGGTCGAACCGGAAACCGTCGATGTGGAATTCGTCCACCCAGTACCGGAGGGAATCGGTCACCAGCTGGACCACGTGCGGGTCTCCGAAGTTCAGGGAGTTGCCGCAGCCCGTGGTGTCCAGGTACTTGCCGGGGCCGTCCACGCGGTAGTACGTGTCCTCCCCCAGGCCCCGGAAACTCAGGACAGGGCCGTCCGGCGGGCCTTCGGCCGTGTGGTTGTACACCACGTCCAGGATGACCTCCAGCCCGGCGGCGTGCAGGGCCCTGACCATGGCCTTGAACTCGTCCTGGACCGCCTGGGGGCCTGCTTCCTGGGCCGCGCGGGTGGCGTAGCCGGGGTGCAGGGCAAAGAACGCGGCGGTGTTGTACCCCCAGTAGTTGTTGAGTCCCAGATCCTGCAGGTGCGGCTCATCGAGGTGGAAGTGGACGGGCAGGAGCTGGACGGACGTGACGCCCAGTGCCGTGAGGTGCTCCACGACGGCAGGGTGGGCCAGGCCAGCATAGGTGCCCCGCAGGTCCTCCGGGACATCGGGGTGGAGCATGCTCTGGCCGCGGACATGCGCTTCGTAAACGATGGTGTTCCGCCAGGGAAGGCGCAGCCGTTCATCCGATTCCCAGTCAAACCCGGAGTCGGTGCGGACACTGGTGAGGAAGCCGTCGCGCTGGTCCACTCCCCTGCCGTAGGGGTCAAGAAGCAGGGGCGGACGGTTGGATCCGTCGCCGGCCGGAACCTCCGGGGGCAGGGACTGGGCTTCCGACGTGGGGCGGAAACCGTAGCGCGAACCGAAGGGCAGGTCCTCCACGATGCCATGGTGGACCCCCCTGGTGACGTTGGGCAGCGTCTGGACCTGCCATTGGCCGCCCGGCGCACAGTAGGCAACATCGAGGCTGTCTATTCCCGGGGCGAAGCACGCAACGTTGGCGCGGCCGCCGGCGTGGTGGCGGGTACCGCCCGAATCAGCGCGCGGGGCGCTGACGCCGAGGGGGACAGCCGAGGAGGCGTCCATGGCGGATGCGGTGTCGAAAAGCGGCATGACCATCACCTAAATAGTAGCGGTCAGCGGCACTTGACCAGCCCGTACGCCCCTGCGGCGCCGGGAAACCACCCGCAGATTACGGGCCGGTGGAGACTATCCCGCCGCGCGCTGGCGGGAGACCTCGTACAGCGAGATGCCCACGGCCATCGAAGCGTTCAGGGACTCCATGGCGGAGTCGATGGGGATGGAGACGATCTGGTCGCAGTTTTCCCGGACCAGGCGGCTCAGGCCCTTTCCTTCCGAGCCCACCACGATGCAGACCGGTTCCGTGGCCAGGGTGAGGTCGGGCAGCGAAACGTCGCCGTCGCCGTCGAGGCCCAGCACGTAGATGCCCATGTTCTTGAACTGTTTCAGGGCGTTGTTCAGGTTTGAGGCGCGGGCCACGGGAACGCGCACGGCCGCACCGGCGCTGGTCTTCCAGGCGGAGGCGGTCACGCCGACGGAGCGGCGCTCGGGCACAATGACGCCGTGGCCGCTGAAGGCTGAGACGGAGCGGATGATCGCGCCCAGGTTCCGGGGGTCCGTGATGCCGTCCAGGGCAACGAAAAGCGGGGCGTTGCTGACGTGCCCCTTCTTCCACTTGTCCACGGTTTCCTCGGCCAGTTCGTAGGCGTCCTGGTACTCGTAGGGCGGGATCTGCAGCACCAGGCCCTGGTGGACGGCGTCATCGGTCATCCGGTCCAGCTCAGGCTTGCCCGTTTCCAGCAGCGGGATGCCACGTTCGGCGGCGAGCTTCAGGGATTCCTTGACCCGGTCGTCCATTTCAATGCGGATGGCCACATGGAGGGCCTTCGCCGGGATGCCGGCGCGGAGCGCCTCCACGACGGAGTTGCGGCCCGTCACCACTTCTTCGGTGGCACGGCCCTTGGGACCGGACTTGGCGGCGCCTGCGCTCCGGGCACCGGTCCCGCGCTTGGCAGCGGACCGTTCAGAGAGCTGCTTGGCCTTGTGCGCCTTGTGGTACACACGGTCCTCGGCCTTGGGCGTGGGCCCCTTGCCTTCGAGGGCCTTGCGGCCATGGCCACCGGTTCCGACGGTTGGGCCCTTCTTTGCTTTAACCGATCGGCGACCATTGTTGGCCATGTTGTTCCACCCTTGATTGTGCTGACTGAATCTGCATACCAGTCTACTGACCCGAAAAAAAAACGGCGGCGGCGGGGTGTTCAGTCCCGCTTAAGGCTCCAGGTGGCCCCCTCGGGGCCGTCCTCCACCACGACTCCGGCCTGCTGGAGCATGTCCCGGATGGCGTCGGACCTGGCCCAGTCCTTGTCCGCGCGGGCAGTTGCCCGGGCGGACAGCTGGGCGTCCACCAGGACGCCCAGCGCCTCGGCCTCGCGCGTGCTGGCCGCGGCGGAGCCCGCCACGGCGTTCAGCCCCAGGACCTCGGTCATCACGACCACGGCATGCATCGCGTTCCGCGCTGCCTCGTCGTCACCCTCGGCCAGGGCGGTATTGCCCGCCCGCACGGTTTCGTGCAGCGCGGCCAGGGCACGGGGCACGTTGAGGTCGTCGTCCATTGCCGCCCCGAAATCCCGGACGCTTGCCTCTGAAGTGCCGTAATTGCCTGCCACGAACCCAAAGTCCGTGCCGAAGCGTGCCGAAGCCTTGCCCAGGAACCCGTCAATGCGTTCGACGGCGGCAGCGGCCTCCTGCAGCGACGTGGGGCGGTAGTCAAGGATGGACCGGTAGTGCGCCTGGCCCAGGTAATAGCGGACCACCCGGGGAGAGGCGAGTTCCAGCATTTCCGCCGGGCTGATGGTGTTGCCGATGGATTTCGACATCTTCTCGCCCTGGTACGTCACCATGCCGTTGTGCATCCAGAAATTGGCGAACGGGTGTCCTGCTGCCTGCGACTGCGCCATCTCGTTTTCGTGGTGCGGGAACCGCAGGTCCAGCCCGCCGCCGTGGATGTCGAACGCAGTGCCGAGGTATTTGGTGACCATGGCGGAGCACTCAAGGTGCCATCCGGGACGCCCGGCGCCCCACGGCGAGGACCAGCTGGCGGTAGCCGGCTCTCCCTCCTTGGAACCTTTCCACAACGCGAAGTCGCGGGCATCCTTCTTGCCGCGGGGATCGGCGTCGGGCGCTGCCTGCATGTCGTCAATGTTCTGCCGGGTGAGCGTGCCGTACTGGTCCCAGGAGCGGACATCAAAGTACACGTCGCCGGAATCGTCCAACGCGGGGTAGGCATGGCCGCGGTCGATCAGCTGCTGGATCAGGGCGTGCATCTCGGGAATGTGTCCGGTGGCCCTGGGTTCGTAGGTGGGACGGGACACGCCCAGTGTGTCGTAGGCCTTCAGGAATTCGCGCTCGTAACGGTACGCCAGCGCCCACCATTCCTCGCGGGCCACCTCCCCCGCCTCCGGGCGGAACCCGGGCGCAAAGGAAGCCTCAGACTTGGCCAGGATCTTGTCGTCAATGTCCGTCACGTTGCGGACAACAGTCACGCGCAGGCCCCGGTGCTGCAGCCACCGGGTGAGCTGGTCGAAGGCAATGGCTGAACGGATATGCCCCACGTGCGGCATTCCCTGGACCGTGGCTCCGCAGTAGTAGAGGCTGGCCGCACCCTCGACGAGGGGGACGAAGTCCCGGACTTCGGCGGAAGCAGTGTCGTAGAAGCGCAGTGTCACCGCTACAGACTAGCCGATGGTCCCGGGCCGCCGGCGGACCCGGCGGTCCGTGGATACACCAGGGCGGTGGCTACCGCGGAGATACCTTCGCCGCGGCCGGTGAAGCCCAGGCCATCACTGGTGGTTGCGGTGACCCCAACGTGGGCGCCTGCCGCCTCGCTCAGGACCTTTTGCGATTCTTCCCGGCGGGGCCCGAACTTGGGCCGGTTGGCCACGAACTGGACGGCGACGTTGCCGATCTCGTATCCGGCGGCCCTGACGATCCGCGCGGCTTCGGCGAGGAGCGTGGCACCTGACGCGCCCGCGAATTCGGGGCGGTCGGTTCCGAAGTGGGTGCCGAGGTCCCCGATCCCCGCAGCCGAAAACAGGGCGTCGGCGGCGGCGTGCGCCACGGCATCGCCGTCCGAATGCCCGGCCAGGCCGCGTTCGCCTGGCCAGAGCAGGCCGCCGAGCCACAGCGGGCGCGGAGAATCCTCGGGGGCATAGGCGTGCACATCGATTCCCACGCCCGTGCGCGGCAGGATCATATCCGGGCTCATCCTTCCACCCACCGTGCGCCAAGGGGGCCCTCGAGGAGCCCTTCGGCGAAAATGAGGTCCAGGGGCGTGGTGATCTTCAGGGACTGCGTTGACCCGCGGACCGCGTGGACGGGAGTGCCCAGCATTTCGACAAGCATGGCGTCGTCAGTGACGGCAGCGGCCTGCTCCGGGTCCAGTTCCTGCGCTGCCTGGTGCGCCCGCAGCAGGGTGGCTGCCCGGAAGCCCTGGGGAGTCTGCACCGCCCGCAGTTCCTCACGGCGGGCCGTACCTGTGACAACCTCGGGCGCAAGCGCGGTGTTATCCCCGGTTGTGGCCGCCACGGTCTTGATGGTGTCCACCACCGGGAGAACGGGAATGACCGCGTCAGCGCCGGCAGCGAGTGAATCGGAGACGCGGTGGAAAACGGATTCGGGTGTCAGGGCGCGGGCGGCGTCGTGGACCAGCACAGCCTCGGTGCCCTCCATCAGGGCGGCGATTCCTGCACGCACGGACCCGCTCCTGGTGGAGCCGCCGTCGACAACCGACAGAAGGGGGCCGCCGTCGCCCAGTTCATCCCGGAAGTCGTCGCACATCCGCCGCAGGCCGTCGTCACCGGCGGGCAGCGCCACGCACACCTGGCTGGCCACTCCTGACGCGACAATACCCCGCAGGGCATGCATCAGGATGGGTTCCCCGCCCAGCGGCACTGCCGCCTTGGGCATGCCGTAGCCCAGGCGTTGCCCCGACCCCGCGGCAACCACGATGACTGCTGTGACCAGGCGCGTGGGTGATTCACTCATGCGGACAAGCCTACGACGCCGCCACTGACCTTTGGTGCCCGGAACGTAGATTCAGCGGGCAAAAAAGAAGCCCCGGCGGCACATGGGTGCAGCCGGGGCTCAATTCTTAGGAAGCCAGGACCTCGTCGAGAACGCTTGCAGCTTTCTCCTCGTCGGTCTTTTCAGCCAGCGCCAGTTCTGAAATCAGAATCTGGCGGGCCTTGGCCAGCATTCGCTTCTCGCCTGCGGAAAGGCCCCGGTCGTGATCCCGGCGCCACAGGTCGCGAACAACCTCTGCCACCTTGATGACGTCACCGGAAGCAAGCTTCTCCAGGTTTGCCTTGTACCTGCGTGACCAGTTGGTGGGTTCCTCGGTGAACTCGGCACGGAGCACATCAAAAACGTGCTCCAGGCCTTCCTTGCCCACTACGTCCCGGACCCCAACAAGGTCAACGTTCTCTGCTGGAACTTCAATGGTCAGATCACCCTGAGCCACCTTGAGCTTGAGATACATCTTCTCTTCGCCCTTGATGGTGCGCATCTTGATTTCTTCAATCTTCGCAGCACCGTGGTGAGGGTAAACTACTGTCTCGCCGACCTCAAATACCATGTGGACATTTCCCCTTTCCCGCAGACCAGTTTATCACGATTCAGGCATATGACCGGCCGGAGGAAGGGCTCCCAACCGCGAAAATACGCGGCAAAACGACCCAATCAACCCCCTGCACCCCCTTGACGGATGTGCCGTTTAGTGCATCAGGTGAGCGCTCCCACGAAGGATGTGACACCGCCGAATCCTCGTTTGACCCTCTGAGCGGATAGGCTATGGCTGAAAAAGACTTCAAATTTCTCGAGGAGTACGTGACGTGCGTTCCACTGCGATGAACCGGGCCCAGCGCGGCAAACTGGCACTGACGGCTGCTGCCCTTGGCGCCAGCCTGCTGACCGCTGGCTGCGGTTACATCACGCCCCAGCAGACCAGCCATCAGTACTCCGCTTCAGACGGCATCCGGGCAGACCTCGGCCCCCTGCAACTGCGGAACATCCTTATTGTCTCTACAGGCGAGAACGAGCCCGGCCGCCTCATCGGCGCCGTCTACAACTCCTCCTCCAAGGACGTGAAGCTCACCGTCAACGGCGCTAAGGGTTCGCAGACCGAGGTTTCGGTGAAGGCCAACGGCTCCACCCTGCTGAACGACACGTCGGACGCAGCCATCCTGAGCACCACCGGCGGCAAGCCCGGATCCCTGGTTGACGTCAAGATCAGCGAGAACGGCACCAACGTCAGCAGCACGGTCAAGGTTCCCGTCCTTGACGCCACCCTGGAGGAGTACAAGAACTACGTACCCACCCCCAGCCCCTCGGTGACGCCCACGCCGTCGTCATCTTCCTCTTCCACCGCCGGTGCGGATGCGACAGCCGGCGCAACCGCCAGCGCCACCGCGTCGGCAACCGCCACCAGCCGCTAGGCGAACTGGACACAGCGCACAAAAAAGGGAGGAGCCCCGGGGCTCCTCCCTTTTTCGTGCGCTGTTTAGGCTGCGGGCTACGGCTCGAACTTGTATCCGAGGCCGCGGACGGTCACCAGGTAGCGGGGGGCAGAAGGATCCGGTTCGATCTTTCCGCGAAGGCGCTTCACATGGACGTCAAGGGTCTTGGTGTCGCCAACGTAGTCCGAACCCCATACCCGGTCGATCAACTGCCCGCGCGTGAGCACCCGGCCCGAGTTGCGCAGGAGCATCTCAAGCAGCTCGAACTCCTTGAGGGGCAGCAGGACCTGCTCCCCGCCCACACTCACCACGTGCCGTTCGATGTCCATCCGGACGGGCCCGGCCTGGACCGTTGCGGAGACCAGTTCCTCCGGTTCGCCCTGGCGCCGCAGGACCGCCCTTACCCGGGCCACCAGTTCACGGGATGAATACGGTTTGGTGACGTAGTCGTCAGCGCCGAGCTCCAGGCCCACCACTTTGTCGATCTCTGAATCCTTGGCGGTCAGCATGATCACCGGAACACTGGAGCGCTGGCGGAGTTGCCGGCACACCTCGGTACCGGAAAGCCCGGGCAGCTGCAGGTCCAGCAGCACCAGGTCGGCCCCGTTGCGGTCGAACTCCGTGATGGCATCCAGGCCGTTGTCCACCACCTCCACCTCGAACCCTTCCTTGCCCAGCAAATAGGACAAAGGATCGCTGAACGACTCCTCATCCTCGACAATCAAAATCCTGCTCAAGCGCTGGCTCCTCGTTCTGTTGCGCCCGCGGCGCGCGGTACTTGGGTAAGGCTGTGCTGTTCCGGCGCTCCCTGCACCGTCGAATGTCCCGGCACGCCGGACGCGGCGGGCTGGTCGTCGCCGTCCTGCCCTTCCATTTCGGGCAGCCGGAGGGTGAAGGTTGATCCCTGCCCGGGCTGGGACCAGAGCGTCACCTCGCCACCGTGGTTCGATGCCACGTGCTTGACGATGCTCAGGCCCAGGCCGGTGCCGCCCGTCTGGCGGGAGCGCGCGGCGTCCACCCGGTAGAAACGTTCGAAAACCCGCTCCTGGTCCTCGGGCGAGAGCCCGTCGCCCTGGTCGGTCACGGAAATGGAAACCAGCCCGTCCCGGGACCTGACGCCGATGCCGACGCGGGTATTGGCGGGCGAATAGCGGATGGCGTTGTCGATGAGGTTCCGCAGCGCGGTCACCAGGAGGTCCTGGTCCCCGAACACCTTGCCTTCGGTACGCCCGCCCACCACGATGCTGATGTTCTTGCTCTCCGCCGGCAGCTGGGAACGGTCAACGGCCTCGGCAATGACCGCGTTGATGTCCACGGGTCCGCCCTGCTGCGTGACGCTGGCGCCCTGCAGCCGGGACAGTTCAATGATGTCCTGGACCAAGGCCGCCAGGCGCGCGGACTCCTTGTGCATGCGCTTGGCGAAGCGGCGGACAGCTTCCTCGTCATCCGCGGAGGATTCCAGGGCCTCCGCCAGCAGGGAGATGGCGCCCACCGGGGTCTTCAGTTCGTGCGATACGTTCGCCACGAAGTCGTTGCGGATCTCTTCCGTCCGGGTGATCTCGGTCCGGTCATCGGCGAGGAGCAGGATGTATTCCTCACCCAGCATGGCCGCCCGGACCTGGACGATGATGGTGCCCTGTCCCAGCGGACCGCGCGGGAGCTCAAGCTGCTTTTCCAGGATGACGCCGTCCCTGCGGACTCCCGCGGTCATGTCCAGGAGTTCCTTGTGCACCACGGTGTGCCCGCGGACCAGGCCGTAAGCGTAGGCCGCCGGACTGGCGCGGACCACGCCGTCGACGTCGTCCAGCACCACGAAGGCGCGGCCGACGACGGCGAGCACCTCCGCTGCGCCCGCCGGCAGGGAGATCTCCCCGGCGTCCACATCCAGCAGTTCACGCTGCTTCTCGCTGACCCGGTAGGCAAGCACGCCAAACGTGCCAAGCGCCAGGCCGATAAGGCCGGCAACCAGACCAATGAGCATAGGATCCACAGCTCCACTTTATGCTCTTGCCTGGCGGCTCCAGCTGCCTCCGGGCACTTACAGCGAACGGTTCAACTAACGTTCACCTCTGTGGGCATAATCGTTTACCGGGCGATGGCAAAGTTAGTGGACAGAGCGCCCAATGGCGACACGATTCCTGCTGCCCTGGAGCGGCCGGCGGGAGTTCCAAGGAAAGGACGCCCTCAGTGCGTAAGGTTTTTCAGGAAGAACTCACCCAGGTTGGTGACCAGCTGGTGGAGATCTCCCGTCTGGTCAGCGAAGCGATGGACAAGGCCACTACCTCATTCCAGGTAGCGGACGTGGACCTCGCCCAGGACGTCATTGCTGCGGATGCGCGCATCGACTTCCTGCAGAACAGCCTTGATGAGCGGGCCATCGACATCCTGGCGCTGCAGGGCCCTGTGGCCAGTGACCTGCGCATGATCGTCGGATCCCTGCGGATGAGCGCGTCGCTGGAACGGATGGGTGACCTGGCGCGCCACATCGCGCAGCTGGCCCGCCTCCGGTACCCCTCCACCGTGATTCCGGCCTCCATGACGGAGACCTTTCACCGGATGGCCGAACTGGACCAGGAGATCGCCGACAAACTGACGGTCCTGCTCGAGAGCCGCGACCTTGAGGTGGCCAGGGACATCCTCAAAGCCAACACCGCCATCAACGACCTGCACCTGAGCGTCTTTAAGGCCATCGCTGCTCCCGAATGGACCGAGTCCCCTGCCACCACGGTGGATGTGGCCCTCGCCAGCCGCTACTTCGAGCGCTTCGCGGATCACGGCGTTTCCGTCGCGCAGAAGGTGACCTACCTGGTCACCGGCGCGTGGCAGCCGAACGCCACCGAACACAGCTAGACACCGCTGATAACGACGGCGGGCTGGTCACCCTGAGGTGACCAGCCCGCCGTCGTATGCGTTGGTGCCTTATTTCTTGCCCTGGTTGGCTACTGCCAGGATGGCCTGCTCGGCCGCCTCGGGATCGAGGTAGGTGCCGCCGGCCTTGATCGGCTGGAAATCCCCGTCAAGGTCGTACACCAGCGGGATTCCCGTGGGGATGTTCAGGCCGGCGATTGCCTCGTCGCTGATGCCGTCCAGGTGCTTGACCAGGGCACGGAGTGAGTTGCCGTGCGCGGTGACCAGGACGGTCTTGCCGGCCTTGAGGTCTTCCTTAATGTCCGATTCCCAGTAAGGCAGGAGGCGCACCAGGACGTCCTTCAGGCACTCGGTGCGCGGCAGGGCGTCGCCCAGGTCTGCATAGCGGGGATCGTGGGCCTGGCTGAATTCGCTGTCGTCATCCAGGGGCGGCGGCGGGGTGTCGTAGGAGCGGCGCCATTCCATGAACTGCGCTTCGCCGTATTCGGCCAGCGTCTGGGCCTTGTCCTTGCCCTGGAGCGCCCCGTAGTGGCGTTCGTTCAGGCGCCAGTCGCGCTTGACCGGAATCCAGCCGCGGTCCGCCTTGTCCAGGGCGATGTTGGCGGTGTTGATGGCCCGCTTCAGCAAGGAGGTGTAGAGAACATCCGGCAGGACGTTGTTTTCCACCAGCAGCTCGCCGCCACGCGCTGCTTCCGCGCGGCCCTGGTCATTCAGGTCAACGTCCACCCAGCCGGTGAACAGGTTCTTGGCGTTCCATTCGCTGTGGCCGTGGCGCAGCAGAATCAGCTTGTAAGTCATGATTTTCATCCTAGCCGAGCGATGTTGCCGACCGCCCAGCGTTACACGGCATCCCGCCGGCAGCCCGGGGAGCTGCCGGCGGCCGGGCCGGCGGCCGGAGGGATAGGGTGGGGCCGTGGTTCAAAAGGCTGAACGGGTGAACGCCCCGCAACTTTCCGGGAAGACGTCCCCCGCCAGGCAGGGGCGTCCGGTGGGCAACGTGACCCGCGGCACCACCAACCCCAACCGGATGCGCCGGGTGGACCGGTGGCTGGCAGGACCGCAGGCATGGCGGCTCCGGTCCGCGGCTGACCCGCTGGTGGTTGACCTGGGCTATGGCGCTACGCCGGCCACCGCCGTCGAACTTCACGAACGCCTCGCCGCCGTCCGGCCGGACGTGCGGGTCTGCGGGGTGGAGATTGAGCCGGGGCGCGTGCGGGCGGCACTTCCGCTGCAGCGGCCCGGGCTGACCTTCCACGTCGGCGGCTTCGAACTGCCGGTTCCCGGCCACCCCGTCCTGGTCCGCGCCTTCAATGTGCTGCGGCAGTATGACGAAGCCGATGTGCCGGGCATCTGGCGCCTGGTCCAGGACCGGTTGTCCCCGGACGGGCTGTTTGTGGATGGCACGTGCGACGAAATTGGACGGCGGGTCACGTGGGTGGCGCTGGACCGGAACGGCCCGCTGTCCCTCAGTGTGTCAGTCCGGTTCGGTAGTTTCGAACTGCCGTCGGAGGTGGCCGAACGGTTGCCGAAGGCCCTCATCCACCGTAACGTCCCGGGCGAACCGGTTCACGCCTTTATGCAGGCAATGGACAGGGCCTGGCTTGAAAGCGCCCCGCTGGCGTCCTTCGGCAACAGGCAGCGCTGGGTGGGGATGTGCCGAAGCCTGCGCAGTGCGGGGTGGCCCGTCCAGGACGGTCCCGCCCGATGGCGGCTCGGTGAGCTCACCGTGGACTGGGCGGCCGTGGCCCCACTGGCCTAGGCGCTGCAGTCGGGGGCTACCAGGGGCCGTAAGGGCCCATGTTGCGGCTTCCGCCGCGGCCTGCGTCCTTGACGGCGGGACGTACGTCGGCCAGGTACACCGAGGCCGCCACCACCGCAGCCAGGCCAAACAGGCCCAAGGTGCTGAAAAGGCCTCCGCCGGCCCCGAACAGCGAGATCACGCCGACCAGGGCGGAGCCGCCGGTCAGGGCGAGCCAGAAGGTCTTGGTCCGCTTGCCCGTGGCTTCGAAGGCATTGGGCCGGTGCCGGGCACAGTCCACGAACGCCCACAGCTCAAGGCCCAGGGCCACCAGGCCAAGGATGAAGAAAACTGCCTGCTCTACGTAACTGATGATTAGTCGACCGTCCACAAGCCCAGCCTAGCCGTCCAGCGTGTCCAGCGCCTGCTTCAGATCGCTCCAGAGGTCCTCGACGCTTTCCACCCCGACACTCAGCCGTACCAGGTTCTCCGGCACGCTGACGGGTTCGGCAGTGTGCCGGCGCCGGCGCTCGATCAACGACTCGACGCCTCCCAGTGATGTGGCGGGCAGCCAGAGATCGAGCGCCTGCACCAGTTTGTCCGCCGCATCGGCACCGCTGAGGCCGCCCGCGGGGGCCACCTGGACGCAGATGATGGAACCAAACCCCTTCATCTGGGCCTTGGCCCGGGCGTGGCCCGGGTCCGAGGCGATCCCCGGGAACCGGATGGATTCAATGGCGGGGTGCGCGGCGAGGCGTTCCGCCAGGACCATGGCTGATTCCTGGGACCGCTCCACCCGCAGCGCGAGGGTCCGCAGGCCGCGCAGGGCCAGCCAGGCCTCGAACGGACCGGCGATGGCGCCGTGGATGATGCGGTGGTGCAGCAAAGTGGCGCGGAGGTCCGGGTTGGAGGTGACCAGGGCGCCAAGGACGACGTCGGAGTGCCCGGCCAGGTACTTGGTCACCGAGTGGAGGACGACGTCGGAGCCAAGCAGCAGGGGTTGCTGCACCAATGGCGTGGAGAAGGTGTTGTCCGTGACCACGAGTGCACCGGCCGCGTGCGCAGCCTCCGCAACAGCGGCCATGTCAGCGATTCCCAGCATGGGGTTGGTGGGGCTCTCCAGCCACAGCATTGCGGCTGCCTTCCCGTCCGTGCCCTTGGACGCGAGGGCGTCCTTGACCGCTTCGGTATCGGCAATGTCCACGGTCCGGAGTTCGATGAAGCCCTTCTGGGCAAGTTCCGCAGCCATGACCAGGGAGCCGGAGTAGCTGTGGCTGGGCATCACCAGCACACCGCCGGCAGGGATCAGGGAGAGGGCTGAACTGACCGCGGCCAAGCCCGACGCGTAGAGCAGGCCGGGCAGCGACGATCCTTCGAGTTGGCCCAGGGCTTCCTCGAACGGATCCCAGGTGGGGTTGGAGTAGCGGCCGTAGCCCCGGTCGCCGTCGCCCAGGGGACCGGTCCCGAAATAGGTGGAGGAAAGGGTGATGGGTGGGTTGACCGGCTGGTCCCTTTCCCGCGGCGGACGTCCTGCCGCCACCACCACGGTCTCGGGAGAAAGGGACGCGGCCTGGTGCTCGGAAAGACTCATGGTCAAAAGCGTACTGGCGCCACAATTGGGCCGGAAAGTCATGTCGCTGTGTGGACGCCGGGCTGTCCACCTGTCCTGCACAGAACGTGATCCGAGGCCCGGAATGTCGCCACTCCTCGGTAGGCTTGGGAAGTGAGCAATCAGAGGTCCGGCGTTTTCATCGCCTTCGAAGGTGGCGATGGTGCCGGCAAGTCCACCCAGGCGGCCCGGCTGGCGGCGGCACTGGAATCACGGGGGTACACCGTGCTGCGGACCCGCGAACCCGGCGGCACCCCGGTCGGCGAAAAGCTTCGCTCGCTGGTGCTGGACCACGGAAACGGCGACATCGACGCCCATACCGAGGCCCTGATCTTCGCGGCATCCCGTGCCGCCCATGCCACCCAGGTGATACGTCCCGCGCTTGGCAGGGGCGAGATTGTGCTGACCGACCGCTACATCGACTCCTCCGTGGCCTACCAGGGGGCAGGCAGGGACCTGGGGCAGGACGCGGTGCGGTCCCTTAATGAGTGGGCAACGTCGGGCCTCCAGCCGCACTTGACGGTCCTCCTGGACGTCGACCCGCAACTGGGGCGTACCCGCCGGACCGCAGGCCAGGCGGCCGAGGACCGGCTGGAGTCCGAAGCTGACGAGTTCCACACCCGGATCAGGGACGCGTTCCTTGGCCTGGCGGCCCGCCGCCCCGCCGCGTACCTGGTTCTCCCGGCCCACCTTCCCATCGATGACCTCGCCGGTCGGATCCTGGACCGGGTCGGGTCCTTGCTGGACGCTCCGCCCGCCGAGGCGCAGGATGCCGCGCCTCATCCGGCAGCCGCCCACGACGGCGGTGCTTTGTGACCGTCTGGGATGACCTGCAGGGCCAGCCCGCCGTCGTCGAACAACTCCGCCAGGCCGCCGGCGGTGACGGCCTGACCCATGCCTGGCTCTTCACCGGGCCGCCGGGGTCCGGCCGTTCCAATGCCGCCAAGGCGTTCGCCGCCGCGCTGAACTGCGACCAGGAGGACGTGGGCCTGCGCGGCTGCGGCCAATGCCAGGCGTGCCGCACCATCCTGGGTGAAACCCATTCGGACGTGACGTTTGTGCGCACCGAAAAGGTCACCATCACTATTGACGAAGCCCGTGAACTGGTGGCAACGGCCGGCAACCGGCCCTCCTCGGGGCGCTGGCGGATCATCGTGGTGGAAGACGCGGACCGCATGGCCGAACGGACCACCAACGTCCTTCTCAAGGCCATCGAGGAACCCACGCCGCGCACTGTGTGGATGCTGTGCGCGCCGTCCCCCGCAGATGTCCTGGTGACCATCCGGTCGCGCTGCCGCAGCGTTGCCTTGCGGCTGCCGCCCGCCGCGGACGTTGCGGCCCTGCTGGTCCGGCGCGACCACGTGGACCCTGCCCTGGCGGAACAGGCCGCCCGGATGGCGCAAAGCCATGTGGGCATTGCCCGGCGGCTGGCCAGGGATCCCGCGGCGAGGGAACGGCGCCTTGAAACTGTCCGGTTTCCCCTCGGACTGCGCGGCGTAACGGCAGCCGTCATGATGGCGGACAAACTGGTCAAGATCGCCACGGCAGAGGCCAACAGCTCCAACGAAGAACGGGACGCTGCGGAGAAGGCAGCCCTCCTGGCCACGCTGGGGGCCCCCGAATCCGGGACCCTGCCGCCGGCCATGCGCAGCCAGGTGAAACAGCTCGAAGACGACCAGAAAAGGCGTGCCAAACGATCCATCACGGACTCGCTGGACCGGACGCTGACCGATTTGCTGTCCTTTTACCGGGATGTGCTGGTGATCCAGCTGGGGAACGCCGTGGAACTGGTCAACGTTGAGTTGAGGAGCGAGCTCGAGGAGTTCGCCGCCCGCTCCACCCCGGAATCCACGCTGGCCCGGATGGATGCCATCAACAAAGCCCGTGACCGCATCACCACCACCAATGTTGCCCCGCTGCTGACCATTGAGTCCATGGCGGCCAGCCTGATCCAGCCTTCCAAGGAGACCCGATGACTGCCCGCCCCCGTCCCGCACGCCACAGGTCACTGGCGGTCGCCGCCCGTGCTGCCGGCGCCCTGGCCATGGCCCTGGTGCTGGCCTCGTGCAGCCTCTTGAACGGCGGCGGCAAGACCCCGCCGGAAGCGGCCACCGCCAAGGCTGATCCCTCGATCGTGGCCTCAGCGCCTGCCGGGCTGGAAAAGTTCTATTCGCAGGAGATCGTCTGGCAGCCCTGCGAAGGGGAATTTCAGTGCGCCAAGGTGACCGTCCCCCTGGACTACGGCAACCCGGCCGGGGACACCATCCAGTTGGCTGCGTTGCGGGCCCCGAGCACGGGCAACAAGACCGGCAGCCTCCTGGTCAACCCCGGCGGTCCGGGTGCCTCCGGCTACGATTTCGTCAAGGACGCCGCCGGAACCCACTTTTCCGCTGCTGTCCGCAATGCCTATGACCTTGTGGGCTTCGATCCGCGCGGCGTGAAACGCTCCGCCCCCGTCACCTGCATGACGGATGCGGAGCGGGACGCCTCCCGCGCCAAGATTTACGCCCTCGACACCGACGCCGGGCTGCAGGCAGCGCTGGCGGACAATAAGGCCATCGGCGAACAGTGCGCGGCACAGACGGGCCCGGTCATGGCCCATATCGACACCGTCAGCGCCGCCAAGGACCTCGACGTGCTCCGCGCCGTGGTGAACGACGCCAAGCTGAACTACCTGGGGTACTCCTACGGCACCTTCCTGGGATCCACCTATGCCTCGCTGTTCCCGGACAACGTGGGCCGCATGGTCCTTGACGGCGCCTTGGACCCCTCCATCACCAACGAGGAACTGACCAGCGGCCAGGCCAAGGCCTTCGAAAAAGCACTGCACACCTACGTGGCCAGCTGCCAGAAACAGGGCAAGTGCCCGCTCAGCGGCGACGCCGACTCCGGCGTGCAGCAGATCCGGGACCTCATCAATTCCATCCAGGAGACGCCCCGCACCGCCAAGGACGGCCGGCTTGTCAACGCCACAACGTTTGTCAGCGGCCTGATCACCCCCCTTTACAACGACCAGAGCTGGCCCGCGCTCACCCAGGCCCTTGAGGCGGCCATGTCCGGAGACGTGAGCCTCATGCTCCGCCTCGCGGACCTTGGCGCGGACCGGGCGTCCGATGGTTCATACACTTCCAATTCGACCTTCGCCTTCAACGCCATCAACTGCCTGGACTACCCCATGGTTTCGGACACCGCGGGCATGCGCGCGGAGGAGAAGCGGCTGGAACAGGATTCGCCAACGCTCGGCTACTTCTTTGCCTATGGCGGGACAACCTGCGCTGACTGGCCGTACAAGAACGTCCGCACGCCGGCGCCGGTGCAGTACACCGGAGACTCCCCCATCGTGGTCATCGGCACCACGGGGGATCCTGCAACGCCCGTCGACTGGGCCGCATCGTTGCGCAAACAGCTGGGAAACGCCGCGCTGCTGACCTGGAAGGGTGAAGGGCACACCGCCTACGGCCGGGCGAACAGCTGCCTGGAGGATGCCGTGGACAAATACCTGGTCAGCGGGAAGATCCCGGCCGACAACCTGGTCTGCTGACCACGGGGTGGGCTCCGCCCGCGCCATTTTGACCAGGGCGCAGGGACTCTATTACAGTTGACTCTTGCATGAAGCGCCCGGTTCCGCCGGGGATTTCGTGCGGTGCTTCCTTAGCTCAGTCGGTAGAGCGTTTCACTCGTAATGAAAAGGTCATCAGTTCGATTCTGATAGGAAGCTCGGGATAAACCCCGGACAGCCCCGTTTTTCAGGGGTTTCCGGGGTTTTTCGCTGGTTAATGGGGCCGTTCCGAGCGCAGCGCCGCCCGTGGACGCGTCAGCCACCCGCGATGAATGCCTCAATCCGGGACACGTGGGCTTCCACCAGGCCGCGGTCAGGATCGGGTTGTTCCAGGTGCACCGGCAGGCCATGACCGGCGGCCCATTTGCGGGCGTCCGGGCCCATCACATCATCAATCCAAACCACCGAGTCCCAGGAGGCGTCGTCTCCGGCGTCCATCCGGGACAACCAACGGGAAATCGACGTCAGCTTCGGTGTGGGCACATTCGCGTCTGACTGCCGGAACACCATGGTGACCCGCAGCGGCTCGACGTCGAGTTCCAGCTGCGCTTCCAGCCCGGAGACTGTATCCGCCGGCCACGTTGACACCCAGGCGATGCGCCCGCTGCGGGCCAGGCGCCGCACCAGGGCACGCTTCTCGTTGGAGAGCCGAAGCAGAGGCCCGTCTCCCCCGCCGCCCGGGCATACGGCCGGGTTCAGGACCCCGTCAATATCCAGCAGGATGATGGGCTTCACGGCGCGACGCAGGGTGCCGCGGCCGTGCAGGATACCGAAAGGCCGGCCATCCCGATGGATCCGGCTGCTGCCGGTGGCAGTACTGCCCTCATATTGCTACTCCCCAGTGCCAGTTGTGCGCTGAGTCTACTGCCCGGACGGCCCGGCGCGGTCCACCTCCGGGCCTGTTTCCGCATGCCAGTCCACTCGGCAGGGCAGGTCAGGCGCGGGGAGGCTCGTTCACCATGGAACGGATGAAGTCCTGGTCCTCGCGGGAAACGAATGCTTCGCCGTGCTGTCCCGTGGGAAGGTTTCCGCCGCTTTCCTTGGAGATCACCGCGGTGATTGTTCGGGGAAGGATCTGGCATCCCGGGTTGTCGATCAGCCATTTCCGGGTTGCCGGGTCCAGGCGGCCCCACCGCTCTTTGAGGTTCATTACTGGATGTTGCCTCCGTGCTCAGCGGGCAGAGTTGCCCCGTCGCGGACGTTGTGCCCGCCCAATCCATAAGTAAACGACGGCCCGGACCGAACGCACAGGGACCAAAGTCCCCTGCCTCCCGCTTTGCGGTGGTGGCCCCCGGCCTGGCGCCGCCCAAGGTTCAGGAAACGGCAAGACGGCCAAGGTATCCTCACGGTATGACCCCCCGCTTCCACCCTGCTGTTGCGCGCGCTGCGGCTCTTCCCGCTGCTCTGCCACCCGGCGGCCGCCGCCCCGCGCCCGCACCATCGGCCTGCCCGGACAACGCCGGCAGGGCAGGGGCCGATGATCAATGGGAAAGGAACTAGCGGTGGAGTTGCATGTACCGCGGCACCTCAGCCGTGCCGGGAACGGGCCTGGGCGCCGGGCGGTCCTGCTGGCGGCGGTGCTGGCAGTGTCCGCCGCCATGCCGGACCGGCAGCAACCTCCCCGGCCCGCGGCGCAGGGCCCGGACCTGCCGGCGCCGGACAGCGCCCCTGACAGTGCCGTTTCGACCATCCTGCATTCCGGGCCCGATGGTGATGCGGTGGCCGCCAACCCGCCCGCAGCGCCCTCACGCGCCTGGGTTGTTGACACTTACGGAAAGCGCCCGGCCCGGTATTGGGGGCTGGAGGCGCCCGGTGTCCTGGCCAGGATGCCGCCCGCCGCGCCGGGGATCGCCCTCACTTTTGACTTTTGCGGGGGACCTGGCGGCAGCGGCTTCGACCAAGCCTTAGTGGACACACTCCGCCAACGCCGCATCCCGGCCACTCTCTTCCTCAATTCGCGGTGGATTGCCGCCAACCCGGCCGCGACCCACCAGCTGGCGGCCGACCCGCTCTTCGAGGTGGCCAACCACGGAACCTCCCACAAGCCGCTGTCCACCACCGGCAATGCGGCCTACGGCATCCCGGGCACCCGGAACGCGGGGGAAATCTATGACGAAGTCATGCCGAACAATGACGTGCTGGAAGGCATCACGGGAAAGCGTCCCAGGTACTTCCGCCCGGGCACCGCGTACATGGATGACGTCGCCACGGACATCCTGGGCGCCCTGGGCGTGAAACCGGCGGGCTTCAGCATCAATGGCGACGGCGGCGCAACCTTTTCCGCCGCCGTCGTCGCCCGGGAGGTGGGCAAGGCCCGGGCAGGGGACGTGGTCATCTGCCACGGCAACCACCCCAACGGCGGTACCGCCGAAGGCCTGAGGCAGGCGGTGGACAAACTCCTGGCCGCAGGCATGTCCTTTACCCATCTGCCCTGACGCGTCCGGCGCCCCTGTGCCGCCACTGGCAGGCCGCGCATCGATCCGATACGTTGGCAGAACCTGCCCACCTGCACCGGGCGGACGCCGGTCCTGCCGTTGCCGAACGTAAGGAGCCCCCGTGCCTGAAGACCATGCGCTTCCCGCCCTAAGCTGGGTGCCCGCCTGGGCTGAGCTCCAGGAACGCAGCGCCGAACCGGTGGGTGCGGGCTTCATGCTCGACGCCGGCACAGGCCAGGATCCCGCGCGCAGGGAATATGTGGCGGGCTGGCCGGGCCCTGGTGCCGGGGATCTTGCGGGCACGGCAACGCACGAACCGGATGTGCGCCTGACCCTGCTGTGCGCTGACGCGGCGGCGGCCAGGAGTGTGGGCCCGGCCGGCCTCGCCGTCGTGGCTGAGCGGGTCCTGCTCACGGCCCCGACGGACTCGCTGGACGCAGCCGTCGAGTTGCCCGACAATGCCCAGGTGACCCTGGCGCCCATGGCGACGTATGACGCCGTCGAGGTCACTGTCTTCCACCACCCCGTGGCCAAGGGGCGCATCCAGGTAAGGGATGGCGTCGCTGCAGTGGCCATCACCGAACTGCCGCAGGGAGCGGACAGGCAGGGCCTGGAGCGGGCTCTTTTCGCGGCGATGGCGGAGGAGGCGTTCCTCCATGGCGCCGGGCACCTCCACATGGTGGTGGAGCCGGACGCTGCCCCACTTTACGAAGCATCCGGCTGGATTGCGGCGGGGCGCCTGCTGAGCTTCCAGGGAACGGACGACGACGGCACGGCCCACCGCGGCACGGATGGGACCGCCGGCAGGCCCAACGGGTAGCCCCCTGTCCGGCCAGTGCCGCCGCTCCTAAAATCAAAGCATGGTGACACTGGTGACACCCCGGGAAGCTGTGCTCCGCGGCCGCCGTGGCGACGCTGTGCGTGTCTGGTGGGATGCTTTCCGGGTCCACCGGCGGGGCCAGGCAGCGGTCCACGACCGGCAGAGGCAGCGGCTGGCAGACCTGGTGGCGTTCGCCCGGGAGCATTCAGCTTTCTACCGGGAGCTTTACCGAGGGCTGCCCCAAGGGATCGACGACGTCACCCTGTTGCCGGTGACGGACAAGCGGCAACTCATGGCCCGGTTTGACGACGTGCCCACCGATCCGGCGGTGACCCGCAGCGCTGTGGAGGATTTCGTAGCCGATCCTGCCCGGATTGGGAAGCGGTTCGCCGGCAAATACCTGGTGGCCACCACTGCCGGCACCACCGGCGCCAGGGGCCTCTTCGTCCTCGATGACCGCTACTGGGCCGTGACATCGGGGCTGATGGGCACCTTGGGCGCGGAGTGGCTGTCACCGGCCCAACTGTTGCAGCTGGCCGTACGGGGCGGGCAGTTCGCGGGGGTTATCGCCACCGGCGGCCATTTCCTGTCCGTCTCTGCGGGCACCAGGGAAAGGCGGGAGAACCCGTGGCGCCACCGCCGGCTGCGGATCTTCCCTGTGGACCGCCCGCTGCCCCAGCTTGTGGCCGGGCTCAACCTGGTCCAGCCGGTCCTGCTGGGCAGTTACGCCAGCGTCCTCCGCCTGCTGTCGACGGAGCAGGAATCAGGGAGGCTGCACCTCCACCCAAAACTCGTGCTCAGTACTGCCGAGGCCTTCCGCGGGCAGAACGCGCGCGCATTGAGCGGGCCTTCGGGGCACCCGTGCGCGAGGTTTATGGCTGTACCGAGTCCAGCTACGCCGCCGCGAGCTGCCGGGAGGGCTGGCTCCACCTCATTGAAGACTGGGTAATCCTCGAACCGGTCGACGCACACTACGCCCCCGTACCGCCGGGGGTCGCGTCCCACACCGTGCTGCTGACGAACCTGGCCAACAGGGTCCAGCCCATCATCCGCTATGACGTGGGCGACCGCGTGCTCATCAAACCAGGCCACTGCGGATGTGGGAACCCTGCGCCGGCTTTGCTGGTGGAAGGCCGGACCTCCGACGTGCTCACCTTCCCCGCTGCGGACGGAAACGGACATGTCGACGTGCCACCCCTGGCATTCGGCTCCACCCTGGACCGGACACCCGGGGTGGGACTGTTCCAGATCGTCCAGGCCGCTCCCACCAGGCTGTCCGTGCGGCTGCTCCCTGCCCCCGGCGCCGATGCGGGCGAAGTGCAGGAGGCGGCACTCAAGGGGATCGGAGAGGTCCTCACCGGCCTTGGCCTTGCCCATGTCACAGTAGAGCCGGCCGGCGAACCTCCCCGGCAGACAGCGGGCGGCAAATTCCGGGTTGTGGTCCCCCTGCCGGCCGCGCAGGCAATGCGGCCAAACCCCGGCGGTCCGCTGGATCAGGGTTCCTAGTCCGGACGGCCCACCACCACTTGGGACGGGCTGTGGGTGACGTAGCCATTGGCCCACGAAAACAGGGCCCTGGCTTTTTGCTGGAATCCAGGCAGCAATGCCAGGTGAACCGCGAGCCAGGACACGAAGGCCAGGGGACCCTGCAGCTGCAGGCGCCGGCGTCCCAGTTCCGCCACCGCTGCACCGCGTCCCACCATGGCCATGTACCCCTTGTCCCAGTACTTGAATGGCTCGCGTACGCCACCGGTGAGGTCAGCGTAAATATTGCGGGCAGCCCACTTACCCGACTGCTGGGCTACTGACCCGAGCTGCGGGAGCTTGTTCCCGGCGTCGTCGGTGATGTTGGCAGAGTCACCCAGCACGTAGACGCCCTCGAAGCCCGGGGCCGTAAGATCCGGCCGGACATCCACGCGGCCGCCCCTGCCCTGCTTCAGGCCGGACTCGGTGATGATCCGTCCTGCCTGCAATCCTCCGGCCCACACCACAACCCGGGCGGATATGACCGTCCCGTCTTTGAGGGTCACCCCGTCCGGCCGAACTTCCGCCACCGCCTGGCCCATGTGCAGCTGCACGCCCAGTTTCGTCAGGCGGTCCCGGGCGTAGGCCTGCGATTTCTCCGAAAATGCGGCGAGGACGTTGGGCACCATGTCCACCAGGTGCACGTGGCAGCGGGCGGCCAGGTCCGGGGAGAAATACTTCGGCACGAGGTACTTGACGTTTTCGGCCAGGGCACCGGCCGTTTCGACGCCCGTGGGGCCGCCGCCCACCACGATTACGTCCGCGTTCGCGCCGGGCTCGCGGTCAGCCTCGTCCAGGATGGCGGTAATGGCGGCGCTGAGCCGTGTTGCATCCGCGACCGAGTACAGCGGGTAGGCGTGCTCGTCCGCCCCCGGGGTGTTGAAGAAGTTGGGTACCGCTCCCGTGGCAATGACCAGGGCCTGGGCCCGGTAGGTGGAACCGTCAGCGGTAGTGACGGTGCGGTGCGCAGCGTCGATCAAGGTAACCTCCGCCGTCAGGACCCGGACGGTGTTGATCCCGCGGAACTCCGACCTGAGCGGCCGGGTAACCGCGGAGACGCCGATCTGGGATGCAGCCACCTGGTACAGGAGCGGCTGGAACTGTTGGTAGTTGTTGGTGTCAAGCAGCAGGACCCGGACGCCTTTGCGGCCCAACTCCTCAGCCGCCGCCTTCCCGGCAAAACCGCCGCCCACCACGATGACCTGGTATGAATCGTCCATTCGAGCAACTTACTCCTCCGGGCTGTGGAGTAACAGGGGCCACCGCTGCACCTAGGATGGGCGGCATGGAAGACGAAGCCCTGGTGACGATCGCCAACCAGCTGTACGCGTCTCCGCTGGACGGCTTCGTGGCGGCCCGGGCCGCGGCCGCCAAGGAGGTTGCGGGCCAGGACAAGGCCCTCGCGGCCGCGGTGCGGGCGCTGCCTAAGCCTTCCGTCGCAGCGTGGGCGCTCAACATGCTTGTTAGGCACCGGCCTGACGTAACGGCCCAACTGGGCGGCCTCGGGGAACGGATGCGCGCCGCCCAGGCGTCGCTGGATGCCGCGGCCCTCCGCGAACTCGGCCGCGAGCGGCGCACCATGCTGGCAGCCGCCGTCGAGACTGCCCGTTCGGTGGCCCGGGAACAGGGCCGCTCCCTGAGCGAGGCCATGGCCACGGAGATCGGGGAAACCCTCCGTGCGCTGACCGCCGACCAGGCGGCCGCCGGCGCCGTTGCCAGTGGGCGGCTCCTGAAAGTCCTCACAGCAGACGGCGTCAACGACGTGGACCTGGAAGGTGCGGTGGCCCTGCCGGGTTTGCTCCCGGCGGCGCCGTCTGCCATCACTGCACCGGAAGCCGTCACCGCACCGAAGGCTGCCGCTCCGAAGCCGCAGACCACGACGGCACCTGGGTCCAGGAAATCGCCTGCCAGGCCCCGGCTCGAGGCAGTCCGGCAGGCTCCACGACCGGCCTCGCCTCCCGCGCTGGAACGGGCGAAGGCCTTGCTCGCGGAGGCCCGGGACGCCGAAGAAGCCGCGATGCGGCACGCCACCGGACTGCGCGAACAAGAGGAGGAAATCCAGGCGGAAATAGCCGGCCTGCAGCAGGAGACGGCTGATCTGCGGGGCCGGCTCAAGGCTGCCGAGGAACGCCTGGACCGCTCGCGCAAGCAGCTGGTCACCACCGCGGCCGAAGCGAAACAGGCTGCACGGGCGGCAGACAAGGCCAGCAAGACAGCCATGCTGGCGCAGGAACGGGTGCTCCGCCTGGGCAGCAACTGAATGTGGTTTGCCCTCGTGAGGCACCGGACCTCCGCAGGCCTGCAGTCACTGCTTACTCCAGCGCAAGGCGGAGGCGCCCTGCCAGGTCGGCGACGGACTCGCGCCATCCCGGCTCGGCGGCGCCATCCCACAGCTCGGCCAGCTCGGACCTATCCCCCGCAACCCGTTCCACCGCCTCAAGGGCCATTTCAACGTCCTCGGCGGTGATCTCGGGCCCGTGGGCGCTCACCCAGTCGGCGACGCCCTCCGGCAGGTTCCCCAGCGGGTTGCCTTGGGTGGCGGCGGCAACCTCTGCGGCTGCGAGGGCCAATGCACCTTCCGAAGCCTCGACGTATCTGTCGCCCGCCTTCGCCAGTGCCTGGCGGACGGCGTCCGCCCCGTCCGCCTCAAGATCTTCAAGCCAGTCCAGCGCAGCATCGTTCTCAAACGGCAGGTAACCCCACGCACCCATTGACCAACCCTTTCGACTGCCGGGACATGCTGATGGCCAGCACCCCTACGGCAGACCCTATCCGGGGTGCGGGCACCTGGATAAGGCGTGTTACATCAACACGCGGAAGCCGGTTCCAAGGAATGTCAGACCCCGGTTGCAGACTGGATTTATGGAAAACCACGCTGTACAGGAATTTCACGTCACTTACTTCGACGCCGATTGCGGCCGGGCACGGGCCGAGGTCTTTGACACGCTGGAGGAAGCCGAGCGCTTCGCCGGCCGGCATTGCCACGACGAGGACAGCTGGGCCGTGGTGGACGCCGTCACGGTGGAGCACGTCCAGATCGCTGCCTGACTCCTCTGGCCGTCCCTGTCACGGCGCTGACCGTGCCAGCCATGGGACCGGCTGCGTTAAAGGCCCCAGCCCGTGCTGCCAGGCGGTTGCCGCCAGCACGGGCTGGGGTAGTTTGGCGGGCATGCTCCGGCCGATGGGCCGGTGCCGCCGCCGCGGCTTAGGCGAAGTCCGAAACCGCAGGATCGGGGCCGATGCGGCCTTCACCGCTGGCCGTCCGGTCCAGGTTGTTGATGGCTTCGATGTCCTCCGGGTCGAGGGATACCTCGAGGGCCGCGAAGTTCTCCTGGATGCGTGACTCGGTCACTGACTTGGGGATAACCACGTTGCCGATCGCAAGGTGCCAGGCGATGACCACCTGGGCCGGGGTGGCCTGGTGCTTGGCGGCAATGGAGGCGACGGCCGGGTCCTGAAGCAGCTCCCCGCCCTGGCCCAGCGGAGACCACGCCTGAGTCAGGATGCCCTTGCTGGCACCGAACTCACGCAGTTCGCGCTGGCTGAAGTAGGGGTGGAGTTCGATCTGGTGGATGGCCGGAACCACACCGGTTTCGTCGATCAGGCGCTGCAGGCCCTCTGCGGTGAAGTTGGAGACACCGATGGACTTCACGCGGCCGCGCTTCTGGAGTTCAACCAGCGCCTTCCAGGTGTCAACGTACTTGTCCTGCTTGGGCTGCATCCAGTGGATCAGGTACAGGTCAAGGGTTTCCAGGCCAAGCCGGTCCATGGACTCCTCAAAGGCCGCGAGCGTGGACTCGTAGCCCTGGTCCGCGTTCCACAGCTTGGTGGTGATGAAGATTTCCTCCGGCGACAGGCCGGAGCCGGCGATGGCACGGCCCACGCCGGCCTCGTTGCCGTAAATCTTTGCGGTGTCGATGTGGCGGAAGCCGGCTTCGAACGCCTGGCGAACGACCTTCTCAGCTACGTCGTCCTCAACCTGCCACACACCGTAGCCGAGCTGGGGGATCGTGTTTCCGTCGTTGAAAGTCAAGGTAGGTGAAAGAGTCATGATTCCATCCTGCCAAAGCCGGCCGCCCCGACGCCCCCGGATCAGGCCATGTCAGCCACACGCTTAACTGGAAAGTATGCTTCCAAACCGGGAATATTTCCGCGGCACCCCAAGCCGGCTACGTCCCACGCAGCTGCCTCTCGGCGTCGTCCACCTGTTGGAAGACCGCCTCGGCGCGGCGATGGACGGACGCTGCACCCACCGGAACCGGCCCAACGGCAAGCCGCAGCATTGCCGCGGCTTCGGCGGTGGTGGCCAGGGAGTTCCCGGCCTTGGACAGTGACCGGTGGACGTCGGCCAGTGCCGCCGGGATGTCCAGGCCATCGCTGGGCGCACGACGCTGCGCCTCCATGCACACCGCGCGGACGCGCGGCAGCAAGGCAGAAAGCTGGTTGGCGATGTCCACCAGCTCGGCGTACAGCTGGTCGTCCTCCACGCCTTCCAGCACTTGGTGGAAGCGGTCCAGCCCCCGGTGGAAGCGGTCGTGGGCGCGTCGCCACAATCCCTTGCCCAGTTCCGCGTCGTCCTTGCGCCCCTGCCTGGCGGCGCTGAAAAAGCCCAAGCGCAGCCTAAAGGTACTGGCCCGGACCGTGGTCCGGGTCCTCACGCTGGCCGGGGCGGGCCTGCTGCCCCGGACGGGCGGCGGCCGGAGCACGCTGGGGCTCGCCGTTTTCACCGATGACGACGCCGGGGGCAATCATGGTGCCTGGCGGCAGCTGACGCAGCTGCAGCTGTGCCGCCGCGTGCTCCCTGGCCGCGTTCTGGGCTGCTATGGCTGTCTGGATCCCGTGGAACAAGCCTTCAAGCCAGCCCACCAGCTGGGCCTGGGCAATCCGGAGCTCGGCATCGGAGGGGGTGGCCTCATTGGAGAAAGGCAGGCTGATCCTCTCCAGCTCCGCCACCAGCTCCGGCGCCAGCCCGTCCTCAAGCTCCTTGATGGAGCGTGCGTGGATGGCGGCGAGCCGGCCCCGGGCGGCATCGTCCAGCGGCGCGGACTTCACCTCTTCAAGGAGCTGCCGGATCATGGTGCCGATCCGCATGACCTTGGCGGGCTCATCCACCAGGTCCTGCAAACTGCTGCCCCGCGGCCTGCCGTCTCCGTCGGCCGGGGCCTGGACAGGAGCCTCGTTGTCGTCAACGGGGGTGCCTTCTACGGGGAGGTCCTCAGCTGCCTGAGTGTCATTGGGATCGCTCATGCGTTCATACTCTCACGGCCCACAGGTGCCGGCCCCCGGGGATGCCCCGGGGGCCGGCTTGTCCGCTGCGGGCTCAATCAGCAGCACCGGCCCTGCGGGTTGGCGTCCTGGCGGTCAGTACGGTCCCGCCAGAACTCCCGCTCCGTCAGGGGTTCTTCCGCGTGCCCGGCCGCCTGGTGGTGTTCCAGGTACTTGGCGTAGGCGTCCGCGCCCATCACGCCGCCCAGGTAGCGGGCGAACCCGCGGAACCCATTGGCAACCAGGGCGATGCCGGCGCCCATCAGTGCCCGGTCCGTTCCAGGCGGGCGTCCGCGGGCACCTTCCCCCACTCGGCAGCCAGTTCGCGCTCGGCGGTCGTGGGCACCAGCCCTGCCGGGGCGAAGACGCGCGACGGAACAGCCGGATCCTCGTTGTCGGTGATGGCCACCCCTGCCGACCGGTCACGGAACGCCTTGGCCGTGGCGATCAGCGCCGTCGCAATCACGATGATGCTGAGCACCACGAAGATCACGGACAGCCAGCCCTGGATGGCGGTGTTACGGACCACGGCTTCCATCGCTGCGACCGATTTCGCGGTCCCGAATTCCGTCTTGCCGTCGGCCAGCGCCTTGCTGAAGGCAGCGTTGTTGGCGAAGTAGCCCACAGCGGGCGTGGAGGAGAAGATCTTCTGGTAGCTCGCGGTGATGGTGACCACGGCGGCGAAGGCCAGCGGAAGGGCGACGATCCAGAGGTACTTGAAGGTGCCGCGCTTGGCCACAATGGCCAGGCACACCGCCAGGGCAATGGCAGCCAGCAGCTGGTTGGCGATGCCGAACAGCGGGAACAGGGTGTTGATGCCGCCCAACGGGTCGGTGACACCCATCAGGAGCACAGCTCCCCAGGCCGCCACCATGATGGCGGTGCAGAGCCACGCACCGGGGCGCCAGGAGGCTTCCTTGAACTTCGGAACGAAGTTGCCGATCGAGTCCTGCAGCATGAAGCGGGCAACACGGGTGCCGGCGTCCACTGCGGTGAGGATGAAGAGCGCCTCGAACATGATGGCGAAGTGGTACCAGAAGCCCATGAGGGCGGTCCCGCCGACAAACTGGTGCATGATGTGCGCCAGGCCCACGGCCAGGGTGGGGGCGCCGCCGGTCCGGGAGACGATGCTTTGCTCGCCCACGTTCCGGGCCGTTTCGGAGAGCAGGTCCGGGCTGATGTTCACCCCGGCCAAGCCCAGGCTGTTGACCCAGGTGGCTGCGGTTTCAACGGTGCCGCCGGTGAGGGCCGCGGGGGCGTTCATGGCGAAGTAGAGTCCGCGGTCGATCGAGATGGCGGCCACCAGGGCCATGATGGCCACGAAGGACTCCATGAGCATGCCGCCGTAGCCGATGTACCGGGTCTGCCGTTCCTTCTCCACCAGTTTGGGGGTGGTGCCGGACGAGATCAGGGCGTGGAAGCCGGAGAGCGCGCCGCAGGCGATGGTGACGAACAGGAAGGGGAACAGGGCGCCGGAGAACACGGGCCCGTTTTCCCGGCTGGCGAATTCGCTGAATGCCGGAACGGTGACTTCGGGCCGGACCACGATGATGGCCAGTGCCAGCATCACGATCACACCGATCTTCATGAAGGTGGAGAGGTAGTCACGCGGTGCGAGGAGCAGCCACACGGGCAGGATGGCGGCGACGAAGCCGTAGACGATCAGGCCCCAGGCGATGGTCACCTTGTCCAGGTGGAAGACGGTGGCGCCCCATTCGGTCTGGGCTACCAGGCCGCCGCCGATGATGGCGGCCATCAGCAGGACGAAGCCGATGATGGAGACTTCCATGACCTTGCCGGGCCGCAGGTAACGGAGGTACACGCCCATGAAGAGGGCGATGGGGATGGTCATGCCCACAGAGAACACGCCCCACGGGCTTTCACCCAGGGCATTGACGACGACGAGCGCCAGGATGGCCACGATGATCACCATGATGAGCAGGGTGGCAATCAGTGCCGCCGTGCCGCCGATGACGCCGAGTTCTTCACGGGCCATCTGGCCGAGCGAACGGCCGCCGCGGCGCATGGAAAAGAACATCACCAGGTAGTCCTGGACAGCGCCTGCGAAGACAACGCCGACGATGATCCAGATGGTGCCGGGAAGGTAGCCCATCTGGGCGGCGATGACCGGCCCTACCAGCGGTCCGGCGCCGGCGATGGCGGCGAAGTGGTGCCCGAACAGCACGTTCCGGTCAGTGCGGACATAGTCCTTGCCGTCGGCCTTGTACTCGGCCGGGGTGGCGCGGCGGTCATCAGGCTTGGTGATGTAGCGTTCGATCACCTTGGAGTAGAAGCGGTACCCGATCAGGTAGGTGCACACGGAGGCGAACACGAACCAGATGGCGTTGACGGTCTCGCCGCGGACGATGGCCAGCATGACCCAGGCAACGCCGCCCAGCAGGGCAATCGCGGCCCAGAGCGCGATCTTTGCCGGAGTCCATTTCCGGTCCTCGGCTTCGAGCCGGGCCTCGTCGACGGCGGGCGGGGGAAGATCCGGGTCCGTGGCCAGTCCGCCCTCCGCCCGTGGTCCGTTCTTCCGTTGGTCAGGTACTCCGGCCATGTCTCCTCCTTGAGAGTTTTCCCACTTTTCCTATGGGGCACCCTACCAACGACGGGGTGCGCTTTAGCGGCCGACGGCGGTGCGGCGCCGGCCCGTGCGCTGAGCGGCGGGGACGCGGCGACGAACGAGGAGAAGACGCAGTGCTGCTACGCCAGGCCGCGGCGTGACAGGGGCAGGCCGGACGGGGTGAAGGTCCAGGCAAGCACCGCGCCGGTCACCGGGACGGCCATGACGAGGGCAAGGAGGTGCAGCCACGGAACATCCACGGCTGAACGCATGTCCGTGGCCAGGACAAGCAGGACGGCGGGCACCACCCCTGCCAGCACCCCCAGCGTGGTACCCACGCCGCTGGTGAAAAGGGCCTGGGCGCCTGCCAGGGCCTTGCGCAGCCGGGGCGGGGCGCCCACCCCGGCAAGCGTGGCATGGTCGGTCCGGGCGTCGGCCAGGGACAGGCCCGTGGTAATGCCGGCTGCGCTGAACGTAATGAGCGCCGCTACGGCGACAATGGACCACGTCATCCACTGGCTGCCCCGGGAAATGCCCGGCTCGGCCTGGAACGGGGTGCCGGGCAGCCCGTAGACGGCAGCCGCCGCCGCGGTGGCAGCGTCTGCTTCTGCCTCCGACGGATACGCCGCCAGTTGAACCAGCAGCCCGGCAGGCTCTTCGTGGAACTCCAGGCGTGCGGCGGTTTCCGGTGAGACAACCCCGTAGTAGGGGACGGGAACAACGGGTTCGAGCACTGCCGCCGCGAGGGAGTCAGTCCTGACCGTCTGGTGCGCGGAAGCCTGCCCGGACGCCGGCGGCACCTGCGTCCGGACATCCTGCGCCTGCACCAGGACCTTTCCGCCGGTGACGAACACAGGGTTGGTCACCACCATGCCGCCGGCGTCCAGCACAGCCAGCGCTTCTGCGGTGGGGTCCTGTCCCAGCACCGCCCGGATGTCGTCAGCTCCGCCCACCAGGATGGCCCGGTCCGAGGGTTGTTCGCCGACCAGGGAACCCCGGCAGCGCCAGTCTCCGGGATCAGTCATCCGTCCCTGTGGTGTCCGCGGGCACTGGTTGGATTCGGGCGTGGCCAGCGAGTAGGCGATGCAGTTGGCGGTTTCGGTCCGGGCCGGCAGTGCCAGGTCCACCGGCCCGTCCGTGCAGGTGCGCAGGCCTTGGGGGGCCATCAGCACATGGGTCCCCTCAACGGTTCCGATGGCATCGGAGACGGCAGCGGAGAGCACCGCCGCGTCCACCTGTGCTGGCGGTGGCCCGGCGCCGTCGTCCGACGCCGGCCGGTCCACCGCCAGCGGCAGGTACGCCTGGTTCTCCAGCGCACCCCAGTAATGCGAGTCCCGCAGACCGGCCTGTTGGCTGGCGGACAGTACCAGGGCGGCACTGGCCAGGGTGGCGGCGGCGAGGACCGCGGCCACGGCGGGCACGCTCCGGCCGCGGTTCCGGGCCGAGTCGCGCGCAGCCATGCGCAGGGAGAGGGACAGCCAGTGCGTCCTGGAAGTCAGCCGGACGATCATCCAGCCAGTCAGCATTACCAGGGCCACAACAGCAGCCACCGCCCCTGCGATCAGCAGGGTGGCCACCACGGGCAGCTGCTCCGCCCTTTGGTCGGGATCGGTCGTGGAACCGCTGACAAGCCGGCCCGCTGCCAGCAATCCGCCGGCAAGTGCCAGGGTGACGGCGCCGGCCACGGTGATCCGCCGTCCCCTCGGTGCCGGAGCCCGGCCGGATTTAATTGCCCCCAGCACCGCCTGCCGCGACACCTGGCGCGCCGGGACCAGTGCTGCGAGCATGCAGGCTCCCAAGCCCATGGCCATGGCCACGGCGGTGAGGAGCAGGTAAGGGTGCAGTCCGGCCAGCCGGACGGAACCGGTGGTACGGACCACGTGGACGACGGCGGCGGCGGCTCCCAGCCCCACCGCTGCGCCGGCGGCCACGGCCAGGCTGCCAAGCCACAGTCCCCCGGCAGTGACGACGGCTCCGATGGTGGAAGTGTCCGCTCCGGAGGATGCCAGCAATGCCAGCTCACGGACCTGGCGCTTGGCGCCGACAGCGAAGGCGGCACCGGCAAGCAGGCCCACCTCCAGCAGTGCCAACGCACCCACCAGGCCGAAAGTGGCGTAGACGGTCACCAGCGCGGAGGAATTGCCGTCCTGCCGGTCACCCGGGACCACACGCTCCCCCGGCGGGGGTGGGCCCAGCACCACACTGCGGGAGAGCACGCCGATGCCTTTGCTGTTGGCGTCCCTGATCTGCTCCCAGGTAAATGGTTCGGGGCCCACCAGGTAGTAGGACACGGACTGCCGGGTCGGGGGGCCCGGTGCCAGGCTGTCGGTCGGCTGGCCGGCCTGAAGGTACAGGATGCTGTTGCTGTCCGCGGCGGAGGCGTCACGGACGGTGCCCACCGGGACGAAGGTTCCTGCCGACGTCGTAAATTCCTGGCCGAAGGCGAGGTGGAACCGCGTCATCAGCCCGGGCGAGGCGAGCACCTCGGACCGGTCGCGCGGTGCACGGCCGGCCAGCAGGCTGTATTTGCCGTCGAAGGCCGGATTGAGCGCGTCCACCTCGCGGCCCTGCAATGAGACGAGGGCCTCCCCCACCCCGGTAGTCAGGGTAAGCGTCCGTTGCGGGAGGACCTCGTAGCCGGCCGGAATGGCCTCGAGGGGGTCCGTTCGCTGGAAATCCGGATCATAGCGCCCGGAACTGGAGGCGACGATGCCGTCGTTGAGCGGGTCCTGGAGGGATTCTGCGCTGGGGACCGGCAGGACGCTGAGCCTGGCCTGGGTGTTGCCCAGTTCGTACCTGACAAGCTCACCGGGCGTGCGGTGCGAGCTCTGGTAGAGGGTGGCGGCGCTGGTCATGCCCGCCACCGGCAGCATGATCAGCAGGATGATCAGGAGTGAACGTCCCTTGTGGCGGGCAATGTCCCGCCGGGCCAGGCGCAGGGCAACCCGGCGGCCGCTCCCGCGGCCCTTCGTCGCGGGAGCGAGGTCAAGCGGCATCAGAGTCCGGCCTGCGTCAGGAGCATGGTGGGGTCGTGCATGGCTGCGGCCTGGTCGATGATGCGGCCGTCGCGCAGGAAGACCACCCGGTCCGCCCAGGCGGCGTGCCTGGCTTCGTGCGTGACGAGCATGACGGCGGCTCCGGCGTCGGCCCTGGCGCGCAGCACCTCCATGACCCCCTGGCCCGTTGTCGAATCCAGCGCACCGGTCGGTTCGTCGGCCAGGATCAGGCGGCGCTGGCCCACGATGGCGCGGGCGATGGCCACCCGTTGCTGCTGGCCGCCGGACATCTGGTCCATGAACCGGTCCGCGAGCTCCGGGATGCCCACCTGCCGGAGCGCGTCGGCGGCCTGCCGGTGGGCCTTCCTGGCTGATGTCCCGTCCAATTCCAGCGGCAGCGCCACGTTTTCGGCGGCCGTCAGCGTGGGAACCAGGTTGAAGTCCTGGAACACGTAGCCGATGGCGCGGCGGCGCAGGCGGGCCAGTTCATTCAGGCCCAGGCCGGCCAGGGGCGTGGATTCGACAAAGACAGCGCCCGACGTCGGCCGGTCCAGTCCGCCGGCGACGGCGAGCAGCGAGGACTTTCCTGAGCCCGACGGGCCCATCACTGCGACGAACTCCCCCGCGCAGATGGTGAGGTCCACGCCGCGGAGGGCCGCGACCGCCGTCGCACCTTCCCCGAAGGTCCGGCCAACCTGGGCAAGTTCCAGGACCTGCTGCGGCCCCTGCACGCTCACCGGCGGCTGTCCGCGTTGAGCGGGGCGTCTTCCGTGACCCCGTTGGACGTCTTCCGTGCGGACCCCGCGGCGGCTGCCTGCGCCTGCTGGACCATCCTGGCCTCACAGAGGTCCAGCCAGCGGACTTCCGCTTCGGTCTGGAAGATCAGCGAGTCCAGTACCAGGAGCCAGGCGGTATCCGTGGCCCGCTGGTTCGCTGCCGTGTCACGCCGGGCTTTGGTGTAGTCCTGCAGGGCCCTGATGGATGCCACCCGTTGGGCCTGGATGATGGCCTGGACGTCTACGCCGGGCAGGGTGACGGCGAGCGCCAACTTGATGGCGAGCTCGTTGCGCGGCGGGTTGTTCCGTTCCACGGGGGCGGCAAACCAGCTCCGCACCTCCGCTTTGCCGGCAGCGGTGATGCTGTACACCACGTGACCCTCGCCGTCGTCGCCTTCCTTGGCAACAAGGGCATCGCGTTCAAGGCGGTCCAGGGTGGTGTACACCTGCCCGATGTTCAGGGGCCAGGTGGCTCCGGTGCGGTTCTCGAACTCGACCCGAAGCTGGTAGCCGTAACGCGGCTGGTCCTGCAGCAGGGCGAGGAGGCTGTGGCGTATTGACATGATGCTCCCCCGGGCTTAGTCATTGCCGGTATGCACAGGCCCCCAAGACCCGTGCATACCGCGTATAGCCAGAGTAGACCGACCCCGGGGCCTAGCGCAATACCGGGTATGCAGTGCTGGTTGCTACATCACCAGCAGGACCTTGCCCACGTGGTCTCCGCTGTCGAAGTAGCGGTGGGCCGCCCCGACCTGGTCCAGGGGGAACGTCTTGGCAACCAGCGGGCGGATCCTGCCATCGGCCACCAGCGGCCATACGGCGTCGCGGACGGCGGTCATAATGGCCCCCTTTTCCGCCACGGGCCGCGGCCGCAGGGCCGTGGCCACCACGGCCGCGCGCTTCTTCAGAAGCAGTCCTAAATCCAGCTCGCCCTTCGTTCCGCCCTGCAGGCCGATCACCACCAGGCGGCCGTACTCGGCCAGGGCATCCACGTTCTGCGGGAGATATTTTGCGCCCACCACGTCCAGGATGACATCGGCCCCCTTGCCGCCGTTCTGCCGCCGAAGGCTCTCCGGAAAGTTTTCCTCTTTGTAGTTGATGGCGATGTCCGCGCCGAGGAAGGCTTTGGCGGTACTGACTTTCTCATCACTTCCGGCCGTGGTGGCAACCTTGGCACCGAATGCCTTGGCCAACTGGATGGCCATGGTGCCGATGCCGCCGGTGGCCCCGTGGATCAGGACCGTTTCGCCCGGCTGCAGCTGCGCCGTCATGATGAGGTTCGAATAGACCGTTGCCGCCACTTCCGGCAGCGACGCAGCCGTGACCAGGTCGACGCCCTCGGGAATGCGCAGCACCTGCTCGGCCGGGACAGCCACCTGCTGGGCGTAGCCGCCTCCCGCCAACAGCGCCACTACCTTGTCCCCCAGGGAGAAAGGCTTGCTGACTCCGGGGCCGAATCCGGCAATACGGCCTGACACCTCGAGCCCCGGCACCTCGGAGGCGCCCGGCGGCGGCGGGTAGAACCCCTTGCGCTGCTGGACATCGGCACGGTTCAGGCCGGCAGCCACCACGTCGATCAGCACTTCGCCCTGGCCGGGAACGGGGGCATCGACCTCCCGGACCTCCAGCACTTCCGGGCCGCCCGGTTCCGATATGTAGACGGCTTTCATGGACCTCTCCCGTTCCTGACATAAATCCTGGTTGCATCCAGTGTGCACCGGGCACTTCCGCGGGCCTGTTTTGTTGCAGGCAAGCGCCTATGAAACACTACTAGCTGAGGAAGGTTGTCCGAGCGGCCGAAGGAGCTGGTCTTGAAAACCAGTGTGCGGTAACCCCGTACCAAGAGTTCGAATCTCTTACCTTCCGCAAGGGAACCCCTGGCAGCCGGCACCGGCAGCCAGGGGTTTTTTGCTTTAAGCCGTCCCTGCCGCGCCAGGTTGCGCGCACGTAAATTCTTTGGATTAACCCGCTGCCAAACCCTGGCCCCAAACCTACCCACGGGTATTGTTTGTGATTGCCGGCACACCCGCGTGATTGCCGGCAGCATCACTCCCGCCAACAGCACCTGCGGGCCGGGCCGGGGAAGCCCGGTCCGCAGGGGCGGGCCGCTCCGCTGGGGAACGTCCCGCCGAATGCACGCTTTAGCCATCTTGCGTTCATTCAGCGCTGTTGTCATGTGCCGGACAACCACTTGACCAGGAGCAGGATCCGGGCCCCACGTCCGACCGGTACAACCCCGGACGCACTCCATCGGGTCCCCACCCGGGACACCTCAATGAAAGTTAGAGCGGATGCATCAAAAAACATGGAAGTTGACGCTGGGCACAGCGTTGTCCGCGGGGCTCATCGCAGCCCCGCTGGCCACCTTGCCTGCCGTAGCAGACAACACTGCCACGCAAGCCTCTGGCGCGGCAGGCACGTCCCCCGTCGTCATTAACGAGGCCTACCTGAGCGGCGGCAGCAGCGGCGCCGCCTACAGGAACAAATTCGTGGAGCTGTACAACAGCTCCGACGCGCCGGTGTCCCTGGACGGCTGGTCAGTCCAGTACCGCTCCTACAACGGCACGGGCGCTCCCTCCGGCATCGCAGCGTTGTCCGGCTCCATCCCGGCCAAGGGCTACTACCTGGTACAGGGCGGCAGCAACGGCACCAACGGCGCGGACCTGCCCACTCCCGATGTGGTGACCGGCCTGAACCCCAGCGGCACCACCGGGACCCTGGTGCTCGCCAAGCAGCCCACCGCCGTCGCGCTTGCTACAGGTTCCGTGGTGGAATCCGCCGGGGTGGCGGACCTCCTGGGCTACGGAACATCGAACACCTTCGAAACCCAGGCCGCGACTGCCCCCACCGGCAACGGGGATGTCAAGAGCTTCAACAGGGCCGCTGGCGCGGACAGCAACAACAACGCCGCAGACTTCTCGCTCCTTGGCACCATCACGCCAACCCCGTCGGGCGGCACCGCTCCTGCGCCTGATCCGACGCCGGTGCCCACCCCTGATCCGGTCACCAGGACCATCGCGGAGATCCAGGGCACCGGGACGGCAAGCCCGCTGGCCGGGGCCACCGTCACCACCAAGGGCAAAGTCACCGCAGCCTTTCCCACCGGCGGCCTCAACGGCTACTACGTCCAGACCCCCGGCACCGGCGGGGACCTCACGGCAACGAACCACGCCGCATCCGACGGCATCTTCGTCTACTCCCCCACCACTGCGGCGTCTGTGCAAGCCGGCGACTACGTGCAGGTGACGGGCACCGTGGCCGAGTACTACGGCATGACCCAGCTCAATGTCACCGCGACGGCGGGCCTCACCAAGCTCACCGACGCCGCCCCCGAGGTCAAGCCCACCATCTTCACCCTCCCCGCCACGGAATCCTTCCGTGAATCGCTGGAAGGCATGCTGCTGGCACCCCAGGGGCCCATGACGGTGGCGGACAATTACAGCCTCAACCAGTACGGCGAGATCGGCCTGGCCGGCGGGACCACTCCCTTGGTCCAGCCCACCGCGGTGGCGCCCTACGGCTCGGCCGAATACACGGCCCTGGTGGCGGACAACGCGGCCCGCGGCATCAAGCTCGACGACGGGTCCAGCACCAACTTCCTGAAAGACGCCGCCACCAAGGACGAAGTTCTGCCGTACCTGACCACCGCTGACCCCGTCCGCGTGGGCTCTCCGGTCACCTTCAACACCAACGTGGTGCTCGGCTACGCCAACAGCTCCTGGAAACTCCAGCCGCTGGCCCACCTGACCGGGGCCAACAAGGCATCAGTCCAGCCGGCCAGCTTTGGCGCCACCCGTACGGAAGCTCCGGCAGCCGTGGGCGGCAACGTCAAGATCGCCTCGTTCAACGTCCTGAACTACTTCCCCACTACCGGAGACACCCTGTCCGGCTGCACGTTCTACGAGGACCGCGCCGGCAACCCGATCACCGTCCGCGGCGGGTGTGATGCCCGCGGCGCCGCCAACGCCGAAAACTTCAAGCGCCAGCAGGACAAGATCGTCTCCGCCATCACCAAGACCGGCGCCGACGTGGTCACCCTCATGGAAATTGAGAACTCCGCCCAGTTCGGAAAGAACCGCGATGACGCCCTGGCCAAGCTGGTCGAGGCACTGAACATCCCCACGCCCGGCGTCTGGGACTACGTCCGCACTCCCGCGAACGCACCCCCGCTGTCCGACGAGGACATGATCCGCACCGCGTTCATTTTCAAGAAGGCCGCCGCAGAACCCGTGGGTGAATCCGTCATCCACAATGACACCGTTGCCTTCGCCAACGCCCGCAAGCCGCTGGCGCAGGTGTTCAAGCCCGTGGGCGCCTCCGATGACAAGAAGTTCATTGCCATCGCCAACCACTTCAAGTCCAAGGGTTCAGCCGCCACTCCGGACGACACGGACAAGGGCCAGGGCAACTCCAACCTCGCCCGTACGGCCCAGGCCACGTCGCTGCTGGACTTCGCCACCTCCCTGCAGCAGGCCAAGGGCACCGACAAGGTGTTCCTGATCGGTGACTTCAACTCCTACGGCAAGGAAGACCCCATCAACGTCCTCACCGGCGCGGGGTATGTCAACCAGGACGACAAGGCGAAGAACACCGACGGCTCCGCCAAGCATTCCTATCTCTTTGGTGGCCTGGTGGGTTCACTGGACCACATCCTGGCCTCCCCCGCCGCCAACGCCGTGGTGACGGGCGCGGACATCTGGAACATCAACTCGGTGGAATCCGTGGCGCTGGAATACAGCCGCTACAACAACAACGTCACCGACTACTACGCACCCAACCAGTTCCGTGCCAGCGACCACGACCCCGTGGTGGTGGGCCTGGACCTCCCGGCAACTCCTGCCAGCGTTGACCTGAACTTCCTGAACATCAACGATTTCCATGGCCGGATCGACGCCAACACCGTCAGGGTGGCGGGCACCCTCGAGAAGCTGCGCGCTGCAGCCGCTCCGGGCGCCACGGCATTCCTTTCGGCAGGCGACAACATCGGCGCTTCCCTGTTCGCCTCGGCCGTCGCCAAGGACCAGCCCACCATCGACGTGCTGAACGCTTTGGAACTGAAGGCATCCGCTGTAGGCAACCACGAGTTCGACGGCGGCTGGGCGGACCTCCGTGACCGCGTCATTGCCGGCGGCACCAATGCGAAGTTCCCGTACCTGGGCGCCAACGTCTACAAAAAGGGCACCACTGAGCCGGTCCTTCCCGAGTACACGGTGCTGGACCTGAACGGCATCAAGGTGGCCGTGATCGGCACCGTCACCCAGGAGGTCCCGTCCCTGGTGACGCCGGCCGGCATTGCCGACCTCGACTTCGGGGACCCGGTGGAGGCCATCAACCGGGTGGCCGCGAAGATCACCGCGGACAAGGCCGCCGACGTCATCATCGTGGAAGACCACGACGGCGCGGGC
The DNA here is from genome assembly GCF_013359725.1 of Pseudarthrobacter sp. C4D7. GTDB lineage: Bacteria > Actinomycetota > Actinomycetes > Actinomycetales > Micrococcaceae > Arthrobacter. The sequence goes on along the minus strand of NZ_JABFMW010000015.1, from coordinate 42,075 downwards.
TCGGGCGTGGTGGAAGGCGCCACCCTGGAGCAGGAAGTGGCAGCCGGCGGACCTTTCGCCAGGCTGGTCACCGAAACGTCCCCGGAGGTCGATGCCATCTTCACCGGCCACACCCACAAGGAATACGCCTGGGACGCCCCCGTTCCCGGCGCGGCCGGCAAGACCAGGCCCATCGTGCAGACCGGCAACTACGGTGAGAACGTGGGCCAGATCCAGCTGACCGTGGACACTGCCAGCAGGCAGGTGACCGCCTACAAGGCCGGGAACGTCAAGCGCACCACTGACGCCACCGCCGACCTGGTAGCCGCCTACCCGCGCGTGGCCGCTGTGGACGCCATCGTCAAGAAGGCCCTCGCGGACGCTGCTGCCGTTGGGAACCAGCCCGTGGGTTCGGTGGCCAAGGACATCACCACAGCCTTCACCACCGACGCGACCGGCGCCCCGCAGCGCGATGACCGCGGCAGCGAATCCACCCTGGGCAACCTGGTGGCCGATTCCCTGCTTTCCTCCCTGCAGCCGGCAGAGCTCGGCGGCGCGGAGATCGGCGTCGTGAACGCCGGCGGCCTGCGCAACGAGCTGTACTACGCCCCTGACGGCACCATCACGTACGCCGAGGCCAACGCGGTCCTGCCGTTCGTGAACAACCTGTGGACCACGTCCCTCACCGGGGCGCAGTTCAAGGCCCTGCTGGAGCAGCAATGGCAAACCAACCCGGACGGCACGGTTCCCAGCCGCGCGTACCTGCAGCTGGGCCTGTCCAAGAACGTGAACTACACCTACGACGCCGCCCGTGCCGCGGGTGACCGCATCACCTCGGTGCGGGTCAACGGTGAACTGCTGGACCCTGCCAGGTCCTACCGGATTGGCACGTTCAGCTTCCTGGCCACCGGCGGCGACAACTTCCGGGCATTCACCGAAGGCACCAACACCCGGGATTCCGGGCTGGTGGACCGGGACGCGTGGATTGGCTACCTCCAGAAGAGCAGCCCGGTGTCCCCGGACTTCGCCAGGCGTTCCGTGGCAGTCACCAACTCCACGGCTCCCGGCGTCAAACCCGGGGAACCGGTCACTCTCACGGTGTCCAAGCTGGACCTGACCTCCCTGGGCAGCCCGGTGAACACCGCCCTGCAGGCCTCGTTCACCGACGCCGCCGGAACGGTGACCCCGCTGGGCACCGTACCGGTGGAGTCCGGCGCAGCGTCCGTGAACCTCGCTGTTCCGGCAGGCGCGGCGGAGGGCACGGCAACCCTGGTGCTCACCGCCGTCGAATCCGGCACCGTGGTGAAGGTGGCCGTCCTGGTGGGGGCGGACACGCCGTCCCAGCCGGTCTGCGTCCCGCCGGTCAAGCCCAGCCGTCCCGCTGACGTCAGGGGCCAGGCGAACTACGGCCAGGCCATGGCAGCCTACCGGGCCTGCCTGCGGGGCTAAACCCCCGGATGCGCCATCACTTGTGGTCCCTATTCCACCGGTTTAGGGACCATAAGTGATGGCGCATCGCCCGTTAAGCCTGGGATTAGGCCTGGTTGAGGATGGCGGCGGCGATCTCGTCCGCGTCGCGGAGGGTCCGCTGGGCGCTGCGGTAGGCGGGGCTGCCGGGCTGGACCGCCTCGGCGGCGATCGCGGTACCCCACTGCGCCGACGACAGCTGCAGCCCCAGCACGAAGAGGCCCCCGGTCACCGACCCGTTCGCGGCGACCGGCCGGTACGGGTGCGGCTCCACGTCCAGGCCGGTGGATTCCAGCGGGACACCTTCGACCGTCATCATGAGCTTCGGCCGGACCAGCCCGTCGGCCAGCAGCTGGGCCAGGAGCGGTGAATCGTTGGCCGATACCCGGTTGCCGGGGGCCAGCGCCTCCACCAAGGTCCGCGCAGTGGCAGGCGGACCCGCAACCCACGGCGAGGAAGCGGTAAACAGTGCCGCTTTCCGGTCCACCCGGAATTTCGGGTCCGGCCCCACAAAACTGACCACGCCGGCCTTTGCGAGGGCCGCGAGCTGCTCAGACCGCAGTGCCGGCGGTCCGCTGGCCAGGCCCTCCACAAACGACTCAAACCAGCCCCGCAGGCCGGCGACCCACGATTCGTCGGTGATGCCGCCGTCGGCCACCGCCGTCTTCAGGACGGCGCGCCCGTGGTGCAGCGCACCGATGGCCATCTTGACCGGATCGTCCTCGCCCAGCGCGGAGCGGCGCGCATCGTCCAGCAGGAACTCCACCACGGCAGCATCATGTGCCCTGCGGGACTCGAAGGAACGCCCGGCCAAAGGGGCCGCGAGCCCCGGCAGGTCCAGGCGGTGCCGGGGACCGACGTGGACGGCCAGGACGCTCTCAACGTTGTCCTCCCACTTCGCCGCACTGTGCGCGTGCGGCTGCAGGGCTTCCTCCAGGGCCGCGAGGAAGGCGGGCGCATCGGGCACCGCGCCGGGCTGCGAGCGCACCAGCGTGGAGTAGTAGGCCCACAGGGCGTCGCGGTGCAGCAGCGGCCACAGGTCGTGGTCGAACGACGGGCGGATCCCGGTCTTCTCCAACCGTTCGATGGCGCCCTCCGTGAGGTAGCGCAGCGTGATGGAGGATGCGTAGTAGCCGTCCAGCGCCGCCTTGGCACGGTACGGGGTCCCGCGGCGCGAGGCCGCAATGATCCGGGGTTCCCGGCCTGACGGTTCATACACCAGGCCGCTGCCGCTGGTGACGAATGTGCCGCCGCGTCCCTCGGTGAGCTGGCCCATGGTGTCGAAGAAGTTCAGGCCCATGCCGCGGACCAGGACCGGCTCCCCGGCAGGGATCCGGGACCAGTCCACGTCCGCAGGGACAGCCGGGGGAAAGTACTGCAGTCCCAGTTGTCCTGCCGCAGCCTGGAGCTCCTTCTGTTCGGGGTTCAGCCGGGAGGGAATGTGCCCCAGGGCAAGCACCACGGATTTGGCGCGGATCACCGCACCGGAGGCAAGCCCGACGTCGAACATCCCGTCCGCCGAAGGACGCACCGACAGTGCGGTCGTCTCATGGAATTCGACCGTGACGCCGTCGGGCGCCTTTCCCAGCAACTCCTCCACCGTGGAGCGCAGGTAGCGGCCGTAAAGGGCACGGCTGGGAAAATCATTCGATCCCAGCACCGCCAGCTCCGCCCGTTCCTCCGCGGTGAGGGACGGCAGCGGGTCCCGCTGCTGGGTGGCCCGCCACTGGTCGAACGTGGTGCCGGCGACCGGCGCGGGAAGGGCCGGGTCCTCGGGAACCAGGGTGGGGTAGAACGACTGGGTGTTCATGAGGAAGAGCCGGGACTGACCCGGTTGCCACACGTGCCCGGGGCCCGCCGGGTAGGGATCCACGACGTCGATGTGCAGGTGCGCTTTCGGGTTGCCTGCACTGGCAGTGTGGGCGAGCAGCCGCTCCAGCACGCTGGTGCCGCGGGGGCCGCCACCGATGATGACGGCCCGGTTGCTCTGCGATAATTCCACGCCATCCAGCGTACGGGCTGGAAGCGGAGTGTGCGCCGGCCGCTTGACTTGCCAGCTGTGGGGGATGTTGTTTGGATGGGGCGCATGACCACCACAGCAGCTGATCAAGCGTCCGTTCCCGGTCCCGGCCGGGACACCTCCGGCGGCCTGCCACGGGAAACCGCGCCGGAGCCCGTCGATGAGAACGTCTGGCTCGAGGACATCTACGGCGAGGAACAACTGGCGTGGGTCAAGGAGCAAAACTCCCGCACCGAGGACCTGCTGGAGGACGGCAGCTACACGGACCTGGAGGCCGGGATCCTGGAGGTCCTGGACTCCACGGACCGGATCGCCATGGTGGGCAAGCGTGGCGGGTGGTACTACAACTTCTGGCGCGACCAGCAGAACCCCAAAGGCCTGTGGCGGCGGACCACGTGGGAGAGCTACTGCACGGATTCCCCGGAATGGGACGTCCTGCTGGATGTGGATGAGCTGTCCCGTGCCGAGGGCGAAGAGTGGGTGTTCCACGGCGCCACGTTCCTGCGCCCAGTGTCCGGGGAGCCCTACCGCCTGGCGCTGCTCGCGCTGTCCCCCGACGGCGGCGACGCCAACAGGTACCGCGAGTTCGACGTCGAGGCCCGCGTTTTCGTTGACCCCGGCCAGGGCGGCTTCGACCTGCCCACGGCCAAGGGCAACGTGTCCTGGCTGGATGCCGATACGCTGCTGGTCGCCTCCACCGCTGACGGGCTGCCCAAGACAGCATCCTCCTATGCCCGCACGGCGGTGACGCTCAAGCGCGGAGAATCCCTGGCAGCGGCCCCACGCCTCTTCGAGGTGCCCGAAGACCACATGATGGCCATGGCGGCCCACGACTCCACCCCCGGCTTTGAGCGGACCTTCGCCGTGGACTACGTCGACTTCTTCAACCGCACCAACTTTGTGCTGCGGGACGGATCCTGGGTACAGATCGACGTTCCCACCGACGTCAACGTCAGCGCCCACCGGGAATGGCTGCTCTTCCGTCCGCAGCAGGACTGGGTCCTGGACGGCACCACGCATCCGTCCGGGTCCCTGCTTGCCGCCAACTTCGAGGACTACCTCGCCGGCAGCCGCGACCTCACGGTCCTGTTCACCCCGGATGCCCACACGTCCCTGCAGTCCTGGAGCTGGACCCGGAACTTCCTCCTGCTCAACCTGCTCAAGGACGTCTCCGCCGAAATCCGGGTGCTGGACCCGGCCCGGCCTTCCGGCACGGAGAGCGGCTGGGCTGCCACCCTCCTGGACGCCTGCCCGCCGCTGCATGACGTGAACGCCTACGCCGTGGATGACGAGGACGAAGGGCCGGCCGACGGCGGCGCGGGCGACGACTTCTGGCTCATCGCCACCGGTTTCACCACCCCCACCACCTTGATGCGGGGCACCCTGGAGCGGGACGGCGCACTGGAACCGGGCAGCGCACCGGAGCCGGACAGCGCCGGGACGCCCGGCGTGGTGAGCCGGCACGGGGTGGTGAGCCGGCACGGGGTGGTCAAGTCCTCGCCGTCGTTCTTTGCCGACGCCGACTACGAGGTGGAGCAACATTTCGCGGTGTCCGACGACGGCACCCGGGTCCCGTACTTCCAGGTGGCGCCCCGCGGGCTGGCTTTGGACGGGCAGAACCCCACGCAGCTCTCCGGCTACGGCGGATTCGAGGTCTCACGGACGCCCGCCTACAGCGGCACTGTCGGCCGGGCGTGGCTGGAACGGCGGACCACGCTCTCTGACGGCAGCGACGGAAAGGCCCCGCACTCGCGCGGCGGGGTGTACGTGGTGGCGAACATCCGCGGCGGCGGAGAGTACGGCCCGGCCTGGCACCGTGCCGCGCTGAAGGAAAACCGCCACCGCGCCTACGAGGACTTTGCCGCCGTGGCGCGGGACCTCATCTCCCGCGGGGTCACCTCGCCGCGGCGGCTGGGCTGCGTGGGCGGCTCCAACGGCGGACTCCTGGTGGGGAACATGCTCACCCGGTATCCGGAACTGTTCCGGGCCGTCTCCTGCGGCGTTCCCCTGCTGGACATGCGCCGCTACACCAAGCTCTCCGCCGGGCACTCGTGGATTGCCGAGTATGGCGACCCCGACGTTCCCGAACAGTGGGAGTACATCAGGACCTTCTCGCCCTACCACCTCCTCAAGGACGCCGTGGACTACCCGGAGACCTTCATCTGGACCGCCACCTCTGACGACCGGGTGGGCCCCATGCAGGCGCGGAAGATGGCCGCCCGGATGCTTGCCATGGGTATCCCGAACGTGTGGTTCCACGAAGCCCTGGAGGGTGGCCACGCAGGGGCATCCGACAACCGGCAGGCTGCTGCGCTGCAGGCGCGCAGCCAGCACTTCCTGTGGAAAGCGCTGGCGGGCTGACCGCCATGGCACCGGGACTGGCCGTGCGGCGGGCCGGCGTCCCGGACATCGAGCGCCTGGCCCAGGTGCATGTGCGCTGCTGGCAGGAAACCTACCGGGGCATGTTGTCCGATGCCTTCCTCGCAGCGGTGGATCCGGCGGGCCGGCTGCGGCTCTGGCAGCACCTGCTGGACCGTCCCGATCCTGCCGAGGCGTGGGTGGCCTGCGACGGCGGCACGGTGGTGGGGTTTGCCGGGTCCCGCCGGCTGCCCGCCCCCGGTTCCCCGGAAGGGCACCCGCCGCCGGCCTCCGGTGACCTGGAGCTGTGGGGCCTGTACCTGCTGGCCTCACACCAAGGCCGCGGGCTGGGTGCCCGTTTGCTGGATGCGGCCATCGGGTCCCGGGCGGCGAGCCTCTGGGTGGCGGCCGGCAACAGCCGGGCCATCGGGTTTTACCGCCACGCCGGCTTTGAACCCGACGGTGCCAGGGACGTCCTGTCGGACTGGGAGGACCTGCCCGAGATCCGGATGGTCCGCCCGGCGCAGGGCTGACTCCGGAGCAGCCGGTCCCCCCTGCGCCAGTGCTGCTGCCTCCCGCGTCCACCGTTTTGCACTGCATGGCCGGATCTGCGTATCCTTGGTGGGCTAGTGATAGCAACTGGAGACGTGCCAGAGCGGCCGAATGGACTTCACTGCTAATGAAGGGTCGGGGTTAAACTCGACCGGGGGTTCAAATCCCCCCGTCTCCGCGTTTGGCCCCGGTCCTTGGACCGGGGCCTTTTGCGTTCCCGGAAATATCCGCACTGCGGTTTCTCCAGCCCGGGCTCCCGTCAGTCCTGGGCTGTTTCGCCGATCCGGGCGTTCAAGCCTCGGAATCGCGAACAAACTTAGGACTCGCAGGGAGTGGCCCGGCACCTAGCGGAAAACGCTGTCCGGCAGCCGGACGCTGCGGGCGCCACTGGAGCCGCGGTGGCAGGATTGGCGCATGGCGGCACGCACCCAACCAGACCAGCCGGACGGCGTCCACGCGGCATGGAACCCGCGCCTGGCGCTGCTGGTAGCCGCTGCGTTCTTCATGGAGTTCCTGGACGGCACGGTCCTTACCACGGCCATTCCCAGTATCTCGGCCGACTTTGCCATCCCCGCCGCGGACGTCAACATCACCATGACCGCGTACCTGCTGACGGTGGCCATCGGCATTCCCCTCAGTGGCTGGCTGGCGGAACGCTTCGGGGCACGGCGGATCTTCTGCACGGCCATCGCCGTGTTCACGCTGTCGTCCCTGGCGTGCGCCCTCAGCCAGGACCTGGCGACGCTGACCCTGAGCAGGATTGCCCAGGGCGCGGGCGGGGCCATGATGGTGCCGGTGGGAACGCTGGTGGTTCTGCGTGGCACCCCCAAGTCCGAGCTGCTGCGGGCCACCGCGTTCCTGGTGTGGCCCGGCCTCCTGGCGCCGGTCCTGGCCCCGCTGGTGGGCGGCGCGCTCACCACGTACCTGTCGTGGCACTGGATCTTCCTGGTAAACCTCCCGCTCGGCGTGGCCGCGTTCCTGACATCGCTGCGGCTGGTTCCGGCGGTGCCGGGAGATCCCTTCAGGCGGCTGGACTGGCCCGGGATGGTCCTGACCACGGTGGGGGTGGGCGCCCTGATGGCCGGCCTGGAACTCGCCGGCAGCCATCCGGGACTTCCCTGGGCAGGGATCAGCGCACTGAGCGGCGCTGCGGCCCTGGTTGCCGCGGTCCTCTGGATGCGCCGCAGTCCACATCCGCTGTTCAACCTGGAGGTCTTCCACACCAGGACGTTCCGGGCCATGGCCACGGGCGGCTTCATCTACCGGGTCACCATCAGCTCGGTGCCGTTCCTGCTGCCGCTGATGTTCCAGGCCGGGTTTGGCTGGTCGCCGCTCCAGGCCGGCGCCATGGTGGCTGCGGTGTTCATCGGCAACATCGGGATCAAGCCCGCCACCACGCCGCTGATCCGCAGGTTCGGCTTCAAGGCGATGCTGGTGTTCGCATCGCTGGCATCAGCCGTGACGTTCGCCCTCTGCGCCCTCCTCACACCCGACACGCCCCAGGCCCTCATGGCCGTGTTGCTGGTGTGCAGCGGCGCCTTCCGCTCCATTGGCTTCTCGGCCTACGCGTCGGTGCAGTACGCGGACATCCCCCCTGCACAGCTGACCTCCGCCAACACAGTTTCCGCCACGCTGGTGCAGCTCGGCACAGGCTCCGGCATCGCCATTGCCGCCCTCCTGATCCGGACCTTCGAGGGTTTCTCCCCCGCGGCCGCCGATGCTGCGGGACCTTTCCGGGGCGCCTTCCTGGCGATGGCCGTCCTGATGCTGGCCAGCACCGTGGACAGCATCCTGCTCCCCCGGCATGCGGGGGCCGCAGTGAGCCAGCGCGGACAGGGGCGGGGGCATTCCGCCGCGCAGGCGGTCAGCCGGCCTGCGCCAGCACCAGGGGAAGCACCGCCCCCGCACCGGCCTGCCGAAGGGCGCGCCCCGCGACAGTGAGGGTCCACCGGCTGTCGGTGAGGTCGTCAATCAGCATCACCGGCTGGCCTTGGATGGACTGCAGGGCCGCTTCGAGCTCAGGGCCCACCACCAGGCGGTCCCACACCCCGGCCAGCCGGTACGCGCTGTTGCCGCCGCGTCCGCCGGTGGGTCCGCCGTGCGCCAACTGCAGCTCACCCAGGTAAGGGATACGACCGATCTCGGAGATGCCCCGCGCCAGCGATCCCACCAGCTGCGGCTTGCTGCGTGACGGCACACCCACAATGGCAGCAGGCCTGCCCGCCCCGCTCCATCCGGGGTTCCGGCCGTCGCCGGTCCCCCATTCGCGCAGTACCTGCACGCATGCCTGGAGCAGGCCGGGATCCACCGGACGGTCGTCCGCGCCGGCCGCGAAGAGTCCCCGCAGGGCCCCGCCCCACCCGAGGTCCGTCAGCCGGGCCAGGACGCGCCCTTCCGAGAGGCCCTCGGCCGGTTTGAGCTTCCCCTTCACCGGCACCCCCAGGCGGTCCATGCCGCTGGGCCACTGAAGGCGCGGTTCCAGGACACCGCCCGCCCTGCTGAGCGTTTGGTTGGCCGCCGCCGTTGCGTCGGCTGCCACGTCGGCCGGGAACCATTGGCCGGCGCAGTTGTCGCAGCGGCCGCATGGCCGGGCCGTCTCGTCGTCCAGGACGGAGGTGATGTATTCCATCCGGCACCCCGCAGTGTCCTGGTAGATCACCATGGAGTCCTGCTCATCCACCCGCGCCTCGGCGATCCGGCTGTACCGCTCGGCGTCGTACACCCAGGGCTGGCCGGTGGCGCGCCAGCCGCCGCCGACCCGCTCCACCGCCCCGTCCACGGACAGGACCTTCAGCAGCAGCTCCAGCGGCGTGCGGCGCAGGTCCACCCGGGCCTCCAGGGCAACCGTTGAGAGCGCGGTGCCGGCCTCGGCCAAGGCCGTCAGGACGGCCGCTGCCTTCTCCTCCGACGGCATGGACGCGGTGGCGAAGTATTGCCAGATTTCCCGGTCCTCGGAGCCGGGCAGCAGCAGGACATCGGCGTTCGCGGCGCCACGGCCGGCGCGGCCCACCTGCTGGTAGTACGCCACCGGCGAGGACGGTGCGCCGAGGTGGACAACGAAACCGAGATCAGGCTTGTCGAAACCCATCCCCAGGGCGGACGTGGCCACCAGCGCCTTGACCTGGTTGTCCTTCAGGAGCTGCTCTGCACGCTCCCGGTCCGCAGGATCGGTCCGCCCGGTGTAGGCGAGCACGTTGTGCCCCGCTTCGGACAGCAGCCGGGCGGTGTCCTCCGCCGCTGAGACGGTCAGGGTGTAGATGATGCCGCTGCCGGGAAGGTCGGCCAGGTGGGTCAGCAGCCACCCCAGCCGCTCTTTGGAATTGGGCAGCGCAAGGACGCCCAGCCGCAGCGAATCGCGGCCCAGCGGTCCACGGATGGTCAGGACCCCCGCGCCGAGCTGCTCTTCGATGTCATGCACCACCCGGGAGTTGGCCGTGGCGGTGGTGGCAAGGACCGGAACCGTATCCGGCAGGTGGTCTATGAGATCGGCGATCCGGCGGTAGTCGGGACGGAAATCGTGGCCCCAGTCCGAAATGCAGTGTGCCTCGTCGATGACCAGCAGGCCGGTCCGGCGGATGAGCTCCGGCAGCTGGGTTTCCCGGAACGCCGGATTCGTGAGCCGCTCCGGGGACACCAGCAGGACGTCCACTTCATCCGCGGCCAACTGCTCACGGACGGTGTCCCACTCCAGCTGGTTGGCCGAGTTGATGGCCACGGCCCGGACCCCGGCCCTGGCGGCGGCCGCCACCTGGTCCCGCATCAGGGCCAGCAGGGGCGAGACGATCAACGTGGGCCCGGCCCCACGCCGGCGCAGGAGCAGGGATGCCACGAAGTACACGGCGGACTTGCCCCAGCCGGTGCGCTGCACCACCAGGGCCCGGCGCCCGCCGTCCACCAGGGCCTCGATGGCTTCAAACTGCCCGTCGTGGAAAACGGCGCCGGAGTTGCCCACCAGCCCGCGAAGGACCTCAAGCGCCTCAGCGTGCGTGGCAGTCCCCGGGGCGCCAGGGGCTGGCATAGCGGCAACTGCGGTAGCGGAATCTGTGGAAGCGTACTGGTTATTGGCCATTGATTCAGTATCCCAGCCCCCTCCGACACCCCGCACGGCCACCGCACCGCCATGTGGAAAGCGGGCCCCGCACACGCCACACCGCAGCACCCGTTAAGCAAGTTCTCCCAAAACCCGCTGGCCACATGCGCCGCACACGTAAGATAAAGCCCGTGACTAGCGAACAGACAACGACATTTGATCTCTCGGCATCCTTCAAGGCCTACGACGTCCGTGGCATTGTGGGCGAATCGATCACCGCCGAAATCGTCGAAGCCGTGGGGGCCGCGTTCGTGGATGTCCTGCAGCTCGAAGGCCAGACCATCGTGGTGGGCGGCGACATGCGGCCTTCCTCCCCCGAATTCTCCAAGGCCTTCGCCAACGGCGCGGCGATCCGCGGCGCCCACGTGGAGCTCCTGGACCTGATCTCCACCGATGAGCTGTATTTTGCCTGCGGCTACCTCAACCGCGCCGGGGCAACTTTCACCGCCAGCCACAACCCCGCCGAATACAACGGCATCAAGATGGCCAAGGCAGGCGCCGTTCCCATCTCCTCCGAATCCGGGCTCAAGGAAATCCAGGCCCTGGCGGAGCAGTACCTGAACAGCCGTTCCATCCCGGCCGCCGGCTCCCGTGGCCTCATCAGCGTCCGCGACGTGCTCAAGGACTACTCCGAGTACCTCCGCAAGCTCGTTGACCTCTCCGCGTCCCGCCCGCTGAAGGTCGTAGTGGACGCAGGCAACGGCATGGCCGGCCTCACCACCCCGGCCGTCCTGGGCGACACCCTGCTGACCAAACTGCCGTTCGACATCGTTCCGCTGTACTTCGAACTGGACGGGTCCTTCCCCAACCACCCGGCCAATCCGCTGGAGCCGGAAAACCTCCGCGACCTGCAGGCTGCGGTCATCGAACACGGGGCCGATATCGGCCTGGCCTTCGACGGCGACGCCGACCGCTGCTTCGTGGTGGACGAGAAGGGCGAGCCCGTGTCGCCGTCGGCCATTACCGGCATGGTGGCCCGCCGCGAGATCGCCCGCGCCAAGGCTCAGGGCGAGGAAACGCCCAGCATCATCCACAACCTGCTGACCTCGCGCGCCGTTGCCGAACTGGTGGAGCACGACGGCGGACGCGCGGTCCGCACGCGCGTGGGCCACTCCTTCATCAAGGCAGTCATGGCCAAGGAAGGTGCCGTGTTCGGCGGCGAGCACTCCGCGCACTTCTACTTCCGCGACTTCTGGAACGCCGACACCGGCATGCTGGCCGCCATGCACGTGCTGGCAGCCCTGGGCGAGCAGGACGGCCCGCTTTCGGAACTGGCGCGCGAATACGAGCCATACGTCAGCTCGGGCGAAATCAACTCCCAGGTGGAGGACAAGCCTGCAGCGGTGGAGCGGGTGCGCCAGGCCTTCGCGGATGAGGACCTCACCATCGACAACCTGGACGGCAGCACGTTCACGGCCAACGACGGCAGCTACTGGTTCAACCTGCGCCCGTCCAACACCGAACCGTTCCTGCGGCTCAATGCCGAGGCCACGGACCGCGCCACCATGGAACGCATCCGCGACCGCGTCCTGTCCCTGGTGCGGGCCTAGCACCGGATGGCTGACCACACCGGGCAGGCGGGGGACGGAACCAGCGGGCAGGACAGCTGGCGTGATTCCGTCTCCGACGCCACGGCAACGGACCTTGAGAACCTCCTGGGCACGGGCGTCAGCGCGGCCCAGGAGCAGCTCCAGCGCAACGGCGGCTTCCTGCCTTTCGCGTTGACCGTCCAGAACGACGGCGAGGTGCGGCTGGTTGCCGTCTCTCCCGCGGATGCCGGAGAGGGCAGCGACGCGGAGTTCGACGCCGACGCCATGATCCGCGACCTCCAGGCCCTCCTCCGCCAGAACCGGGACGATTTCCGCGCCGCTGCCGTGGTGTGCGACATCCTGCTGGTGGAGGAGGATTCGGACGCCATCCACGTGGCCGCCGAGCACCGGGACGGCTCTCTTTTCGCCGCCGTCCTCCCCTATTCGGCCAATGCCACCACCCAGACCTGGGAATTCGGTGACCTTGGTGCGGACGCCAGCGAACCGGCCATCTGGGTGGACTAGACCGGACCCGCAGCCATGAAAATCAACGCCTTTGCCGACGTCAGCCTGCGCGCCCTCATGGTGCTCGCAGCGGTTCCGGACGGCACGCTGCTCACCACCCAGAGCATCGCCGATTCGGTGGGGACGCCGTACAACCACGTCAGCAAGGCCATGGCCAAACTGCGGAGCATGGGCCTGATCGAAGTGGTCCGCGGCCGTACGGGCGGATCACGGCTCAGCCATGCCGGACGCATCGCCACCGTCGGCCAGATCCTGAGGCAGCTCGATACCCGGACCGATCCCGCGGACTGCGTCTCGCCGGGCGGGAACTGCCCCTTGATCAATGAGTGCAAACTCCGCGGCGCCCTGGCCCGTGCCCGCGAAGCCTTCTACGCCGAACTGGACTCCGTGGTCATCGCGGACCTCCCCCAGGCCCGGCAGATGGCCCCGGTCTTCCAGATGATCGGCCTCCGGCCAGGGCTGTAGGCAGCGCCTATCCGGGTGCCGGCTCCCGGTTTGATTTCAAACTTCTACAAGGTGTAGAACTGAGGCAGGAATACTCGCATTTCAAATATGAGTTTTCATCCGGCCGGACGAAGGCCCCGGCCATAACCTCAGGAGTACAGATGCTCTCGGACAAGTCCCGCCCCGTCATTGAGGCCACCCTGCCGCTGGTCGGCTCCCGGATCGGATCCATCACCCCCAAGTTCTACGCCCGTCTTTTCGCGGCGCACCCCGAATTGATGGATGGCCTGTTCAGCCGCTCCAACCAGCGCAATGGAAACCAGCAGCAGGCCCTCGCCGGAAGCATCGCCGCCTTCGCCACCCACCTGGTCAACAACCCGGGCACCCTGCCGGAGACCGTGCTGGCCCGCATCGCCCACCGCCACGCCTCCCTCGGCATCACCGAACCGCAATACCAGGTGGTCTACGAACACCTCTTCGCGGCCATTGCCGAGGACCTGGCCGAGGTCATCACCCCTGAGATCGCCGAAGCCTGGACCGAGGTGTACTGGCTCATGGCCGATGCCCTGATCAAGCTCGAGAAGGGCCTCTATGCCATGCAGGCCAATGACAGGATGTGGACGCCGTGGCGGGTGGCGGCCAAGACGCCGGCGGGAACCGGCTCCATGACCTTTACCCTCGAGCCCGCGGATGACACCCCGGTCACCTCCGCCCTGCCCGGCCAGTACGTGAGCGTCAAGGTGGCCGTGGCGGACGGCCTGCGCCAGGTCCGCCAGTACTCCCTTTCGGGCGACGCAGGCACCAGCCGTTCCTTCACCACCAAGCTGGACGACGGCGGCGAGGTCTCCCCCGTCCTGCACAACACGGTCCAGGTGGGCGACGTCGTCGAAATTTCCAACCCCTACGGCGAGATCACCCTCAAGGAGGGTGACGGCCCCGTGGTCCTGGCCTCCGCGGGCATCGGCTGCACGCCCACCGCCTCCATCCTGCGTTCCCTCGCCGAGTCCGGCTCCGACCGCCAGGTCCTGGTGCTGCACGCCGAAAGCACGCTGGACAGCTGGGCCCTGCGCAGCCAGATGACGGACGACGTCGAACGCCTGGACGGCGCCGAACTGCAGCTCTGGCTGGAGAAGCCGGTCAGCGGCGCCAGGGAAGGCTTTATGTCCCTGCGCGAAGTGGACCTCCCGGCCGATGCTTCGCTGTACCTCTGCGGCCCGCTGCCGTTCATGAAGAACATCCGCAACGAGGCCATCAACGCGGGCATCCCCGCCACCCGGATCCACTACGAGGTCTTCGGCCCGGACATCTGGCTCGCCAGCTGATTTCCGGCGCCCTTTGGGAACGACGACGGCCCCGCACCTTTTCGGAAAAGGTGCGGGGCCGTCGTCGTGCGGATGGTGTGGCGGCAGCTAGTGCGCGGACATCCGTTCCTTGAGGGAAACCAGCTCGGCACTCAGGGCCTCAGGCAGCGAGTCGCCGAACTTGGCGTACCACTCCTCGATGGAGGCCAGCTCCGCATCCCACTCCGCGCGGTCGACGCGGACGGCGTCCTCCACATGGGCGTGGGTCAGGTCCAGGCCGGTGACATCCAGTGCGTGCCCGGCGGGGACGTATCCGATGGGGGTCTCGACGGCGTCGGCCTTGCCCTCGATGCGCTCGATGGCCCACTTGAGGACGCGGGCGTTGTCGCCGAAGCCGGGCCAGGCGAAGCCGCCGTCAGCGGTGCGGCGGAACCAGTTCACCAGGAAGATGTGGGGCAGCCGTTCCGGGTTGGCCTTGCCGGAGACGCTGATCCAGTGCTTCAGGTAGTCGCCTGCGTCGTACCCGATGAACGGCAGCATGGCCATGGGGTCGCGGCGGAGCACGCCCACCTGGCCGGCGGCCGCGGCAGTGGTCTCGGAGGACAGCGTTGAGCCCATGAAGATGCCGTTGGTCCAGCTGCGGGCCTGGGTGACCAGCGGAACGGTGGTCTTGCGGCGTCCGCCGAAGAGGATGGCGGAAAGTTCCACGCCCTCCGGGCTGTAGTACTCCTCGGCCAGCATGTCGATCTGCGCAATCGGCGTGCAGAACCGTGAGTTCGGGTGCGCGGCCGGCTTGTCCGAATCCGGGGTCCAGGAGTTGCCCTGCCAGTCGGTCAGGTGCGCCGGAACCTCGTCCGTCATTCCTTCCCACCACACGCCGCCGTCGTCGGTGAGGGCAACGTTGGTGAAGATGCTGTGGCCTTTGGCGATGGCGCGCATGGCGTTGGGGTTGGTGCCCCAGCCGGTGCCCGGGGCGACGCCGAACAGGCCGGCTTCCGGGTTGGTGGCGCGCAGTTCGCCCTCCTTGCCGATCCGCATCCAGGTGATGTCATCGCCGAGGGTCTCGACTTCCCAGCCATCGATGGTCGGGTCGAGCAGGGCCAGGTTGGTCTTGCCGCAGGCGGACGGGAAGGCGGCGGAGACGTAGTAGTTCTTCTTCTCCGGCGAGGTCAGCTTGAGGATGAGCATGTGCTCGGCCAGCCAGCCTTCGTCGCGGGCCATGACCGAGGCGATGCGCAGCGCGTAGCACTTCTTGCCCAGCAGGGCGTTGCCGCCGTAGCCGGAGCCGAAGGACCAGATGGAGCGCTCTTCGGGGAAGTGGACGATCCACTTGTCCGGGTTGCAGGGCCAGGCGACGTCGTCCTGGCCGGGTTCAAGGGGTGCGCCCAGGGAGTGCAGGGCCGGGACAAAGAAGGCGTCGGTTTCGGTGATCTTGTTGAGCACTGCCGTGCCGATGTTGGCCATGATGCGCATGGAGGCGACGACGTAGGCGCTGTCCGTGATTTCCACGCCGAACTTGGGGTCCTCGGCGTCGAGGTGTCCCATGACGAACGGGATGACGTACATGGTGCGGCCGCGCATGGAGCCGTGGAAGAGGCCGCGCAGCTTCTCCTTCATCTCGCGCGGGTCCATCCAGTTATTGGTGAAGCCGGCATCGCGCTTGTTTTCGGAGCAGATGAAGGTCTGTTCTTCGACGCGGGCAACGTCGGCGGGGTCCGAGAACGCGGCGAAGGAATTGGGGAACAGGTCCTGGTTGAGCCTGGTCAGGGTCCCGGCAGCTACGAGCTCGTCCGTGAGGCGGGTGTTTTCCTCTTCGGAGCCGTCAACCCAGTAGATGCGGTCCGGCTGCGTAAGCTCAGCAACCTCTTCGACCCATGCCAGCAGGCCGGCATGTGTGGTGGGTGCTTTCTCAAGCAGCGGCTTCTGCGCCAGATCGCCCATTGCAGTTCCCTTCCTCGGGTTCATCGGTGTGTCCTAAATGCTATGGTCCGGACCAGTGCGATTTTTGGGGAGCTTGACTGACATTTGCGGTCACCAAAAGCGAATTCCGCGGGAAATCAAGGAATTGTTGCCACGAAAACGCCAATTAAGTGACAAAGGTCACCTAGACCGGTCTAGTCGTGCAGATTACAGCGTCCTCGATTTGGCATCAGGCGCCGGCTCGCGTAAAGTAATTCGAGGTTCGGGGAGAGCGGTTCTTCTCCCGGGACACGGAATGCGCCCATAGCTCAGCTGGATAGAGCGTCTGTCTACGGAACAGAAGGTCAGGGGTTCGAATCCCTTTGGGCGCACCAACAAGGTCCGCACCGGTTCGCCGGTGCGGACCTTTTTTGTGCTGTGATGCAGGCCGTGCCCGGCTAGGCTGTGCACATGAATCCCGAGGCCGCTGGGCGCGAATTTGATGTTGTTGTTATCGGCGCGGGCGCCGTAGGGGAAAACGTGGCCGACCGCGTTGTTCAGGCAGGCCTGACGGCCGTCCTGGTGGAGGCGGAACTGGTGGGCGGCGAGTGCTCCTACTGGGCCTGCATGCCATCGAAGGCACTCCTGCGGCCCGGCACCGCGCTCCACGGGGCGCAGACCACCCCGGGTGCCAAGGAGGCGGTCACCCGCACCCTCGACGCCGCCGCCGTCCTGGAACGCCGCAATTACTTCACCTCCAACTGGCAGGACGACAGCCAGGTTTCCTGGGTGAAGGACACCGGCATCGAACTGGTCCGCGGCCATGCGTGGCTGACCGGACCGAAGGCCGTGGAGGTGGCCGGACTGGACGGAGCGCAACACCTGCTGCGGGCGAGGCACGCCGTGGTGCTCGCCACGGGCTCCACCCCCAACACCCCGCCCATCGAGGGCCTGGAGGATGTCCAGGTATGGGGAACGCGTGAGGCAACCTCGGCCAGCGAAGTACCGGAACGCCTGACGGTGTTGGGCGGCGGAGTGGCGGGAACAGAACTGGCCCAGGCATTCGCCCGGCTGGGGTCCAGCGTTACTCTGGTGGCGCGCAGCGGACTGCTGGGCGGCTTCCCTAAAGAGGCCTCGGCACTTGTCGCAGCGGGACTGCGGGCGGACGGCGTCGAACTCCGGCTGCACACTGCCACGGACCGGATCAGCGCGAACGACGACGGCACCCTCACCGTGGCCCTTGCCGACGGGACCACCGTCACCTCGGACAAGGTCCTGGTCTCCACCGGCCGCCACCCGGCGCTCGAGGGCCTGGGCCTGGAAAGCGTCGGATTCGAGGCCGATGAATCAGGCCACCTGTCCCTTTCAACGGACACCACGGGCCTGGTCCGGGAAGCACCCGGTGAGGATCCCTGGCTGTACGCCGTGGGCGATGCCGCGGGTAAGAATCTCTTCACCCACCAGGGCAAGTACGGGGCACGCGCAACCGGCGACGCCATTGCGGCCAGGGCCAAGGGTGAGCTCGAGGGCACCCCCGGGGACTGGAGCCGCTACGCCCAGACTGCCAACCAGCATGCGGTCCCCAGCGTGGTCTTCACGGACCCCGAACTGGCCGGGGTGGGACGCACCGTGGAGGCGGCCCGGAAGGACGGGTACAACGCCTCGTCCGTGGAGTTGCCCATCCAGGTGGCGGGCTCCTCCCTGCACTCGGAAAACTACGAAGGCTGGGCGCAGCTGGTGGTTGACGAGGACCGCAGGGTGCTCCTCGGCGCAACCTTTGCCGGCCCGGACGTGGCTGAACTGCTGCACGCCGCAACCATCGCCATCGTGGGCGAGGTGCCGCTGGACCGGCTCTGGCACGCCGTCCCCTCCTACCCCACCATCAGCGAGGTATGGCTGCGGCTGCTGGAGAAGTATGGCCTCTGAGTTCTATTTGAACTGACCAGTCAGTTCGGTTAGACTTGATGCAGACTTCTTCTGCGAAAGGCATTCCTTGCTCTCAGCACACCAGCTCCAGGCCAAAGGGCGCCGGGATCCGCTGCTTCCGGCCACCTCACTGACGCTGGCGCGCGGCGAACTGCTGCTCGTCGCCGGCGACAGGCAGGACCAGCGCACGGCACTGTCCCTGCTGCTCAGCGGCCGCATGAAAGCGGCCGCCGGGCAGGTCAGCTGGGACGGGAGCGGCCGGACCAAGCACATCCGCCTGGCCTCGGCCCTGGTGGACTCCCCCGGCGTGAACGAACCCGAGGAGCACCTCAGTGTCCGCGACCTGGTGACCGAAGACCTCGCCCTGATACCGCGCCGCTACCGCGGCGCCCTGCTCAGCGGCCCATGGCTCAAGGTCAACCGCTTCGAGGACATCGCGGATCTCTGGACTGAGCAACTGGAGCCCGGCCGGCGGCTTGAACTGCTGACCGCACTCGCGCTGGCCAACCCCCGCACCGACCTTCTGGTGGTCGACTCACCGGACCGCCACAGCGCGGATGAGCTCACGTGGCTGCCGCGCCTGCAGGCGCTGGCGTACGACGCCGGCCGGCCACTCGCCGTCGTGGCGGCAGTCAGTGCCGTCCCCGCGTCGTGGGACGGTCCGGCAGCCATGATCGGCAATGCCGCGCCCGAACCCGCCCCCGCCGGCAGGCACGCCGCGCAGGACGGGGAAGCAGAGGCCGCGGAAACCGTCCCTGAGGCGGAAGACCAGGAAACCAAACTCGAAACTGAGGTTGCCAAGTGACTGTCCTGCGGCTTGCCCGCTCCGAACTGAAGCGCATGACCGGCGGGCTGCTGCCCAAGCTGACCATCCTGGCGCTGACCATGGTCCCCCTGCTCTACGGCGCGGTCTACCTTTACGCCAACTGGGATCCCTATGGACACCTCAACAACCTCGATGCCGCCCTGGTGGTGGAGGACTCCGGTGCCACTAATGCCGACGGCACACGCCTGGAGGCCGGGACGAAAGTTGCCGACAGCCTGGTGGAAGGCAACGTGTTCCACTGGGTGCCGGTGGAAAGCTCTGCGGACGCCGATGCGGGTGTCAGCACGGGCCAGTACGCCTTCGCGCTGAAGATCCCGAAGGATTTCTCTGCCAACCTGGTCTCCCCCGGCAGCTTTGACTCTGCAAGCCAGGCGATGCTGAACGTGACCACGAACGATGCCAACAACTACCTCCTGAGCACCATCGTGGACAAGCTGACCACCGCCGTGCACACCACGGTGGCCAAGGAAGTGGGCGAGGAAACCGCCAACCAGCTGCTGACCGGTTTCGGCACCATCCACTCCAAGATGATCCAGGCGGCGGATGGAGCTTCCCAGCTGGCCGACGGCGTAGCCACCCTCAGGGACGGCACGGTCACCCTCCACGAGGGAACCTCCGCCCTGAGCAGCGGCGCGGACCAGTTGTACGCCGGCCAGCTGAAGCTGCGCGATGGAGCCAACCAGCTGACCGACGGCGCGGGCCAGCTCAGCAGCGGCCTGGCTGTCCTGAAGGACAAGACGGCCACCCTGCCCACGGATGCGCAGACCCTCGCTTCGGGCGCGGCCCAGGTGGCGGCCGGGAACGCACAGCTCAACGCCAAGGTGCAGGATGTGGCCACGCAGCTGGAGGTGGCGGACCAGGGACTGCGCAACCGCGTGGTGGAGTCCAACAGCAGGCTGGTCGCCTCGGGCGTCATCACCCAGGAACAGGCGGACAAGCTCCTGGCCGACTTTGACGCCACCGCCGCGTCCAGCCCGGTGGCGGCTGCCAAGGGCAAGATCCAGGCAGACGCGGCGCAGGTCCAGCAGCTGGCCGACGGCTCCGAAGCGGTCAGCGTCGGCGCCGCCCAACTGGCCGCCGGGATGCCCGCCCTCAAGGGCGCCATTGAGCAGGCTTCGGCAGGGGCTGACCAGCTGCACACCGGTGCCGCAGCGCTGGCGGCCGGTGAGCAGTCCGCCGTCGACGGTGCCGCCGGCCTGGCGGACGGGGCGCGGAAGGTCGACGCCGGTGCAGCCCAGGTGTCGGACGGCGCGGGGCAGGCGGCCACCGGCTCCCGTACCCTCTCCGACGAGATTGGCAAGGGCGCCGGACAGGTTCCCAATCCCGACGACGCGCAAAAGAGCAACCTGTCGCAGGTGATGGCCGATCCCGTGGCGGTCAGCAACGTCTCGCAGGCCAAGGCCGGATCCTATGGCGCGGGGCTGGCGCCCTTCTTCCTCACCCTGGCCATGTGGATCGGCATTTTCATGCTGGTCCAGGCCATGCGCCCCATTACGCAGCGGGCACTGGCCTCCAACGCACCGTCGTGGAAGATCGCCTTGGGCGGCTGGCTGCCGTTCTTCCTGGTCTCGGTGGTCCAGGCCTCGCTGCTGACCCTGGTGGCGGACCTCGCGCTGGGGCTCAATCCGGCCCACCCGGTCCTGATGTGGCTGCTGATGCTGGCCGCGGCCATGGCGTTCAGCGCGCTCATCCAGGGCGTCGTGGCGCTGCTGGGCTCCCCCGGCAAGCTGGTGGTGCTGATCCTGCTGGTCCTGCAGCTGGTGTCATCCGGCGGCACCTTCCCATGGCAGACCACCCCCCAGCCGCTCCATGTGGTGCACCAGGTGCTGCCGATGGGATACGTGGTGACCGGGATGCGGCACCTGATCTACGGCGGGGAGCTGTCCATGATTGTCCCCACGTTTGTGGGCCTGCTGGGCTACACGGTGCTTGGCGCGGGCCTGTCCACCCTCGCGGCGCGGAAGAACAAGTACTGGACGCTCAAAACCCTGAAACCGGAGATCGCCGTATGACCACTGACCCGACGCCCGCCGGCAAGGCGCTGCGGCCTGCCCGGACCAACGCCACCCGCCAGAAGCTCTTCGACGCCTCCATGGAGCTGATCGGCGAGCGCGGGGCCGCCAGCGTCACCGTCGATGAGATCGCGGCAGCGGCGGGGGTTTCCAAGGGAACGGTCTACTACAACTTCGGCAGCAAGTCCGAGCTGATCGCCCAGCTCCTGCGGCACGGCGTGGACATCCTCAAGGCGCGGCTGCTTGAGGCTGCCAACGGTGGAGCGGCGGGGCCGGACCCGCTGCTGGCCATGGAGGCGATGATCGGCCAGGCCATGGATTTCATGGCCGAGTACCCGTCCTTCGCACGCCTGTGGGTCAGCGAAAACTGGCGGATACCCAGCGAATGGCAGGGCACGTTCGCCATCCTGCGCGGGGAGCTGCTGGAAGTCATCGGCCAGGCCGTACAAAAAGTGGCTGAGGCCTACCCGGTGGACAACTCCGTATCCAGAGGCAGCCTGGAGACGGCCATCTTTGGCGCGTGCTTCGTGGTGGGCCTGGACCGGCAGACGTACAACCCGGAGCGCACCCGTGACCAAAGCGTTGCAGCAATCATGGCCATCATGCGCGGCTACGTCCTGAAGGAGCCAGCTCCTCAGGGATGATGGAGCACATGCGCCATACGGGGAAGAGCGGAAAGTTCGCGGTGATCTGCGGCATCGTTGCTGCTGGGCTGCTGGTGCTCACCGCGATGACCCTCGCCGAGCCGGTGTTCGTGGCGTTCCTGGGGGTTTTGGTGTTGGCGTACCTGGCTGCCGTCGCCGAGCTCCTGGTGCGGCGGCGGCGCTTTGCCCTGTTCGCAGCGGGCGCCGGGACCGCCCTTGCCCTGGGCTTCTCCCTGGCGTTCCTCAGCACATGGGAACTGGCGTTCAACGGCCAGTCCTCCTTCCTGGGCACCCCGCTGCCCACCGATGACCCGGACAACTACTTCATCGGCGCTGCCGGCGCACTGGTGGCGACCTTTGGGGTGCTCTTCCTCGGTGCCCTGTGGCCGGGAAGAAAACGGACGGCGGCGCGCAGGCCGGTGCCGCAGCGTTCCCCGGCACAGCGGACGGGCACGACGGCGGCGCGCAGCCCCCGGCCGGCCGCACCCCGGGCAGGAGGCCAGAGAGCAAGCACCCAGGGATCTTCCGCTCAGCGGACGTCAGCCCCGCGAAGCCCCTCCCGGGGGACGTCCTCCGCGGCCCGGCCGCCGTCGTCGTCCGCTTCGCCCCCGCCGAGGCCGGCCGGCAGGTCCGGCAGCGGCACGCTCCCCCGCCGCTGACGCAGGTTGCCCGCCCGGGTGAGCACCGCCGTCGCCACGCCGCCCAGGAGGAGCACTCCGCCCGCCAGTTCCGTGGGCGAGGGCACCTCGGCGAGGACAAACCACGCGGCGCTCATGCCCACCACCGGGACCAGCAGGGTGAACGGGACAACGGCCGAGGACGGGTGGCTGGCCAGGAGCCGGTTCCAGATGCCGTAGCCCACCAGTGAGGCGAACACCGCGGTGTACAGCGCGCTGAGCACGGTGGGTGCCTGGAGGGAGGACAGCGACTGCCACACGGTGCCGGGCCCGTCCACCAGCACCGACAGCGCTGCCAGCGGAAGCGGCACCACGGCTCCGGACCACACCACCAGACCCAGGCCCGAGGCCGCCCGGGCTTTCCGGGCGATGACGTTGCCGGCAGCCCAGGACAGGGCCGCGGCCAGGACAATGACCAGCGGGAGGAGCGGCGCCACGGCGCTGCGTCCCACGGAGACGAGGGCCAGCCCGGCCACCCCCAGCCCCACTCCCGCCAGCTGCCGCCGGCTGGGCCGCTCGCCCAGGAACGCCGCCGCCAGCAGGACGGTCAGCAGCACCTGCGCCTGCAGGACCAGGGACGCGAGGCCCGCAGGCATGCCCAGCGCCATGGCCAGGTAGAGGAGGCCGAACTGGCCCGCGCTCATGAAGAGGCCGACGCCGATGATCGCCTTCCAGGACACCTCCGGCTTCCGTACAAAGAAGATCCACGGGAAGACCACCAGGACGAATCGCATGGCCACGAACAGCAGCGGCGGGAAGTTTTGGCCGCCCGCGTGGAGTCCGATGTCGATGGCCACGAAGTTCAGGCCCCACAGCAGGGCCACCAGCACGGCAAGGAGGGAATCGCGGAGGTTCACGCTCTTACTGTGGCAGAGGGCCACATGAAGCACCAGAGCTTAATTCGGCATTCCATCATGTACGTTTGCTTCATGATCGATATCGGCTCGCTGCGGGCCCTCGCGGCCATCGAACAGCATGGGACCGTCATAGCCGCTGCGGAAGCGATGGGGTTCAGCCCTTCGGCGGTTTCGCAGCAGGTGAAGAAGCTGGAAAAGGAGGGCGGCTTTGCCGTCCTGGAGCGCCGCGGCCGCGGAGTCCTGCTGACCGAACGCGGGCTGGCCCTGGCGGCTTACGGCAGGCGCATCCTGGCCGAACTCGAGGAGCTTGAGTCCACGCTGCTGGCAGATCCGGCAAAGCCGAGCGGCAGCCTGCGCGTGGTGGCATTTTCCACTGCCTGCCGGGGGCTGGTGGGGCCGCTGCTGGCGCAGGTGGGGCAATCGGGGTCCACCCTCGACCTGTCGGTCCTGGCTGAGGATCCGCGCGAGGCCGTGGCCCGGGTTGCCAACGGAGAAGCGGACCTGGGGCTGGTGCATAACTGGAACTCGGTGCCGCTGGTGATCCCGGAACACCTGGCGCTCGAATGGCTCTGCGAGGACGTTGCGGACCTCCTGGTGCACCGCAGCCACCCACTGGCACACCACGCGGAGGTGGAGCCGGCACAGCTGGTGTCCGAACGCTGGATCAGCACACCTGACGGAGCCATCTGCAATGAGGCCCTCCTGCGGATTTTCGCCGATCTGGGCCGGGTACCGGACATCCGGGTTTACGACCCCGACTTTGCCACCCACATCGCCCTGGTGGAGCAGGGCGTGGCCGTGGCCCTGGTGCCCCGGCTGGGCCGGCCGGCACTGCCTCCGGATGTGGTGGCAGTTCCCGTGGTGAACCCGGTCCAGGCCCGGCAGGTGGGGCTCGTCCACCGCCGGACCATGACAGCCAGTCCGGGCATCAGGCACGTCGCGGCGCTGCTGCGCAGAATTGCCGGCAATGAAGCCGGTCAGAACAGCATGAAGCCTTAGCGTCCGCGGTGCTTGGAGCGCTGCCCCTGACCAGCGCCGAAGCCGCTTCTAGTGGGCCCGGGGCACCGCGAACCGGGTAATCCGGGCATCCTGGCCGTCGAGTTCCGACCAGGGCTTCTCCGTCTCCAGGACCGTGAGCGCATTGGTGGGAAAGCGGGTGGCGGCGTCCATATAGGCGTCGTGGTCGGAATCCCGCGAGGCAAGGTGCATGGCCAGGTCCTGCACGCCGGGCAGGTGCGCGATCAGCATCAGCGTGGTGACGGTGTCCGGCACGTGGTTGACCACCGTGAGCATCCGGAGGGCTGAGGCTGCGTACAGTCCGTCTTCAAGTTTGGGTGTGGGGGCCTTGTCGCCGAGTTCGGAGCAGACCCACGTGCAGGTTTGCCGGGTGCGCAGGGCGCTGGAGCACAGGATGAAGTCCGGGAGGATGTTGTGCTTGAGCAGCCAGCGCCCTGCCAGCGGCGCCTCCCGGTGCCCGCGCTCCTCCAGCGGCCGCTCATGGTCGGCCACCCCGCCGGGCCAGTCCGCCTTGGCATGGCGCATGATCACAAGGCGTCGAACGTGGTGCGAGCTCATGGCCCAAGCCTAGCCAATCCCCCAGCCGCGGAGGCACAGTTCTTGGCGAGGGCCGGCTGAACGCCGAAGGGCGACCAGCCCCACAGGAGCAAGTCGCCTTCGCGCGAAAGATACTTAGATCGAGTACTCCGGAGCGGCCCAGACAACAACCTCCGGGTGCTCGTAGAACCGGTAGCCCTGGCCGCGGACGGTGCGGACCGTGTTGGCGAGGCGTCCCAGCTTGGAGCGGAGGCGGCGGATGTGGACGTCGATGGTGCGCTCGTTAGGCACTTCTTCGGCGTTGCGCCACAGTCCCTCAAGGAGTTCGTCGCGGCCCACGGTGCGGGTGCCGTTCTCCACAAGGTAGTTGAGGAGCTCGAACTCCTTGAACGTCAGGTTCAGGGATTCGCCGTCGAGGTGCACTTCGCGGCGGGCGAGGTCAATGAGCACCCCGGAAGGCCGCGGTTCCTGCGACTGGGCAGGGCGGGGGGTTTCGGTGCGCTGGCGGGAGTTGACCGTGGGGTCGCCAAAGGTGGAGCGGACGACGTCGAGCGCGGAACCGGGGGTGCCGGCCGGCGCCACGGCAACGGCGGCGTAGCTTTCGGCGCCTGAGACCAGGGACTGGGCGTAAGCGCGGATTTCCTGGGCGAGCTTGGCGATGGAGGTGCCGGCTGCTGCCGCGGTTTCCTCATCGATGCCCATGTAAAGGACGAATCCGCGGGCAACGTTGTCGTTTGCTACCGGACGGACCTGGTGTGCGCCGGGCACCACGGGCGTGGGAGCGGTGACGGGGGCAGCTTCGGCGGGGTGCACGGCGCGAAGCTGGCCGTAGGAGGTCGGGTTGTATCCCTGCGGAGCGAAGCCCTGCGCGGGGAAGCTGCTTCCGGACGGGGAGGGAGCAAGCGAAGGACGCGGTCCGAAGCCGGGGCGGAGGCCGGTGGCCTGGCCGGCCTTGGCGGCGTTACGGACAGAGATGTGGACGTATCCGGATGCAACTGACATGAATGCTTACCTCATTGTGAAATGGCCGGCTCCGCGGCTCGAATGCTGGCTTCCCCGTCACGCGGACCGGGGAGGGACGCCCGACGCTGGGCTTGGGGGCGAATGCCTAAGAACTTCGGTGGGTGGGGAAGGTCAGGCGTGCATTCGACAACAGCGCATGTTGGCGGCAGCGGGTGTGCTGGTCCAATGTTCTGCGGCTGCAGGTGCTGTTGAGTTCTTGTTCACATTGGAAGTGTGCCGCGTAACAATGCCAACTTGCAAGTAACAATGGACCGAATCGTCCGCATTGTGAGACGAAATCCAATTTTGTGCCGCATGTCACTATTTCGGAACCGGGGAAGATCGCGGACGCCTGGATCGGCATACGGCCTGATCACGTCATTTTTTAGAATTAACTTCGATAAAAGCTCAGTTTGTCGAATGAGTCCGAAATTCAACCGTTTGACGTGGAATCCGCTCCGTGGACATATGCCGTGTCCAACCGTTGCCCTGCCGCCAGCAGATTTTTTGCCGCCACACGCCGCTGAGCCGGAGGCAGGACTGTCCGCGCATCGTTCCGGCCAGCCGTCAGTTGCTGCTGGTACCGGCGCCGGGGGTCGTGGCAGTGGCCGCTGCCGCCAGCTGGATGGTCTCTGCCACGTAGGTGTCTGAATTCTTCAGGGCCGTCACGCGGACGCTGGCGCCGGTGGCCACGCTGGACATGCCGGTGGTGCCGCCGGCGGAGTTTCCGCCCCGCTGCCGCATCCCCTCCCCCATCTGGATGACCTGCACGTCCGATGCCACCTGGTACGTCCGGGTGAACCCGTCCTCGCTCTTTACGGTCATGGACGTGTCCGAGATCTCCGTGACGGTACCGGCCTGGCCGGCCATGGTGACGTAGTTGGAGCCGTCGAGGACGACATATTCGGAATGGACGGCCGCGTTAAGCCCGGCGGATCCCATCCCCAGCCCGCCAGGTCCACCATCCATCCCCATGCCGCCTGCCGATCCGCGGCCGTCCACGCCGCTTTGGCCATTCGGGCCTGTCACGCCGCCCTGGCTGCCCGGACCGAACTGGCCCGCGGCATCCATGCCTTGGGCGTTGTTCGCTGCCGCCGCCCCGTTCCCGGCAGCATAGGCGCCGGCACCGGCTGCGGCGGCCACAACCACCGCGACGCCGCCCACCAGCGCACTCTTCTTCGCGGTCCAGTTCCCCTTACCGGCCCGGGGCGGAGTGCCGGGTGCATACTGCTGCGGCGCGCCCCACCCGGTGCCGGGGCCGGGCACCTGGCCCGGTGCCGACGTCGTACCCCACCCCGGGGAAGGCGAACCGGGAGTAGGGGCGCCCCCTCCTTGGGCCGGCTGCCCCTGCGGGTTCCGTTCCCAGGGCGACTGGCCCCGCGGCGCTTGGCCGCCGGCCACCGGCTCCTGCTCGGCGGAACCGCCCTGGCCTTCCCACACGGGAGCCGGGCCGTCCTTCTGCTCCCGGCCTGCTGCGGACGGGTCCACCCTGCCGTCGTGGCCCGTTGATCCCGCGCGGCTGTTGTCCTGCTGTTCCATGGCGATCTCCAAGATGTTGTGCTGTTGGTATTGGTGCTGCTGTCCCAACAGGCTCTGCCGCTTTGCTGTGCAGGGGCTGTGCGGCCGGCCACGCCCGCCTGTGACCTCTCCGCGGCTCCCCTTGGACCCACCCGGCCGCGGTCACAGGTGGCTAGGCTGGAGCTCACAGCCGGAACACAGCAACGTCAAAGCATCGGCAAACCGACAGATCGGAGAGTTGTCCCATGGCATCCCCGCACCCCATGACCAACAACCTTCCCCGGCTCACCCACCCTGACGGTTCCCCCATCCGCGCCCTGGTGGTCGATGACGAGCCCAGCCTCTCCGAACTGATGAGCATGGGCCTGCGCCTGGCCGGCTGGTCCGTGGCAGTGGCCGGCGACGGACCCACGGCCGTTAAGCTCGCCAAGGACTTCCACCCCGACGTCCTGGTGCTCGATGTCATGCTGCCGGGGTTCGACGGCGTCGAGCTGCTGGGCAGGATCCGCGCCTTCGCCCCGGAGGTGCCCGCGCTGTTCCTGACGGCCAAGGACGACGTCCAGGACCGCATCGTGGGCCTGGCCGCCGGCGGGGACGACTATGTCACCAAGCCCTTCAGCCTGGAGGAAGTCCTGCTCCGGCTGCACCGGCTGGTCCAGCGTTCCGGAGTGGCCGCCATGGACACCGCCGAGCTGGTGGTGGGCGATCTTGTCCTCAATGTGGACACCAGGGAAGTCACCCGGGCCGGTGAGGACGTCCAGCTGACGGCCACGCAGTTCGAGCTCCTCCGCTACCTGATGGAAAACCCGAAGCGCGTTGTGAGCAAGGCCCAGATCCTGGACCACGTGTGGGACTACGACTTCGGCGGCCAGGCCAACATCGTGGAACTGTACATTTCCTACTTGCGCAAGAAGATCGACGCCACGCATCCGCCGATGATCCACACCGTGCGCGGGGCGGGCTATGTCATCAAGCCGGCAGACTAGCCAGGCGCACACCCATGTCATCGCTTTCCGGCGTCCCCCGTCCCGCAGGCCGGTCCTGGTCCAATCCCGCCACCTGGCATTTGCGTACCCGCCTGATCCTGCTGTCCATGGCGCTGCTGGTGACCATTTCAGGCGCCATTGGCGTGGCCAGTTATGCCTCGATGGATGTGGTCCTGACCAACCAGCTCGATGCCCAGCTGAAACTGGCGTCCCGCGGGCGGCCGCCGGAAGGCAACCCCTCCGGCCGTCCCGATCCCCTCGATGCGCGCGGGCAAAGCGTGGGAACCCTCAATGCCCGGGTGGTGAACGGGCAGATCAGCAGGGAAGCCGGCTTCCTTTCCTCCGACTTCACCCGGACGTCCCTGACTTCCGCTGACGTGGCCACCCTGCAGGCACTCCCCCGCGATGGCGTGCCCGTGGACCGTGACCTGTCCAAAGGCGACTACCGCGTGCTGGCCACCGAGACCCCGTACGGTGACGTGGTGATCACCGGGCTGCCGTTGTCCATGAAGCAAAACACCGAGGCCTCACTGGTCCTGACCATGGTGCTGGTTTCGCTCGGCGGCCTGGTGGTGATCGGGCTGGCCGGCACTGCCCTGATCAGGCGGACCATGCGGCCGCTGGAACAGCTGTCCGACGTAGCAACCAAAGTATCCAAGCTGCCCCTGGATGCCGGCGAGGTGGCCCTGGCGCTGCGGGTGCCGCCGTCAGCCGCACATCCCAACACTGAGGTGGGCAGTGTTGGCCACGCCCTGAACCTCATGCTGGACAATGTCTCCAGCGCGCTGGAGGCCCGGCAGCGGAGTGAGACCAAGGTGCGCCAGTTCGTTGCCGACGCCTCCCACGAACTCCGGACACCGCTGACTGCCATCCGCGGTTACACGGAGCTGATGCGCATGACCGAGCCCCTGACCGAAGACGGCCGGAAGTCTCTGGGCCGTGTCCAAAGCCAGTCTGAGCGCATGACCGCGCTGGTGGAGGACCTGCTGCTGCTGGCGCGGCTGGACGAGGGCAAAGCCACCCAGGCCACCGATGTGGACCTCACGCAGCTGGTGGTGGAAACCGTCAGCGACGAAAAGGTCATGGCCCCGGACCACGCCTGGCAGCTTCAGTTGCCCGAGGAGCCGGTCACGGTCCGCGGGGACGCCGCCCAGCTCCACCAGGTGCTGGCCAACCTGCTCTCCAACGCCCGGAAACACACGCCGGCGGGGACCACCGTGACGACCGGTGTGATGCGCTCGGCCGACGGAAGCGTGGTGGTCACGGTGACCGATAACGGGCCCGGCATCCCGGCCGAGTTCCAAGGCAGCATCTTCTCGCGCTTCACCAGGGCCGACGCCGCCCGCTCCGCTGCCGAAGGCCCCGGCTCCGAGGGGTCATCTGGCCTGGGGCTGTCCATCGTGGATTCCATCGTCCGGGCGCACGGAGGCACGGTGGAACTGGTTTCGCGGCCGGGCCGCACCGAGTTCGCGGTCCGCCTCCCGGCAGCCGGCTCTGCCGTATCCTGACGAAGGATCCACCCGGCCCTGACATGCACAGGCACGTCACAGGTGGCGCCTAAAGCCCACAAATACGGCGGCGCCACTGTTGATGCATGACGCTCACCGACTCCACTTCAGGAACCGTGCAGGACGCCGCGGTGGCACCGCCGGGCACGCCTGCCCGGGGACGCTCCCCGCGGCGCGCCCCCGTTGATACGCGGACCGCCGTCCCCGTCCTTGATGTCACCATCCCCGTCTTCAACGAGGAGCGCGACCTTGAGGAATGCCTCCGCAGGCTCCACGCACACCTGCGTGACACCTTTCCGCACAGTTTCCGGATCACGGTGGCGGACAATGCCAGCACGGACGGAACCTTGAAGGTGGCCGAGCGGCTGGCCCGGGAGTTCCCCGAGGTCACGGTGGTCCACCTGGACGAGAAGGGCCGCGGGAACGCGCTGCGCAAAGTGTGGCTCGCCTCCCCGTCCCCCGTCCTGGCCTACATGGACGTGGACCTCTCCACCGACCTGGCGGCGCTGCCCCCATTGCTGGCACCCCTTATTTCCGGGCATTCCGACCTGGCCATCGGCACCCGGCTGACCCGCAATTCCCGGGTTGTCCGCGGGCCCAAACGGGAGTTCATTTCGCGCGGCTACAACCTGCTGCTCCACTCCCTGATGGCTGCGCGGTTCAGTGATGCCCAGTGCGGGTTCAAGGCCATCCGGGCCGACGTCGCACAGCAGATCCTCCCCTATACCGTGGACAACTCCTGGTTCTTCGACACCGAGTTGCTGGTCCTGGCCGAACGCTGCGGCCTGCGCGTCCATGAAGTCCCCGTGGACTGGATCGATGATCCCGATTCCAGCGTGGACGTGGTCCGCACGGCGCTGGCCGACGTCCGCGGCATGGCACGGCTCACCCGCGACCTGGTTTATGGCCGCATCCCGGTTCCAGAGCTGCGTGCGGCCCTGGCACGGGGTCCGCTTCCCGCCTGGTCGCGGTCCGGCGAGCAGACCCGCCGGGGCAGCCTCTTCGGCCAACTGGTCCGGTTCGCCGCCATTGGCGCCGCCTCAACGCTGGCCTACCTGCTGATCTTCCTGTTCTGCCGCGGTTCCATGGACCCTCAGCTGGCCAACTTCCTGGCCCTGCTGGTCACCGCCGTGGCCAACACCGGAGCTAACCGGCGCTTCACCTTCGGGATCCAGGGCGGCAACCCGGTCCGGCACCACTTCGAGGGGCTGATCGTGTTCGGCATCGGCCTGGCCCTCACGTCCGGGGCGCTTGCCCTGGTGCACCGGACGACGACGCCTGACCGGTGGGTGGAAGTCCTCACCGTCGTGGGGGCGAACCTTGCGGCCACGGCCGTGCGCTTCCTGCTGTTCCGGCTTTGGGTCTTCCGGGGCGCCGCCGACAACACCAACACCCCGGACGCCACCACTTCCACAGAAACGGCAGCATCATGACTTTCACCATTACTCCCGCCGGCCACGCTGCCGGCACGCCAGTCCCTTCTGCCGGCCCGGACCTCCAGCCAGCACCCGACAAGACAGCGCCCCGCTGGAAGCGCTACGCCTTCGGAAACCAGCCGCGCTGGGTACGCCCGTCCGCTGCCGGGCTCCTGGCGGCCACAGCGGTCCTGTACCTCTGGAACCTCGCAGCTACCGGTTACGGGAACTCGTTCTACGCCGCCGCCATCCAGGCGGGCACCAAGGACTGGACCGCATTCCTCTTCGGTTCACTTGATGCGGGGAACGCCATCACCGTCGATAAGCCTCCGGCGGCACTGTGGATTCCGGCCCTCGCGGGCCGCATCTTCGGTTTCTCGCCGCTCAGCATGCTGGTGCCAGAGGCACTCATGGGCGTTGCCGCCGTCGGCGTCCTCTATCTGTCAGTCAAACGGGTTTCAGGACCGGCGGCGGGCCTGCTGGCCGGCGGTGCTTTGGCGCTGACACCCGTGGCCGCGCTCATGTTCAAGTTCAACAACCCCGACGCCATGCTCACGCTGTGCCTGGTGCTGGCGGCATACTTCACCATCCGGGCCATCGAACGGGCGGGCTGGAGGTGGCTTGTTGCGGCCGGGGCCGTGATCGGCCTGGCCTTCCTCACCAAGATGCTGCAGGGTTTCCTGATCGTTCCGGCACTGGGCCTGGCCTACCTGTGGGCGGCACCCACGTCGATAGGCCGCCGGCTGGCGCACCTCATGTGCGCGCTGGGAGGCATTCTTGTGGTGGCCGGCAGCTACGTTGCCTTATTCCAGCTGACGCCGGCTTCTGCCCGGCCGTACATGGCCGGCTCCACCACCAACAGTTTCCTGGAACTGACCTTCGGCTACAACGGCCTGGCCCGCATCACCGGTTCAGGTGAGGGCATGCCGGGCGGCGGCGCAGGGGGGGCGGCCGGTGGTCCCGGCGGCGGTTTCGGCGGCGGGAACAGTGGGTTCGGCGGGTCGGCGGGCCTGTTGCGGATGTTTGGCACGAGTTTTGGCGGCGAAGTGTCCTGGATGCTGCCCGCCGCCCTGGTCCTGCTGGTGGCGGGGCTCTGGTTCACCAGGCGGGAGGCCCGCACCTCCATGAGCCGCGCATCGCTGATCCTGTGGGGCGGCTGGCTCCTGGTGACCGCCGGGGTGTTCAGCTTCATGAGCGGCATTGTCCACCCCTACTACTCCGTGGCGCTGGCACCGGCGATCGCGGCCGTGGTGGGAACCGGCGCCGTGGAACTGTGGCGCGGACGAGCTTACTGGCCGGCCAGGATCGTCCTGGCCGTGACGGTCCTGGGGACCTCGATCTGGTCGGCTGTCCTCCTGGGCCGCGACGCGTCCTGGCTCCCCTGGCTGCGGACCGCTGTCATCGTCCTCGGCGTCCTGGCAGCGGCCGCGATCCTGCTCCGCGTCGACAGCCGCGGCACGGCCGGACGGTTCCGACGCGCGGGCGCTTCCGCCGTCGTCGTCATATCCCTCCTTGCCGGTGGGCTTGGTTCCGGTGCGTGGACCATCGCCACCGCAGCAACCGCGCATTCAGGCTCCATTCCGACGTCGGGGCCCGCGGGGTCCCCGGCAGGCGGTTTTGGAAACCGGGCTGCCGGTTTCCGCGGGGACCGCACCGAGGGCACGGACGCCGCCGCCGGAGCGGACAGGCTTGACCCGGCGAATGGTTTTGACCCCGCGAACGGAATGGCTGGTTCAGCCGGTGGCCCCGGGGAGGGAACCGCCGATGCCGCCGTGTCCGCGCTGCTCTCCGCCACCACCACGAAGTGGTCCGCGATCGTCTCCGGCGCCAGCCAGGCGGCCAGCCTGGAACTTGCCACGAACACCAATGTCATTGCGCTGGGCGGCTGGAACGGCGGGGACCCTTATCCCACGCTCGCCCAGTTCCAGGACATGGTGGCCAAGGGTGAGATCGGATACTTCATCCAGGGCGGCGGCATGGGTGGCGGCATGGGCGGCCGGGGCGGCAACTCGGAGGTGGCCGCCTGGGTGCAGGCCAACTTCCAGGCCCAGACCGTGGGCAACTCCACCGTCTACCAGCTCACCAAGTAGCCCGCCATGGCCAGCCGTAACCCACACGCCATGCCGTCAGACGCCGTCCCGTCAAGCGCCGTCCCCTCAAGCGCCAGACCATCAAGTTCCGCTGCCGGTTCCAGGGTCCGCGCCTCCGGAAACCCGGGGACGGTCCCCGCGCGCCACCGCGGGGACCACCAGGCCGTCCGGCGCCGGCTGGAGTTGGCCGCGGTGCTGGCGGCCACGGCCGTGCTGTACCTGTGGAACCTGGGCGCCTCCGGCTGGGCCAACGCGTTCTACTCCGCTGCGGCCCAGGCAGGGTCGCAGGACTGGACTGCCTGGTTCTTCGGTTCCTCGGACGCCGCCAACTCCATCACGGTGGACAAACCACCGGCCTCCCTGTGGATCATGGGCCTATCGGTCCGGCTTTTTGGGCTGAATCCGTGGAGCATCCTGGTGCCGCAGGCGCTGATGGGCGTAGGCACCGCCTGGCTGCTCTATCTGTCCGTCCGCAGGAGCGCGGCGCAGGCCACCGGGAATGCCACTCTTGCCCACCGTGCGGGCTTGCTGGGGGCAGCGGTGCTGGCACTGACCCCGGTGGCCACGCTGATGTTCCGGTTCAACAACCCTGACGCCCTGCTGGTGCTGCTCATGATGGCGGCCGGGTACGCGGTCATCCGTGCAATCCAGGAGGACCGGCTGCGCTGGCTCCTGCTGGCCGGTGCGTTCCTGGGCTTCGGCTTCCTGGCCAAGCAACTGCAGGTCCTGCTGGTGGTTCCCGGGTTCGCCCTGGCCTACCTGGTGGCGGGGCCCGGACGGCCGGGCCGGCGGCTCCTGCGGCTGGCCGCGGCCGGCGCTGCGATGGTGGTGTCCGCGGGCTGGTGGCTCGCGGCTGTGGAGCTGACACCCGCCGGAATGCGGCCCTATATCGGCGGCTCGCAGGACAACTCCATCCTGGAACTGACCCTTGGCTACAACGGCCTGGGCCGGCTGACGGGCGACGAAACGGGCAGCGTGGGCGGTGGTAACGGCTGGGGCGTTCCCGGCCTGTTCCGGATGTTCAACAACGAGTTCGGTGGCCAAATCGCCTGGCTGCTGCCCTCCGCCCTGATCCTCGCGATCGGCCTGCTGTGGGTGGGCCGGCGGGCACCGCGGACCGATCCGGTGCGTGCGTCAGTGCTGGCCTGGGGCTCCTGGGTACTGGTGACCGGCCTGGTGTTCAGCTTCATGGCCGGCATCATCCACCCCTACTACGCGGTGGCGCTTGCTCCCGGAATCGCCGGGCTCACCGGCCTGGGCTCAGTGCTGCTGTGGCAGCGCAGGCAGCAACTGGCCGCCGGCATGTTGCTCTCCTTGGCCGTGGCCGCGGCAGCCCTCACCGCGTTCTTCCTGCTGGGCACCACATCGGCCTATGGTCCGTGGCTGCGCTGGCTGGTGCTCGTAGCCGGCCTGGCCGCGGCGGCGGGAGCGGGCTTGAACGGGCTCCCGGGCATTGGTTCCATCCAAAGGACTTCCCTCCAACGGACGACGGCGGCGCTTGCCGTTGCTGCGTCGCTCGCCGGCCCATTGGCCTTCTCCGTCTCCACGGCATCGATGGCGCACAGTGGAGCAATCGTCAGCGCGGGACCCACCTCCGGATTCGGGGCGGCGGCGGCCGGCGCTCCCGCCGGTGCCCGGAACAGCCGGATCGGGTCCGGTCCGAATGGCGCGGGCAGCGCCGCCCAGGGCTTCCGCCAGCCGCGCAGCCAGGGCGGTACCGGGTTCACGGGTGGCGGGGGCGGCATGGGCGGCCTCCTGGGTGCGCCCACGCCGTCGGCCAGCCTGGTCACTGCGCTCAAGACCGACGCGCCGCGCTACACCTGGGCTGCAGCGGTTGTGGGTGCGAACAACGCTGCAGGCTACCAACTGGCAACGGAGCTGCCGGTCATGGCAGTGGGCGGCTTCAACTGCACAGACCCCTCCCCCACGCTGGCGCAGTTCCAGGACCTGGTAGCCCAAGGGAAGATCCATTACTTCATCGCGGGCGGGACCATGCGTGCCACCAGCGGCTCGGACGCAGCCTCCCGGATCGCTACGTGGGTGGCCGGAAATTTCCAGGCGCAGAGCATTGACGGCACCACGGTGTACTTGCTGGCCGGCCAATAGCAGCGGACCCCGCCAGCGCCGGCTGCAAGGGCGGCTGCCGGGGCGGCCGCCCTTGCGAACGCCCCGGCCCGTCCGGGCAACCCGACGCGCGGCCGACCGTGACTTCCGTTACCCAAATGTGACTTTGCCTTAATCTTCCTGTACCGTCGATTGGGTGCGGTCCCCGTTCGGGCCGCATATCCCGGGTTGACGCCAAGCTCTGCCGCTTCCCGGATTTCCGATTGAGACACGGCAGAGGCGGGGGACCCACCGTCCCGGGCAATGAATGCCCTTGGGGTTAAGCCAGCACGTGATTGTTCCGTGCGGCCGGATGCCCTCATCCGAACCCGACAGCTAACTCCGCAGGTGTGAGAGGCGATCAATCATGTTCAAAAACACGGCAGAAGCACGTCTGCATGCCAAGGCTAAACACAAAGGCACGCAGCAGGCAAAGAAGACCACCCTCGGCCGCCGCGCCGGGATCCTCGCAGCATCCTGCGCGGTTCTGGTGGGAGTAGGCGCCGCCGGCCAGGCCACCAGCAGCATGGCCCCGGTATCGTCCACCCAGTCCACTCCGGCAGCCTCCGATGCCCAGATGAGCATCGAGAAGAGCGAGATCCGCTCCAACCCGGCGGAGAGCCCCGCTCCCGCCGCCATCACCGTGGCACCCCAGGCCGCAGAGCCGGCTCCCGCGGCAGCCCCCGCCGCCCCGGCACCGGCCGCGCCGGCACCTGCACCGGAGCCTGCACCCGCACCTGAGCCGGCACCCGCCGTCGCGGTCAACGACCCCGCCGGTGCCCAGGCCTACGCCGCCAGCCAGCTGGCCACCTACGGATGGGGCCCGGACCAGATGCAGTGCCTGCAGACGCTGTGGACCAAGGAATCGGACTGGACCACCACGGCCACCAATCCGAGCAGCGGGGCGTACGGCATTGTCCAGTCGCTCCCGGCCGAGAAGATGGCCAGCGCCGGCGCCGACTACCTCACGAACTACCGCACGCAGATCAACTGGGGCCTTAACTACATCAAGCTCAGCTACGCTTCCCCGTGCGGTGCGCTGAATTTCCACCTGGCCCACAACTGGTACTAGGCCCGGCTTGCCTGTGGCAGCGCGCCGGAGGATCCGCTGAGGCTCCCCGGCATTAACCGCTGCCGACGCCGCACCCGGACTCCCCGCCGTCGTTCACCGGGGCCGGGCGCAAGGAATTTCTCCGCCACCAGCGGCCCGCATCCACCTGGGTGCGGGCCGCTGGTGCGTTAACCTGCTGCGCCCCCTGCTGTGCCGCTGTCGGCTGCGTCCTGGGCGGCGCTCCGCCACGGGATGTACTGGACGGCCCATTTGTTGCCGTCCGGGTCGGCGAAATACACAAAGTGGCCCCACGGCAGCACTTCGATGTCGCTGACGTCCACACCGCTGCCCTTGAGGTGGTCGTGCGCTTTTTGGATGTCGTCCACCACCAGCTGGAGCGTGGTTCCGGTGCCGGCAGGGGCATCCAGGAGCCCGTCGCCCATGCAGATTGAACAGGCCGAGCCGGGCGGGGTCAGCTGGACGAAGCGGATGTCGTCCGAGGGCCGCTCGTCATAGTCGGCGTTGAAACCCACCTTGTTGACGTAGAAATCCTTGGCGCGGTCGACGTCGGACACGGGGACGTAGACAAGTTCGAGTTTCCAGTTCATCCGCACAGGCTAGCGGCGGAGACGGCATTCAAAAAGGGTGAAAACTACCCTGCAATGCCGTAGAGGCGGTCGCCGGCGTCGCCCAGGCCGGGAACAATGTACGACTTCTCGTTGAGCCTCTCATCGATGGAGGCGAGGACGATGTGCACGTTTGCGTCGCCCAGCTCTTCCTCCAGCTTCGCCAGGCCCTCCGGGGCCGCCAGCAGGCAGATGCACGTGACATCCGAGGCTCCCCGCTTGAACAGGAACTTGATGGCCTCGCGGAGCGTGCCGCCGGTGGCCAGCATCGGATCCAGGACGAACACCTGCCGGCCGGTCAGGTCCTCCGGAAGGCGCTCGGCGTAGGTGATGATGTCAAGCGTCTCCTCGTCCCGGGCCATGCCCAGGAAGCCCACCTCGGCCGTGGGAACCAGCTTGGTCATGCCCTCCAGCATGCCCAGGCCAGCGCGCAGGATGGGGACCACCAGCGGGGTGGGCTTGGTGAACGCCGTGCCGATGGTGGTGCTGACCGGCGTCTCGATGGTGACGGGCTCGGTGCGGACCTCCCGCGTGGCTTCGTAGGCCAGCAGGGTCACCAGCTCTTCCGTCAGCTGGCGGAAGACCGGCGACGGAGTGTTCTTGTCCCGGAGGACGGTGAGCTTGTGGGCGACCAGGGGGTGGTCAACAACGAGAGTACGCATCCCCCAAAACTATCATCCGGCGGTGTCCTTGGTGTGGCTGCCGCGGGCAGGTGCCTTGCCCCCGTCGCCGTGCTGGCGAACTTCCTCGCCAACCACGTCGCGGATGATCGGACGGTCGAATGACGGCGGGGCTCCGGCGTGCTCCCGCTTGCGGACCAGGTGGAAGAGCCTGTGCGCCAGGATCACCACGCCAACCCAGGTGAGGCCCAGCAACCAGCCGGCCATGACGTCCGTCAACCAGTGGTGGCCAAGGAAGACGCGGCTGAGGCCCATGGCGATGATGAAGAGCGTGCCGGCCGTGATGGCCGTGACGCGAACCAGCGTGGCCTGGAACTGGAGGCAGATGAGGTAGATCACCAGGCTGATCACCACCGTGGTGTTCAGTGTGTGGCCGCTGGGAAAGGACGGCGAATCCTCATAGGGGGGTACCGCGTCCGCGTGGTCCGGCCGGGTGCGGCCCACCAGCTTCTTGCCGAAGGTGGTGGCC
The DNA here is from genome assembly GCF_013359725.1 of Pseudarthrobacter sp. C4D7. GTDB lineage: Bacteria > Actinomycetota > Actinomycetes > Actinomycetales > Micrococcaceae > Arthrobacter. The sequence goes on along the minus strand of NZ_JABFMW010000015.1, from coordinate 3,967 downwards.
AGGATGGAGACGCCCGCAGCACCGCCGATCAGGGCCAGCGGCCGCCAGTTCCGGCTGAGGAACGTCAACCAGGCAGTGAGGATACTGGCCAGGATGGGCATGCCGATGCCGCCGCCGATGTTGGTAAAGCCGGTAACGAACGCGTCCAGGCCGGGGCTGCGCAGGCTTTCGGCAAACGCCAGGGCCGGCTTGTCCAGGTTGGCCAGCCCGGCTGAATCCACCACGTCGTCGTACACCTCAGCTCCCAGCAGGGCCAGGGACACGATGATGGCCCCGCCCACGAGGATGGTAAGGATCAGCGCCGCATAAGGTTTGAACCAGAGACCTAGGCGATCCCGCAGGGTGTCCATGCTGCCTCCCGGCATCCGTAAGTAACCTGAGTATCCCCGAAACTATCATTGAGCCATGCCGTTGCCCGAAAAGAAACATGACGCCTGGATGGGCCTTGCCCTGGCCGAGGCGCGTAAGGCGCTGGCCACAGAGGACGTTCCCATCGGCGCCGTGGTGATAGGGCCCGACGGCGGGGTGCTGGGTTCCGGCCGGAACCAGCGGGAGGAACTGGGCGATCCCACGGCCCATGCCGAGGTGGTGGCCATCCGGGAGGCGGCGCAGCGGCTGCAGGAACGGGCACGGCTCGACGGCGGCCGCAGCGACGGCTGGCGGTTAGCCGATTGCACGCTGGTGGTCACGCTGGAACCCTGTGCGATGTGTGCCGGGGCGATTGTCCTGGCCCGGATCCCGCGGGTTGTCTTCGGCGCCTGGGACGAGAAAGCAGGCGCTGCCGGTTCCGTGTTCGACATCCTCCGTGAGCGCCGGCTCAACCACTGGGTTGAGGTGTATCCGGGAGTCCGCGAGGAGGAATGCGCCGTGTTGCTGCGCACGTTTTTTGCAGGGCACCGCAGCAGCAGCCCGCAACCCTAGTCCGCGGTCCTAGACCGGCCCACGTGCGCTGTGGCCCGGCTACCGGCCCCGTTCGGCCAGCAGGGCCAGCACTCCCCGGGCGGTGGTGCCCCAGTCCGGAAGGCACAGCCGTGCCTCCAGCGCTGCTGCACGCCAACCGTACCTGACCTCCGGGTCCTCGAGCCATCGGCGCAGTGCCTGCCCCAGCCTGGCGGGGCCTTCCTGCCCTCCTTCCGGAAGCGGCAGCGCTGCCCCGGGAAGGCGTGGACCGCCGTCGGCCGCTGTCAGCCCCGCAAGCCCCAGCGCCTCTTCAGTCCCTGTGCCCTTCCGGACAATCACGGGAATGCCGCGGGCCAGGGACTCGGTGACCACCATGCCGAATGCCTCCGCACGGGACAGCAACAGGCTCAGGTCAGTCCGGTCCCATTCAGCTCCGAGCGCTTCGCCGGCCAATTCCCCGGTGAGCTTGACCCGCTCCTGCAGCCCGTGGGCAAGGACGGCATCCTGGATTGCCCGCGCGTAACCGGGGTCTGCCTGGTCTGAGCCCACCAACGAGGCGGTCCACGGCAGGTCCTGGATGCGGGCAAGTGCGTCCACGGCCAACAACTGGTCCTTGTTGGGCAGCAGGGCGGCCACTACGGCCAGGTGCGGAGGCGTGGACCCGGCGGCCTTGGCAGCTGGTTCAACTCCGGGCAGCGCTATGTGTGTCCGCACCACCCCCCTTTGCAGGAGGACGGACGCTGCCCACGAGCTGGTGCAGATCACGCCCGTTGCCGCGCGGAGAGCCCTGGCCTCGCCTGCAAGGGCTGCTGTCCCGGCACTTTCCGGCACGGGCATATGCACCATGACCCATGTTTGCCTACCGGCCTTGGCAGCGAATTCCAGTTCGTCCGGAGCGCCTACGGCGACCAGTCCGTCAACGATTACCGGACCGCTGTCTGGTCCTTGGGCATTGTCCGGTCCGGTGGCGCTGTCCGGTTCCCATGCGCCGAGGAGGGCACCCAGCCGGCGTCGTTCCTTGGCGCCGGCGAGCGGCCAACCACCCTCAACGCTGATGACGTCCATCTGGGCGCCCAGTGTCCGCAACCCGTCAACCAGGTGCGCGTTGTAGACGTTCCCGCCGGAGTTGTGCCGGATGTTTCCGGGGACCAGCAGCCGGATGGGGCGCAAGGTCAGGCGGCGAGGTCCAGGGAGTAGGAGGCCCACGCGTCCGGGTTCTCGCGCAAGGTGACGTCGATGCCGGCGAGTTCGCGGCCGTCGTCGCTGTCCTTGATCCGCGCCGCGACCTGGGTGGCGATGTATTCGGCCAGCGCTTCCGTGGTGGTGAGCTTGCCTTCAAAGTCCGGGTGCTCGTCCAGGTTCTTGTAGTTCAGGCCGTCGAGCACGTCCTCGATGATGGTTCCGGCGGCGCCGATGTCCAGGACGATTGCGTCATTGTTCAGGGCGCGACGACGGAAGGCCACCTCAGCTACGAAGGTTGCCCCGTGGAGTCCCTGCGCCGGGCCAAAGGCTTCGCGCGGCAGGCTGTGGGCGATCATGAAGTGGCGGCGGACGGTAAGGCTGAACATGGGTTACCTCTGGTTTTCCGGGTTGTGGACGGCGGGGACGGCTGTCTGGCTTGGGGCCGGGTATTCGACGACGTGGCACAGGGCTTCCAGGGTGCCGTCGGCCAGGCTTTGGACGACGCCCGGGAGGTCCTCGAACGGAGACGAACCGGTCAGGAATGCGTCGAAGACAGGATCCTTGAGCAGCGATACTGCAAGGTCCAGCCGATCGGCATTGGTGCGGCGGTGGCGGCGGGCACGGGCCACCATACCCACCTGGCTGGCCCTGATGGACAGGCGCCGCGCGTGGAAGTCCTCGCCCAGCGGGACCGTAACTTCCCGGTTGGCGTACCAGGACATTTCAATGACGTCGCCTTCGTCGCCGACCAGCTGCAGGCTGCGTTCCAGGCCTTCCTGGGATGCCGAGCAGTGGAAGACGATGTCGCAATCGGCCAGCGCGTCATCCGGGTGTGCGAACTCCACGCCCAAGGCGTCGGCGAGCTGCTTCCTGCCGGGATCGAGGTCCACCAGCTGCAGGCGTTGCAGCGGGAAGGTGCGCAGGAGGGTGGCCACCATGCCGCCCACCAGCCCGGCGCCGACTACTGCGATCCTGTCCCCCAGCCTGGGCCCGGCCTCCCACAGGCCGTTGACGGCTGTTTCCACTGTCCCCGTGAGGACTGCGCGCTGGGAGGGGACGTCGTCGGGAATCCGGGTTAGGGACTCCACGGGGACCACGTACAGGTCTTGGTGCGGGTTCAGGCAGAAAACGCGCCGGCCTTTCCACTCCTGGGGCCCTTCCTCCACAATTCCGACGGACAGGTAGCCGAATTTCACCGGTCCGGGGAACTGGCCTTCCTGGTGCGGCGCCCGCATTTCTTCTGCGACCCGGGGCGGCACGGCTCCGGTGTGCACCACCATCTCGGTGCCCTTGCTGATGCCGGAGTAGAGGGCACGGACCAGCGCTTCCCCGGGCCCCGGGGCCGGCACGTCCTCGGTTCTGAGCTCGCCGCGCTCCTTGGCAGTGGTCCAGTATGCGGTTGCGTGGAGCGGAGTCTGTGAATTTGTCATCTTGCTGATGAATCTAGCCGGACGCCCATGACCGGGGAAAGTCCGACAGAGCACGGCGTGGCGTGGCACAGCCCGACGTGGCGTGGCACAGCCCGACGTGGCGTGGCACAGCGCGGCGGGGCGTGGCACAGCCCGACGTGGCGTGGCCAGCGTGGCGGGACGTGGTGAAGCGCGGCGTGGCGTGGCACATCTTTTCGTGGCACAGCGTGACGCCGAGTATCGGCCCGCCCGCCAGTTCAGGCAGAGGGCGGATGGAGGATGCGGTCCAGCCATGCCTCCCCCGGGGAGTAGCCGATCCGTACCAGGTCCGCACAACCGGCAACTACCCTTTCCAGCGATCCCAACTCCGGCACCACGTGCCGCGGCCATTGGGGTGGTTCCCAGTCCTGGTGTTCGCTTTGGTAGTGCCGGCCGGTGGGTGAGGTCCAGCCGGGTGGTTCGTTCTTGGTGGCCGG
>NZ_JABFMW010000014.1:32490-99717 GCF_013359725.1 Pseudarthrobacter sp. C4D7 | reverse complement strand
CAGAAGGCATCCAGGACTCCGGCACCACCCGCCAGGAAGCCGCCACCCTCCTGGCAAGCAAGTCCTGATTCCACGTCCCTAATGGGCCAAAAGGCCGGACGCCGGAAGACTCCAGCGTCCGGCCTTTTGGTTTAAGTCACGTAGAATTGAGGCACTATGGCGAAATCCCCTGACTCCAGCAATTCCACCCCGGCCGGCACCACTGCGGCGAAGCGCGGCCTGTTCTCGCGCAAGCCCAAGGAAGCCAAGGCCAAGAAGCCCAGCAGGCTCAAGCAAATTGGCGAGGTCTTCACCATGACCCGCCGCCACGACCCCATGGTCCCGTGGCTGATGCTCCTGGTCTTCCTCGGCGTGGTAGCCGTGAGCTTCCTGGTGGGATTCTGGCTGGATAACTGGATCACCGGCCTGATTATCGGCATTCCCCTCGGTCTGCTGGCGGCCACTTTCATTTTGTCCCGCCGCGCTGAGCGTGCAGCGTTCGCGCAAATCGAAAACCAGCCGGGAGCCTCCGGCGCCGCCCTCGGCACGCTGCGCCGTGGCTGGATCACCGAGGATCAGCCCGTCGCGGTCAACCCGCGCACGCAGGATGCCGTCTTCCGCGCCGTCGGCCGGCCCGGCGTCGTCCTTGTCAGCGAAGGCCCCACCCACCGGGTCAAGCCGCTCCTGGACGCCGAGCGCAAACGCCTTGCCCGCATCCTGCCCAACGTTCCGGTCCACACCATCCAGACCGGCCACGGCGAAGGCCAGGTACCGCTGAGCCAGGTGGCCAAGAAGATGGGCAAGATGAAGAACGAGCTCACCAAACTTGAAGTCAGCACCGTATCCAAGCGCATCGCGTCCATGGGTACCCGGCTGCCCATTCCGAAGGGCATCGACCCCTACAAGGCCCGTCCCAACCGCGGACGCTAGCCGGCGAAACGCCCCGGTACCGGCATGGCCGGCCACCGGGGCGTTTTTCTTTGTGCCCGGGCCGACCCCCGCGGGTCCCCTCCTGCGGCACCGAACAGCACACGACGACAGGACTTGACCATGAACCTCAGGACAACAGTGATCCGCGCCTTCCGCATCCTCGCCGTAGCCGAGGCCTGCAGTTGGGCTGCCCTCCTCGCCGGAATGTATTTTAAGTGGATTGCCGGCACTACCGAGCTCGGCGTCCAGGTGGCAGGTCCCATCCATGGTGCCTTGTTTGTCGCCTACGGGGTCGCCGCGCTCATGCTGTGGCGCGTACAACGCTGGCCGTTCCTGGTGGCCGTGCTGGCCGGCGTCTCGGCGGTTTTCCCGTTCGCCACTCTCCTGTTCGAACGCTGGGCAGCACGCCGGGGCTTCCTCACCGCCGCCGAAGCCGCGGACAACTCCGCTGCCCTCGAGTCGAGCCGAGCTTAGGAAGAGCCAGGGCATAGTGGACTCCGTTGACCAGGGGTTTAGGGTGAAGCACGCGGAGAGGCAGGATACGGCGGCCCACGGACGAAAGCGGCTTACAGCACTCGTCTCCTTGCTGGGGGCAACCCTGTTCTGGGCGGGCAACTACGTTGTGGGCGCTGCTGCCGTCCACAGCATCGACCCGCTCAGCCTGGTCTTCCTGCGGTGGGCGATTGCGCTGGTGCCGCTGCTGCTGATAGCCCAACTGGTGGAGCGGCCATCCTGGCGGGCGGTCCTGGCCGCATGGCCTTGGCTGCTGGCGCTCAGCGTGTTCGGCCTGCTCGGTTACAACCTTCTCCTGTACTTTGCCCTGGAGCATACCGATGCGTTCAACGCTTCGCTGATCAACGCCTTCAACCCGGCGCTCATCACGCTGGCGGCCGCGGTGTTCCTGCGCGAACGGCTCACGCCCCTGGCGGTGGCCGGCGTGGTGATGGCCCTGGCGGGCGTCCTCATCGTCATCAGCGGAGGAGACCTGGGCAGGCTGGCAGCCGCTGGTTTTGGCACCGGCGAAATATTGATGGTTGGCGCGGTAGTGGTATGGACGGCCTACACGGTGATCGGGCGCCTGGCACCGAGGATCCCGCCGATTACCGCCACCGCCGTCCAGGCAGCGCTGGCCGTGGCCCTGCTGGCGCCGGTGCATCTCGCCAGCGGCGGACTTGCCGTGCCCACTGCCGGCAGCGCGTTGGCCTCCCTGCTTTTTATCGCGATTTTCCCGTCGGTGCTGTCCTATGTGCTGTGGAACCGCGCCCTGACGGTCCTGCCGGCAGGAGGTGCGGGCGTCTTCCTCAACCTGATCACCGTCTTTACCGCGGTCCTGACCATGCTCGCCGGACAGCTCCATACCGCCGCGCAGTTCGTGGGCGGAGCCATCGTAGTTGGGGGCGTGATGGTCGCGAACGCGTCCGCCTTCCGGCGAAGACGCCAGGCCGGCGCATAGGCGCAGCGCTTTTGCCGGGCGGGTGCTACCGCCGGACGAGGAGCGTGTTCATGGCTTTGTCATGAAGGCCACGCTGGTCGGGGTCGAAGATGACGGCGGGGATGACCAGGCAGAGCAGCACGGCGCGGACCAGGCCGGCCAGGGGCCCCGGAGTGCCGCCACCGGGCCTGATCACGGCAATGCCCATGATGCGGTGGCCGATGCTGTAGCCCAGCGTTCCCACCAGGAGGGTTTGTTCGACGGCGAACACCGCCAGCGTCGCCCAGGAATCGCCGCCGAAGGCGAAGTTGCTGATCAGCAGGGCAATGAACCAGTCGATCATGATGGCAAGGATCCGGCGGCCTGCCCTGGCAATGGAGCCCGGACCGGACTCAGGCAGGCCCAGACGCTCCCCCGGATACTTGGAGATGCCGGACGTATCCGGTCCGGTGAGCCAGGAGCCAATATCTTCGCGATCTACCACCCTCCAAGTTTACCGATCCGCGCTGCAGCAACACGCCCACAGTGTGGATGGGACTCGACCACAGTGTGGACGGACGATAGCGTTGTCGTAGCAGGGCATTCTGTAACCTGCGCGAAACAATGCGGACACGGACGGGAAATGCCGGATCCATAGTCTGGTAGAAGTTTCAAGCAATCCCCCGGCAGGTCGCGCACCAGGGAAAGCCCTGTGTTCTCCCTGATATTGGATTGCGCTGGATCATATGGCGTGCATGCCAGATATTTACATATGCGTTAGGAGCATAGATGTTCAAGACTGCGGACGAAGTCCTCAAGTTCATCAAGGACGAAGATGTAAAGTTCGTCGATATCCGCTTCACCGACCTTCCGGGCGTCCAGCAGCACTTCAACGTTCCCGCGAAGAGCGTTGACGCTGACTTCTTCGTGAACGGACAGCTGTTCGACGGTTCCTCCATCCGTGGATTCCAGGGCATCGCCGAATCTGACATGCAGCTGATCCCGGACGTCACCACCGCGTTCCTGGACACCTTCCGCATGGAGAAGACCCTCGCGCTGAACTTCTCGATCGTCAACCCGCGCACCGGTGACCCGTACCACCGCGACCCGCGCGGCGTCGCCGAGAAGGCCGAAGCCTACCTCGCATCCACCGGCATCGCCGACACCGCGTTCTTCGCCCCCGAGGCAGAGTTCTTCGTGTTCGACAACGTCCAGTACCAGTCCTCCCCCGAGGGCAGCTTCTACAAGATCGATTCCGAGGAAGCCCACTGGAACACCGGCCGCGAAGAAGAAGGCGGCAACCTGGGCTACAAGACCCCCGTCAAGGGCGGTTACTTCCCGGTTTCGCCCACCGACAAGCAGGCTGACCTGCGCGACGCCATGTGCGTTGCCCTGGACGAAGCCGGCCTTGAGGTCGAGCGCAGCCACCACGAAGTTGGATCCGCCGGCCAGGCCGAGATCAACTACAAGTTCACCACCCTGACCCACGCGGCTGATGACCTGCAGAAGTTCAAGTACGTCATCAAGAACACCGCTGACGCCTGGGGCAAGTCCGTGACCTTCATGCCGAAGCCGGTCTTCGGTGACAACGGCTCGGGCATGCACTGCCACCAGTCGCTGTGGAACGGGGGAGAGCCGCTGTTCTACGACGAAAAGGGCTACGCCGGCCTGTCCGACACCGCCCGCTGGTACATCGGCGGCCTGCTGAAGCACTCCTCCGCTGTCCTGGCCTTCACCAACCCGACGGTCAACTCCTACCGCCGCCTGGTCAAGGGCTTCGAAGCCCCGGTCAACATGGTCTACTCGCAGGGCAACCGCTCGGCCGGTATCCGCATCCCGATCACGGGTTCCAACCCCAAGGCCAAGCGCATCGAGTTCCGCGCACCGGACCCCTCTTCCAACCCGTACCTGGCCTTCGCTGCCCAGCTGATGGCCGGCATTGACGGCATCCGCAACCGCATCGAGCCCCCGGCTCCCATCGACAAGGACCTCTACGAGCTCCCGGCCGAGGAAGCCAAGGACATCCCCAAGGCTCCGGGCACTCTGGAGGAAGCACTGGAGGCCCTGCGCGAGGACAACGAGTTCCTGCAGGCCGGCGGCGTCTTCACCCAGGACCTGATCGACACCTGGATCGAGTACAAGTACGAGAACGAGATCCGCCCGCTGTCCCTGCGCCCGAACCCCTACGAGTTCGAGCTCTACTACGGCGTGTAGCATCAACGCTTAGCGAAAAAGCAAAGGCGGCCACCGGTTCATCCGGTGGCCGCCTTCGCGTTGTCCGGGCGGAGGCGCCGCGGACGGAGAAAACTAAGGTGGGGGCCCGTCTCCAGACGTGCTGAGACCGGGAGCCGGACCCCCTGACGAATGCCCCCCGAGACGAAGACTGTCCAGCCTTCCCCCCAACAAGGTTGAAGAACACCGCCACCCACATCCTCTGGCAAACGCTTGCTAAGCGCAATGCCGGTCCAGCGCGTTACGAAGGTCCGGCAGGGGCAAAGGCATGGAACATGGTCCGCTGCGGCCCCGCATCGCCGCCAAGGTAGCGGCCCGCGTCGATGAAACCGGCGCGGCGGTAAGCGGCCAGGCCCGAAGGGTTTTCCTCATTGACGGAAAGTACGACGCCGGACTCGCCGCTTTGGTGCCGGGCGGTCAGCTTCCGCGCGGCCTCCACCGCGGCGGCGGCCGCGCGGGTCCCCAACCCTTTGCCCTGGTGCCGGCTGTCGATGAGGAAGCCCCGCAGCAGCCAGGCTGACCAGTCGTCGGGCCACCCGGCGAGGCCTGCAGCCCCCGCCTGGAGTGTCAAGAGGCCGGCTGCGTCGCCGCCGGACTCCACCATGTAGGGCCACCGGGACTCGTCCGCCAGGCCCGCCAGCGCCATGCGCAGCGGCTCGCCCACGAACCTTTCCTGGCCGGGCAGCAGCGACATGTCCGCGATGGCACCCAACTGGATGGCGCGGGCATCTGCATCCAGGTCACGCAGTGAAATCAACCAGACCCAGTCAGTGCCCATAAAAGACACGTTCAAATACCGCCCGCGCCCGTCGGCTCACCCGCAGGTAGTCTTCCTCCAGTGCCGCGGCATGGCCGGGCTCATAGCCACACCAGCGCGCCACCGCCTCAAGGTCGCGGCGCGAGGACGGCAGGAGGTCGGAAGCCTTGCCGCTCCAGATGACATTGGCCGATCGGATGCGGCTGGCCAGCCGCCATGCTTCCGCCAGCAGGCCGGCGTCGCCGTCGTCCAGGAGGCCAAGATCCGACGCGGCCGTCAGGGCTTCCAGCGTGGAGGTGGTCCGCAGTTCCGGGTGTTCTCCGGCGTGCTGGAGCTGGAGCAGCTGCACCAGCCATTCGACGTCGCTGAGCCCGCCCCGGCCCAGTTTGAGGTGCCGGGCGGGGTCTGCGCCGCGCGGCAGGCGCTCGGCTTCCACCCGGGCCTTGACGCGCCGGATCTCACGGACATCCTGCTCCGCCACGGTTTCCGGATATCGGATGGGATCGATCAGCTTGAGGAAGTCAGCGGCAAGGCCATCGTCCCCGGCCATGGGCCGCGCCCGCAGGAGTGCCTGCGCTTCCCAGATCAGGGACCAGCGGCGGTAATACTCGGCGAAGGAATCCAGGGAGCGCACCATGGCTCCGTTCTTGCCCTCGGGCCGGAGGTCGGCGTCCATCTGGAGGACGCGTTCTGCCATGATGGCCGGCTTGAGCGGCTGGGTGAGCAGGCTGGAAACCTTGACCACGATGCGGGAGGCCTGTTCCTGCGCCTCCGCTTCGGAGAAGCCAGGCAGGGCACGGTGGACGTACATTACATCCGCGTCGGACCCGTATCCAATCTCCCGGCCGCCCTGCCGTCCCATGGCCACCACCAGCACCGTGGTCTTAAGCGGTCCGCGGGCCGAGACGATTCCCTCCGCCACCCGCAGCGCGCCAAGGACGGCGGCGCGGTCAGTATCTGCCAGGGCCTGGCCGACTCGGTCCTGGTCCAGGAGCCCTGCAGAATCGGCGATGGCGGTGCGCAGGATTTCCCGGCGCCGGATCAGCCGGATCAGGCGCATGGCACTCTCGGGGTCCTCATGCCGCGACATCTTGGCGGTGATTTCCTGCCATTGGGCTTCGAAGCCCACGGGAACCAGGTCCTTGTCCTGCCCCAGCCATGCCACCGACTCCGGGGAGACCTCCAGCAGGTCCGCAATCAGCCGGGAGTTGGACAGCATGTGGCACAGCCGTTCGGCGGCAGCATTGGAGTCGCGGAGCAGGCCAAGGTACCAGTGCGTGGTGCCCAGGGCCTCGCTGACCCGGCGGAAGGCGAGGAGCCCGGCGTCGGGATCCACGCCTTCCGCCAGCCAGTCGAGCAGGATGGGCAGGAGCTGGCGCTGCAGGGCTGCCCGGCGGCTCACACCGGCGGTCAGCGCCTCGATGTGGCGCATCGCGCCTTGCGGATCCCGGTAGCCCAGCGCTGCAAGCCGTCCCTGGGCTGCCTCGGGCGTTAGCCTCGCGTCTTCGCTGCTGAGTTTGGCGGCCGTGTTCAGCAGCGGCCGGTAGAAAATGCGCTCATGCAGTTCACGGACCGAGCGTTTGGTCCGCTGCCACGCGGACAGCAGGGAATCCGGGCTGGGCCGTTCATTGGAGAAAGGCCCCAGCACCGCCTTGGCAAGGGAACGCAGGGCCGGTTCCGCCACGGGCATGAGGTGGGTGCGGCGAAGCTGGAACAGCTGGATCCGGTGTTCCAGGAGCCGAAGGTAGCGGTAGGCATTGTCAAAGGCGGCCGCGTCGGAGCGGCCGATGTAGCCGCCGGCTGACAGGGCAGCGATCGCGGAGGTGGTGTCCCGCCGTCGTAATGTCTCATCCGCCTTGCCGTGCACCAGCTGGAGGAGTTGGACGGTGAATTCGACGTCGCGCAGTCCGCCGCGGCCCAGCTTGATCTGGCGTTGCTCTTCGGCGGCCGGAATGTTCTCGGTGACCCGGCGCCGCATCGCCTGGACGGATTCCACGAAGCCCTCGCGCCCGGCCGAGCTCCAGATCAACGGGGCTACGGCGGCCTCGTAGGCCCGCCCCAGGGCGGCATCGCCGGCGATGGCACGGGCTTTGAGGAGCGCCTGGAATTCCCAGCTCTCGGCCCACCTGGCGTAATACGTCTCGTGGGAGGCGAGGGTGCGGACCAGCGGCCCCGACTTACCCTCCGGCCTCAGGTTGGCGTCCACCTCCCACAGGCCCGGTTCCCGGGCCACGGACGATATGGCCCGTGAGATGCCGCTCGCCAGTGCCGTGCCAATGGTGTTGGCCTGCGCGTCATCGAGGCTTCCGGCGTCCACCACGTAAATGACGTCGACGTCGGAGATGTAGTTCAGTTCCCGGGCTCCGCATTTGCCCATGCCAATGACGGCAAGGCCGACGTCAGCGATGTCAGCGACGCTGTGCTGCTCCGCGGCTTCGGCGCGGGAGACGGCCAGGGCGGCCTCGATGGCGGCGGCAGCAAGGTCCGCCAGTTCGCCACCCACCGATGGCAGGAAGTCCAGCGGATCCGCGGCGCAAAGGTCTTTCACGGCGAGGTCCACCAGCCCGCGCCGGTAGGCAGTGCGCAGGGCGGCGTAGGCGTCCGTGCCTGTGGCGGCAGCAACGGGACGGGCGGCACGGGGATCGGCGCCCACTGACTGCAGGAGCGTGGCGCGCAGCCGCCCGGGATCGGCGGGCAGCGGCTCGGGACTGGCCCGGACCTCGAAGGCGTCCAGGTGCTCCGGGTGCCTGATGAGGAATTCCCCCAGGGCCTCGGATGCGCCGAGGACCCGGTACATTGGCTCGCTGGCTTCCAGGTCGGCGGCCGCCAGGTCCCGCAGCTGCGGGTGCTTTTCGATCAGGCGGACCAGGGACTGCAGTGCAGTGTCCGGGCTGGCCGCCAGCTGCAGCCCGGCAAAGATCCTGTCCTGGTCCAGGCCCTCGAGTTCGCGTGCGCCGAGGAACCGTTCGCCCTTTTCCAGGTCGCTGAATCCTGCCGCTATCAGGCGGCGTGCCAGGCTCACGCCCGGCACCTAGAGGATGCCGAGGTTGCGCTGCAGCTCGTAGGGGGTCACCTGCAGCCGGTAGTCCTGCCATTCAGCGCGCTTGTTGCGCAGGAAGTGCTCGTAGACCTGTTCGCCCAAGATCTGCGGCATCAGTTCCGAATCCTCCATCGAGCGGATGGCGTCGTGCAGGCTGGCCGGCAACGGGTCATGGCCCATGGCACGGCGCTCAGCGGAGCTCAGCGACCAGACGTCGTCCTCGGCTGCGGCCGGCAGGTCGTAGCCTTCCTCGATGCCCTTCAGGCCCGCACCGAGCAGGACGGCGTAGGCCAGGTACGGGTTGGCAGCGGAATCGATGCCGCGGTACTCGATCCGGGCGGACTGGCCCTTGCCCGGCTTGTACAGGGGAACGCGGACCAAGGCAGAACGGTTGTTGTGGCCCCAGCTGAGGTAGCTGGGAGCTTCGCCGCCGCCCCACAGCCGCTTGTAGGAGTTAACGAACTGGTTGGTGACGGCCGTGAATTCGGGGGCGTGCTTGAGGATGCCGGCAATGAACTGCCGGGCCGTCTTGGACAGCTGGAACTCCGCTCCTGCCTCGAAGAACGCGTTGCTGTCACCTTCGAACAGGGAGAAGTGCGTGTGCATGCCGGATCCGGGGTGGTCCGTGAACGGCTTGGGCATGAAGGTGGCATAGGTGCCCTGCTGCAGCGCCACTTCCTTGATGACGGTGCGGAAGGTCATGATGTTGTCGGCCGTCTGCAGGGCGTCAGCGTAGCGGAGGTCGATTTCGTTCTGGCCCGGGCCGGCCTCGTGGTGGCTGAACTCCACGGAAATGCCGACAGACTCCAGCATGGTCACCGCGGTGCGGCGGAAGTCCTGGGCGACGCCGCCGGGCACGTGGTCGAAGTAGCCGCCCTCGTCAACGGGCACGGGAGCACCGTTCGGTCCCGGCTCGTGCGACTTGAGGAGGTAGAACTCGATCTCGGGGTGGGTGTAGCAGGTGAAGCCCATGTCCGCGGCCTTGGCGAGGGTCCGCTTGAGCACGTTGCGCGGATCGGCAGCCGACGGCTCGCCGTCGGGGGTCAGGATGTCGCAGAACATCCTGGAGGTCTGCTCCGTCTCACCGCGCCACGGCAGGATCTGGAAGGTGGCGGGATCCGGCTGGGCCAGCATGTCGGATTCGAAAACACGTGCCAGGCCTTCGATGGAGGAGCCGTCGAACCCCAGGCCTTCCTCGAATGCGCCTTCGACCTCCGCCGGGGCCAGCGCTACGGACTTCAGCGATCCCACGACGTCGGTGAACCACAGGCGCACGAAACGTACGTCGCGCTCTTCGATTGTGCGCAGGACAAATTCTTGCTGGCGGTCCATGATGGCCTCTTCTCCGGTCAACGTCCATGCTCCGGGGTCCGCGCAAAGGGGAAAGCCGGCAGCAGTTCATCATCACTGTACTAATCATTCGGCGCCGATGCTTCAGCCTGCGCCGTGCGTAACACAGCATTAACCTGGCGGTCCCCGAATCATGCCTCCGGGCGGCGCCACGGGCAGCGGAATCGCCGAACCCCCGGCAGCAGCCTGCCGCTATGACGCTAATCACCTTTTGCCGGGGATGCCCGCAGTAGCTAGTCCGGCATGTCCCGCACTACGCTCTTCCCATGGCCTCCAGCAACAGCTCAGACTCCAGCGCGTCCGCAGAAGTACCTGCCCCGTACGGCAACGGCCCCGGCGCAGCGGCCGCGTCTGCGTCGGAAAGGAAGCCTGCCAAGGTCCGTGTCCACCACCTCCAGCAGGCCAAGCGGGACGGCACCAGGTTCGCCATGCTGACCGCCTACGAGCAGTACACGGCCGAAATCTTCGATGCCGCCGGCATCGAGGTGCTCCTGGTGGGTGACTCGGCGTCCAACAACGTCTTCGGGAACGAGACCAGCCTTCCGGTGACCGTTGACGAACTGCTCCCCCTGTGCCGGGCTGTCGCCAGGTCGGCCAGGCGTGCCCTGGTGGTGGCCGACCTGCCGTTCGGCAGCTACGAGGTGAGCGCGGAGCAGGCCGTTGCCGCCGGCGTCAGGTTCCTGAAGGAAGGGCTGGCCCACGCGGTTAAGATCGAGGGCGGGAAGTACTACGCCCCCACAGTCCGGGCGATGGTGCAGGCCGGCATCCCGGTCATGGCGCACATTGGCTTCACGCCCCAGAGCGAGCACGCCCTGGGCGGATACCGCGTCCAGGGCCGCGGCGACGACGCCCAGCGGCTGATCGAGGACGCCCGCGCTCTTGAAGAGGCCGGCGCCTTTTGCGTGCTGATGGAAATGGTTCCCGCGGAGACGGCCTCGGCGGTCGACGCGGCCGTAGCCGTGCCCACGGTGGGTATCGGCGCGGGAAAGGCAACCACCGGCCAGGTCCTGGTCTGGCAGGACATGGCCGGGCTCCGGGGCGGGCGGATGGCAAAGTTCGTCAAGCAGTACGCGGACCTGCGCAGCACCCTGCACGACGCCGCCACGGCCTATGGCAGGGACGTCCGGTCCGGCGAATTCCCCGGCCCCGAACACTCCTTCTAGGCGGGAACCAGCCGCTCAGTCGTCGTCGCCCTTGTCCCAGGCGTCGTTGCGGGCCTTGACCTTCTCGATGGCGTGCTCCGCTTCCTCGCGGGTCTTGTACGGCCCAATGAGCTGGCTCCAGTCCGACAACCGGTCCTCTTCCACTTCGTGGGTATTGACGTTGAACCAGTACTCAGTCATCGTTGCTCCTTGTTCCGGCGACAGGAACCCGGGGTGATCCGCGTAACACAAACACTTACGCGCACCCTCCCCAGCTTGTCGGTTGTTAGGCGTTCTGTGGTGCCTTATATGATCAATCTATGCCTTCCCTTGCCTCCACTGCACCCATCGGCACCCTCACCCCGGGTACCTTAAGTCCGCAGCGTCCCGTCCCGGCGTCCATCCCCCGTCCGGAATACGTCGGCAAGCCGGCTCCCGCCAAGTTCACCGGTTCCGAGGTCAAGAGCGCAGAGACCATCGAGAAAATCCGGGTTGCCGGGAAGATCGCGGCGCAGGCCATCGTGGAAGTAGGCAAGCACATCCAGCCCGGCGTCACCACGGACGAACTGGACAAGGTAGGCCACGAATTCCTTCTGGACCACAACGCCTACCCCTCCACGCTCGGTTACCGGGGCTTCCCCAAGTCCCTGTGCTCCTCGCTGAACGAGGTCATCTGCCACGGCATCCCGGACAGCACCGTGGTCCAGGATGGCGACATCCTGAACATCGACATCACCGCGTACCTCAACGGCGTCCACGGCGACACCAACTACACGTTCCTCGTGGGGGACGTGGATGAGGAATCGCGGCTCCTGGTGGAGCGCACGCAGGAATCGCTGAACCGCGCCATCAAGGCTGTGGCGCCGGGGCGGGAAATCAACGTCATCGGCCGGACCATCCAGTCCTATGCCAAGCGGTTCGGCTACGGCGTGGTCCGCGACTTCACCGGCCACGGCGTCGGCGAGGCCTTCCACACCGGCCTCATCATCCCGCACTACGATGCAGCCCCTGCCTACAACACCGTGATCGAAACCGGCATGGTGTTCACCATCGAACCGATGCTCACCCTGGGCACCGTGGAGTGGGACATGTGGAGCGATGACTGGACCGTCGTTACCCGGGACCGTCAGCGCACCGCACAGTTCGAGCACACCCTGTTGGTCACCGAGTCCGGCGCCGAAATCCTCACCCTGCCTTAGCCCGCCATGCCCCAGGGCATGCCGCCGGTGCCGACCGCCCCCCACCCTGTTACGGGCGGCCCACGCCGCTCCCTTTTCCCGCCCGCCCCTGTCAAGAACGGAATTCCATTGGCCAAGAAGGACGAAAAGTCGCACAAGAACGCACCGCTGATCGGCATCGACATCGGTGGTACGGGCATCAAGGGCGGCATTGTCGACCTGAAGAAGGGCAAGCTCCTCGGAGAGCGCTTCCGCGTGCCCACCCCGCAGCCTGCCACCCCTGAAGCGGTGGCCGAGGCCGTAGCCCTGGTGGTGGCCGAGCTCTCTGCGCGCCCGGAAGCCCCTGAAGCCGGCTCCCCCGTGGGCGTAACCTTCCCCGGCATCATCCAGCACGGCGTGGTCCACTCCGCCGCCAACGTGGACAAGAGCTGGCTGGACACGGACATCGACGCCCTCCTCACCGAACGCCTCGGCCGCCCGGTGGAAGTCATCAACGACGCCGACGCAGCAGGCCTGGCAGAGGCGCGCTACGGCGCCGGCGCCGGCGTCTCCGGCACCGTCCTGGTAATCACCCTGGGCACCGGCATCGGTTCCGCCTTCATCTTCGACGGCAAACTGGTCCCCAACGCCGAACTGGGCCACCTTGAGATTGACGGACACGACGCCGAATCAAAGGCCTCCGCCGTTGCCCGCGAGCGGGACGGACTGTCATGGGACGAATACAGCGTGCTCCTGCAGCGCTACTTCTCGCACGTGGAGTTCCTGTTCTCGCCGGAACTGTTCATTGTGGGCGGCGGCATCTCCAAGCGTGCCGATGAATACCTCCCCAACCTCAAGCTCCGCACGCCGATCGTTCCGGCCGTGCTGCGCAATGAGGCAGGCATCGTGGGTGCGGCACTGGAAATCGCGCTCCAGCACAAGCTGGCCAAGTAGGAGTGGTGCCGGTGGCGGCTGCGGCTTCCCCTCCGCTGCCGCCACCGGAGTCTTAGAGCGGGCTCTTCTCGGAGCTCTTCGCCGCGCCTTCTCCGGCCTCATGGCGGAGCAGGGCAATGGCAGTCTCGAAATCCTCGAGCGATTCAAAGGCCTGGTACACGCTGGCAAAGCGCAGGTAGGCAACTTCATCGAGTTTCTGCAGCGGCCCGAGGATCACCAGGCCAACCTCGTGGGCGTCAATCTCAGCAGCCCCGGAAGCGCGGATCTGTTCTTCGACTTCCTGGGCCAGCATGGCGAGGTCATCCTCGCTCACAGGGCGTCCCTGGCAGGCCTTCCGGACACCGTTGATCACCTTGCTGCGGCTGAAGGGCTCGCCGACGCCCGAACGCTTGATCACGGACAGGCTGGTGGTTTCCACTGTGGTGAAGCGGCGGCCGCACTCCGGGCATTGCCGGCGGCGGCGGATGGCCGAGCCGTCGTCCGCCATCCGGCTGTCCACCACGCGGGAATCGGGGTTGCGGCAGAACGGACAGTACATGGCGTTCCCCCTTTCCGCTTGGTGTTCAGCAACGTAGGAAGCCAGCAGCACCGCCGGGGGGCGATGCCGTGGCGTACTCCAGTTTACGGGCAGATCTGGGGTAATAACAATCCTGTAATTACCACATGTAGTGGTATCACGCGTCGCCGGGGAACCGTGCCGTGACGGCGTCCCCGTGGGCCGGGAGATCCTCGGCCCGTGACAGGCTCACGATGTGTCCGCTAACCTCGGCCAGGGCGTCGCGGCTGTAGTTGACCACCTGGATGGCGCGCAGGAAGGTGGTCACGTTCAGGCCGGACGAGAAGGCGGCGGTGCCGCTGGTGGGCAGCACGTGGTTGGACCCGGCGCAGTAGTCGCCAAGGCTGACCGGGCTATAGTCGCCAACGAAGATGGCTCCCGCGTTGCGGATGCGTGCTGCCACGGCGGCTGCGTCCCGGGTCATGATTTCCAAGTGCTCTGCGGCGTAGGCGTCGCAGGCGGCGATTCCCTGCTCCAGCCCGTCCACCAGGACCACGCCGGACTGGGGCCCGGACAGCGCTTCCTGGACCCTGGCCGAGTGCTTGGTGGCCGCGGCCTGGAGCGCCAGCTCAGCACGGACGGCGGCGGCCAGGTCCTCGGAATCGGTGATGAGCACTGACGCCGCCTTGGGGTCGTGCTCGGCCTGGCTGAGCAGGTCGGCCGCAACCAGCGCAGGCTGGGCGGAGTCGTCGGCCAGGATGGCGATCTCCGTGGTCCCGGCCTCCGAGTCAATCCCCACCACGCCTTTGACCAGCCGCTTGGCCGTGGCAACGAAGATGTTGCCGGGGCCGGTGACGACGTCCACGGGTTCCAGGCCGGGACCGGCATCGGTTGCGCCGACGCCGTAGGCGAAGGCGGCGATGGCCTGGGCGCCGCCGATGGCGTAGACCTCGGTGATGCCCAGCAGCGCAGCTGCGGCGAGGATGGTGGGGTGCGGCAGTCCGCCGAATTCCTTCTGCGGCGGCGAGGCCAGGGCAATGGATTCCACGCCCGCTGCCAGCGCCGGAACGACGTTCATGATCACCGAGGACGGGTACACGGCAAGGCCACCGGGAACGTACAGGCCGACGCGGGCAACAGGCACCCAGTTCTGGCAGACCACGGCGCCGTCACCCAGTTCCACGTCCACGTTGCGGGGACGCTGCCCGTCCGCAAACTTCCGGGCGCGGCTGATGGACTCCTCCAGGGCAGCCCGCACCGCCGGATCCAACTGGTCCAGCGCTGCGGTGAGCGCCTCACCCGGGACCAGGGGGTGTTCCTGCGCCACGCCGTCGAACCGTTCAGCCAGCTCAGCCAAGGCCTCAAAACCGCGCTCCCGGACGCCCGCAATGATGTCCTGGACTTTTTCTTCTGCGTCCGCCACGGTCTGTCCCTTGGCGCGGGGCACCGCTGCACGCAGCGCCGCGAGGCTCAGGTGGCGGCCCCGAAGGTCGATGGTGCGGAAGTCGACGGCGGCTGTCACAGGGGCGGGGAACTCCGGGAATGTGGTCACCGGTCTATTTTACGGGGCTGTGCATGCCTGCTGTTTCCACGCCGGTATCCGGCTTCCGGGACGTGGAGCCCACCAGCTCCAGGATGAAGGCAGACACTGCGGTGGCGGCAGGCCACAGCAGCAGCACCGGCCAGGCCCGAAGCGAGAAAGCGATGCTGGCATTCGCGGACACATCGACGGCAGGCCCCCACAGCCGTCCCGCCAGGACGCCGGTCCCCCACGCCACGGCACTTCCGGCCAGCGCTCCCAGCAGGCCGGCCAGCAGGGCAGCCTGCGGGTCCGGGCGTTTTCCGTCCGCCAGGAACACGGCAAGGAGGCAGCCGGCCAGCACCAGGATGCCTGCAAGGGTGAGATCGCGCGGCAGCCAGACCAGGGGCACGGTGCCGGCGGCCAGGGCCGGGTCCCGGGTTAGAAGGTTCAGGCCGCCCGGCGCGAGGACCCACCAAAGGATTCCCGCCGGAATGCCTGCCGCCGCCGGGGCCAGCAGCAGGGGCCAGGGCAGCTGCCGCCTGGCGGGGCGGGTGAAGTTCGTCATGCAACACACCTTAACAAAGGTTCCTGCGGGGACATCCCCCGTTGTGTGGCGCCATCTGTTCTCCGCCGTGCCCGCGGGCCAATACGCTTGGGGAAAGAGTTACGCCACTTAGTTCAGGAGTTCCCGGTGACCGACAACATCGAGCCGTTCGAGCAGACGTTCAGGGAGATGTTCCGCAGGCATGCCGCCGGCGTGGCCATCATTACCGTGAATTACCAGGGTGAGCCCTACGGCTTCACGGCAACCTCGGTCGCGTCCTTGTCGGCGAAGCCGCCCCGGTTCACGTTCAACATGGCCCGCAGTTCCAGGTCCTGGCCCGCCGTGGCCAATACGCAGCACGTGGGCGTGCACATGCTGGGCCTCGAAAACCAGTCACTGGCGGACCGGTTTGCCCGCCCCGGCAACCGGTTCGAGGGCAACCATTGGGAATTGGGCCCGCACGGGGTGCCCGTCCTCAAGGACGTGGCCGGCTGGCTGATCGGTGAGGTGCAGATGCGGCTCTCCTTCGAGAACAACGCAGTGGTGGTGGTCCAGGTGGTGGACGGCCAGGTGGGCGGCGAAGGATCGCCGCTGCTGTACCACGGCGGCGCCTATGGGCAGCCGGTGCCGCTCGACTACGAAATCTGACGCCCGCGGACCGGGGCACAACCAAAAGGCGGCCGACGGCGGGAGGTGGCTCCCGGCGTCGGCCGCTCCTTTGTCAGGCGTCCAGGCAGGCCGGACCCAGCAGGACCTTCAGATCGCCGAACAGCGAGGGGCTGGGGTTCACGCGAAGGTGGACCGGCAGGCCCATGATTTCGGTGCGGGTGTCACCCTGCAGGTGCAGCCGCACCTCTGAGTTGCCCCGGTGCGTCCGCAGTACGTCGCCAAGTTCGGTGACCACGGCCTCGGTGGCCTTATGGGTGGGCATGGTGATCACCAAAGGCCCGTTCAGCCCTTCGCTGAGATCAGGAACCGACAGCTCCATGCAGTTCAGCGTGATGGCGCCGTCGTCGCGCTTCTGCAGCCGGCCCTTGACCACCACGATCAGGTCTTCCGCGAGTACCGACGCAATCGGCCCGTAGACCTGGCCGAAGAACATGACCTCGATGGAACCACCCAGGTCCTCCACTTCCGCCCGGGCGTAGGCGTTGCCGCTGGCCTTGGCGATGCGCCGGCTCAGCGAGGTGATCATGCCGGCGATGGTGATGATGGCGCCGTCATTGGGCCCGTCTTCGCCGATGATGGAGGTAATGCTCATCTCGGCGTGCTGCGCCAGCAGGCCCTCCAGGCCCTGCAGCGGATGGTCCGAAACGTAGAGGCCCAGCATGTCCCGCTCGAAGGAGAGCTTGTCCTTCTTTTCCCACTCGGGCAGGTCCGGAATCTCGATGCTGAGGGAGGACGATTCCTCCCCGGCGTCCTCAAACCCGGCGAAGAGGTCGAACTGGCCAATCGCCTCGTTGCGCTTGAGGGTGATGACGGAGTCGATGGCTTCTTCGTGGATCATGGCCAGGGCCCGGCGGTGGTGTCCCAGCGAATCGAAGGCACCGGACTTGATCAGCGACTCGATGGTCCGCTTGTTGCAGACCACGGCCGGGACCTTCATCAGGTAATCCTTGAACGAGGTGAAGGCGCCTTCACTTTCGCGGGCGGCCACCATGGCCTCGACGGCGTTGACGCCCACGTTGCGGATGGCGCCCATGCCGAACCGGATGTCGTTGCCCACCGGGGTGAAGTTCAGCGCGGACTCGTTGACGTCCGGCGGGAGCACGGTGATACCCATCCGCCGGCATTCGTTGAGGTAGATCGCTGACTTGTCCTTGTCATCGCCCACGGAGGTGAGCAGGGCCGCCATATACTCCGGCGCGTAATGCGCCTTCAGGTAGGCGGTCCAGTAGGAGATCACGCCGTACGCGGCGGAGTGGGCCTTGTTGAAGGCGTAGTCGGAGAAGGGAAGCAGGATGTCCCATAGGGTCTTGACGGCTTCCATGGAGTAGCCGTTGTCCTGCATGCCCTGCGAGAATCCCGCGAACTGCTTGTCCAGCTCGGACTTCTTCTTCTTGCCCATGGCGCGGCGGAGAATATCTGCCTGGCCCAGGGAGTAGCCGGCCAGCTTCTGCGCCACGGCCATGACCTGCTCCTGGTACACGATCAGGCCATACGTGCCACCGAGGATTTCCCTGAGCGGCTCCTCCAGCTCCGGGTGGATGGGGATGACTTCCTGGATCCCGTTCTTGCGGAGCGCGTAGTCCGTGTGGGCGTTGGCGCCCATGGGACCGGGACGGTAAAGCGCCAGGACGGCGGAGATGTCTTCGAAGTTGTCAGGCTTCATGAGCTTGAGCAGGGACCGCATGGGTCCGCCGTCGAGCTGGAACACGCCCAGGGTGTCGCCGCGGGCCAGGAGCTCATAGGACGGGGCGTCATCGAGTTCAAGGTTTTCGAGGTCAAGGTCGATGCCACGGTTCATCTTGATGTTCTCAAGGGCATCGGAAATGATCGTCAGGTTCCGCAGGCCCAGGAAGTCCATCTTGATCAGGCCCAGGCCCTCGGACGTGGGGTAGTCGAACTGCGTGATCACCTGGCCGTCCTGGAAACGGCGCATGATGGGGATGACGTCGATGATGGGGTCCGAGGACATGATGACGCCTGCGGCGTGGACGCCCCACTGGCGCTTCAGCCCTTCGATGCCCAGGGCCGTCTCAAAGACCTTGGCGGCCTCGGGGTCGGTGGCAATCAGCTGCCGGAAGTCCCCGGCCTCGCTGTATCGCTTGGACTCCGGGTTCTGGATGTCCGCGAGCGGAATGTCCTTGGCCATGACCGCGGGCGGCAGGGCCTTGGTCAGCGTTTCGCCCATGCTGAACGGGTAGCCCAGGACGCGTGAGGAGTCCTTGAGGGCCTGCTTGGTCTTGATGGTGCCGTAGGTGACGATCATCGCCACGCGCTCGTCACCGTACTTCCGGGTCACGTAGTCGATGACTTCAGAGCGGCGCCGGTCATCGAAGTCGACGTCGAAGTCAGGCATGGAAACGCGGTCCGGGTTGAGGAAGCGTTCGAAGATCAGCCCGTGGCGGAGGGGGTCGAGGTCGGTGATGCGCATGGCGTAGGCCACCATGGAGCCTGCACCCGAGCCACGGCCGGGGCCAACGCGGATGCCGTTGTTCTTGGCCCAGTTGATGAAGTCGGCCACCACCAAGAAGTAGCCAGGGAACCCCATGGACGTAATGACGCCGAGCTCGTAATCGGCCTGCTTGCGGACTTCATCCGGGATGCCGCCCGGGTAACGGTACTGCAGGCCCTTGTCCACTTCCTTCACCAGCCAGGAGGTTTCATCCTCGCCGGGCGGGCAGGGGAACCGCGGCATGAAGTTGGCGTCCGTATTGAAGGACACTTCGCAGCGCTCGGCAATTAGCAGGGTGTTGTCACACGCGTCCGGGTGGTCGCGGAAGAGCTCCCGCATCTCCTGCGGTGACTTCAGGTAATAGCCGCTTCCGGAGAACGCGAACCTCGAGCCACCGTTGTCGTAGGTGGGTTCCAGCAAGGTGGAACCGGACTGGATGGCCAGCAGTGCCTCGTGCGCCTTGGCATCGTGTTCGTGCGTGTAGTGGAGGTCATTGGTGGCCACCAGGGGCAGGTTCAGGTCCTTGGCAAGCCGCAGCAGGTCGCCGGTGACCCGCCGCTCAATGTCCAGACCGTGGTCCATCAATTCGCAGAAGTAGTTCTCGGCGCCGAAAATGTCCCGGAACTCGGCCGCAGCCTCAAGTGCTTCGCGGTACTGGCCCAGGCGGAGCCGGGTCTGGACCTCGCCGGAAGGGCAGCCGGTGGTGGCAATGAGCCCCTCGGAGTAGGTGTTGAGCAGTTCCCGGTCCAACCGGGGCCACTTGCCGAAGACCGAATCCAGGGAAGCAATCGACGAGGCGCGGAAGAGGTTCCGCATGCCCACGTTGTTGTAGCTCAGGAGGGTCATGTGCGTGTAGGAACCGCCGCCGGAGACGTCGTCCTTCCGCTGGGACTCATCGCCCCAGCGCACGCGTTCCTTGTCCGTCCGGGCCGTCCCGGGCGTTACGTAGGCCTCGACACCGATGATCGGCTTGATGCCCTTGTCCGTGGCCTTGCGCCAGAAATCGAACGCACCGAACAGGTAGCCGTGGTCCGTGGTGGCAAGGGCAGGCATGCCCAGGCGCTCGGTTTCATCGAAGAGCTCCCCCAGGCGGGCAGCTCCATCCAGCATGGAATATTCGGTGTGGGTGTGCAGGTGGACAAACGAATCATTGCTGGAACTCACCGCACTATTCTAAGCGCTGCGCCTTGGCCATCCTGCCAGGACGGCTGTGTCAGGCCTGTCCCGACTCCAGCACTTCCAATGCGTAGGACAGGTCCTGTGGGTACTCGCTGGTGACTGTGACGCGCTCCCCGGTGACGGGATGGTCAAAGGCCAGCTGCCGGGCGTGCAGCCACTGCCGCGTGAGGCCGAGGGTGGCGGCCAGGCGCGGGTCGGCACCGTACGTCAGGTCCCCTGCGCAGGGGTGGCGCAGCGCAGAAAAGTGGACCCTGATCTGGTGCGTCCGGCCGGTTTCAAGGTGGACCTCCACCAGGCTGGCCTTCCCGAAAGCCTCCAGGACCTCATAGTGGGTGACGGAAGGACGCCCGTCCTCGATGACTGCGAAACGCCAGTCGTGGCCCGGGTGGCGGCCGATGGGGGCGTCAATGGTTCCCGTCAGTGGATCGGGGAGCCCCTGCACCACAGCGTGGTAGACCTTCTCCACCGTGCGCTCCTTGAAGGCGCGTTTGAGGGCCGTGTAGGCGCGCTCGGATTTGGCCACCACCATCACGCCGGAGGTGCCGACGTCGAGCCGGTGGACGATGCCCGCCCGCTCGGGTGCGCCGGAGGTGGAGATGCGGTAACCGGCAGCGGCAAGGCCGCCCACGACGGTGGGTCCCACCCAGCCGGGCGAGGGGTGTGCCGCCACGCCAACGGGTTTGTCGACGACGACGAAATCATCGTCGTCGAGCAGGATGTTCAGGCCTTCCACAGGTTCCTCCACGACTTCAAGCGGGTCCCGCCGTTCCGGGACGGTGACCTCGAGGGTGTCCCCGGCCACGAGTTTTGCCGACTTGCCCAGGGCCTTGCCCCGGTTCAGCACATGGCCATCGGCAAGGAGGGACGCCGCAGCGGAACGCGACACCCCCAGGATGGCGGCCAGGCCGGCATCGGCCCGTGTACCGCCAAACTCTTCAGCGACAACGATGCGGTCAGTCATGGCCGGGCTTGTCCTTTGCCGGGTTTCCCAACCGGGTCCCGTCCAGGGCGATTCCACGGATGGTAAGGATGCAGATGATCGCGACGGCGGATACCACCGCGGAGTCGGCGATATTGAAGATTGCGAAATTGGGAAGCTGGATGAAGTCCACCACGTGGCCCATGCCGAAGGACGGCTCACGGAAGAGCCGGTCCGTCAGGTTGCCCAGCGCGCCGCCCAGCAGCAGGCCCAGGGCAAGGGACCACCAGGCCGAGCCCACCCGGCGGACCTGGAAGAGGATGGCAATGGCCACACCCGCCATGATGATGGAAAACACCCAGGTGACGTTCTCGCCGATGGAGAACGCGGCACCGGAATTCCGGATGAAGTACCAGTGCAGCAGGGGCGGCAGGACCGGAATCCGCTCCCCTTCCACCATGGTGGAAGTGACCCACAGTTTGGTCAGCTGGTCCAGGACATAGGCGAAGACCGCGAACCCTGCGAACAGGGACAGCAGCACGGCCCGGCGTGGCCGCGGCGTGGGTGGGACAGGGCGTGCCGCGTCTGCGGCAAGTTCGTCAGTCATGGTGCTTTCAATTCGTGGAACCGGGTATTAATGCCAAAAGCCGGTGGCCGAGGAATCCTCAGCCACCGGCTTTCAGAATACGTGCTGCCAGGCTTAGTTGGCTTCGCTGACTTCCGGCGTCGCGACGGAGCCGCGGGCTTCCAGGTCGCGGAGCTGGCCTTCGATGTAGGCCTTCAGGCGGGAGCGGTAGTCGCGTTCGAAGCCGCGCAGCTGCTCCACCTTGCGTTCCAGGACAGAGCGCTGCTGCTCCAGGGCGCCAAGGATCTTGCGGGACTTTTCCTGGGCGTCGTTGACGAGGCTGCTGGCTTCGATCTGCGCCTCGGCGATGATCTTGTCCTTCTGGGCCTGGCCGTCGGCCACGTGGCGGTCGTGCATCTGCTGTGCCATGGCCAGCAGGCCGGCGGCGGACTCAGCGGAAGGTGTTGCGGCAACGGGCGCTGCCGGGGCTGCAGCGGCCGGAGCGGCAGGCTGCACGTCCTTCTTCTTGCCGGTTTCGGCAGGCTTTGCGTCAGCTTCTGCCTTCTCGCTGGTTTCGTCCTTGTCGGCCTTGACCGGCGCGGGGACCTTCTCCACTACGGGGGCGGCGGTGGAGCTGGCCGGAACACTGGAACCTGCATCGGCGAGCTTCTTGCGGAGCTCGTCGTTTTCCTGGTTCAGGCGGCGGAGTTCAACGACGATTTCGTCCAGGAAGTCGTCAACTTCGTCCTGGTCATAGCCCTCACGGAACTTGGTGGGCTGAAAGCGCTTGTTGACAACGTCTTCTGGCGTCAAAGCCATCTGGTCACCTCACTGGTCTGGTTAGTCAGTAGGCCTTCCGGCCGTCAAAACTAAGGTACCTAAATTTGGTCTGCTTCCTCTAATTCAACACTGCGGTGTCAAACAGGAGGTTTCTTCGCTTTACAGTAGCTGTTCCGGGAGGGAACACATTGCATTGCCGGTCCTGGCGGAAAAATCAGGCCAGTCCCCTGGTGACGTTCATTGCGATGCTGACGCCGATGAACAGGATCAGGAAGCCCAGGTCCAGGGAGACTCCACCGAGCCTGAGGGGCGGAATAAGCCGCCGCAGGCCCTTGAGGGGCGGGTCCGTGATTGAGTAGACGGCATGCGCCACCACCAGGGCTGCGCCCCGGGGGCGCCATTCCCTCGCAAACATCTGCACCCAGTCAAAAACAAGGCGGATGATGAGGGCCACAAAAAACAGCAGCAGGGCGAGATAGACAAGTCCGAAAACAATTCCCATGACTTATTTCATATCTCCATGTTCGTGCAGCCGGTCCCATGTGCCGGCCGCTGGCCGTACTGCTGTTGTGTCTTGTCCATTTCAGCACAGATGCCAGGCAGGTGTCCCTGCCTGGCATCCGGGCGCAGCCTGCTGCGCCTAGCTCTGGTTGAAGAAGCTGGCCTGCGTATCGCTGGCCTTCTTGTCGTCACCGATGACTTCGACGTACGACGGTGAGAGCAGGAACACCTTATTGGTAACCCGTTCAATGCTCCCGCGCAGGCCAAAAACGAGCCCTGCCGAGAAGTCCACAAGACGCTTGGCGTCTGCTTCACCCATGTCCGTCACGTTCATGATCACCGGAATGCCGTCCCGGAAGCTCTCACCGATGAGTTTGGCATCGTTGTAAGAGCGCGGGTGGATGGTGGTGATCTGGCGAAGTCCGGTGTTCTCTTCGCGGCTCGAGGCCGCGCGCTTAATCGGGGTCACAGGGGCGCGGTATTCCTCTTCAGGGGCGTAGGACGCCTCGCGGCTGACTTCGCGGACCGGTGCCGGAGCACGGCGTTCCTCGCGGTCAACTTCCATCGGTTCGTCCTCATCCTTATGTGTGGTCTGTTGCTCGGACTCGTAATGCTCATCGCCGTCGGCGAGCCCAAGATAGATCATTGTCTTGCGCAGAGCGCCGGCCATGGTCGACTCCTAATCGTGTCCCGTAAGCGGGCCGCCCAATGATTTGACAGCACTGGAGTCCCCCGCCCATCACTTCCAACAGGTCCGACGCTACCCCACGGCGGGACGGGAACCGAGAATATCGGAACCGATTCGCAGGTGTGTCGCCCCGAACCGGATGGCAGCCTCGAGATCCTGGCTCATGCCCGCCGAAATGCCGGTGGCGCCGGGGTATGCCGCAGCGAGCCGGGCGGATACTCCGGCGAGCTTTTCGAATGCCGGTTCCGGTGGCGCGCCCAAGGGCGCGACGGCCATGACGCCGGCGAGGTTCAGGCTGTCCGTACCTGTAATCTGTTCCGCCAGGATGGGCACGTCCCCGGGGGCTGCGCCGCCTCGGTGCGTACCGCCGTCGTCCTCAAGGCTGACCTGGATGAAGCAGTCCAACCGGGACCTCCCGGAGGCTTCCATCTCGTTGCGTACCGATTTTGCCAAGGCATCCACCAGCTGTGGCCGGTCCACCGAGTGGACTGCGGCGGCGTAGCGTGCCACGGACTTGGCTTTCTTTGTCTGCAGCTGGCCCACGAAGTGCCACGTCAGGTTGAGATCGGCGAGTTCAAGTGCCTTGGCGGCAGCCTCTTGGTCCCGGTTCTCCCCGACGTCGGTGATGCCGAGAACGGCCAGGCGCCGGATGTCCTCAGCCGGGTGGAACTTGGTAACCACGATCAGCGACGGCGGGTGGTCACCGCGGCCTGCGCTTTCCGCCGCCACGGCGATCCGTTTCCGCACCTTGGCCAGGCGTTCGGCGAGCTCTGTGCTGCGGGGATCAGACCCCGGCGTGTTGTCCGGCTGCTCAGTCATGGCACCAGACCAGCCCTGCGAAGCGGCCCGTGTTGTGGTCCCGCCGGTATGAGTAGAGCGTTTCTGTTTCCAGCGTGCAGGGGCCGGCATACTCGAGCGCTACGCCGGAGGTCTCAAGCTGGGCACGGGCGCCGGCAGGAAGGTCCAGTGCCGGCGTTCCCCAGGAGGTGGTGCTCCGCGTTTCCGGAACCAGGGCAGATACTTCGTCGCGCAGGTCAGCGGGAACTTCGTAGCACGACCCGCAGATCGACGGGCCCATCCAGGCCCGGATCCGCGACGCGCCGAGGGATTCCATGCTTCGCACGGCGGCGGGGAGCACCCCGCTGGCGATCCCGGGCCGGCCGGCGTGCACCGCCGCCAGGACCGGCCCGTCGGCGGACTCCCCCGCCAGCAGCACGGGAATGCAGTCTGCCACCATGACGGCCAGCGGCTCGCCGCGGGACACCATGGCATCGGCCTCAGGGGCAGGTGAGTGTGCGTCCATGACGGCCACGGTGTTGCCGTGGACCTGGTTCATGAAGTGCAGCGAGCCGGCCGCCACGGCGATGGATTCCTCCAGCAGCCGACGGCGGGACCGGACTGCAGTGGGGTCGTCCCCGACGTGCAGGGCGAGGTTTCCCGCACCCGCATCGGTAAAAGCGGCCGACACCCCGGGCAGGATGTCGGCGCGCCAGTGAAACAAGCCGCCGCCTACTTCAGGAAGTCGGGAACATCCAGGTCATCCGGGTGGTTGCCGGTCAGGTCCGGCTCCACAACGGACGGCAGGTCGACGTCGAAGCCGGAGTCAGCCGGAACGGCCTGCGGACGCTGCTGACCCCAATTGCTGAGCCCGGCCGCGCCGACCCCGGCGTGGATGGGCTGGACGTTCTGCTGGTGGTTTCCGTTGCCCTGGTGGCTTCCGCCCTGCTGGTGCGCCGAGGCGGGAGCAGCTGCGGGGGCGGCCGGGCGCTGGGGTGCGGTCTGCGGCTGGGACTGGTCCATGGAGGGCGAGGTGGCCTTGACGTCGTCGAAGCCAGCAGCGATCACGGTGACGCGTGCTTCATCACCGAGGGCATCGTCGATGACGGCGCCGAAGATGATGTTTGCCTCGGGGTGTGCCACTTCCTGGACCAGGCGGGCGGCCTCGTTGATCTCGAACAGGCCGAGGTCCGAGCCGCCCTGGATGGACAGCAGTACGCCGTGGGCACCGTCGATGGATGCTTCCAGCAGCGGCGAGGCAATGGCCAGTTCGGCGGCCTTGACGGCACGGTCTTCACCGCGGGCGGAGCCGATGCCCATGAGGGCGGAGCCTGCACCCTGCATGACGGACTTCACGTCTGCGAAGTCAAGGTTGATCAGGCCGGGGGTGGTGATGAGGTCGGTGATGCCCTGGACGCCGGACAGGAGGACCTGGTCGGCGGAGCGGAACGCGTCCAGGACGGATACGTTGCGGTCGCTGATGGACAGCAGCCGGTCATTGGGGATGACGATGAGGGTGTCCACCTCGTCGCGCAGGGCGTCGATGCCGGCTTCGGCGGAACCGGCGCGGCGGCGTCCTTCGAAAGTGAACGGGCGGGTGACCACACCAATGGTCAGTGCGCCCAGCGAACGTGCGATCCGTGCGACGACGGGCGCGCCGCCGGTGCCTGTGCCGCCACCTTCACCTGCGGTGACGAAGACCATGTCGGCGCCGCGGAGGACTTCCTCGATCTCGTCGGCGTGGTCCTCGGCGGCCTGCTTGCCCACCTCCGGGTTGGCGCCGGCGCCCAGGCCACGGGTCAGCTCGCGTCCTACGTCGAGCTTCACGTCGGCGTCACTCATGAGCAGTGCCTGGGCGTCGGTGTTGATGGCGATGAACTCAACACCCCTGAGGCCGACCTCGATCATGCGGTTGACTGCGTTCACGCCACCGCCGCCGATGCCGACGACTTTGATGACGGCCAAGTAATTCTGCGGAGCTGCCACGTTACGGGTCCCTTGTTCGTGTCTTATTGCGTAAAAACTGATTGGTGAGCTTGAAACTTTCAACCCTAACCTTCGAGTTGAAGGTTAGAGTTATGTCAAGTAACTCTTGTCTGTGACGGTATTTCCTCTGGAACACACATTCAATAACCGGGTCCGCGTGTCGGATTAATACGGGGAAAAGAAAGCGCTTAGCGCGTCACGGGGTGCCGGGGCACACTGACATCGTAGACCTTGACCGGGTTCTTCGGATCCACCGGTGCCTTGAGCAGTGCAGCCAGGACCTTGGCCTTGAGTTCCTTCTCCGAGGCGTTGCCCCAGACGATCGTCTGGCCGTCGACGAGCTTGAGTTCCACGGCGTCAACGGACTGTGCTGACGCGTTGGACAGCTTCGCCAGGACGTCGGCAGGCAGGGCGGCCAGGACCGCAGCCGTGGCCCGGAAGAGATCCTGGCCGATCGCGCCGGCGCCGCCGTCGATGACCGGCAGCGACGCCGTTGCAGGATCATCAGTGGTGGCCAACTGGACACCGTCCACGTCCACCAACTGGTACTGCTCCCCCTGCTTGATCAGGGCCACGGGAACCCGCTCGTGCACGGCAACGGCCAGCGTGGACGGTGGGTGCGCCTCCACGGAAACGGACTTGACCTGCACCAGGGGGCCGAGCAGGCCCCGTACCTCGTCGTCGCTGATTTGGGGCAGCGGCTTGCCCCGAAGCGGTTCCAGTGCGGACTGAACCTGGGCGGGCGTCACGTAATGGGTACCCGTGACGGCGACGGTCTGCAGGGCGAGGACCGGCGAATAGATGGCTGCCACCAGCAGCCCAACCACCAGCGCCACGACTGTTCCCAGGGCGGCCAGGATATGCTTCCGGCGGCGGCGGCCTTTGGGCTCAGGGAATGCCAGCACCGTCGCCCCGGGCCGCTCCTCCCCCTTCGCCGGTTTGTAGGCCCCCGCCTGGTCCGGGAGGCTGCGTGATGCCGTGATCACGTCCGGACGGGCGTCGCCGTCCGGCGTCCCGGACGGGCGCGGCTCTGGCTCGGGGGCCTTCGAGGAGGACGCGGCCGGGGGGCTGTTCCGTTTGGGCGGGGCGTAGGTGGGGCGGCGGGAGCTAGGCACGGAGCGCCTCGACGATCCGCGGGCCGAAGGCCGTGACGTCACCGGCGCCGACCGTGAGGACCACATCTCCGTCCGCAGCGGCCTTCGCCAGGGTTTCAGCGGCGTCATCGGGGTTGACCAGGCGGCCGCTGCCGGTGAGGTGGTCCGCGATGAGCTGGCTGGTAACCCCGGGAATGGGATCCTCCCGGGCGGGATAGATATCCAGGACCAGTGCGGTGTCTGCCAGGTTCAGGGCGCCGGCGAACTCTGCGGCGAACTCACGGGTGCGCGAGAACAGGTGCGGCTGGAACAGCACATGGACCTTGTGGCCGCCGGCTACCGAACGGGCCGCAGTCAAGGCAGCACGGACCTCTGTTGGATGGTGGGCGTAGTCGTCGTAGACACGCACTCCCCGCACCGAACCCTTCAGTTCGAAGCGCCGCGATGCGCCGGCGAAGTGGGCCAGCCCCGCGGCCGCCGCTTCCGGGTCAACGCCAAGTTCAAGGGCCACGGCAAAAGCGGCAGCGGCATTCAGCGCGTTGTGCCGGCCGGGAACCTGCAGCGACAGACTGAACCGGGCGCTGCCTGCCGAAACAGCGACGTGGCCCGGGCCGTCGTCGTGCAGCCTCACGTCCGCCGCCGCGCTGGTGCCGTAAAGGACCACCCGGGTGTTGCCCCGGGACCGGGTGCGTTCTGCCAGGGCCAGTGCCCCGGCGTCGTCCGCGCAGGCCACCAGGAGCCCGTCGGCGGGCAGCAACGCCGTGAAACGGTCGAAGGACTCGTACACGGCCTCGGCTGTGCCGTAGTAGTCAAGGTGGTCCGGCTCAACGTTGGTGACGACGGCGATGCGGGGCCGGTAGTTGAGGAAGGAACCATCGGATTCGTCGGCTTCAGCCACGAAGATTCCCGACGTGCCGTGCGCGGCGTTCACGCCAAGCGCGGGGATGTTGGCACCGACCGCAAACGATGGGTCCAGGCCTGCGGCCTGCAGCAGCACGGTGACCATGGACGTGGTGGTCGACTTTCCGTGCGTTCCGGCCACCGTGACCACGGTGTCCCCGCCCATGGTGGCTGCCAGCGCCTGGGACCGGTGCAGCACGGGCAAGCCCGCTTGGCGCGCGGCCGCGAGTTCGGGGTTGTCGTCGCGGATTGCCGATCCGGCCACTACGGTCTGCGCGTCCCCCAGGTTGCCGGCTGCATAGCCAACCGCTATCCGGGCACCGGCAGCGGCGAGATCTGCCATGACGGGCAGGTCCTTGGCGTCGGAACCGCTGACGGGAACTCCGCGGGCCACCATGATGCGGGCAACGGCGGACATACCTACTCCCCCGATGCCAATGAAGTGCACCTTCCCAAGGGACTCCAGGCTGGGGATGGTGTGGGCGCTCATGCGGTTACCGCTTCCAGGATCAGGCCAGCCATGCGCTGGTCGGCATTTCGGATGCCCAGCCGGTAGGACTTCGCCTCCATGGCGGCAAGGCGGGCTTTGTCGGTGATCAGCGGAATCAGTTCCCGCGCCACCCACTCGGGAGTGAAGTCACGGTCGGCGACGAGGAGGGCACCGCCGGCTGCCACGAGGCCTTTCGCGTTCAGCGCCTGTTCCCCGTTGCCGATGGGCAGGGGTACCAGGACGGCGGGGACGCCGACGGCTGCCACTTCGCACACCGTGGCGGCTCCGGACCGTGCCAGGAGTAGGTCGGCGGCAGCGTAGGCACGTTCCATCCCGTCGATGTACTCCACCTGGCGGTATCCCTCGGCTGCGAGGGGCTGGCCGGACGCGTCCAGGACGGTCTTTCCGCGTCCGGTGACGTGGACGGTCTGGATGCCCGCTTCCGCCAGCAGGGCTACGGAGTCCGCGACTGTCCGGTTGATGCTTTGCGCTCCGGAGGACCCGCCGGTGACGATGAGGGTCGGCTGGTGGGCGTCCAGTCCCAGGGCTTCCCGGGCGGCGGTGCGGGCACTCTTCCGGTCCAGGCCGGAAATTTCCTTGCGCATGGGCATGCCTACGTGCAGCGCGTGGCGAAGGGGTGTGCCCTCGAAAGCCACGGCCACGCGGCCCTTCAGGAGCGCACCCACGCGGTTTGCCAGTCCCGGCCGGGCGTTGGCTTCATGGATCACCACCGGTATGCCGCGCTTCCGCGCCGCGAGGTACATGGGGGTGCAGACATACCCGCCTACACCCACCAGGACATCTGCCTGCGCCTGGTCCAGGATGGCGCCGGCCTGGCGGACGGCGCCGGCCAGCTTTGCCGGAAGGCGGAGCAGGTCCGCGGACGGCTTGCGGGGAAAGGGCACCCGGTCGATCGTGGCCAGCTGGACGCCGGCGGCCGGCACCAGGCGGGTTTCCATTCCCGACGGCGTACCCACGGCCAGGATCGAAGCGTGCGGGGCCTGGCTGCGCAGGGCGGCGGCGATGGCGAGCAACGGGCTGATGTGGCCGGCTGTTCCGCCACCGGCCAGGACGATGGAAGGTCGTGTCGGATTCATCTGGGGTTATGCACGCTTTCTGGAAGTCTTTGGTTGGTTCTTGTCCCGCCCCGTCCGGGGCTTGAACTTCAGCATCCGCTTGGGGCGGATGGCGGGAGCCATCTGTTCCCGCGCCAGGGAAAGGACCACACCCACAGCGCACAGTGACATCAGGAGTGCCGAGCCACCGTAGGAGATAAAGGGAAGCGGAACGCCGATGACGGGCATGAGGCCTGTGACCACGGACATGTTCACGGTCGCCTGGCCCAGCAGCCAGACCATGATGGTGCCCGCCAGGACCCGGTGGAACATATCCTCCTGCGCCACCACCACGCGGTAGATCGCAGCGCCGAGGATCGCGAAGAGGACCAGGACGACGACGGTCCCCACCAGGCCGAGTTCCTCGCCGATGATGGCGAAGATGAAGTCGTTGTGGGCTTCCGGGATCCAGCTGTACTTCTGCCGGCTCTGGCCCAGGCCCACGCCCAGCCAGCCACCGGATGCCAGGCCGTACATCCCGTTGGTGGCCTGGTAGTTGGCGTCAATGCCGTCGGCACAGGACTGGCCGGTCCACCACGAGGTGATGCGGCACATGCGGTTCGAACTCGTGACGGCCATAACGGCGGTTCCGGCGGCGGCAATGATGCCGGCGATGCCGAAAAGGTAGAGCGGAACGCCGGCGAAGAACAGGGCCGCTGCCATGATCATCATGATGATCATGGCAGTACCCAGGTCGTTGCCCACCAGGATCAGCACGATGACGATCGCCGCCATGGGCACGGCTGGTATCAGGGCGTGCTGCCACTTGCCCAGCAGTTTGCCTTTCCGTGCCAGCACGGTGGCCAGCCAAAGGGCCAGCGCCAGTTTGGCTGCCTCCGAGGGCTGGAAGGTGATGCCGCCCAGGTCGATCCAGTTCCGGTTGCCGTTGATCTCGTCGCCGACCACCTGGACCAGTCCCAGGAGGAGTACGGCGACGCCGATGGCAGGCCACGCGAGCCGTTTAAGCCAGACCACGTTGATGCGGGACAGCACGAACATGGTGAAGATGCCAAGGGCCGCAAAGACGCCCTGCTTGAGGGCATCGCCGTAAGGGGACTTTCCGGCCGCGATCGATTCGACGCTGGATGCGGAGAGGACCATCATGATGCCAATGACCGTCAGGGCCAGGGTGGCACCAAGGATGAGGTAGTACGTGGAGCCGTTCCGGGATGTTCCCGTGCCCTCCAGCGCTGACCAAAACCGGCGGTACAAGGTGCGCAGTTTATTCCCGGCACCGGCAGGACGCCGGACGGAGGTGGAGCCGGAACGCTGTGCGCCTCCCTTGGGCCTGGCACCCTGCTGCCGGGTGGGCGTGCTGACCATTGTTACTCCTCGCCGGTCTGGGCCTGCCCTTCCACCAGCTCGCGGACAGCGTCGATAAAAGTACCACCACGGTGAGCGTAGGAAGAGAACTGATCCATGGAAGCTGCGGCCGGAGCCATGAGCACGGTATCGCCGGATTCGGCGAGCCGGGCGGCCGACTCAACGGCCCAGGACATCACCTGCTGCCCGTGGCCCGGGCTTCCGGCAGTGCTGCCGCCGGGCGCCGAAGCAGTCTCCACTCCTTCAGTGTCACCTGCCCCCGCTTCGATCACCGGGACATCCGGCGCGTGTCGCTGGAGGGCTTCCCGGAGGTGGGCGGTGTCCGTTCCGATCAGGACAACGGCCTTGAGCCGTGCCGCGTGCTTGCTCACCAGGTCGTCGTAGCTGACGCCCTTTGACAGTCCACCGGCGATCCAAACCACGTTGCTGAAGGCCGACAGGGAGGCCGACGCGGCGTGGGGGTTGGTGGCTTTGGAGTCATTGACCCACAGCACACCGTTCATGCGGGCAACGGGTTGGATGCGGTGGTCGCCGGGCTCGTAATCGAGGATGCCCTGGCGTACGGCCTTCGCTTCCACCCCGTAGGCGCGCACCAGACCGGCGGCCGCGAGGGCGTTGGCCACCATGTGGCGGGGGGCCAGGGGTCCCAGGTCCGCCATTGAGGCAAGCTCAGCGGCGCTGTTCCTGCGTTCGTCGATGAACGCCCGGTCCACCAGCAGCCCTTCCACCACTCCCAGCATGCTGATGGCCGGGGTCAGGGTGGTGAAGGCCACGGCACGGCAGCCCTCTACGACGTCGGCGTTTTCCACCATGCGTTCGGTTTCCACTTGCTCGGCGTTGTAGATGCAGGCTTTTTGGGTCCGTTCGTAGACCTTCGCCTTGTCCGCCAGGTAGGAATCGTAGGAGCCGTGCCAGTCGACGTGGTCTTCGGCCACGTTGAGGCACACGCTGGCCACCGGTGAGACCGACTCGGACCAGTGCAGCTGGAAGCTGGAAAGTTCCACCGCGAAGACGTCGTATTCCACGGGGTCACGGAGGGCATCGAGGATAGGGGTGCCCACGTTGCCGACGGCGATTGCCTTGAGCCCCGCTGCCCGCAGCATCGATTCCGTCAGGCCCACGGTGGTGGTTTTACCGTTGGTCCCGGTGATGGCCAGCCAGTCGGCGGTCTTGCGGCCTTCCCTGATCCGGACGCGCCAGGCGAGTTCGACGTCGCCCCACACCGGGATGTGCGCCCTTGCCGCGGCGGCCAGCAGGGCTTGGTCCGGCCGCCACCCGGGCGAGGTCACGATGAGTTCCGGAAGTTCGCCGTCGATCCGCGGAAGGTGGGTGACCGCGTCTGGGCCCAGGAGTACGTCGGCGGCACCGACGATTTTCAGGGTGTCGGCATGTGCGCGCGCAGTTTCACTGGTGGCGGCATCAACCACCACCACGCGGGCGCCCAGCTCAATCAGGGTGTCCGCGGCGGCGAAACCGGAGACGCCTATGCCGGTCACGGCCACGCGCAGGCCGGCCCAGTCGGAGTCCCAGGAGACGAGGTTGGCCAGGCGGGGGGAAACGGTCACAGCAGTACAACCCATTCAGCGTAGAAGATGCCCAGGCCCACGGCGACGAACAGTCCGCCCAGGATCCAGAACCGGACGACGACGGTTACCTCGGCCCACCCCTTCAACTCGAAGTGGTGCTGCAGCGGGGCCATCTTGAACACCCGTTTTCCGCCGGTTGCCTTGAAGTAGCCCACCTGGATGATGACGGACAGGGTGATCAGCACGAAGAGGCCGCCCACTATGCCCAGCAGCAGTTCGGTGCGGGACAGGATGGCGAAGCCGGCAACAGCTCCACCGATGGCCAGCGATCCGGTGTCGCCCATAAAGATCTTCGCCGGCGAGGTATTCCACCAGAGGAAGCCAACCAGTGCGGCGCTGAGGATGGCGGCCAGGAGGGCCAGATCCAGGGGGTCCCTGACGGAGTAGCAGCCGCTGCCGGTTTCCCGGGGCGATCCGCACGCCTGGTTGCTTTGCCAGATGCCCATGAGGGTGTAGGCGCCGAAGACCATGATCGAGGCTCCGGCGGCGAGGCCGTCCAGTCCGTCGGTGAGGTTCACGCCGTTGGTGGCGGCGGTGACGATCAGGTTGGACCAGACCACGAACAGAATGGCGCCCAGGACCGTCCCGCCGAAGGCGAGGTCGAGCCAGGGCAGGTCGCGGACCAGGGAGATCTTTGTCGACGCCGGCGTGAGCCCGGCACTGTTGGGAAAGTTCAAGGCCAGGATGGCGAAGATGATGCCCACGGCGGCCTGGAGGATGAGCTTGGCCTTAGCGTTCAGGCCCAGGCTCCGCTGCCGGGAGATCTTGATGAAATCGTCAAGGAACCCCACCAGGCCCATACCCACCATCAGGAACAGCAGGATGAGGGCCGAGGCCGAAGGGCCGGGCGAGTCCGGGTTCATCATCAGCATGATGAGGTGAGTGAGCCCGTAGCTCAGCAGGACCGCTGCCACCACCACGGTGCCACCCATGGTGGGTGTCCCGCGCTTGGTGTGGTGGGATGTGGGGCCGTCGTCGCGGATGAACTGTCCATAGCCGCGGTGAACCAGCAGGCGGATGAACAGCGGTGTGCCCACCAGGGCAAAGAGCAGGGCGAGGCCTGCGCCGATCAGCAGAGCAATCACAGCAGAGTGCTCCTTTCGTCGGCAGGGGTGTGGGCTGGGGGTAATGCTATCCGATCGCCCAAATGGCGGAGACCTACGCTGTTGGAGGACTTGAAGAGCACCAGGTCACCTGGCTGGAGTTCAGCTGCCAGGACGTCGTAGGCTTCATCGACTGTCTCCGCGAAGAGGCATTCGTCGCCCCAGGACCCTTCCTGGACGGCGGATACGTACAGCGCCCGCGCCTCCCGGCCCACCACCAGCAGCCGGGAGATGTTCAGGCGTACCACCTGGGTGCCCACTGCGGTGTGTTCGCGGATTGAGTCGTCGCCGAGTTCCAGCATGGCTCCCAGCACGGCCCAGGTCCGCCGTCCGCGGCCGAGGTCGGCCAGGGTGCGAAGGGCGGCCCGCATCGATTCCGGGTTGGCGTTGTAGGCGTCGTTGATGATGGTGACGCCGTCGTGGCGCTCGGTGCGTTCCATGCGCCAGCGGCTGGCAGCCGCCTGGCTGCCCAGGGACTCAGCGATGTGGTCTCCGGGCACCCCCGCAGCCCATGCCGCGGCAGCAGCTGCCAGCAGGTTGCCCACATGGTGGGCTCCGATGAGTTTGCTGCTCACGTGCCGCGGAGGAGCGCCGTCGGGCAGCTGGAGATCGAACTCGGGCCCGCCCCCGGTGTTGGTGTCGGCGTTCAGGGCCTGCACCTGGGCGTCGCTGCGGCCTTCCGCGGAAAAGCCGAGGACGTTGGCCTGGGTGCGGCTGCGCATGGCTGCAACGCGGTCGTCGTCGAGGTTGATGATGGCGGTGCCCTGGGCGGTAAGGCCTTCGACCATTTCGCCCTTGGCCAGCGCAATGTTTTCCACACCGCCGAACTCGCCGGCGTGGGCGGTGCCCACTGCCAGGACGACGCCGATGTCCGGCTTGACCATTTCCGCGAGGTAGCGGATGTGGCCGATGCCCGTGGCTCCCATTTCGATGACCAGGTAGCGGGTGTCGGTATCTGCCCGGAAGACGGTAAGCGGAACGCCCACCTCACCGTTGTAGGACCCCTGGGGCGCCACGGTGTTGCCCTGTGTCGCCAGGATCCCGGCCAGCAGGTCCTTGGTGGTGGTCTTGCCGGCGGAACCGGTGATGCCCATCACCGTCAGCGTGCTGCCGGCTTCCCCACGCGCGTGGCGGATCCGGCGGACGGCTTCGGCGGCGAGGGCTCCCATCGCCAGGACGGCGTCGGGAACCACGATTGAGGGGTAGACGGTGCCGTCGGGGCCGGCTGCGGGGCGCTCAACGAGGGCCAGCACCGCACCGGCAGCGAAAGCGGCATCAAGGAAGTCGTGGCCATCGGCGTGCTCGCCCGGCTTCGCGACGTACAGCGAACCCGGGGTGGCTTCGCGTGAATCCGTCACCACCGAGAGGGGCGTAATTCCGGGATCGGCGTCCAGGCGCCCGCTGGTGATTTCGGCGATTTCCGCCGCAGTAAATGCAATCATCTCGGTCTAGGACTCTATCCGGTCGTCATGGAGAACGTTGAATCCCCTGGCTGTCAAGGCGGTCCGCAGTTCCACCCTGTCATCCAGGGCGATGTTGACGCCTTTCACTTCCTGCCATACTTCGTGGCCGCGGCCCGCGACCAGGATGGTGTCCTGCGGACGTGCCAGCGCCACGGCCTGCCGAATGGCCTCTTCGCGGGGGAAGACTTCCAGCAGTTCGGCCCCCAGGGATTCCTTTTCCAGGGCTTCCCGCGCCCCGGCCATTACATCGGCACGGATCGCTGCGGCATCCTCTTCGTGGGGGTCGTCGTCGGTGATGATCACGGTGTCGGCGAGGCGGGCCGCGATGGCACCCATCGCGGGGCGCTTGCCCTGGTCGCGCTGGCCGGTGGCGCCGAAAACGACAATCAGGCGGGAGTCAGGCTCCGGAGATCGGACCGCTTCCAGTGCCCTGGCCAGGGCATCGGTGTTGTGGGCGAAGTCCACCACGGCCGCAGGCCGCTCCGACACCAGCTGCATGCGTCCCGGCACGGCCACGGTGAAGGGGTCGGCACTGTCAAGGGCCGCCTGCAGGTCTGACGGCTGGACCCCGGACTGCAGCACCATGAGCACTGCCAGGGCGGCGTTCGCCACGTTGAATCCGCCGGGCAGCCCGGTGTGGACGTCAAGCACGGCCCCGTCCGGGCCCGTGAGCGTGAAACCGGTGCCGAGTCCCCGCGGTGAGGCAGCAGTGACCGTCCAGTCCGCAGGGCCGGAGCCGGTGGTGCTGAGCGTGGTGACCGGCACCACGGCGGTGCCGGCCAGCCGCCGGCCCCACTCGTCGTCGACCATGACCACCGCACGCCGCGCACGGGCGGGCGTGAAGAGTTCCGCCTTGGTGGCGAAGTATTCCTCCATGGTGTTGTGCAGGTCCAGGTGGTCCTGGGTGAGGTTGGTGAACCCCGCCACGTCAAAGACCAGTCCGTCCACGCGCTGGTAGGAAATGGCGTGCGAGGACACTTCCATGGCAGCGGCATCAAGCCCGCGTTCGTGCATGAGGGCAAGCAGGCCGTGTACCTCGGTTGATTCCGGCGTGGTGAGGAGGCTGGGAATCGCTTCCCCGCCGGCAAGGATCTCGATGGTTCCGATCAATCCGGCCTGCCGGCCCAGGGCGCGCAGCAGGGACCTGATGAAGTACGTGGTGGTGGTCTTCCCGTTGGTGCCGGTGACACCGAACAGCTGCAGCGGACGGTCGCCGCCGGGCTGGCTGCGGTAAATCATGGCGGACAGGGGCCCCACCTCGTTGCGGGGCTTTGCCACCACCAGCACGGGCACCGGGGTGTCCGCGGAGAGGGCGAGCAGGCGCGCGCCGGCGTCGTCCGTCAAAAGGGCCACGGCCCCTGCGTCGATGGCGTCCCTGGCGAAGTCGGCGCCGTGCCGGCTGGCTCCGGGCAGCGCAACGTAGAGGTCCCCGGGCTGCACGGTGCGGGAATTGATGGATATTCCGGTGATGTCCAGGTCAGCAGCAGAGGCGGGCACCGCAACTCCGAGGGCCTGCCCGACGGCGGCCAACGGGACGGGTGCGACGGCTGAAGGCCGGAAGCGGCCCGCACTTTCATCCCGGGCAGCGCTGCTGCCGGGCGTAGTGAACTCTGACAAGGGAATCTCCGATGGTGCTAGTGCGTGCCCCGAGTGGTTCTTTCCGGGCACTGTGATGCGCTGGATGCTGCTGGTACTTCCGGCGTTGAACAGGTGCTATTTGGCGTACTGGGGCATCCTGGCCGGTTCGCCGGTTGACGGCTGGACGTTGTAGGTCCGCAGCGCCTGGCTCATGACGGACCGGAACACCGGCCCGTTGGTGATGCCGTAGATGCTGCCCTTAGGCCGCTGGAGCACCACCTCCACAATAAACCGCGGATCATCCATCGGCGCCATCCCCACAATGGAGGCGGTGTAGCCGCAATAGCCGGACTTGCCATCGTCGCAGGGGGACTCGGATGTCCCCGTCTTGGCGCCAACCCTGTAGCCGTCGATGCCGGCGTCCTTGATTTCACCTTCGGTGACGGCGCTTTCCAGGATGTCCTGGACCTGCTGGGCCGTGCTGTCCGAGACAATCTGCTTGGCCGGCTGGGCCGGCACCTTCTCTTCTGTGCCGTCCGGGGAAATATAGGAATCGATCAGGCGCGGCTGCAGCATGACGCCGTTGTTCGCGATGCTTTGGTAGGCACGGACCGTCTGGAGCGTGGACTGCGATACACCCTGGCCGAAAAGGACGGTGTACTGCTGGCGCCCGTCCCACTGATCCGCAGGCGAGAGGATGCCGGCCGCCGTGGCGGGAAGCCCGATGTCCGGAGCCTCGCCAATCCCAAACTTCCTCAGCCAGTCGTAGCGCTGTTCCTTGCTGAGCCGCTGGCCGGCCATCACCGTGCCGGTATTCATGGAGTACCCGATGATTCCCGCCAGCGTCCGCTCCTCGGTGCCGTGCGTGAAGGCGTCGCTGAAGGTCTGGCCGTCCACGGTGTAGGTAGGAGGAATGGTGAAGGTGTCCAACGGCTTGGCAAGGCCCTCATCGATCACGGCTGCGGCCGTCATCATTTTCTCCACCGATCCCGGCTCATACGCTGCCGTTACGGAGCGCACGCCGCGGTCCTTCGCTGCCACCAGCCCGGGGTTGTTGGGGTCCGGGGAGTTCGTGTCCGCAAGGGCAAGCAGGTTCCCGGTCTTGGCGTCCATGACGATGATGACGCCCCACTCTGCACTGAGTTTGTCAGCCTGGCTCTGGATGGCCTGCTGGGCGAAGTACTGCAGGTCGGAGTTGAGCGTGAGTTTGACGTCCTTGCCGTTTTGGGGCGGGGTCAGCTCGTCGAGGCCCACGGGGATGCGGAGGCCGTCTGCGCCGATCTCGAACAGGCGTTTGCCGTCCGTTCCCTTCAGCTTGTCATCCTGCGTCTGCTCAATGCCGGCCTGCCCGGTGGTGCCGTCCTGGAGGAAGCCCACCACTCCCCCGGCAACCGCGCCATTCGGGTAGACGCGCTTGCTGACACCTTCGGCGACGATGCCGGGTACCTGGAGCTTGGAGATGCGGTCTTCAACATCGGGCTTCACGTCCTTGGCCACGATGTAGTACGGCTGCTGGCCGGTAACGGCGTCCCTGACGGCGTTGGTGTCCATGCCCAGGGCGGACGCGAGTTCGGAGATTGCCTGGTCGCGGCTGACGTCCACCAGTTTTTCGTGTCCGTCGCTTGGCTCGAGCCGCTTGTACGATTCGGTCTTCGTGTTGACCCGCTGGTCAACGACGATGTTGTAACGGATCACGCTGTTGGCGAGGACGGTGCCGCGCGAGTCAAGGATGCTGCCGCGCTCGGCCGGCAGGATGGCTGACGTCATCCGGCTGTTCAGTGCGGCTTCCGCCATTCCGCCAACGTCCAGCCCCTGGACCAGGAACAGCTTTCCGCCCACCACCAGCAGGAGTGTGAGCATGACGCCCAGCCCCAGCCGCAAGCGCCTCGTGGCGTTGGGGGCCTTGCCTTTTCCTGCTGTGCCGGTCGTCTTCGCCACCGTGAATATCCTTGCTGCTCGACGCTGCTGACTGACCTGCCTGCAGGTTTACTGTCCGGGAACCTTCTGCTGGGGCGCCGGGACGGAGCCGCCGTGCAGTTCGGGGGCCGGCTTGGCCGCCGCCGCTGCGGCTGCGGCCTGGGCTGCTGCGGCCTGGGACGCATCCGCGGCGGGCTCGTTGGTTGCGGTGCCCGCTGCGGCTGCCTTGTCAGCGGCAGTGGAGTTGGAAGCCGCGCTCTTGGAATCTGCCGCCTTGGGGTCGGCGCCCTTAGACGCCGGCGGCACAATGAGCTGCCCTGCCACGGCGGGCGACGGAATGACTGCTCCTGTTGCTGCCCCCTTGACCGCGGGGGTGGCCTTTCCAGTGACCGAGAGCGTGGACAGGTCGATCTGGCCCTTTACGGTGGAAGCCACCATGCCCAGCTCGGTGGCTTTGGCTGCAAGGTTCTGTGGCGCCTCGTAGTTCTGCACCTGCTGGGTGAGGTCCTGGTTCGCTTTGGTCAGCGAGCTCTGCTTGGCGCGCAGCTCCACCAACTGGTACTGCGCGGTGGACACCGAAATGTTCAGGACCAGCACGGCAACCAGGGCCACGGCGAGCATGGCAAAGCACAGCACAACGAACGGGGCACGCCGCTTCTGCGGAGCCGTGCGGACCACTGAGAGCGGGGTACGGGCTTTTTGCGCCCCACCCGGTTTGCCCGCGGGCCTGATTTCGGGCGCCGAGCTGCCGGAAACAACGGGAAAGTTCTTGACGGCGGCGGTGCTCATGCAGCTCTCCTGGCTCTGATTCGTTCTGCCGCGCGAAGCCGGGCGGAGGCGGCGCGTGGATTTTCGGCGATTTCGACGGCGGTGGGCACCTCGGTGCCTTTGGTCAGGGTCTTGAGTTCGGGTTTATGCTCTTCCAGCTCCACCGGGAAACCCAAGGGGGCCGACGATTTGGAGCGGGACTGGAACACACCCTTGACGATCTTGTCCTCCAGTGAGTGGTAGGACATGACCACGATGCGACCGCCGAGGGCCAGTGAATCGACGGCGGCCGGAACGGCACGTTCCAGGACGTCAAGTTCCTCGTTGACCTCGATCCGCAAAG
Source organism: Pseudarthrobacter sp. C4D7 (assembly GCF_013359725.1). Lineage (GTDB taxonomy): Bacteria > Actinomycetota > Actinomycetes > Actinomycetales > Micrococcaceae > Arthrobacter. The sequence goes on along the minus strand of NZ_JABFMW010000014.1, from coordinate 60,010 downwards.
CCTGGAATGTCCGCTTTGCGGGGTGGCCGCCGGACTTTGCCGCAGATCCGGGGACAACGGAGCGGATCTGTTCCACGAGCTCGCCGGTAGTGGTGAACGGCTTGGCGGCACGCGCTGCGACGATCCTGTTGGCGATCCGCCCGGCGAACTTCTCCTCGCCCCACTTGCGGATGATCCGGACCAGGTCCTCTTCGCTGTAGGTGTTGACCACGTCAGCGGCGGTTTGTCCCCGGCTGGTGTCCATGCGCATGTCCAGCGGAGCATCGAATGAGTATGCGAAGCCACGCCCGCGCTCATCAAGCTGGAGGGAGGAAACGCCAAGGTCCATGAGGATTCCGTGCACTTCGCCTACGCCAAGGTCTGCAAGGACGTCCTGGATTTCGTCGTACACCGCGTGGACCAGGTCTGTCCGGGCGGCAAAGGGGGCGAGCCGTTCACCGGCAAGGGCCAGGGCTTCCTCGTCCCGGTCGATGCCGATGAGGTGCAGGTCGGGAAAACGTTCCAGCATGGCCTCGGAGTGCCCGCCCATGCCGAGGGTGGTGTCTACCGCAACCGGGGTTTCGCCGCGAAGCCGTGCTGCTTCGAATCCCGGTGCCAACAAATTGATGCACCGGTCGCGAAGGACCGGTACATGGCGTTCGGACGTGGGCTTGGGTTGATCGGTCATGCCTGGTCCTTTCCCGCCGTCATTGTCCCCTTACTGCTTCTGGGATCAGATCCCCATCCGCACCTACCGTTCCGCCCGCCTGGCTCCGGGGAAGGTGAGCCAGGTTGGCAGCCGGTGGGCCGGCTGGAGATCTCATCCAAGAAACCCCCGCTGCCCCGCTCCGGAATTCACAGAATGCCCGGAATGGGATCGTCAGTTTCGGAAAAGGCCGTCTCCTTCTCCGCAAGGTACTCATTCCAAGCCTGGGCGTCCCAGATCTCGGCGCGGGTACCGGCGCCGATGACGGCAAGTTCCCTTCCGAGCCCTGCGTACTCCCGGAGCGCGGGTGGAATGGTCACGCGCCCCTGCTTGTCAGGTACCTCGTCAGAGGCTCCAGAGAGAAAGACGCGGATATAGTCACGTGCCTGCTTGGAGGAAATTGGAGCCTCCCGCATTTGCTCGTGGACCCGCTCAAATTCCTTCTCACTGAAGACGTAGATGCAACGCTCCTGGCCCCTTGTGAGCACCAGGCCGCCGGCAAGTTCCTCACGGAACTTGGCAGGGAGAATGATCCGCCCCTTTTCATCCAGACGCGGCGAGTGTGTGCCCAGAAACACTGGCCCACCGCCTGTCCGCCGTCAGGAACTGCACATCCCCTATGTTGCAACCACCCTCTTATGTCCTCCACATTACTCCACTTTCCACCACAGTCAACGCAAAACGGCCCCGCGCGCGGCTGATCTATGGGACTGCGCCCTTGAAATGGCGCGGATTGGAGGCGGTGGTGGGAAGTGGAGGAAATTCGGCGCCCCGGTCAACCAGCCTGGAAGCTGTGGATCCACTGCAGGACGCCGGCGGAACGGGTGTCAGGTTAAACAGGAAAAGACCCGCCTGAGCGGGTCTTTTCCTGTTGCCCCCCGGTGGGCCGGGGAGTGAAATGGAGGACGTTGGTGAGGAGCCTCCTGGAGTGTTTAGGGCTCACCCCTGCGGCGTTCGTCCCAACGTTCCTCCAGGGTGCTCATGAAGGAACTCCGTTGCTTGCCGGGCTTTCCCCCACCGGCCTTGGTTCCCGGAGTGCCCCGCGAACTGCGCATCGTGGCGAAGTACACCCCGCCACCCATGACCACGAAGCCAAGGACTCCCACAAAGATGTTCTGCAGGGTGACTCCGACCAGCAGCAGGAAGACGCCGGCCAGAGCACCGAGAACCCCGATGACCACATGCCTGGTTGACCATGACCGCCCCGGATCCGAACCCATTGAGTTCGCGAACTTGGGGTCATCCTCGTGAAGCTGCTTCTCAAGCTGCTCAAGCAGCTTCTGTTCGTGCTCCGACAGCGGCATCACGACCTCCTTTTGTAGGCCAACGTCCGGGCTGATCCCAGCCACTACTTCTACTCCGATGAACGCCTGCTGTTGCTGAAAAGTTCCCGCCTGGGCAGCCTTTGCCAAAGCGGAAACCCAGCATGCGTTCGCGGGAGCGGGAGCATGTCCAAGAGGGTCCGGCAGTAAGTCCATTCACTCGAAACTATGTATCTATAAGGATAGATTGTTGAGGGCTGATCTGAAAGACGGCAATGACTTCGCCGGGCCCTCTCAGGCGGGACGTCCGGCGCCGTCGTCCGGCCGGTTTTCCGGCTCCATCAGGCGTGCGGGGAGAACCGACTTGTTGCCGAATTTCCGCGCCACCTGGTCCAGCGCCTGCTCGGCCGCCCGCCAGTTGTCATCCCTCCGGTCGATGCTCAGCTGAAGCGAGGTCCGCGCTGCTTCCTCGAGCTGTTCGGCCCTGACCCCCACGAGCCGGACGGCCATCGGCCTGGCGCCGACGGACTCCAGCAGCTGGAGCGCCACCGCATAGAGCAATTGGGCGCTGTCCACCGGAGTCTGGACGGTCCGGCTGCGGGTGATCGTGGAAAAGTCGGAGAACCGCAGTTTGAGTGCCACTGTCCGGGCCACCATTCCAGAGCTCCGCAAACGGGACGCCGTGCGGTGTGAAAGCCGCAGAAGTTCCCGGCGAAGCAGGGCGTCGTCGTGGGTATCGACGCTGAAGGTTTCCTCCGCTCCGATGCTCTTTTCCAACCGCACCGGCGTCACCGGCCGCGGGTCGATGCCCCATGAAAGCTGGTGGACATGCTCCCCTGTTGCCCCCAGGACTTTCTTCAGCGAGGAGACCGGCGTTGCAGCGACGTCTGCCACGGTGCTGATCCCCATCTTTGCCAGCACCTCCTTGGTTTTGGCACCCACACCCCAAAGCGCACCTACAGGCAAGCTGTGCAGGTAAGGGACGGTCTGATCCGGGCCAATGAGCAACAGGCCGTCCGGTTTGCAGCGGGTGGACGCAATCTTGGCGACGAACTTGGTCTCCGCGATGCCGACGGAGGCGGTGATGCCAAGTTCCGCCGCCACCCGGCGGCGGATCAGCTCGCCGATTCCCCTGGGCGGCCCCAACCGCCTAAGCGCCCCCGTGACGTCAAGGAATGCTTCGTCCACGCTCAGCGGCTCGACGAGGCTCGTGATGGATTCGAAGATGGCCATCAGCTGCCCGGACACCTCGTAGTAGAGCTTGTGCCGGGGTTCAATAACAACTGCCTGAGGACACATCCGCATGGCCACGGCCATGGGCATCGCGGACTTCACACCAAAGGCACGGGCCTCATAGGACCCCGAGAGCACCACCGAACGCTCCCCCGGAAAGCCGACGATCACGGGCTTGCCGCGAAGTTCGGGACGCGTGCGCAGTTCCACGGAGACGAAGAAGGCGTCCATATCAACGTGCATGATGCACGTGCGCCGCCGGCCGGAAAGGCCCGCGGCGGATGCCTGGTTCATACCTGCGTGCCCCACGGCTGCCATCCTATCGGCTTGCAGGCGCTGCACCGGTTTGTCAGGAGTGCACTGCATGCTGGCTAAACTGGAGGCTGGTTCAGCCCACAACACCAGGAGGAAAGTCTTCGTGACGGCTATTGGATTCTTCAAGCCAGCTGGCCTGGCTGCACTTGCCACCGTTGGGGCCCTGGCCCTGGCCGCCTGCAGCCAGTCACCGTCTGAACAGGTCCAGCCTTCCCCTTCTGCTTCGGCCGCCGCCACGCAGCCGTCCCTGACCGCTTCACCCAGCCCGTCGGCGTCGCCCAATACCTCCGCCACAGTTGGCGCGGTGGTGGAAGGCTTTCCTCAGCAGCTCCTGCCACTGATGCCCGGGGCAACGGTGGTGTCCAGCAGCTTTGACAAGGCCTCCTCCCCTGCCACCGCAGCACTCGTGGGAAGCGTGAACGCCCCCACCGCCGCGGTCATTGACTTCTACAGCAAAGCGCTGGAGGGGCAAGGCTTCAAGGCGGTTCCCGGGGACAACGTGGGCGGATTGGCCTCAAAGGATTTTGTCCGCGGCGATAGCGAGACTGTTAACCTCTCGGTCGTTGAAACTGCCGGCGCCTCCACCTTCACCATCGGTGCCAACGTGGCTGCTGAGTCCGTAAAGTGACCGCCGCCGAGCAGCTGCGCAATGAACAGGCCGACTTTGTCGCAGGCGTGGCCGGTGAACTCACGGGCTTCCTCACGGCACGGCAGTCCGTCATGTCCGGCATCTCACCCGATATCGAACCCATCATGGGATCCATATCCAATCTGGTGACCGGCGGCAAACGGCTCCGGGCTTTGATGTGCTACTGGGGTTGGCGCGGCGCGGGCGGCGAGGCCGGGGCCAGCCAGGTGGTGACCGCCGGGGCAGCACTTGAGCTGTTCCAGGCAGCAGCCCTGATCCACGACGACATCATTGACCGTTCGGATACCCGGCGGGGCGGTCCCAGCGTGCACCGCCGTTTCAGCCAGCTGCACACCGCCCAGGGCTGGGCCCTGGACAGCGAGCGTTTTGGCCAGGCCGCAGCAATCCTTGCGGGCGACCTCTGCCTTTCCTTCAGCGAGGAGGCCTTTACGGACATCGGCGAGCGGGCTGCCTCGGGAAGCCGGGCGAGGCTGATCTTCAACCTGATGCGGGCGGAGGTCATGGCCGGCCAGTACCTTGACATCCTGGAAGAAGTAGCAGGCCCGGTCCGTGACCGGGCCGGCGCCGTGGGCAGGGCGCAGTCGATCATCCGCTTCAAAAGCGCCAAGTATTCCACTGAGCACCCCCTGGCCCTGGGCGGGGCCCTGGCGGGAGCCTCCAATGAGCTGCTCCGCAGCTATTCGGCGTTCGCCCTGCCCCTGGGTGAGGCCTTCCAGCTCCGCGACGACGTCCTGGGTGTCTTCGGCGATCCGTTGACCACCGGGAAGCCGGCGGGCGACGACCTGCGCGAAGGAAAGCGGACGGTCCTGGTGGCTTTGGCGTTGGACCAGGCTTCGCCGGAAGAGTCCGCGTTCATTGATGCCAGCCTCGGCAGCCCGGATCTTTCGGACGCCGACATCCTGGAGATCCGGCGGATCATCCAGGATTCCGGCGCACTCCAGGCCACCGAGGTCCTCATTGGTGAATTCGGTGCGGCAGCCTTCGACGCGCTGGAGGGTCTTGATCTGGACGAACTGCCCAAGACCGCCCTTCGGAGGCTGGCCGAGGCGACCGTCAGCCGGGCCTCCTAGGGCGGACTGTTACCAGGCCAGAGTTTGGGCCCTGCGCCTGATCTCCGTTTTGCGGCCTTCACGCAGGGCATCGATGGGGCGTCCGCGCAGTGATTCGTCTTCCGTGAACAGCCAGACAATAAGGTCCTCGTCTGAGTAACCGGCGTCAGCCAGCACCACGATTGTTCCACGAAGACTGTCCACAACCTCGCCATCCTGGATAAACGCCGCGGGTACGGACCTGATCTTCCGGTCGCCCACGCGCAGGGCCGCCAAGGAATGCTCGTCGATCAGGCTGTGCACTTTAGTGACAGAGACATTCAACAAACGGGCCACATCGGGCAAGGGCAACCACTCGCCCACCAGGGTTTCTACATTACTCACGGATCAAGGTTGCCACGCCGCCCACCCTGCCGCCTAGTCGGCGCATTACAGGCCGCCCCTGACCTGCAGACACTCCCAAAAGCGGCCAATAAGCGAACTCCCAAAATTCTTGTGCTAACCGCGAATTCGTGAGAGATTCACACACATCACATTTGTAACACTTATAACTTGAGTCACAGTAGTATCAAGATTGACAGCGGCATCCCCGCCCGCGTCCGCACCCCGCAGTTGAGAAGAGGATTCTTTCCGATGACGTTGTCCCGCTCGCGCAAGCAGCCCCCCAAGCCGAGTCTGCCGATGATTGCCGCCACCACTGCGGCGCTGCCAGCGGTTGTATTGTCATCCTTGGCCCTCGCCCAGCCAGCCACAGCCCAACAGCCGTCACGCAGTATCCCCAGCAGCCTGGCAGCAGCCATGAAAGCGCAGGCGGAAGCGAAAGCAACGGGCACCATCATTCCCGAGGCCGTTGTCTCCACTACCATTCCCGCGGCGTTCCAGCCTGCGCAGCCGGCAGCGCCGGCTGAATACACCATCGTGCGCGGCGATACCGTCAGCGCGATCGCCGGCCGTTTCGGTCTGAACACAGGGGACGTCCTGAGGCTTAACAACCTGCAGGCCAACACCATCATCTACCCGGGCCAGAAGATCAAGCTGTCCGGTTCCGCGGACGCCGCTCCTGCTCCCGCCGCTCCGTCGGCACCGGCGCCCGCTGCTCCCGCCCCCACGGGCGGCGCCACCTACACCGTCAAGTCCGGCGACACCCTGGGCGCCATCGCCGCAAGGCACAACGTGTCCCTGTCCGACGTCTTCGCCTGGAACAACCTTTCCATGCGCTCCATCATCTACCCGGGACAGAAGGTCAAGGTTGGTGGCGGCGATTCCGCGCCTGCCCCCGCACCCGCCGCACCTGCGCCTGCCCCGGCGGCACCGGCCCTGGCGAACACTGCTGCCCCGGCCGCTGGTTCGTACACCATCAAGGCCGGAGACACGCTTTCAGCCATTGCGTCCCGCAACGGCGTCAAGCTCTCGGACCTGCTCGCGGCCAACAACCTGGGGATGACCACCATCATCTACCCCGGCAGCAAGCTGGTGATTCCCGGCGGCTCCGGCCCCGCAGCCCAGCCTGCAGCCGCACCCGCGCCGGCTGCACCGTTGGTACCCAGTTCCTTCCTGGGATTCAGCTACCCGGCCGCTGTTGTCAGCTCCGCCAATGAAAACAAGGCCCTGTTGAACGCCTCGCCGGTACCCTCCCGTGATGAGATGAAGAACATCGTGGCCGACACTGCCCGCCGCATGGGCGTGGAACCGTCGCTGGCCCTGGCTTTCGCGTTCCAGGAATCCGGCTTCAACCAGCGCGCGGTGTCCCCGGCCAACGCGATCGGCACCATGCAGGTCATTCCCAGTTCCGGGCAGTGGGCATCGGACCTGGTGGGACGGAAACTGAATCTGCTGGACCCCTATGACAATGCCACGGCCGGCGTCGCCATCATCCGGCAGCTTCTTGCCACCAGCAAGGACCAGGACACCGCCATTGCGGGCTACTACCAGGGCCAGTACTCGGTGAGCAAGTACGGGCTGTACGAGGACACCAAGGCCTACCTTGCCGCCATCAAGGCGCACCAGAAGAACTTCAGCTGAGCTCCGGCCACTGACCAACACATGATTGCGGGTCCGAACCGTTACCGGTTCGGACCCGTTTTCATTTCAGGCGCGTTTTGCTCCGGGATTAGGATCGTATGGTGCAGGAACACGTGTCAGACCCAGTTGTAGGGACGCTGGTGGACAACCGCTATGCCGTCACCGCCAGGCTTGCCCGCGGCGGGATGTCCACCGTCTACCTTGCCGTGGACCAACGGCTGGACCGTGAAGTGGCCCTCAAGGTGCTGCATCCCCACCTGTCGGTCGACGAGAATTTCCTGGGCAGGCTGGGCCGTGAGGCGAAGGCCGCTGCCCGGCTCTCCCATCCCCACGTGGTGGGTGTCCTAGACCAGGGCAACGACGGCAACACGGCGTACCTCGTCATGGAATACATCAAGGGCCATACGCTCAGGGACGTCCTCAAGGACCGGGGCGCTTTGCCTCCCCGGCTGGCGCTGGCCCTGATCGATCCGGTGGTGGAAGGGTTGGCGGCTGCACATTCGGCCGGCTTCATCCACCGCGACGTGAAACCCGAAAACGTCTTGATCGCCGACGACGGCCGGATCAAGATCGGCGACTTCGGCCTGGCGCGGGCAGTGACCAGCTCCACCAGTACCGGCGCCCTGATCGGAACCGTCGCCTACATCTCCCCGGAACTGGTCCTCGGCAAGCCAGCGGACGCGCGCAGCGACGTCTATTCAGTGGGCATCATGCTCTACGAGATGCTCACCGGGCGCCAGCCGTTCGAGGGCGACGTGCCCGTCCAAGTGGCGTACCAGCATGTCAACGCCACGGTGGGCCCGCCGTCGGACTTGGTCCCCGGGCTGGCCGGCGAAGTGGATGAGCTGGTGCAGTGGTGCACCGCCAACGATCCCGAGAACAGGCCAGTGGATGGCAGCGCGTTGCTCCAGGAACTGCGCCACATCCGGACCAACCTCTCTGATGCCGAACTGGACCTTCAACCGCCGGCAGCGGCCGCCGCAGCGTCGCAGCACGCGACCGAAATCCTGGGCCGCACCAGCAATCCGACAACGCTGCTTCCGCCCTCCCGGCCTGCAGCACCGGCCTACCCGCCCGGCCTGGCGCTGCCGGACGACGACGATACCGGCGACGGCTGGTCTCCCCCGCCGCCGAGGCTGGGCAAGCGGGCGCAACGGAAGGCGGCCAGGGAAAGCGAGAAACTCCGATCTGTGGCTGCCGCCACGCCGGTCCGGACCCTGCGGGAGGGAAATCCGCGGCGCCGCGGCCTCATCTGGGCAGTGGTCCTCATCCTCGCGGCCCTGCTGGCAACCGGAGCGGGCTGGTTCTTCGGTATGGGTCCCGGTGCCGCCGCCGCCGTTCCCCCGGTGGCCAACAAAACGGTGGCCCAGGCCCAGCAGCTGCTCAATGGGGTGGGATTCCGTTCCACGACGAACGATGTTTTCGACGACGAAGTGCCCACCGGAATCGTGGTGGGCACCGACCCCGCTGCAGGGACGGAAATCCGGAAATTCCAGCCGGTCTCGCTGCTGGTGTCCAAAGGTCCCCAGCTCTTCCCCCTGCCCCAACTGACGGGCGGAAGCTTGGACGCAGCGAAGAGCGCCCTTAATGCGGCAGAGATGGCGCTGGGGGCGGTCACCGAAAAGTTTGATGAAGAAGCAACTGCCGGAACCGTTCTCTCCCAGGATCCCGCCGCTGGCACGCCAGCCCGGCACGGGACGCCCGTGGAACTCACCGTGTCAAAAGGCCCGCAACCCATTCCCGTCCCGTCGGTGGTGGGCAAGGCCAGGAACGACGCCGTAGCTGCACTGGAAGCTGCCGGCCTTACCGCCAAGGACGCTCCCGACCAGGTGTTCGACCGGGACGTTCCGCAGGGCTCGGTGGTCAGCCAGTCCCCGGCCAACGGGACCCTGACCAAGGGCGGGACGGTGACCCTGACCATCTCCAAGGGTCCCCGGATGGTGACCGTCCCCAGCTTCATCGGCAAACAGGCGTCAGAGGCACGCAAAGCGCTCGAGGCGCTGGGCTTCCAGGTCCGCGTCAACAACATCCTGGGCGGTTTCTTCGGCACCGTGCGGGACCAGTCCCCGGTCAACCGGGACGTCCCGGAAGGGTCCGTCGTCACCATCACCGTGGTGTAGCAGGGAGGCCGGCAATGCCGGCCTCCCTTCTCCTTCAGCCCGTCCTAGTGCTTGGAGAGCGCGCCGGCCACCAGGAAAGCCATTTCGAGCGACTGCATGTGGTTCAGACGGGGATCGCAGACCGACTCGTACCGGTCGAGGAACGCGTCCTGGTCGATGGGGTCGGCCCCACCCAGGCACTCCGCCACGTCGTCGCCCGTCATTTCGACATGCAGGCCACCCGGCACTGTGCCCAGGCCGTGGTGCACCTCGAAGAAGCCGCGCACTTCGTCGATGACGTCGTCGAAGTTGCGGGTCTTGTACCCGTTGGGTGAGGTGACCGTGTTGCCGTGCATGGGGTCGGTGACCCAGAGGACCTGCGCCCCGGAGGCGGTGACCTTTTCGACGACGGCCGGCAGCTTTTCGCGGATGTTGCCGGCGCCCATGCGCGTGATGAAGGTCAGGCGGCCGGGTTCGCGCTCGGGGTCGAGTTTGTCGATCAGGCGCAGTGCGTCATCACCGGTGGTGGACGGGCCCAACTTCACGCCGATGGGGTTGCGTACCCGCGAGAGGAAGTCGACGTGCGCGTGGTCCAGTTCGCGGGTCCGCTCACCGATCCAAAGGAAATGGGCCGAGGTGTCGTAGGGGAAACCGGTGCGGGAGTCGATGCGGGTCAGCGCGCGTTCGTAATCCAGGAGCAGGGCTTCGTGGCTTGCGAAGAACTCCACCCGCTTGAGGGCTTCGAAGTCGGCGCCGCAGGAGTCCATGAACTTGATGGCACGGTCGATGTCGCGGGCCAGCGACTCGTAGCGGGCATGCGCCGGATTCTCGGTGAACCCCTTGTTCCACTGGTGCACGGAGCGCAGGTCCGCGAAACCGCCCTGCGTGAAGGCGCGGATGAGGTTCAGGGTGGAAGCGGACGTGTGGTACGCCCGCAGCATGCGTGCGGCGTCGTGGCCACGGGACTCGGGAGTGAAGTCGTAGCCGTTAACGATGTCGCCGCGGTAGGCGGGCAGGGTCACGCCGTCACGGGTCTCGTCGTTGGAGGAACGCGGCTTGGCGAACTGGCCTGCCATCCGGCCCATTTTGATGACCGGCATCGCGGCACCGTAGGTGAGCACCACAGCCATCTGGAGGATGGTCTTGACGCGGGCACTGATCTTGTCCGCGGTGGCGGCTTCGAAGGTCTCGGCGCAGTCCCCGCCCTGAAGCAGGAATGCCTTGCCCTGGGCGGCAGCAGCCAGCCGCTCGCGGAGGACGTCCACTTCGCCGGCGAACACCAAGGGTGGCAGCACCGACAGTTCCTTCACCGAAGCCTCAAAGACGTCCCGGTCCTGCCAGCTGGGCTGTTGGGAAATGGGAAGGTCCCGCCAGTGGTCCAGGCCCGGATAGTTGGCCGCTCCGCTCTGGGCGGTGCTGGACAGAGAAAAGGCTGGTTTTGCAGATAGCTCAGTCACCCTCTAAGACTAGCGGCAGGGCGGCAGCCGCGGGCACCGGGCCGTCACGCTGCGCGCTGTCCCCGTCACAACTGCGGCGGGCGCGCCGGAAGGTTCCGCTATCCCGTGGCCTGGGTGCCGGCGTCGTCCTCTGCACCGTCCCCGGCTGTGGGGGCGGGGGCCGGGGTTGCAAGGGGTTCCGCCGCGGCGCTTGGTTCCTCCGGCTTGCCGGCAAGCCGCAGCTTCACCACGGCCGCGTATTCATCCACGTACTCCTGGCCGGAAAGCCTGAGCAGCTGGGACATGATCTCGTCCGTGACCTGGCGCTGGACCGTGCGGTCCTCGGCCTGGTCCTTGAACTGGCTGAAATCCAGTGGTTCGCCGAAGATCATGCCGATCCTGCGGATGTTGGGCAGCCGCTTGCCTATGGGCTGGACTTTGTCGGTGCCGATCATGGCAACGGGAATCACGGGCACCCCGGCCTGGAGCGCCAGCCGTGCCACGCCCACCTTGCCGCGGTACAACCGGCCGTCGGGGCTGCGCGTGCCCTCCGGGTAGATCCCCAGCAGGCCGCCGGTGGAGAGTACTTCCATACCGGCGTTCAGGGATGCGGCGGAGGCAGCGCCGCCGGAGCGGTCCATGGGCAATTGGTTGGTGAGGCGGAAGAACGCGGCCGTGAGCCGGCCCTTGATGCCGGTCCCCGTGAAGTATTCCGACTTGGCCAGGAAGACCACGGGCCGGCGCACCATGAGCGGCATGAAGATGGAGTCGGAAAACGACAGGTGGTTGGAGGCAATGATCGCAGCCCCCTCCACCGGAATGTTGTCCAGGCCCTTGACCCAGGGCCTGAAGAGCAGCTTGATCACTGGACCGAGGAAGATCCGTTTCATGACCCAATAGAACACGTGGTGAACCTCTCCGGAAGGCAGCCCCAAGCCCAGCGTCGGGCCTGGCCAGCGATTCAATGCAACCCTACTCTAGTGAGATTTGGCTGGAACAGTGACACGATGGAGTCATGACTGAAAGCAGCCCCCCGTCCCCTCCGGCCGCCTTCAGCTACCCGGGCCACGGCCCCAACGCGCGTACCGGGGTGGCCATCTGCCACGGTTTCACGGGCAGTCCCCTGAGCATCATGCCGTGGGCAGAGCACCTCGCGGCACAGGGTTACGCCGTATCCGTCCCCCTTCTGCCGGGGCACGGGACAGACTGGCGCCAGCTCGCGAAGACGGGCTGGAAAGACTGGTACCGCACCTATGAAAAGGCCCTGCTGGACCTGGCGGAACGGACGGATTCCTGTTTCGCCGCGGGCTTGTCGATGGGCGGCGCCATTGCCCTCCTCGCCGCATCCCGCCACCAGGTGGCTGGGGTCAGCGTGGTCAACCCGGGCCTCAGCTTCTACGACCGCCGGGTGCGGGTCATCGGCCTCCTTAAATACTTCCAGCGGACCACGGTCCCCATCCAGGAGGAGCAGGCCACTGCGCCTGCGACCAACGATGGCGATTACTCGCTGACGCCGCTGGCGGCGGTGCACGAACTCAAGAAGCTGTTCGGTGCAACGGTGAAGGCGCTGCCCGGCGTGGACGTCCCGGTCCAGGTCTTCAAGTCGCGCACCGATGCCGTGGTCCCGCCCACATCGCTGGCCCTGCTGCGGAAAGGGCTGGGCCCCCACCTGGCCGACGTGGTGGAGCTTGCCAGCAGCGGCCATGTGGCTACTCTGGACGTTGACGCACCCGCGATCTTCACGAGGTCCGGAGAATTCGTCGCCGCCCATGCCCGCCGTACCAGTGCCCTGGAGACGCCATGACCTCCGGTCCGGACCACAGCCCGTTTACCAGCTCCTTCAGTGGCGAAGGACCGCGCACGGGCGTCATCCTCTCCCACGGCTTCACGGGAAGCCCCCACGGCCTGCGTGCCTGGGCCACAGCCTTCGCCGCAGCCGGTTTCGCCGTCCGCATGCCGCTGCTTCCGGGCCATGGAACCTCGTGGCAGGACCTGGCCCGAACGCGCTGGCAGCAGTGGCACGGCGCCCTGGATGACGCCTTCCTGGAATTGGACGCCGAATGCGACCAGGTCTTCGCAGCCGGCCTGAGCATGGGTGGCGCACTGGCCCTGCGCATTGCGGCCACCCGGCCCGTCGCCGGGGTGGTCCTGGTGAACCCCGGCCTGGTCATTGACGATCCCCGCGCACCGTTGGCCGGGATCTTGAAGCTGGTGCTCAAAAGCACCCCGTCCATCGGCAATGACATCCTCAAGGCGGGGATGGATGAGGGGGCTTATGCGCGCACGCCCGTGGCCGCAGCCCATGAACTGAACAAGATGTTCAAGGACACGGTCCGGCTCCTTCCCCGGGTGACCGCACCGGTACAGGTCTACCGTTCCACCGTTGACCACGTGGTGTCGGATGCCAGCATGAACGCCCTTCGGCGCGGGCTGACGCACGCCCCGCTGGAAGTGGTGCGGCTCGAGAACAGCTACCACGTCGCCACCCTGGACAACGACGCGGACCGCATCTTCGAGGGGTCCGTCGACTTTATCCGGCGAATTACGCAGGATGCATCCGACTGCCAGGCACGGCCGGCACAGGAGGTTCGCAGTGAACAGGCCTGACTCCGGCCAGCCCGACCAGGGCGCCAACCAGGATGACGCCGTTTGGCTGGACCTGGTGGCACGGCTCGAATCGGACACCGTGGCGTTCCGCCCCGGCTACCCTGCTCCGGAGGAACAAGCCCCAGAAGGTACCGCTGCCGCTGTGCCCGATGCGCCGGCGCGGCCCTCCTTCCGCGATTTCGATCCCCTGGGGCTGGCGGGGACCCCGCCTGCCGAAAAGTCTGCAGCCGAACGCCAGGCAGAGGCGTTGCCCGGCCCTGAAAAGGAGACTCCGGCGGAAGGGCCCCGGGACTACGGCGTGGACGACGACGGCGAAGAGTTCGTGCCGGAGGAACCGCCCAGCCTGGCCGGCACGGATCCCCTCACCATGCTCGCGTGGCTGGGGGCCGTGGGCGGGCCGGTCGCGCTGCTGCTCTCGGCCATGTTCTGGCGCTCAGCACCCCTGCTCGCCATCGTTGGCATTGTTGCGGCATTTGTGCTGGCTACGGTGTACCTGATGATGAAGCTGCCCCAGGAGAAAAACGGCGACGACGACGGCGCCAGGGTCTAGCTGCCCCGGCCACCGGCCGCCGTCGGGGTTATCTGCGGACGCGGCTGCTGACGCGCGAAAGGTCGGCGGCACCAATGAGGCCCGCGTTGGGCCCAAGGGCGGCCAGTTCGATCCCTGCCGCCGGGCGGAATCCGCGGCCTGTGAGGTTCCGCGCGAACGCCTTGCGGGCCGGTTCCACCAGCAGGTCCCCTGCCGAGCAAAGCCCGCCGCCGATGACGAACAGCCCCGGGTCGAGGGCCGCCGCCAGGTTGGCCAGTCCAAGCCCCAGCCATTCGCCGACCTCCTCGATCAGCTCCCGCGACGCGGGGTCCCCGGCGAGGGCCAACTCGGTCACGATGGCCCCGGTAATCAGTTCGGGGCGGCCGCCCACGGCTGCCAGCAGGTCCTGGGCCATCGGCGAATTGGACCGGGCCAGGAGCCTGGCTTCCCTCCCCAGGGCGTTGCCTGAGGCGTACTGTTCCCAGCAGCCTCGGTTGCCGCATTCGCAGCGGTGGCCGCCGGGCATGATGATCTGGTGGCCGAATTCCCCTGCCACCCCGAACCGGCCGCGTTCCACCCTGCCGTCCATCACCATGGCGCCACCGATGCCGGTGCCCAGGGTGATGCAGACCAGCCGGTCCTCCCCCTGGCCGGCTCCAAAGCGCCACTCAGCCCAGGCGGCCGCATCGGCGTCGTTGGTCAGCAGCACCGGACGGCGGAGAAGCCGCTGGAGGTTTTCCCGCAGGGGCTCGTTGCGCCAGGCCAGATGCGGGCTGAAGAGGACAGTTCCACCGGCCAGGTCCATCCAGCCGGCTGCCCCGATGCCAACGGACCAGATGCGGTGCCCCCGGCCGAGTTCCTCCACCAGTTCCACTATGACCTGCTCCACCGCCCGCGGGTCCGTTCCAGGAGTGGAGCGGCGGGCCTCATTGAGGATCCGGCCTTCGGCGTCCACTACCCCGGCGGCCACCTTGGTGCCTCCGATGTCGATCCCGATGGCAAGTCCCTTGCGGCCCAGGCGGAGATGGCCGCCCGCGCCGCCATGGAGCTGGCCTGCGCGGTGGGTGGCGGGACGGCGGCGCCAAGGAGCGGGTCTTTTCAAGGGGCCGGCCTGATCGCCGGGCAACGGTCCGTACATAGTGCACCATTCTAGGCGCGGGGAGAGATTGTCTTGACATGGAGGGCCGCGCTGGCCTCCATTGACGGCTAAGTTACTCGCCAGTAGGTTTGTATACTGCACTGTTCCGCCCGGGGTACTAGTCTTTAGGCAAAACCCCTGTGCGGGACTTCAGATATCAAAGGAGCTATTGTGCGCGAATTCAGTGTTCCGCCCCTGGTTGTTGTCCCACCCACTACCAACATCACCGACCTGGTGTTGCGCCAGGCGGACAAAGCCAGCAACCCGGCACTGTTTTCACGCCTGGATTCCGCCGGATCATGGCGCGACGTGTCCGCCACTGAATTCCTGGCTGACGTCAAGGCCCTGGCCAAGGGCCTCATGGCAAGCGGGGTGGGCGCGGGTGACCGTGTGGGCATCATGTCCCGCACCCGCTACGAGTGGTCTCTCGTGGATTTTTCCATCTGGTTCGCAGGCGCCGTGTCAGTGCCCATCTATGAAACGTCCTCACCGTCGCAGGTGGCCTGGAACCTCGGTGACTCCGGCGCCGTTGCCGCTTTCGGCGAATCAGCGCACCACGAGAACGTTATCCGCCAGGCTGTCACTGCCGAGGGCCTGAAGGACGTGCAGCACGTGTGGCAGCTTGAGGGCCAGGGGCTGGACGGCCTTCGCGAGGCGGGCCGCGGAGTCAGCGACGAGGAACTCGAGGCACGCCGCAGAACGGCCGGCCTGCAGGACGTGGCCACGATCATCTACACGTCCGGAACCACGGGGCGCCCCAAGGGCTGCGAACTGACCCACGGCAACTTCGTGGAACTCTCGGACAACGCCTTGGCGATCATCGGCGAAATTGTGCATGAGAAGGCCAAGACCATCATGTTCCTGCCCCTGGCGCACGTGTTTGCCCGCTTCATCTCCGTGTTGGCCATGGCAGCCGGAACCACCGTGGCCCACACCCCTGACATCAAGAACCTCCTGGCCGACCTGCAGAGCTATGAGCCGACGTTCATCCTTGCGGTACCCAGGGTCTTCGAGAAGGTCTACAACTCGGCGCTGACCAAGGCCGAGGACAGCGGCAAGGGCGCCATCTTCCACCGGGCCGCCGATACTGCCATCGCATTCTCGAAGGCCCGGCAGGACGGACGGGTGGGGCTGGGGCTGAAGCTGCGCCACGCCCTGTTCGACAAACTGGTCTACGGCAAGCTCCGGGCTGCCATGGGTGGGCATGTGGCCCACGCCGTGTCCGGCGGCGGACCCCTGGGCGAGCGGCTGGGACACTTCTTCCAGGGCATCGGGCTGCAGGTGCTGGAGGGCTACGGCCTCACGGAGACCACCGCGCCCATCACAGTAAATACCCCGTCGCGGATCAAGATCGGCTCCGTGGGCAAGCCCCTGCCGGGCAACGCGGTAAAGATTGCCGACGACGGCGAGATCCTGGCCAAGGGCGTCTGCGTCATGCGTGGCTACTACCGCCGGGATGACCTCACCGCCGAAGCGTTCACCGACGGCTGGTTCCACACCGGGGACATCGGGCGCCTGGATGACGAAGGGTTCGTGTGGATCACCGGCCGCAAGAAGGAAATCATTGTCACCGCCGGCGGCAAGAACGTCATCCCGGCACTGCTGGAGGACCAGATCCGTGCCGACGCCCTGGTGTCGCAGGTACTGGTGGTGGGCGACAACCGGCCCTTCATCGGGGCCCTGGTCACCCTGGACCAGGAAGCCCTGCCGGGCTGGCTCCAGCGCCACGGCCTCCCTGCGGACACCACCCTGGATCAGGCGGCCTCGAACCCGGTGGTCAAAGCCGCCATCCAGGACCTGATTACCGCAGCGAATACCTCTGTCTCCCAGGCCGAGGCCATCAAGTCCTTCCGGATCGTCCCGGCCGACTTCACCGAAGCCTCCGGTCACCTGACTCCGTCCATGAAGGTAAAGCGGGCACAGGTGATGAAGGACTTCGAAACCGTCATCGAGGAAATGTACTCGGCTCCCCGCCCCTGACTACGGCATGACAGGTAAGGGTCCTCCCTGTCAGGGAGGACCCTTACCTGTTTCCCGGACCGCCTCCGCCAGGGACGCGGGGTCTACAGTGGACGCATGGCTGCCAGTCGAAAACCGCTCGACGATCTCCGCGAGACCATCGGCCACCTGGCCGATCAGCTCAAGCTGCCCGGCTCCGAACGCGTCGACGACCTGGTGGGCGATCTCATGGGGTCAAGGCCCGGGCCGGCCCGGCCGCTGTCCGAGGTGCAGGCCGAGCTCGAAGCCCTGGTGGGACTGGAGACCGTCAAGGAACAAGTGCGTGCCCTCGTGGCACTGCTCCAGGTCCAGGCACGCCGCAAGGCCCACGGCCTGCCGGAGGTGGCCACCTCGCAGCACCTGGTGTTCCTTGGCAACCCGGGCACCGGCAAAACCACCGTCGCACGCCTCCTGGCGGAAATGTACCGCGCTGTGGGGCTGCTGCAGAAAGGCCATCTGGTGGAGGTGGACCGTTCCGGCCTCGTGGGGCAGTACGTCGGGCAGACCGCCATCAAGACCGACCGCGTGATCCGCCGTGCGCTGGACGGCGTCCTCTTCATTGACGAGGCCTATGCACTGGCCCCGGAAGACGGACGGATGGACTTCGGTTCCGAAGCGATCGAGGTCCTGCTCAAGCGGATGGAGGACCACCGCCACCGACTGGTGGTGATTGTCGCCGGGTATCCACGGCTGATGGAGGCCTTCCTGCTTTCGAACCCCGGGCTGCGCTCCCGGTTCGCCCGCGAGATCACCTTCCCCGACTACTCCGTGGACGCGCTCCAAACGATTTTCCATCAAATGCTGGCCCACAACGGGTACGTGCTGGAGCCGGACGCAGAGCAGATGCTGCGCCGCATCCTCTCCGGGCTCCATGCGGGCGGGGACTCGGGCAACGCACGGTTTGCCCGCACCTTGTTCGAACAGGCCCTCAACCGCCAGGCGCTGCGCCTGTCCCTCGACGCAGGTCAGAGCCTCGACGCACTGGACCGCGACGCCGTCATGACGCTCACCTCGGACGACCTCGTCGAGGCCGCCCTGGCCCTCGGCGAGGAGCCGGAGGCGGAGCCTGAACCAACGCCGGAACCGGGGCAGCAGCCGCGCTGGAAGCGCTGGCTCCTGGCCTGACCGGACCAGCGCTGCTTCACGGCGTTCCTGAACGGCGTTACGCCACCTGTCCATAAAAGAACTGCTCCCCGGACGCCGGAACTGAATTCGTCAGTCCGGCGCCCGGGGAGCAGTTCACGAACGGGAGAACCCCTCCGCCGGCTCCAGGGATTCCTACTGGTCGATGACCAACAGCAGGTCTCCGCCCTGGACCTGCTCCACGGCGGAGATGGCGAGCCGGGTCACCTTGCCGGCCACCGGCGTCGTAATGGATGCTTCCATCTTCATTGCCTCGATGGTGGCCACGGTGTCTCCGGCCTTGACGGTCTCCCCCGGCTTGACCGTGACGGTGACGGCACCGGCGAACGGAGCGGCCACCTGGCCCGGCTGGGCGGGGTCGGCTTTCTCGGCGGCCTTGACGTTGCTCACCACTGACCGGTCGCGCACCACCACGGGCCGGGACTGGCCGTTCAGGGTGCACATGACGGTGCGCATGCCCTTCTCGTCAGGCTCCGACACAGCCTCCAGTGAGGCAATCAGGCGCACGCCACGCTCCAGCTGGATCTCGTGTTCGGTGCCGCGCTGCAGCCCGTAAAGGTAATCACGGGTGTCCAGGACCGAGATATTGCCGTACGTCTCCACGCTCTTGAGGTAGTCCTTGGTGGGTCCGTCAAAGAGCAACCGGTTCAACGTATGCTGGCGGGATTTGGAGTCGGACTTGAGCGCGGCGCTGTCCTCGGCGCTGAGCTCCACGTCGCGAACCTTCACGCTCCTGCCCTGCAGGGCCTTGGTGCGGAAAGGCTCCGGCCAGCCCCCGGGAGGATCACCGAGCTCGCCCGAGAGGAAGCCGATAACGGAATCGGGGATGTCATAGTTCTGCGGGTTCGCTTCAAAGTCGGCCGGATCCGCGTTCAGGCCCACCAGGTGCAGGGCAAGGTCGCCCACCACCTTGGACGACGGCGTCACCTTCACCAGGTGCCCAAGGATCCGGTCTGCTGCCGTGTACATGTCCTCGATCGCCTCGAAGCGCTCCCCCAGGCCAAGGGCCATGGCCTGCTGGCGCAGGTTGGAGAGCTGTCCGCCGGGGATCTCGTGCTTGTAGACGCGCCCGGTGGGGCCGGGCAGGCCGGACTCGAACGGCGCGTAGACGCGGCGGACTGCCTCCCAGTACGGCTCAAGCGAGCTGACGTCCTCCAGGTTGAGGCCGGTGTCCCGGGGCGTGTGGGCCAGGGCCGCCACAAGCGCCGACGCCGACACCTGGCTGGTGGTGCCCGCCAGTGACGCCGAGGCCACGTCCACGGCATCCACGCCGGCGTCGACAGCCGCCAGGAGTGTGGCAAGCTGGCCGCCGGCGGTGTCGTGCGTGTGCAGGTGGACGGGGAGGTCGAAACGCTCCCGCAGCGCCGCGACAAGCTTGGCCGCTGCGGCGGGCCGGAGCAGGCCGGCCATGTCCTTGATGGCCAGGATGTGGGCGCCGGCGTCGACGATCTTCTGCGCCAGCCCCAGGTAGTAGTCCAGGGTGTAGAGCTTCTCGTTGGGGTCCAGCATGTCACCGGTGTAGCAGAGGGCCACCTCTGCAACGGCGGTGCCGGTGGCCCGCACGGCGCGGATGGCCGGAGCCATCTGGTTGACGTCATTCAGGGCGTCGAAGATGCGGAAGATGTCGATGCCGGTGGCGGCAGCCTCGTTGACGAAAGCCTCCGTGACTTCCTCCGGGTAGGGCGTGTAGCCCACGGTGTTGCGGCCGCGCAGGAGCATCTGGATGCAGACGTTGGGCATGGCCTTGCGCAGGGCCGCGAGGCGGTCCCACGGGTCCTCGCCCAGGAAGCGCAGGGCCACGTCGTAGGTGGCGCCGCCCCAGGCCTCGACGGACAGCAGCTGCGGCATAAGGGCCGTCACGGCGGGACCGGCGGCGACGAGGTCGCGGGTGCGGACACGCGTGGCCAGCAGGGACTGGTGTGCGTCGCGGAAGGTGGTGTCGGTGACGGCAACCGCAGTCTGGTCGCGCAAGGCCTTGGCAAAGCCTTCCGGGCCAAGCTCAAGGAGCTTCTGCCGCGAACCGGCAGCGGCCGGCACGTCTTTGACGTCGGGCAGCTTGTGGGCCGGGTCCGAATGCACAGTCAATTCACCGTTGGGCTTGTTGACGGTAACGTCTGCCAGCCAGGTCAGGAGCTTGGTGCCGCGGTCCGCCGAGACCCGGGCCTTGAGGAGTTCCGGGCGCTGGTCGATGAAGTTGGTGGCCACGTCGCCGGCGATGAAGTCGGGGTCATCAAGCACAGCCTGCAGGAAAGGGATGTTGGTGGAAACACCGCGGATCCGGAATTCGGCCAGGGCGCGGCGGGCGCGGGCGACCGCGGCCGGGTAGTCCCTTCCACGGCAGGTCAGCTTGACCAGCATCGAGTCGAAGTGGGGGCTGATCTCGGCCCCGGAGTAGACCGTACCGCCGTCAAGGCGCACCCCTGCGCCGCCTGCAGAACGGTATCCGGTGATCTTTCCCACGTCCGGCCGGAACCCGTTGGCCGGATCCTCGGTGGTGATGCGGCTCTGGAGGGCGGCACCGCGCAGCCTGACCGTGTCCTGGGAGAGGCCAAGGTCGGCCAGGGTCTCACCGGAGGCGATCCGCATCTGGGCCTGGACCAGGTCCACGTCCGTGACTTCCTCGGTGACCGTGTGCTCCACCTGGATGCGTGGGTTCATTTCGATGAACACGTGCTGGCCCGCCCGCTCGCCTTCGGTGTCCACCAGGAACTCGACGGTACCGGCGTTGACGTAGTTCAGCGCCCGCGCAAACTTCACGGCATCCCGGTACAGGGCCTGGCGGATGTTGTCATCCAGGTTGGGTGCGGGGGCGATCTCGATGACCTTCTGGTGCCGCCGCTGGATGGAACAGTCACGCTCGAAGAGGTGCATGACGTTGCCCTCTGCGTCTGCGAGGATCTGGACCTCGATGTGCCGGGGCCGAAGGACCGCCTGTTCCAGGAACATGGTGGGGTCCCCAAACGCGGCGTCGGCTTCGCGCATGGCCGACTTCAAGGCTTCCGGCAATGCCTCACGGGTATCCACCCGCCGCATGCCGCGGCCTCCGCCGCCGGCCACTGCCTTGGCGAAGATGGGGAAACCAATCTCATCAGCGGCAGCCAGCAGCTCGTCCAGGTCCTTGGACGGCTCACTGGACTTCAGGACCGGTACACCGGCCTCGCGGGCGGCTTTCAGGGCCGCCACCTTGTTGCCTGCGAGCTCCAGCACTTCCGCGGGCGGACCAACGAAGGTGATGCCTGCTTCCTTTGCCGCGCGCGCCAGTTCCGGGTTCTCCGAGAGGAAGCCATAGCCGGGGTAGATGGCGTCTGCGCCGGACTCCTTCGCGACGCGCACCACCTCCGCAACATCCAGGTAGGCCCGGACGGGATGTCCTTCCTCGCCAATCAGGTATGCCTCGTCCGCCTTCTGGCGGTGGATCGAGTTACGGTCCTCCTGGGGGAAAACGGCAACGGTCTTTGCGCCCAGCTCGTAGCCGGCGCGGAAGGCCCTGATCGCGATTTCGCCGCGGTTGGCCACCAGAACTTTGGAAAACATACTTCTCCTGCATCATCGCGGGTGGATCGGTGAGTGGTCACAGTGTCTAAGACCTGCAAGGACAAACACAAATCTTTGTGTCCACGGTCACAGAATTTCCCGTCATGTCCCGAACGCTTTCAGCCTGGCTGGCGGAAACCGCCCCGGCAGCACAGTCGGTGCCATGCCGACGCCCGATAAAGCAGGATTCGCCGACGCATCAACATATGATGAGTAGGGCGGCAGGACCGTCCGGCTTCGGCTCTGCCGAGGCAAACAATACCCCCAACACGGCATCCGGCGTTAGGTTTTGGTCTCTCAAGTGCAAGTAGTCAGCATCAGCAGCCTTAAGGGTGGAGTCGGCAAGACTTCCGTCACCACAGGATTGGCGTCTGCGGCGCTGGCCGCCGGAATCCGCACGCTGGTGGTGGACCTGGATCCGCATGCTGACGCCACCACCGCACTGGGAGTACAGCCCGGTGACCAGCTCGATATTGGCAGGATGCTGAAGAGCCCGCGCAGGGCGAAACTGGCCGAGAACGTGGCGCGGAGCAGCTGGGCTGACCGTGCACCCGCCAACGGTTCCGGGCCCGCTGTCCTGGATGTCGCCGTCGGCTCCGCCTACGCCGGAATCTACGACCGCCCGGATCTTGGCCGCCGCGACCTTAGGCGGCTCTCGGCCGTGCTCGCCGGCGCGGGAAACTACCAGCTGGTGCTGGTTGACTGCCCTCCCTCCCTCAATGGACTGACCCGTATCGCTTGGGCGGCAAGTGACAAAGTGGTCCTTGTTGCCGAGCCCGGCCTGTTCTCCGTTGCCGGCACCGAACGCACCATGAGGGCGATCCAGCTGTTCAGGCGGGAATTCGCACCGAATCTGTCCCCGGCCGGAATTGTGGCCAACCGGGTCCGGAGCGGGTCCTCCGAGCACACGTACCGGCTCGCGGAAATGGAATCGATGTTCGGCGACCTGCTGCTGAGCCCGCGCATTCCCGAACAGGCCAATTGGCAGCAGATCCAGGGTGCAGCCCACCCGGTCCACCACTGGCCGGGCGACTCGGCAAAGTCCGCGGCTGAATTGTTCGACGACCTGCTGTCCAACGTGATGACCGCCGGCAGCGGACTCCGCAGCCGCGCCCGCTGAACAGGGCGTTCCACGGGTCACAGGTGGCTGAATCCTTGAACGAACCAGGGGCCGCCCTCCGGATGGAGGGCGGCCCCTGGTTTTTGGGTAGCAGGCGGGTCAGCTGATCTTCCGGGCAGCCCGCCGCTTGCTCAGTTCGTCGTCCGGAAAGGACTGCTCGGCGGCGTGCTCGCTGGGCAGCGACGCCAGGCTGCCCTCAACTTCCCGCCAGACGCGGCCCACGGCAATACCGAACACACCCTGGCCGCCCTGGACCAGATCGATGACTTCGTCAGCGGACGTGCACTCGTAGACGCTGGCGCCGTCGCTCATGAGGGTGATCTGCGCGAGGTCCTCAACGCCGCGCTCCCTGAGGTGTTCCACGGCGGTGCGGATCTGCTGAAGGGAAACGCCAGTATCCAGGAGCCTCTTGACCACCTTGAGGACCAGGATGTCGCGGAATCCGTAGAGCCGCTGCGAGCCTGAGCCGGCAGCTCCGCGGACGGCGGGCTCAACCAGGCCGGTGCGGGCCCAGTAATCCAACTGGCGGTAGGTGATGCCTGCAGCCTTGCAGGCGGTGGGGCCACGGTAGCCGGCGTCCTCGTCCAGTACCGGCAGGTCTTCGGTAAACAGGAGGCCCTGGGCACCGCTCACGGGCACAGCACCACCGGCCGTGGGCTGCTTTAGCCCGCCTGCTTCGCCTTTGGGACTCACCTGGATCCTCCTTGTCGTACGCTCCCCCGGAACTTGTACAGCAACCGTGGCGTGAAGACCATGGGTGTAATTTCTCCGCGGGGCGCACTTTCCAGTGTGACTTGCGCGGCTGCCGTAAGCAAGGGAACTTGATACTTCGACGTTAGGCCCGGGGGGACCCGAGGTCAAAGACCTTGGGGGCTTCGAAGAGGCGTGTCGAAACATTCAGGCTTAACTTTAACCTTAACGTGACCTTAGCCGTCGAAATCCTCTGGTTCCACGTCATCCAGGAATTCGCGGAAGCGCCTTAATTCGCGCTCCTCGTCGGCAGTGGGGCCAGGCTCGGTGTCCTCCCCCTCATCGTGCTCGGTGATACGGACTCCGGCTTCGTCCATGACGGAGTCGGCACACCAGATCCGGCACTTGGCGCGCAGCGCGACAGCCAGCGCGTCCGATGCGCGGGAGCTCACGGTAGTGCCATTCTCGAACTGCAGCTGCCCGTAGAAAATGTTGTCCTCCACGGCAACGATGTTAACGCTGACCACGGAATGGCCCAGCGACTCCACCACATCCACCAGGAGGTCATGGGTCATGGGCCGCGGCGGGACCACGCCCTGCTGGGCGAGGGCAATGGCGCTGGCCTCCGGAGTGCCGATCCAGATGGGAACGTGGCGTTCGCCGTGCATCTCCTTGAGCAGGACCAGTGGCTGGTTGGATGGCAGTTCAATGCGAACGCCTACAATCTCGACTTCGATCATCAGATGTCCATGCGTGAGATGTGGTCCTGCACCAGCGCCCGGTGCAGGGTGAGGCAAAGATCGCTGATCTCGCGGGCCGCCTCCGCCGCGCGTGCCTGTGACGCCGAGTCCCTGCGCGAAGCGAGGGGCGCAACAGCGCGTTCCACCAGGCCGAATTCCCTTTCGGCCGCCGCCTGGAATGGCCTGAGGTGCCGGGGTTCCAGGCCATGGCTTTCCAGCTGGACGCAGGCGCGGGCCACCTGGAGCGCGTGTTCGTCGAAATGGCCGTTGCTGTGGCTGATGAGGCCGAAGCTGAGGAGTGACTGGAGCAGGGTCACGCTGGCGCCGGACTCAGTGCGCAGCTGCTCCTCGCTCAGTTTGCGGCCGCGGTTCTGCAGTTCGGCAGCGAGTTCGTCGGAGACGATGCGGGGGGAAACCACGACGCCGGGCGGAAGGTTTTCCGGCCGCTCCCCCCTGTCGATGGCGTCAAGGTAGTCCTTGATGACTTTCAGGGGCAGGTACTGGTCGCGCTGCAGGGCCAGCACGAACCGCAGCCGTTCCACGTCGCCGTCGGAGTACTGGCGGTAACCTGCCGGAGTGCGGCGCGGATTGATCAGGCCCTTTTCCTCCAGGAACCGGATTTTGGACGCGGTCATACCAGGGAAGTCGGCGCTCAGCTGGGCGAGGACTTCGCCTATGTTCAGGACCTGGGGGCCCCGCCGTTCCGGTTGTGCCATTGCCACAGGCAGCGGTCCCCGGTTCAGCTGCGGCCTGCAGCCGTGGCAGGGCTCAGGTAGAAGGTGAGGCGGAATTTGCCGATCTGGACTTCGCTGCCGGACTTCAGTTCCACGCTGTCCACGCGGTCATGGTTGACGTAGGTGCCGTTGAGGCTGTTCTTGTCCACCACTTCGAAGCTGCGGGCGGTGCGCCGGAACTCAACGTGCCGCCGGGACACGGTGACGTCATCCAGGAAGATGTCCGCATCCGGGTGGCGGCCCGCGGTGGTCACGTCCGAATCCAGCAGGAAGCGCGCACCGGCGTTGGGGCCGCTGTGGGCAACCAGCAGAGCCGAACCGGCGGGCAGGGCCTCCACGGAGTTCCGCTCTTCCGAGGAGAGCTTGGGGGCGACGATGGGTTCGTCAGTGACGGGGGTGAGATGGATCGAGGTGGTCTCCGACGACCTAGCCGCACCCGTGCCGTATTCCCCATCGGCAGGGTTGTGTCTGTGGCCAGCCATGGATTCCTCCTCATAGACGTTGCAGGCACTCAACCCGCAACCAACGGTTACTCGCCGGCCCTGTCCGGCAGGTCCGGCGCCGGCTCCCGATCCAGGCCTTGACGTGCGCAGACGTCATGCCCGCGATGCGGGGCCGGACCGGAAATACCGGTTAGCTTTAGCCTACCTGTTGTTCGTACTCGGATGCACTGAGCAACGACTCAACGGCGTCAGGTTCAGCCAGTTTGATCTCGATGAGCCAGCCGTCACCATATGGATCGGTGTTAATCAGGGCCGAATCGCTGTCCAGGGAGTCGTTGCGGGCCACGACTTCGCCGGAAACCGGGGCGTAGATGTCGCTGACGCTCTTGGTGGACTCGACCTCGCCCACAACTTCGTTTGCCGTAATCTTCGTGCCGACCTCAGGCATCTGGGCGTACACCACATCGCCGAGCGCGTCCTGGGCAAAATCCGTGATTCCCACGCGGACCACGCCGTCGGCATTAGGGGCGGTAACCCACTCGTGTTCGGCGGTGTAGGACAGGTCTTCGGGAATGTTGCTCATGGGGGGCCTTTCATCGGGGTACGCGCCAATGTCACAAGGGGCCCGGAAAATCGGGCCGCCGGTGAAAGTATAGGCATAACTGCCGGGGCCGGCACGGGCCTTTCTGACAAGATGGAACCATGAGTGCAAGCACCGGTGCAGCATCTTTGGGGAAGGTGGGGTAGGCCATGCCGGAACTCCCGGAAGTCGCAGGCCTGGCAACGTTCCTTGACGAACAGCTGCGCGGCTGCACGGTCACCAAACTCCAGGTTGTCTCCTTCGCGGTGCTCAAGACGGCGGATCCTCCCTTCAACGCCATCGAGGGCCGCACCGTGTCCGGCGTCCGTCGGTTCGGGAAGTTCATCAGCATCGATGCCGGCGGGATCTCCCTGGTGTTCCATCTGGCCCGGGCCGGCTGGGTGCGCTTCACGGATTCCCCGGCCGACAGCCAGCTCAGGATGGGCAAGGGCCTCATCGCCGTCCGGTGTACTTTCTCCGGGCCCGGCGGTCCCCGCGGCCTGGACCTGACGGAAGCAGGCACCAAGAAGAGCCTGGCCGTTTACGTGGTGCGTGATCCGCAGGAAGTGCCGGGCATCGCTTCGCTGGGCCCGGATCCTTTCACTGAGGCGTTCGACGCCGACATGCTGGCAGAGATCCTGGCCGGCAGTTCGCAGCAGATCAAGGGCCTCCTGCGCAGCCAGAGCGTGATTGCGGGCATCGGCAACGCCTACAGTGACGAGATCCTGCACGCCGCCCGGATCTCGCCGTTCGCCGTCGCTAAGTCCCTGGACCGGGAGACCGTTCAGGTGCTGTATGACGCCATCCACAGCGTACTGGGCGAAGCTCTGGCAGAGGCGGCCGGCAAGCCGCCGAAGGACCTCAAGGACGTCAAACGCAGCCATATGCGGGTCCACGCGCGTGCGGGCCAGCCCTGCCCGGTCTGCGGTGACACCGTCCATGAGGTGTCGTTTGCGGATACTGCCCTGCAGTACTGTCCCACGTGCCAAACGAAGGGGAAGATCCTGGCTGACCGGAGGACGTCGAAGTTCCTGAAGTAGGAGGCCCCTGAAACTCAGGTGGACGGTCCGCAAAGATTCGGGACTTCCGGTCCTGCCCGGGCGTGGCTCCCCGGCGTAGCGTCGTGATCAAGGCTCGCAAGTCTCGATCAGCACGAAGGGGCCACAATGCGCAGGTCTCGACCCGCCGTCCTCGGAATGGCCTTGGCCCTCGCCCTCGGCAACGGCCTCGGGGGTACCGCCCTGGGTCCGCCCGTGGCCGGAGCGTCAGCGGCAGCCTCGCAGCAGAGCATTCCAGCGCCAATCGTGGCCCGGCAGGTTGGCGACGACGAGATCAACCAGCACTACGTGCAACTCGGCGGCGGCGCATCGTTCCTCGGCACGCCGGTCGGCAGCCCGTATGACATCGCAGGGGGCCGCGCCCAAAACTACACTGGCGGCACCATCTACTGGAGCCCCGCCACCGGCGCCCACGAAGTGCACGGCTCAATCGGCGGACACTACGCAGAACTCGGC
>NZ_JABFMW010000014.1:0-32397 GCF_013359725.1 Pseudarthrobacter sp. C4D7 | reverse complement strand
AACCCCCGGCGCCGCCGGCCGCTACAACAACTTCACCGGCGGCACCATCTACTGGAGCCCCACCACCGGCGCCCACGAAGTGCACGGCGCAATCGGCGGACACTACGCGGAACTCGGCGGCCCCGCCGGCTTCCTCGGCTTTCCCCTCACTGACGAAACCGGAACCCCCGATGGAGCTGGCAGGTTCAACCACTTCGCCGGCGGCTCGATCTACTGGAGCCCCGCCAGCGGGGCCCACGAGCTGCATGGGGCAATCCGGGCCCAGTGGGCGGCCTTGGGTTGGGAGCACAGCAGGCTTGGCTACCCGACCAGCGACGAATACATCATCACGGGCGGGCGCCGCAGCGATTTCCAGCGCGGTTCGATCCTGTGGCACCAGGCCGGCAGCAGGATTGAGGTCATCCAGGCCACCATCCCGGCGGCGCTGATGGGCGTGGATCTCGAGCGCATTCCCACCACGCAGAAGGTTGTGGCGCTGACCTTTGACGCCGGCGCCAACGACGCCGGCCTCCGATCGATCCTGGCCACCCTTGCCGCCAACGGCGTCCCGGGCACATTCTTCCTCACGGGAAGTTGGGTCAACCAGTTTCCGCAGGATCCGGCGCTGATCTACAACGCAGGGCATCGGACCGGGAACCACTCCATGACGCACCCCGACTTCACGACCCTGACCGACGCCCAGATCGCAGCAGAAATCAGTAGCGCGCAGAGCACCATCGAAGCGTCTGGGAGCGACCCCCTCCCGTTCTTCCGCTTCCCGTTCGGCGCCCGTGATTCCCGCACGATCGCTGACGTCAACGCCGCTGGATATGCAGCGATCCGCTGGACCGTAGACACCCTGGGCTGGCAGGGCACCATGAACGGGACACGCGGCGCGGCCTTCGTCGTCCAGCGCGTCATGGCGTCCGCGCAACCGGGGGAAATCGTCCTGATGCACCTCGGCTCCAACCCCGACGACGGCTCAACGCTCGACGCCGACGCCCTCCCGCAAGTGATCGCCCAGCTCCGGGCGGCCGGCTATGGCTTCGTCACCCTCGACCACGCCCTCGGCTAGCTGCCCTGTTTCCAGGAAGGGCTGGCCGTAAACCCAAAAAAGCGGAAAGCGCCGGAGAAATTCTCCGGCGCTTTCCGCTTTCTGGTCGGGCTGACAGGATTTGAACCTGCGACCCCTTGACCCCCAGTCAAGTGCGCTACCAAGCTGCGCTACAGCCCGCTGGTTCCGCCGTTCTCCGCTGAATTCAACCCGAAGGTTTTTCATCAGCAGTCCGGCCGAACCACCTAGAAGAGCTTACACGATCCGGAGGGGTGCCAGTGACACTTTCCGGTGATCAGCCCCAAGGTGTGTCGCAATTAACGCTTGCGGCCGCGCTTCTCGCGGACGCGCATGCTCACCTCGATGGGCGTGCCCTCGAATCCGAAAGTCTCGCGCAGGCGACGCGTGATGAACCGGCGGTACCCGGGGTCCAGGAACCCGGTGGTGAACAGCACGAACTTCGGCGGCCGGCTGGAGGCCTGGGTGCCGAAGAGGATACGGGGCTGCTTGCCGCCGCGGACCGGGTGCGGGTGGGCGGCAACGAGCTCGCCCAGGAACGCGTTGAGGCGCCCGGTGGGGATGCGCCGGTCCCAGTTCTCCAGGGCCAGGTCCAGGGCCGGGACCAGGCGGTCCTTGTGCCATCCGGTCTTTGCGGAGATATTGACCCGCGGCGCCCATTCGACGTGGGCCAGGTCCTGTTCGATTTCGCGTTCCAGGTAGCGGCGGCGCTCGTCGTCCAGCAGGTCCCACTTGTTGAAGGCCAGCACCAGGGCGCGGCCGGATTCGATGGCCAGTTGGAGGATGCGGACGTCCTGTTCGCTGAGGACCTCGTCCACGGCGAGGAGCACGACGGCGACCTCCGCCTTCTCGAGCGCGGCCTGCGTCCTGAGGGAGGCATAGTAGTCTGCGCCCTGGGCCATGTGCTGGCGGCGTCGGATGCCGGCGGTGTCAACGAATCGCCAGGTGCGGCCGCCGAGTTCGATGAATTCGTCCACCGGATCACGCGTGGTACCGGCAGTGTTGTCCACCACTACGCGCTCAGATCCCGCGAGCTTATTCAGCAGCGAGGACTTGCCCACGTTCGGACGACCGATCAGCGCGATACGCCGCGGACCGCCGGAGCGCTCCACGCCTTCGACGGTGGAGAACTCGGGCAGGACCTCCATGACGTGGTCCAGGAGGTCGGCCACGCCGCGGCCGTGCAGGGCAGACACCGGGTAGGGCTCGCCGAAGCCAAGGCCCCAGAGCGCTGCGCTGTCAGCTTCCTGGGCAAAGTCGTCCACTTTGTTGGCCACCATGATGACCGGCTTCTTGGACTTGCGCAGCATCTTCATGACGCCTTCGTCCGTGGCGGTTGCGCCGACGGCGGAGTCCACCACGAAAAGGACGGCGTCTGCGAGCTCCACGGCCATCTCGGCCTGCTCGGCAACCCGGGCGTGGATGCCGCGGGCGTCGTGCTCCCATCCTCCGGTGTCCACCAGGGTGAAGTTGCGGCCGTTCCAGTTCGCCGAGTACATCACGCGGTCGCGGGTCACGCCGGGGGTATCCTCAACCACCGCTTCGCGGCGGCCCAGGATGCGGTTCACCAGTGTGGACTTGCCCACGTTGGGACGGCCGATGATGGCCAGGACGGGGTCCAGCTTGAGGGGGCCTTCGAGGTCCTCGTCGCCGTACTCCCCGCTGAGCAGGGCGGCGTCGTCCTCGTCCAGCTCGTAGTCTTCCAGGCCGGCCCGGAGCGAGGCGGCGCGCAGCTCGGCTTCGTCGTCGCCGATTGCTGCCAGGCGCTCCGCAACCTGGTCGGTGCCGGTGGGGGTGTATTCGTCGTCGGCGCCGGGGTGCCCGGAAGCCTGGGTGGTGTCGCTCATTGCACTGTCCTTAGTGGTCATCTGCCGGCGTCCCCGGCTACTGCTGTCAAGTCGTTATGGTCAGCGAGCGGCAGGGGCTGCCCGCTGAGTTGGATGGTGTCCTGGACGTGCCCCGCCAGCGCTGCACGGATGTCCTGCGCGGCCCTGTCCATTGAAGCACGGCCGGTTTCGCCGGCCCGGCGGGCCAGCGTCAGGGCTGATCCGAAGCTGACGTGGAACCGCCGCCCGGGGCGTGGAACGAAGTCCAGGTGCTCGTTGCCCTGCCGGGTGCCCAGGATGGCTACCGGCACCACGGGCGCTCCGGAATTCAACGCCAGCCAGGCCACCCCGCTGTTGATGTCCTCGGCTGCCCCGCTCCCCCGGGTCCCTTCAGGGAGGATCCCAACGCAGCGCCCGGCGTCGAGCACGTCTTTGCAGCGCTGGAGCGCTGCACGGTCGCCGCGGCGGTCCACGGGCAGCTGCCCGGAGGCGGTCAGGACCCGGCCCAGGAAACCCTTGAACATTTCCTGTTTCACCAGGATGTGCATGGGCCGCGGCGCGGCACCAAACATCACCGGCCCGTCAAGGAAGCTGATGTGGTTGCCCGCGAAGATCACCGGTCCGCCCGTGGGGACGTTGGTTTTGCCGGTCACTGTGGTCCGGTAGACCAGGTGGTCGAGGATCCAACCCACCGGCCTGCTCCACGCCATGGTCAGCCCGGACGGCAGGGCCGTTCCCGCCTCAGTCACGGTTCAGGACCTTGGTGACGATGACGAGGGCGGCGTCAACGGTTTGTTCGAAGTCGAGGTCCGAGGAGTCCAGCGTCACCACTCCGGAAGCGGCCTGCGTGAAGTTCACCACGGTGGAGTCCTTGGCATCCCGGTGCATCACCTGGGCGGCCAGCTGCTCGGCGTTTTGCGTTCCGCCCAACTGGATGCCCCGCCGGCGAAGGCGGGCTTCCTCACTGGCGGTAAGGAGCATGCGCACCTCGGCGCCGGGCGCGACGACGGTGGTGATGTCCCTGCCCTCCACCACCATCCGGCGGTGGTGCTTTTCGATCAGGTCACGCTGGCGCCGGATCAGTTCGGTCCGGGCGCCGAGGGTGGTGGCGACGGCGCTGACGGCCGAGGAGATGGCGGGTTCCCGGATGGCATCCGTGACGTCCACGCCGCCAACCCGGACGTATTCCTCCGCGGGGCTGGTGCTTATTTCCAGGACAAAGTCCCGGGACGCCTGCTCCACCGCGGCCCCGTCTTCGAGGTCGATGCCTTCCGTGACGCAGTACCAGGTCAGGGCACGGTACATGGCGCCTGTGTCGAGGTAGGCCAGCCGGAGCCTGCGGGCAACTTCCTTGCTCACGCTGGATTTTCCGGAGCCCGACGGCCCGTCGATGGCAACCACCAACGGGCGGCCGATGCGCAGGGCGCGCATGGATTCGAGGAGTTCCTGTGTCATTACTGAAGTACCCGCCATCCGCGGTCGTTAAGGGCTTCGATCAAATGGTCATGCTTGTTCGGCAACACGGAGATTTCCACCATACCTACGTTTTGGCCGGACGAGTGGTCCAGCCGCATGTCCTCCAGGTTGACGCCGATCTCGCCAATTTCGGTGAGCAGCTGCGCGATCTGCCCGGGCTTGTCGTCCACCAGGACGGTGAGCCACGCGTAGGCCTGCGGGGGGCCGCCGTGCTTACCGGGGATCCGCGCCTGGCCGGCATTTCCCTCGCTGATGAGCTGCGCGAGGTCAAGGCGCGCACCAGGTGCGGAGGGGTTCTCCAGGGTCCCGATCAGCCGGTTCAGGTCTTCCCGGACGCCGTAGAGGATCTCCACCACCTTGTCCGCGTTGCCGCCAAGGATCTGCACCCACAGCGTGGGGTCGCTGGCCGCGATCCTGGTGACGTCGCGCAGGCCGTTTCCTGCCAGCGACAACGCATGCAGCGGCGTCCCCTGCAGCCGGCTGGCCAGCAGCGATGACATCACCTGGGGCAGGTGTGAAACGAGCGCCACGGCTTCGTCGTGTTCGTCCGCCGTGAACTGCGAGACGACGGCCCCCAGGTCCGAGGCCAGCGAGCGGGCAACCTGGAGTGCCGCTCCGGATGTCTCTTCGGATGGGCAGAGCACCCACGGCATGGACGTGAAAAGCTCGCCGCGTGCCGCCACCGGGCCGGACTTTTCGCGTCCGGCCATGGGGTGGGTCCCCACGTACCGGGACAGGTCAACGCCGGATTCCCGCAGCCGGGCCAGGATGTCCGCCTTCACGCTGGCGATGTCGATCACCACAGCGTCCGGGTAGGTGGACAGCGCAGCGAGGACAACGTCGGCCGTGACGTCCGGCGGAGCGGCCACCACCACCAGCTGCGGTGACGTATCACCGAGTTCGGGCAGCGGGCGGCCGGCACCGATATCGACGGCCACCGCCTGGTTGGTGGGCGACGGGTCCGAGAGGAACACGGGGACGCCGCGTCCGCGCAGGCCCAGTCCAATGCTGGTGCCCAGCAGCCCGGTCCCGATGACCACCACCGGGCCGTCCAGGTGGCCGCGGCCCTGGCTCTTGAACGCGGACATGCCTCAGAGCCCTACGGATGCCAGCAGGTGGCCGACTTCCTGCTTGCCCAGGTTGCGGATGCTGCCCTGGCGCTGGTCGCCGAGCCCGATGGGGCCCACCTTGACGCGGACCAGCCGCTGGACCGGGAAGCCAACGGCGTCGAAGAGGCGCCGGACAATGCGGTTCTTGCCGGAGTGGAGTACAACCTCGATCAGCACATGGCCCGGGGTTGAGTCCACCAGGCGGAAGGAATCCACCGAAGCGAACCCGTCTTCGAGTTCGACGCCGGCCTTCAGCTGGGCGCCGACACCCTGCGGGAACGGTCCGCGGACCTGCACCAGGTAGGTCTTGGGAACCTCGTAGGAGGGGTGTGTCAGGCGGTTGGCGAGTTCGCCG
Source organism: Pseudarthrobacter sp. C4D7 (assembly GCF_013359725.1). Taxonomy (GTDB): domain Bacteria; phylum Actinomycetota; class Actinomycetes; order Actinomycetales; family Micrococcaceae; genus Arthrobacter. The sequence goes on along the minus strand of NZ_JABFMW010000014.1, from coordinate 26,580 downwards.
TCGTTGGTCAGGAGCAGCAGGCCCTCGGTGGCGACGTCGAGGCGGCCAACGTGGAACAGGCGTTCGCCGGTGTTCTTGTTGTTCTTCAGGAAGTCACTGATGCAGGGCCGGCCCTCGGGGTCCTCCATGGTGGACACCACGCCCTTGGGCTTGTTGAACACCATGTAGACCAGGTTTTCGTCCAGCTGGATGCGCAGCCCGTCAACGTGGATGACGGCGGTCTTGGGGTCGACGCGGACACCGAGTTCGGTAACCACCTGGCCGTCAACTTCCACGCGGCCCTCGGCGATCATCTCTTCGCAAACGCGCCGGGATGCAACTCCCGCCGATGCCATGACCTTCTGGAGGCGCACGCCGTCGGCATCGTGGAGATCGGACTGGGGTACGTTGCCCCGGGGGCCCTTCCTGCGGGCAGGCTTGCGGACCGGCCCCAGGTTCTGGCCAAAACGTTCGCTGCCGAAAGCACGCGACGCGGCCGCACCGGGAGCGCCCGTACGCGGCTTGGGCTTGAGCGCGCCGGGGGTTCCGGGGGCTTTGCCGGCACCGGGCTTGCGGGCCGCGGGCTTGCGCGACGACGGTTTGGCACCCCTGGCGCCCTCAGCACCCCGTCCCTGCTGGTCCCCGGCAATGTCGGGGTCGATGAAGCGTTCCTCGCGCGGCTTGGGCGCGCGGTGCGGGCGGTCGCCGCCGAATCCCGAGGTGCGCTTGCCCGCTCCCCCGGCGCGGGAACCCCCGCTGAAGCTGCCGCCCTGTGACTGGTTGCGTTGCGAACTGTTGCGTTCGTTCCCGCCGCGTCCCGAACCGTTACGTGGTGAACCCTGGCGTCCCGCCTGTGTCATGACCCGTCCTTCAATGTGTTTTGGCCGGCTGAGATGTCCAAGGACAACATTAGCCAGCCGCGCAGACTTCGTCTGCCCTGATAAATAACCGTGCTGGATGGAGTGCTGCGGGCAGGGGTGTCCTGCCTACATCGTCTCTGCGTCGTAGAACTCTGCGATCCCGTCGAGCCCCGGAAGGTGCGGCGACAGTTGGGGCAGCTCCCCCACTGAACCGATTCCCATGCGTTCGAGGAAATACGAGGTTGTCCGGTAGAGGATTGCGCCTGACTCGGGATCTGTTCCCGAGTCCTCGATCAGCCCGCGCTGGGCCAGCGTCCGTACGACAGAGTCAACGTTGACCCCGCGAATTGCAGACACGCGCGCCCGGGAAACGGGCTGCCGGTACGCAATGACCGCCAATGTTTCCAACGCCGCCTGGGTAAGCCTGGCAGTCTGCCCCTCAAGCACGTATTTGCCCACGATCTCGGCAAATTCGGCACGGGAGTAGATGCGCCAGCCCCCGGCGATGTTCCGCAATTCAAAACCCCGGGGACTGGAACCGATGCCAGCGCTGCTGGCACTCTCCACCTCCGGGGCTTTAACAGTATAGCCGTTATAATCGCGCTGCAGTTCGGCCAGCAGGGACCGGACCGCTTCCACCGTCAGTCCCACGCCTGCGGCCAGCTCCTCTTCCGTGGCAGGCTCGTCCACCACCATGAGGACGGCTTCGAGCGCGGCCTTGGCGCCACCGGGGAGGCCGTCGAAAGCGGACCCGTGGCCGGCGTCGTCCCATTCCGCCCATTGTTGATGCGTTTCCTGCGACGGGTTCACAGTTGCTCCTCGAATTCTTCGCTTAGGTTTTCAGCCGACCAGTCCCGGCGGTCCGCAGTCCAGTGGATGGCGAGGTCAGCCAGCGGGGAGAGTTGGTCAAACGAGACGGCGCGGTCGCGGAACAGTTCCAGCAGGGCCAGGAATCGGGCCACCACTACCAGGGTGGACTCAGCATCGGCAATCAGGGAACGGAAGGTCAGCGGCGACTCCTGCTGCAGCCTGCGGCCCAGCACCTCGGCCTGCTCCTTGACGCTGACGTTGCTGCCGTGCAGGTGTCCAAGGGCCACCCGCGGCGGTTCAGCCGGCGTTTTGGGCCGGAGGGCGGCTTCGGCCAGGGCAGCGAACTGCTGGGGCGTGTGCTTCCAGACAAGTTCGGGCAGCATCGCCGCGAAATGCTCCTCCAGGGCCACCTGCCGCGGGAAGCGGCGGCCTTCCTGGTGCAGGGTTTCACCCATGATGCCTGCAACCTGTTTGAAGGCCTTGTACTGGAGCAACCGGGCGAAGAGGAGGTCCCGTGCCTCCAACAGGGCGATGTCCTCGTCGTCCTCGACTTCACCCGCCGGGAGGAGCCGGGCCGCCTTGAGGTCCAGCAGGGTGGCGGCAATCACCAGGAACTCGCTGGCTTCGTCCAGGGCCCACTCTTCACCAAGTTGCTGCAGCTTGCGGATGTACTTGATGAACTCGTCAGTGACGGTTGCGATGGCCACTTCGGTGATGTCCAGCTGATGTTTGGCGATCAGTCCGAGGAGGAGGTCAAACGGACCCGTGAAGTTGGCCAGCCGCACCTCGAAGCCGGGTTTGGATTCGGCCACGGCGTGGTTAGGGCGCGCCGCCGCGGGAGATCAGCTCCTTGGCAAGCCGGCGGTAGGCGTCGGCACCCACGTGGGTTCCGGCGTAGCTGGTAATGGGTTCGGCGGCCACGGTGGCATCCGCGAATTTGATGGACCGCTTGATCACGGTTTCAAAGACCTTGTCGCCGAAGGCCTCCACCAGCCGGGTGATAACTTCCCGGCTGTGCAGCGTGCGGGCGTCATACATGGTGGCCAGTACGCCATCCACCCGCAGCCTCGGGTTCAGCCGGTCCTGGACCTTGTCGATGGTTTCCACCAGGAGCGCGACGGCGCGCAGGGCGAAGAACTCGCAGATCAGGGGGATGATGACGCCGTGGGCGGCGGTGAGGGCATTGACGGTCAGCAGGCCCAGGGACGGCTGGCAGTCGATAAGGACGACGTCGTAGTCGTCCTCGACCTTCTTCAGCGCGCGGTCCAGGACCTGTTCGCGCGCCACCTCATTGACCAGCTGCACTTCTGCCGCGGAAAGGTCGATGTTGGCCGGCAGCAGGTCAACGTTTTCGACGCCGGTCTGGTGGATGGCGTCCCGGATGTTCACCTTGCGGTCCATCAGAACGTTGTACACGGTGAGGTCCAACTCGTGCGGGTTGACGCCCAGGCCGGCGGACAGCGCACCCTGGGGGTCGAAGTCCACCAGCAGGACGCGCCGGCCGTACTCGGCGAGCGCCGCGGCCAGGTTGATGGTGGAGGTGGTCTTCCCCACGCCGCCCTTTTGGTTGACCATGGCGATGACGCGTGCCGGGCCGTGGGAGGACAGCGGCGCGGGCTCCGGGAACTCACGGTATGGGCGACCCGTGGGGCCCATCACCGCGTTTTCCAGGTCGAATTCCGTGCCCTCCAGAGTTGCTGAACCCTGTTCGCTGCTCACGTATCTGTCCACACTTTCGATGACGGTGATTTCCTGCCGCCGGCTGGCCGGCGGCGTTCGTTCTACTCCCAAGGTTACAGCGCCCGACACGGTATTCGAGGGAACTTGACTTTCCGCGAATGTTGAGCCTTGACCCTCTAGCTGAGGTCGAAGGTTGAACTTCCGGGTCATGGAAAACCGCCCCCGCAGCATGGCTGCGGGGGCGGTTTGAGGCGTCCGGGGGCGCGGACTAGGCTTTGGCGGCCTCGAGGGCGCCTTCTTCCTTCGGGGCCATCCCGCCGTGTCCGGCAATCATGGTCTGCTCGTCGAAGGGCACCTCGCCGGAGAGGACCCGGGTGACCTGTCCGCCGTCGATCTCCTTGACCCAGGTACCGATCAGGATGGTGGCCACGGCGTTGCCCGTGAAGTTGGTCAGGGCGCGGGCTTCGGACATGAACCGGTCGATGCCAACAATCATGCCGACGCCGCCCAGGAGTTCGGGCCTGTGGGCCTGAAGACCTGCTGCGAGGGTTGCCAGGCCGGCGCCGGTCACACCGGCGGCGCCCTTGGAGGCGATGATCATGAAGACCAGCAGGGAGATCTGGGCACCGAGGTCAAGCGGCGTTCCCATGGCGTTGGCCACGAACAGGGAGGCCATGGTCAGGTAGATCGCGGTGCCGTCCAGGTTGAAGGAGTAACCGGTGGGAACGGTGACGCCGACAACCGGCTTGGACACGCCGAGGTGCTCCATCTTGGCGATCAGTCGGGGCAGTGCGGCCTCGGACGAGGAGGTGGAGAAGATGAGGAGGTACTCACGGGCCAGGTACTTCATCAGCTTGAAGATGTTGACGCCGGCGACGACCTGGAGGAGTCCACCCAGGATGACGACGATGAACAGCGCACAGGTGATGTAGAAGGCAACCATCAGGGTGAACATGCTGACGATCGCCTGGAAGCCGGTGGCTCCAACGACGGCGGCGATGGCACCGAAGGCGCCTACCGGGGCGAGCCACATGATCATGATGAGGATGCGGAACACCAGCGCCTGGCCGTGGCCGATGGCGCGGAGAATCGGAGCGCCCTGGGCGCCCATTTTCTGCAGCGCGAAGCCCACCAGGATGGCGGCGAGCAGGGTGGGAAGGACCGGAATGTCACCGGGGATGATTCCCAGCAGGAAGTCAACGGTGCTGTCGGTTGCAGCCTTCTTGTTGGGATCGTACGGCGTGAGCTTCAGCCCTTCGCCCGGGTGGATCAGGTTGCCAACCACCAGGCCGATGGCCAGGGCGAAGGTTGACATGATAATGAAGTAGCCCAGTGCCAGCCCGCCCACCTTGCCGACGGTGGCCGCCTTGGCGATAGATCCGATGCCCAGGACGATGGTGCAGAAAATAACGGGGGCAATCATCATCTTGATGAGTTTGATGAAACCGTCGCCCAGTGGCTTGAGTGACTTGCCCACCTCGGGGAACATCAGGCCCACCACTGCGCCGAGGATGACAGCGGCAATAACGGCGATGTAGAGGTAATGCGATTTGTCCAGGCCTTTGCGCCGCGTCTTCACGGGGCCAAGGGACTCTCCTCGTTGAGAAGCCATGTGTGTCTCTCCTTGTGGATATTCTGATAGACGCTGCGGCACAGTCTCTGGGCTCTATGCGTCCTCCGGTGTGATATCCATCATTGGTTACGCCGTGATCCAGCTCACCGTTGCGTTCATATTGGTCTTGGCACCCGAAGGGTCCCTGGGAGGAAGACATGATCCACCGCTGGAGCATTGCCCGCCGTCTCTTCGTGGCGAACCTGCTGATCGTGGTGTCTTTCATCGCCATTGTGGGCACTGCTGCCTACGTGGATGCCCGGGACCGGACCTACGCCGAAGCCGGCCGCATGATGGAGGGGGTGGCCGCCTCCATCGCGGCCAATCCCCTGGTGCTCCAGGCCGCCGCCACCCCCGATCCCTCCGCCCTGCTGCAGCCCTACGCCAAGGATGTGACGGCCGCGGCGAACATCGATTTCGTCACCATCATGGCTCCCGACCGGACGCGCTGGACCCACCCCCGGGATGAGGAGCTGGGCAAGCCCTACATCGGGTCGATCGACGCCGCCCTGCAGGGCCGGCCGTTTACCGAAGTCACCGCGGGCACCCTGGGCCCCTCAGTCCGGACGATCGTGCCGGTCAAGGACGCTGCGGGAACCGTCAAGGCCCTGGTGGCGGCAGGCGTTACCGTCCGCAATGTGGATGTGGCGTTCACTGGCCGCCTGCCGGTGCTGCTGGCCATCGGCATCGCCCTGCTGGTGGGTGGATCCCTCGCCTCGTGGCTGCTGGGCCGGTATCTTCGCCGTGTGACCCGCGGGTGGGGGCCTGAACAGTTGGCGCAGTTGTTCGCCTACTACGAATCGGTCCTGCACTCGGTCCGTGAAGGGCTGATCCTCATCGACGCCCGGAAGCGGGTGGTGATGTACAACGACCAGGCTGCCGAGCTGCTGGGCCTGGCCGAGACCGGCAGCAACGATCCCACGCGGCCCCCGTCCCTGGCAGATCTTCCCCTGGACAGCGAACTGAGGAGCCTGTTCGAGTCCGGGCGGACCACCAACGATGAGATGGTACTGACCGGTTCACGGGTGCTGGTGGTCAACCAGGGGCCGGCGAGGGGTCCCGATTCCCCCGGAGCTCGCGGGAAGGTTCCGGTATACGGAACAGTGGCCACACTCAGGGACCGGACGGAAATCGAGGCTCTGGGCAACGAACTGCAGACCATGCGGACCCTTTCCGATGCGCTGCGGGCCCAGACACATGAGCACGCCAACCGGCTTCACACCATGGTCTCGCTCCTGGAACTTGGCCGAACGGGGGAAGCCCTCGATTTCGCCACCCGGGACCTGGCCCTTAGCCAGCAGCTGACGGACGACATGGTCAGCTCGATTGATGAACCGGTGGTGGGTGCGCTGGTGATGGGCAAGGTGGCAGAGGCCCACGAACGCGGCGTCCGCCTGGAGGTGTCCACCCTGGGTTCCGGAGCGGCACCCGGTGTTCCCGTCCAGGATCTGGTGACCATCCTGGGGAACCTGCTGGACAACGCCATCGACGCTGCGGCAGACGCTCCTCCCCCGCGGCGCGTGGTGCTGACAGTCGAGGCCGATGAGGAAGGCCTGGACATCGCCGTCAATGATTCCGGGATGCCCATCGACCCCGCGGACTCGGAACGGATCTTCAGGCACGGCTTCAGCACCAAGCCGGCCGGGATGGGCGGCCGCGGCATCGGCCTGGCTCTTGTGCGGCAGGCCGTGCAGCGTTTGGGCGGTACGCTGGCCACTAACGGCCGGCGCGGCGCCAAATTCGAAGTATTCCTCCCTGCGGCGTTGTCCGGGGAGAAGGAGCACAAACAGTGAGCAACATCCGGGTCCTCGTCGTCGAAGACGAGGCCATCGCTTCCGCGGCCCACGCCGCTTATGTGGGGCGGCTGGAAGGGTTTGAGCTCGCGGGGACCGCGCCCGACGGCCAGTCCGCGCTGCGGCTCCTTAACGAATTCGTGGCTGCGGGAGAGCCGGTGGAACTGGTCCTGCTGGACATGAACCTGCCCGACCTGCACGGCCTGGACATCGCGCGGCGGATGCGGTCGGCCGGGATCCTGGCAGACATTATCGCCATCACCGCCGTCCGCGAACTGGCCATCGTCCGCAGTGCCGTTGCCATCGGGGTGGTCCAGTACCTGATCAAGCCCTTCACGTTCGCAACCTTCTCGGACAAGCTCGAAAACTACCGCCAGTTCAGGCAGCAGCTGGCAGGGTCGAACGCCCGGCCCGGCAAGGGTGGTGCCTCGCAAAGCGAGGTGGACCAGGCTTTTGCGAGCCTGCGTGCTCCGTCCGAACTCCCCCTGCCGAAGGGCCTTTCCGCCTCGACGCTCGGCTCGGTCCAGGAATTCCTCCGCCTGCAGCCCGACGCAGTATCGGCCACCGAAGTCATGGATGGCCTGGGCATGTCCCGGGTCACTGCGCGGCGCTACCTGGAGTACCTTGCCGATGCCGGCACGGTTTCCCGGACCGCCCGCTACGGCACCCCGGGCCGGCCGGAGAATGAGTACCGCTGGAACGCCCGCTGATGTGGGCAGCGGCGTGGAAGGCCGCGGCCGCGCGGGTCAGGGTGCTTCCGGGCCGCCGGTCCCGAGGACACCGATCAGCTGGTCAATGACGCCCGGATCCTCGATGGTGGAGGGCACCGTGTATTCCTCGCCGTCAGCGATCTGGCGCATGGTCTTACGGAGGATCTTCCCCGACCGCGTCTTGGGCAGGGCTTCCACCACCGTCACATGCTTGAAATCCGCTACCGCGCCGATGTCCCGCCGCACCAAGGCAACCAGGTCCTTGGCCAGGACGTCTTCGGGGATGTCGACTCCGGACTTAAGCACCACGTAACCGCTGGGACGCTGGCCCTTGAGGGGGTCGGCGAGGCCAATCACGGCGCATTCGGCCACGGCTGGGTGCTGGCCTATCACCTGCTCCATGGCACCGGTGGACAACCGGTGGCCGGCGACGTTGATGATGTCATCGGTGCGGCCCATCACGAACAGGTAGCCGTCGCCGTCCCGGTAGCCGGAGTCGCCCGTGGCGTAGCAGCCATCGAAGGCCTGCAGGTAGGACGAAATGAACCGTTCGTCGTTCCCCCACAGGGTGGTGAGGGTGCCCGGTGGCAACGGCAAATCCAGGACGATGTTCCCCTCGATGCCGGGCTCCACTTCCCCGCCCGCACCGTCGAGGATCCGCAGCCGGAACCCCGGCATCGGGACGCTTGGAGAGCCGGCCTTGATGGGCAGCGGATCCAGTCCACGCGGGTTGGCGCAAATGGCCCAGCCGGTCTCGGTCTGCCACCAGTGGTCCACCACCGGAACACCCAGGACCTTGGATGCCCAATGGAACGTGTCCGTGTCCAGCCGTTCACCCGCGGCAAACAGGGTGCGCAGGCTGGAGATGTCGTACTTCTCCAGCAGCGCCGCCCCGGGGTCCGCCTTCCGGATGGCCCGCAGGGCGGTGGGTGCCGTGAACAGCACATTCACCTTGTGGTCCTGGATCACGCGCCAAAAAGCGCCGGCGTCGGGCGTTCCCACAGGCTTGCCCTCGTACATCACGGTGGTGGCGCCGGCGAGCAGCGGCCCGTAGACGATGTAGGAGTGGCCCACCACCCAGCCGACGTCGGAGGCGGTCCACATCACGTCGCCGGGGCCGACGTCGTAAATGTTCTCCAGCGTCCAGCTCAAGGCGACGGCGTGGCCGCCGTTGTCCCGCACCACGCCCTTGGGTGCGCCGGTGGTTCCCGATGTGTAGAGGATGTAGAGCGGATCCGTCGCCTGGACGTCCACTGGGGCGGCCGGCTCGGCGGACGCCATCGCCGTGTCCCAGTCCAGCCAGCCGGCGTAGTCGGCAGCGGCGGAGGCGAAGCCGTCCCGGGCTTTGACCAGGACGGTGGTGTCCGGCTCCCCGGCCAGGGCGAGCGCCTCCGCGACGGCGGGAAGGTACTCGATCCGGCGTGAAGGTTCGATGCCGCCGGAGGCCGTGACCACGGCCGAGGGGGCGGCGTCACGGATGCGGGCGGCCAGTTCCTTGGGCGCGAACCCGCCGAAGACCACCGAGTGCACCGCCCCCAGCCGGGCTGTTGCCAGCATGGCGATGGCTGCTTCCGGAATCATGGGCATGTAGATCACCACGCGGTCGCCCTTCCCGACGCCCTGGCCGCGAAGCACCCCGGCGAAGCGGGCCACCAGATCCGTCAGTTCGGCGTAGCTGTAGCGCCGCTGGGTGCCGAGCATCGCGGAGTCGTAGACCAGGGCATCCTGGTCACCGCGGCCCGCTGCGACATGGCGGTCGAGGGCGTTGTAGGAGGTATTGAGGATCCCGTCCGGGAACCAGCGGTACAGGGGCGCCCGGCCTGAGTCCAGCGCCCGGCCCGGTGCTGAGGTCCAGGAAATCCCAGCGGCCGCCTCCAGCCAGAATTCCTCGGGCTGTTCGACGCTGCGCCGGTATGTGTCCCGGTAGCTTTTGGTGACCATGAGTGTGTCCCGTCCACGACGTTGTGATGCAGCTCATGGTAGCGGCCATTCCCTGCACGCCACAAGACTTCTGTATACATAATCTCGACCAGTTCCCGCTATTTTGGGGACCTACTGACTTATTGGGTGCCCTGTGTATACAATCGTGGTGTCACCAAGGAAGGAGGACTCAATGCGCGCCAGCGACAGGGCCTATGCGTCCCTGCGGGACGACATCATCGAATGGCGTCTGGCACCGGGCACAGTCCTCGCCGAAGTGGAACAGTCCGAGCGGCTGGGCATCTCGCGCACACCGCTTCGCGAAGCACTGGGCCGCCTCACGGCGGAAGGGCTGACGACGGCGGGCGGCCGCGGCGTCGTGGTCACCGGCATCTCCCTGGAAGATATCGACGAACTGTTCGAACTGCGCGAAACCCTCGAGGGCAAGGCCGCCGCACTGGCTGCCCGGCGCGGCGACCCTGCCACGTTTGAGGGACTGCAGCGCGAACTGCTCAACGCTCCGCAACTGATCAGCGGCAACCACCCCGCCCTGCATGACTACTACGAACTCGTTGGCAGGCTGGACACGGCCATCGATGCCGCGATTTCCAACTCCTACCTGGCCCAGGCCATGCGAAGCCTGCGCGTGCACCTGGTCCGGATCCGACGGCTGGCCGCCGACGACGCCTGCCGCCTCGCGGCGGCCGCCGCTGAACACGCAGCGATCGCAGAGGCCATCGCCGCCGGCAACCCGAAGCTCGCGGAGGCTGCAACCGTCCTCCACCTGCACCGAAGCCTTTCCCACATTAAAGCAACCCACGCATCCCCTCCGAAGGAGCACCATGGTTAAGGAACACCACGTCCGCGTCTACAAGAGCGAAGAGAACCTGCCCCGCGAGGACCAGCTCGCCTACAAGATCGCCCAGGTGGCGGCCGATCCCGTTGCCGTCTCCGGGGAAGTCACGGACATGGTGATCAACCGCGTCATCGACAACGCCTCGGTGGCCATCGCCTCCTTGAACCGCGCCCCGATCGTTGCGGCCCGCGCCCAGGCGCTGACCCACGGCCCCACCACCGGCGGCAAGGGCTCGAAGGTCTTCGGCATCGAAGAACGAGTGGCCCCGGAATGGGCTGCGTGGGCGAACGGCGTCGCGGTCCGCGAGTTGGACTACCATGACACCTTCCTCGCCGCGGATTACTCCCACCCGGGCGACAACATCCCGCCGATCCTCGCCGTCGCCCAGCACGTGGGTTCCAGCGGGGCGGACCTGATCCGCGGCATCGCCACCGGCTACGAAATCCAGGTCAACCTGGTTAAGGCCATCTGCCTGCACAAGCACAAGATCGACCACGTCGCCCACCTCGGCCCCTCCGCCGCCGCAGGCATCGGCACCCTCCTGGGCCTGGACGTCGAGACGATCTTCCAGTCGGTCGGCCAGGCGCTGCACACAACCACCGCCACCCGGCAGTCCCGCAAGGGCGAGATCTCCACTTGGAAGGCGCACGCCCCCGCGTTCGCCGGCAAGATGGCCGTGGAGTCCGCGGACCGTGCCATGCGCGGCCAGACCTCCCCCGTGCCGATCTACGAGGGAGAGGACGGCGTCATCGCCTGGATGCTGGACGGCCCGGACGCCTCCTACATGGTGCCGCTGCCGACGCCCGGCGAGGCCAAGCGCGCCATCATGGACACCTACACCAAGGAGCACTCGGCCGAGTACCAGGCGCAGGCCTGGATCGACCTGGCCCGCAAGCTCCACGGCGAGCGCCCGGAGGTCACCGACCCCGCCAACGTCGAGTCCGTGCTGATCAAGACCAGCCACCACACCCACTATGTGATCGGCTCCGGCGCGAACGACCCCCAGAAGTACAGCCCCACCGCCAGCCGCGAGACCCTGGACCACTCCATCCCCTACATCTTCACGGTGGCGCTCCAGGACGGGGCCTGGCACCACGTGGACTCCTACGCCCCGGAGCGCGCCGCGCGTCCGGACACCGCGGAGCTGTGGCACAAGGTCACCACCGTCGAGGACGCGGAATGGACCCGCCGCTACCACTCGCTGGACATCGCTGAAAAGGCCTTTGGCGGTTCCGTGGAGATCACGCTCAAGGACGGCACAGTCATCACGGACCAGATCGCCGTGGCCGACGCACACCCGCTGGGCGCCCGTCCGTTTGCCCGGGAGCAGTACGTGAACAAGTTCCGCACGCTGGCCGCCGGGCTGGTGGAGGAGGCGGAGATCGAAAGGTTCCTCGCCGCCGTCGAACGCCTCCCCGAACTCGCCGCCGGCGAGCTGGACCAGCTGAACATCACTGCCGCCCCCGGCGTGATCGACCTCGCGGCGGCACCGAAGGGACTCTTCTGATGCTGTACTCAAAGACGACCCCGGAACAGAAGCGGACCCGGTTCCGGGAATTGCTGGCCTCCGGGACCATCCAGCAGTTCCCCGGCGCGTTCAATCCGCTCTCCGCCCGCCTGATCGAGGAAAAGGGCTTCGCCGGGGTGTACATTTCCGGCGCCGTCCTGGCCAATGATCTGGGGCTGCCTGACATCGGGCTGACAACGCTCACCGAGGTGGCCACCCGGGCCGGGCAGATCGCCCGCATGACCGACCTGCCCTCGATCGTGGACGCGGACACCGGATTCGGTGAGCCCATGAACGTGGCGCGCACCGTCCAGGAGCTGGAAAACGCCGGCCTTGCCGGCTGCCACATCGAGGACCAGTTCAACCCCAAGCGCTGCGGCCACCTGGACGGCAAGAACGTGGTGGACCTGGATACTGCCACCAAACGGATCCGGGCCGCGGCCGACGCCCGGCGCGATCCCAACTTCCTCATCATGGCCCGCACCGACATCCGGGCCACCGACGGACTGGAAGCGGCCCAGGACCGGGCAAAGGCCTTGGTGGAAGCCGGCGCGGATGCGATCTTCCCCGAAGCCATGAAGGACCTCAGCGAGTTCAAGGCCATCAGGGACGCCGTGGACGTGCCGATCCTGGCCAACATGACCGAATTCGGCAAAAGCGACCTCTTCACCGTGGACGAGCTGGCCGGCGTGGGCGTCAACATGATCATCTACCCGGTAACGCTGCTCCGTAGTGCCATGGGCGCCGCTGAGCGTACTCTGGAATCGATCAAATCCGACGGCACCCAGGAGGCACAGGTTCCAAGCATGCTGACCCGTGCCAGGCTCTACGACCTCGTTGACTATGAGGCCTACAACCACTTTGACACCGGGGTGTTCAACTTCCGGATCCCCGGAGTCTGACAACCCCACCGACTGCCGGCCCCGGCCGGTCAACAGGCGTTAGGAACAAAGGAGTTTCAGCATGGCTGAAAATGAGATCAAGAAGGGCCTCGCCGGCGTCGTGGTGGATTACACCGCGGTTTCGAAGGTCAACCCCGACACCAACTCGCTGCTGTACCGCGGCTACCCGGTCCAGGAGCTGGCCGCCCGCTGCAGCTTCGAGGAAGTGGCCTACCTGCTGTGGAACGGCGAACTGCCCACCGCGGACCAGCTCGCGGAATTCACCGCGAAGGAGCGCGCCGGCCGCGCCCTCGACCCCGTGGTCAAGCAGGTCATCGACGCACTGCCCACCACGTCCCACCCGATGGATGTCTGCCGCACCGCCGCCTCGGTGATGGGTGCCCGGCACCCGCAGGCGGAGGACTCGTCGCGGGAGGCCAACATGGCCAAGGCCGTGGACCTGTTCGCTGCCATGCCGGCGGTGGTGGCCTATGACCAGCGCCGCCGGCACGGCCAGGAGCTCGTGGAGCCGCGCGATGACCTGGGCTATTCGGCAAATTTCCTGTGGATGGCCTTCGGCGAGGAACAGGTGCCTGAGGTGGTGGAGGCCTTCAACGTTTCGATGATCCTCTACGCCGAGCACTCCTTCAACGCGTCCACCTTCACGGCCAGGGTGATCACTTCGACGCTCTCGGACCTGCATTCGGCCGTGACCGGAGCGATCGGCGCACTTAAGGGTCCATTGCATGGCGGGGCAAACGAAGCCGTGATGCACACCTTCGATGAGATCGGTATCCGGCAGGAAGAGTCCCTGGAAGAAGCGGCGGCACGGGCGAAGGCGTGGATGGAAGACGCCCTGGCGCAGAAAAAGAAGGTCATGGGCTTCGGCCACCGCGTCTACAAGCACGGCGATTCCCGGGTTCCCACCATGAAGGCTGCCCTGGACAAGATGATCGCCCACTACGGCCGCCCCGAGCTTCTGGGGCTCTACAACGGCCTGGAGACCGCGATGGACGAGGCGAAGGCGATAAAGCCGAACCTGGACTACCCGGCCGGGCCCACGTACCACCTGATGGGCTTCGATACCCCCACGTTCACGCCCCTTTTCGTGGCCAGCCGCATTACCGGCTGGACGGCGCACATCATGGAGCAGCTGGACGCCAACTCGCTGATCCGCCCGCTAAGCGAGTACAACGGCGTGGAAGAACGGCACCTGCCTTAACCCCCACGGCCAGTCTTCGCCCGCCACGGCGGCAACACAGCGGCCCGGTCACCCTCCATGGGTGGCCGGGCCGCTGCGTTTGGCACGGCGCCGGGTGCTGCGCCGGCGCGCCCCGTCAGCTGCGGATCTTCAGCGACGTTATGGTCCGCTTAATGTGGACGTACTCCGGAGTCTGCATATAGGCGCGGGCAGCGTCCATGGTCGGAAAAATCTTCGCGGCGGGGCCGCTCGGCGCAGGTGCGGCCACACCGCTGTTCACCTGGACGGCGTTGGTGAAGTAATACAGGGGCGAATCGGCGGGACCGCTGACGACGTTGTAGAACATGCACGCCTTCCCGTCCCGTCCGGCCACGCTGCTGGTGATGCCATAGGCAGCGGTCACCCGGCCGGGCTCTTCCAGTGCGCGGAAAACATAGCGGGGAGCAATCGTGTCGGCGGCCGCCGTGTTGTACGGCAGCGGGAGCTCCACCGAGTCCAGCACGCTGTACGGGACGGGGTTTTGGCAGGCACCCCCGAGGCCACCGTTCGACGGTCCATAATCCAACGCAGCCAACACTGTTCCCTCTGCGTCCCTGACCTCAACGCTGGTCCGTGGCGTACCGTCAGGTGCAGGCGCATTGGCCACCGTCCAGTCGCCGGGGTACTCGAAGCTGACTTTTCCATCCGCGCTGGTATAGGTCCGCCACTGGGTCCGGTCCGCAGGAGAGGCGCTTTCCGCGGAAGGAGAGGGCTGGGCCGCGGAAGGTTCAGGGCTCGAGGCGGCCGTGGCCGACGCTTGTCCGGTCGACGTTACCGCCGGCGTACCGGTGCCCGGCGCAACGGTTGCTTCGGTGGCAGTTGGTGAAGATCCGCAGGCGGACGCCCCCAGCAGCAGGACAGTTGCCATAACCGTCCCACTGGCGAAAGCCCGCACACCGCCGGGACGTCGTCCCGGGATTCCCTGACCTGCGGGTTGCCCGGGCCCTGCAGTGGCGTGGCCGCAGGTGCCCGGATCGGTTCGGATGTCCATGCATTTACCCCCATGTGTCTGGACAGATACGGCGCCGGACCGGCGCTGCCCGGCCTACGCTACCGAACTCCGCGGATCCGGCCGGAAGCGCAAGCAGAATATTCGCCGCATCGTTACCTCCGCGATGTCAGCGCCGCAGCGGGGTCCCCTGCGCCCCGGGGTAACGGACAGATGCCACCGTTTCATTGTCGTCATTCAGGATGACGACGACGTCGATGGTCTCGCCGGAGAGCGCCGGCGGCAGCCAGTGTTCGGCGTCCTGCCACATACGCTCCAGCGGCAGGGCCGCCGTGCTGAACCATTCCGGGCTGATCTCGCGGCTCTCGGCGGGTTGGCCCTGCCAGCGCCGGGTGGTGAACAGCCGGCAGGACATGTTCCACTCGGGCCTTGCCGGGAAAACGAACTCCACCAGACCGGCATGGCTGAGGTCGGGCTCAAGCACGATCAGACCGGTCTCTTCCCGGATTTCGCGGACAACAGCCTGGGCATGGGTCTCCCCCGGCTCGACGTGGCCGCCGATGCCCACGATTTTTCCTTTACCGAAGCCGGTTAGTTTCAGCCCCAGCAGGACTTCAGCTCCTGCCGGCCCCTCCCGCAGGAGGAAACAGAGGGTGACCTGGGCGGATTCCATGTGCACAACCCTATAGCTGCCGACGGGCCCTGCAGCTACCCGTTAGCCGGGCCATCGCCAACGAGTTGCTTCCGGAGCTCCACCGGCAGCCCTTTGGAGGCAAAGTCCCGGTCCATCGCTTCCTGGGCTGTGAGCCCTTGGTGGTTGAGTGCCTGGAACTCCCAGTTCAGGACGCTGGCGGTCTGTCGGCGGAAATCGCAAAGGAACCGGCCATCCTGCAGTTTGGCGATCTGGTACCAGGCGTTGCCGCCATCAAGTTGAAGGATCTTGGCTCCCTCATCAGAGATGGAGAAGGCCAGCCAGCCGCCGGCGCAACCCAGGACGGTGTAGAGGTGCTGCTGGTCGGCGGGGATCGGGAAGATGATGCGCTGCTGGTCATTTCGCTGCAGGTCAACGTTGTCCATGGTGCAGGGCACGCCGCCGGTACTCAAGCCACCGGCGGCAGGATTTCCCGACTGGCCGGTGGCAGGCGGCGTAGTGGCAGTGGGTTGTCCGCTGGCAAGCGGTGTGGCCGAAGGGCTGGCCGGCGCTGGGCTTGCGGCCGTCGCCGGAGGCGCCACAGCGGGGCCGGGCATGGGCCTCTGTGCCATGGTTCCACCCACGTACACCGCGCCGGCCACAGCTGCAGCAGCCAGGACGGTCGCGGCAGCCATCCGGACGGCTGCCCGTCCCCGCTGGATGCGCTGTTCAGGCGCCCGGGCGGCGGGGTGGATGGCCTCCGCTTCCCCGAAAGGTCCCAACGCATAGGGTGCGTGGCCCCCGGGCACCTCATCCGGTGCCATGGGCCGGGGTTTGGCTGCCTTCATCAACTGCTCGATCCGATCCATGGCTAGTCCTTCCGTTCGGTCATGAGCCGGGCCGGCGCCGCTTTGGCGAACGCCCGGCGTGCACGGTGCAGCCGTACGGCAGCCGTGGAGGGGGAACATTCAAGGACCTGGCCAACTTCGGCGATGGTCAGGTCATCCCAGTAACTGAGCATGAGGATCTCACGGTCCCGTTCCCGGAGCCGGCCGAGCACCTCCGCTACCGCAGCCTGTTCCCCGGTTTCCTCCTGCGGGGCCCTGCTGCGCTCCTCGTCCTGCAACCGGTCAAGAAGTTCCTGGCGCCGGCGACGGCCCTTGTATTCGTTGCCGAGCACATGGCGGGCCGTGGCCAGCAGCCAGCCAATGCCGGGTGGTTCCGGTGGTTGCTTCTGCCAGGCGATCCGGAACACATCGGCTGCCAGCTCCTCGGCCCGGCCCGCATCGCTGATGCGGCAGGCGATGTACCGGTAGACCCTCCCGGAATGCCGGGAATGCAGATCGATGAATGCCTGCTCTTCCGCTGCCAACATGGTATTTCCCCCGGACACGTGATGACTTCTTCCTGAAGACTAAGTGTCCCGGGCGGCGCTGATTCTTACAGCAGCAGGAAAATTACCCTGCGGAATCGATCCAGGGCGGGTGTCAGGCCTTGTTCATCCCAGAGCCCGTGGGTGTGCCGCGGCGTAGATCTCGCGGAGGGTATCGGCGGTGACCAGGGTGTAGACCTGGGTGGTGGTCACGGACGCGTGACCCAGCAGTTCCTGCACCACCCGGACGTCGGCGCCGCCTTCCAGGAGGTGGGTGGCGAATGAATGCCGCAGCGTGTGCGGCGAAACGTCGCGGGTGATGTTGGCCTTTTCCGCCGCCGCCTTCAAGATGGTCCAGGCGCTCTGCCTGCTGATCCTCCCGCCGCGGGCGTTGAGGAAGAGTGCGGGCGTGCCTTTTCCCTTGGCAGCCAGCAGCGGGCGCCCGCGGACCAGGTAGGCATCCAGCGCCCGTGCCCCGTAGGAGCCCAGCGGTACGAGTCGTTCCTTCGAGCCCTTGCCGAACAGGCGGACAATCGCGGGCCCGGATTCCGGCTCCGCCAGGGAGATGTCGTCGACGTCCAGTCCCACGGCCTCGCTGATGCGGGCACCGGTGGAGTAGAGGAATTCGAGCAGGGCACGGTCACGCAGCCCGGTGGCGGTGTCTGTTCCCGCAGCTTCAAGGATCCGCGTCACTTCATCGACACTGATGGCTTTGGGCAGCCGTTTACCGGCCATGGGCGGGTGGACTTCGCTGGCAGGATCTGCGGGTGTGTAACCCTCCAGCGCCCAGAACTTGTGCAGCCCCCGCACCGCCACCACCGTCCTGGCCGCCGACCGTACTCCCAGGGTGGAGCCGCCGTCGGAACCGTCTGAAAGGGCACGGACGTAACCGGTGACGTGGTGCCGGGTGATGTCACCCGGCCGGCTGCAGCCGGCAGCAGCAATGTAGCGGGCGTACCGTGCCAAGTCTCGACGGTAGGCTGCCAGCGTGTTCGCGGCCAGGCCCCGTTCCACGCCGACATGCTGGAGGTAATCGGTGATTCCGCGCTCGATTGCCGCTGGAATTCCGGTGGGGGCAGGGCTGGGCGTTGGGCCGTTCGCACCGTGGGGGTTCGGCGCCGGAGCGGCTTCCGGAGCCGCTTCGGCCGAGGGACCCGGCACCATCAGCGCTGGCTGGGGTGCGCGGGCCAGGGGGCGTCGGAGGGACGAAGTCCTTCATAGTTGCCGGCCCGGGCCGCAGCGGCGGCAAGGATCCCGACGACGGCGGACGGGTTGTGCAGCCGGCCTGCCAGCACGGAGGCCACGGCGTCGTCCAGGCTGATCCAGTGGAATTCGATCTCTGCTTCCTCATCCGTCCGCTCGTGGCGTTCGTGGGGCGGCACTTCGGTGAGGTCGCGGGCAAGGTAGATCCGGATGGCTTCGCTGGAGGATCCGGGGGAATTGAAGACGTCGGCCAGGACGTTCCAGGTCCCTGCCGACAGGTCCGCTTCCTCGGCGAGTTCCCGTGCAGCGCCCACCACGAAGTCCTCACCTTCCACGTCCAGCAGGCCCGCGGGGACTTCCCAGAGGTCCATGCCCACGGGGTGCCGGTACTGCTTCAGCAGCAGGATCTGGCCCTCGCCATTCATGGGCAGGATGGCCACCGCGCCGGGGTGGTCGATGTAGTCGCGGGTGAGGGCATCCCCTGAATCGGAGAGCTGGAAGGTGTCACTGACGACGTCCCAGATCCGGCCCTGGTACACCTTCTCCGTAGACAAAAGACGGCGCGGGCTTGGTGCATCCGAAACCTGTCTGGCAGGGGTGGCTTCAGGTGTACCAGGCATCGCGCCGTCCTTTTGTTCTATTGACTACTTAGCGGTAACGCTACCCGATGCTGCAGGCTCCCCTGCCGCGGCAGCGGCCGTGTCGGCGGCACCTTGGTGGTTCGCGTTCTGGTGATCCAGGGCGGCCTTGATCAGGCCGGCGAACAGCGGGTGCGGACGGGTGGGCCGCGAGCTCAGCTCGGGGTGGGCCTGCGTGGCCACGTAGTACGGGTGGACGTCGGCAGGAAGCTCAACGAATTCGACGAGCTTGCCGTCCGGGGAGGTTCCGGAGAAGACCAGGCCCTTCTCGGCAATCTGCTGGCGGTACTTGTTGTTGACCTCGTAGCGGTGCCGGTGGCGTTCGCTGACGGTGGTCTTGCCGTAGGTGCCGGCAATGACGGAGCCTTCGTCCAGCTTGGCTTCGTAGAGGCCCAGGCGCATGGTGCCGCCCAAGTCGCCGCGGCCTTCAACGAACTCCAGCTGCTCCTCCATGGTGGCGATGACCGGGTACTTGGAATCCGGCTCGAACTCGCTGGAGGAGGCACCTTCCAGGCCCACCACGTTGCGGGCGTACTCGATGACCATGCACTGCAGGCCGAGGCAGAGGCCAAGCACGGGAAGCTTGGTCTCGCGGGCGAACTTCAGGGCACCCAGCTTGCCTTCCAGGCCGCGAATGCCGAAGCCGCCCGGCACGCAGATGGCGTCCACGCCGTCGAGGGCCTTCATGGCACCCTCACGGGTCTCGCACTCGTCCGACGGGACCCACCGGATCTTGACCTTGGCCTCGTTGGCGAAGCCGCCGGCACGCAGGGCTTCGGTCACGGAGAGGTACGCGTCCGGGAGGTCGATGTACTTGCCCACCAGGGCGATTTCGACCTGGTGCTTGGGGTTGTGGACGGCTTCGAGGAGGCGGTCCCAGCTGGTCCAGTCCACGTCCTTGAACGGCAGGTCCAGGGCACGGACGATGTAGGAGTCCAGGCCCTGTGCGTGCAGGGTCTTGGGGATGTCGTAGATGCTGGGAGCGTCCGGGCAGCCGATGACTGCTTCGAGGTCGACGTCGCACATGCGGCCGATCTTGGCGCGCATGGCCTCGGGGATCTCGCGGTCGGACCGGATGACGATGGCCTCGGGCTGGATACCGATGGACCGCAGGGCTGCCACGGAGTGCTGGGTGGGCTTGGTCTTCAGTTCCTGCGACGGTCCGATATACGGGACCAGTGAGACGTGCACGAAGAAGACGTTGCCGCGGCCCACGTCCTGGCGCACCTGGCGCGCGGATTCGAGGAACGGCTGGGACTCGATGTCGCCCACGGTTCCGCCGATTTCGGTGATGATGACGTCCGGTGCGTTCTTGCCTTCGGCGGGCAGCCGCATGCGGCGCTTGATCTCGTCCGTGATGTGCGGGATGACCTGGACGGTGTCACCCAGGTATTCGCCGCGGCGTTCCTTGGCGATCACGGTGGAGTACACCTGGCCGGTGGTCACGTTGGCGGAACCTTCGAGGTTCTCGTCGAGGAAACGCTCGTAGTGCCCGATGTCCAGGTCCGTCTCGGCGCCGTCGTCGGTCACGAAGACCTCGCCGTGCTGGAAGGGGTTCATCGTGCCCGGATCCACGTTGAGGTAGGGATCGAGCTTCTGCATCGTGACGGACAGGCCGCGGGCCCGGAGGAGGTGACCGAGGCTGGAGGCCGTCAGTCCCTTGCCGAGGGAGGAGGCCACGCCGCCGGTGACGAAGATGTGCTTCGTCATCTTGGAGGAACCCGGGAACCGGGAATTTACACGGGAATTTGATCGCTGCACCACGGAGTTCGAGCCTATCATCAATTGCTTCTTCCCGTAGAGGCCGTCAGGCCCTCTGCGGCAGGAGTTTGGCGTCGTCCAGCAGTTCCCGGGCGTGTGCCTGAGCGGATTCCGAGTCTTCCTGCCCCGCCAGCATGCGGGCAAGCTCACGTACGCGTTCGGGCTCATCGAGGAGCCGGACGTCACTGGAGGTGAAGCCGGTGGCGGTGCCGCCGTCGGCCCCCCTGACGGATGTCTTGGTCACGGTGATGTGCTGGTCCGCAAAGGCGGCCACCTGGGGAAGGTGCGTCACCACCAGCACCTGGACGTGGCGTGCCAGCATGGCCAGCCTGCGGCCGATCTCGACGGCGGCGCGTCCGCCAACGCCGGCGTCCACCTCGTCGAACACAAATGTCGGGACGGGATCCACGGCAGCCAGGACTACTTCGATGGCAAGCATGACGCGGGACAACTCACCACCGGACGCGCCCTTGCCGAGCGGCCGGGCAGGTGCACCTGAGTGCGGCTGGAGCAGGAAGCTGATCTCGTCCGCGCCGTGCGGGCCCAGCTGCCCGGAGGGTTCGAGATTGATCACCAGGGTGGCGTCAGCCATGGCCAGGGCCTTCAGCTCGGCACTGACACGGGCAGAGAGGTCCTTGGCGGCCTTGGCACGGATCTTGCTGATGGCGGCGGACTGCTTGGTCAGCTCGCCTTCGGCGCGGACCACTTCAGCGTCGAGGGCTTCAATGCGGGAGGAGTCGTCCTGGAGTTCGTCGTACCGGACGCGGGCCTTTTCCGCCCATTCGAGGACTTCATCGATGGTGGGGGCGTACTTGCGGACCAGTTTGGCCAGGGCAGCCCGGCGGTCCTCGATTTCGGCGAGCCGTTCCGGGCCCTCCGAGTCCAGGCCGGCTTGGTAGCTGGCCAGTTCGGTGGCGATGTCGTTGAGCAGGAAGCCTACTTCCGCGAGCCGCGCGGCCGCGGCGCCGAGTTCGGCATCATGTTCGGCCACATGCTCCAGGGTGCGTTTGGCCGAGTCCACCAGGGTGGTGGCGTCGCCGGTTTCGCCAAAGTCCTCGGCGATGAGGGCCTGGTGGGCTGTGCTGGCCGCGATCCGCAGTTCCTCCACGTTGGCGAGCTTGACGGCTTCGGCCTTCAGGAGCTCGTCCTCCCCCGGCTGCGGATCCACTTCGTCAATTTCGGCGAGGGCAGCCTCCAAGGACTCGGCTTCACGCAGCCTGTCCCGGGCGGCGCTCCGCAGGTTGTCCAGTTCCGCCTGGCTGGCCTTCCACCCGTTGTACAGCTCCTGGTACGCGGACAGCGGTCCGGCAAGGGTGTCGCCGGCGAACTTGTCCAGGGCTTCCCGCTGCGCCGTGGCGCTCTTGAGCCGGATCTGGTCCGACTGGCCATGCACCACCACCAGGGATTCGCCGATTTCGGCCAGCACGCCCACCGGGGCAGCCCGGCCACCGAGGAAGGCACGGCTGCGGCCGTCCGCACCCAGGCGCCGGGCCAGGATGAGTTCCGCGCCGCCGTCGAACTCCTCGGTTTCGGCGCCGGCATCGAGCGCACGGGCGATGGCCGGATGTCCGGCGTTGAGCTTGAGCACCGCCTCCGCGGTGGCGCTTTTCGCACCGCTCCGGACGGCCCCGGCGTCGGAGCGCGCTCCCAGGAGAAGTCCGACGGCGGTGACCACCATGGTCTTGCCCGCGCCGGTTTCACCGGTCACCACGCTCAGTCCCGGGCCGAGCGGGAGTGTTGCGTCCGTGATGACGCCGAGGTCGCGGATTCTCAGTTCTTCAAGCATGGCTTCACTTCGCAGTCGACGGATCGGGATCGCTGCCGTGGTTCTCCGCATCCGGGACGGGCAGCGGCGGCATGGGCCGGGGTGTCCGCACAATGGGGATGGGGCCGGTGTGCACGGCGTCGGACTTGGGGACCGGGCCGCGCCAGCCGTGGATGGGCAGTTCAAACTTGCGGACAAGACGGGCCGAGAAGGGCGTCTGGTGGGTCCGGGCCAGCCGGACCGGGGTGGCCGACTTGGTCACTTCCACCCGCGCACCCGGCGGCAGGTCCACCGAACGGCGGCCATCGCACCAGAGGACCCCTTGGGCATCGGTGCGGCCCAGGACCTCGACGGCGAGCCGGGACCGGGGCGATACGACAAGGGGCTTGGCAAAGAGCGCGTGGGCACTGATGGGTACGATCACCAGCGCCTCCACCTCAGGCCACACCACGGGGCCACCGGCGGAGAACGCGTAGGCCGTGGAGCCCGTTGGGGTGGCCAGGACGATGCCGTCCGAGCCAAAGGAGGTCAGCGGACGCTCGTCCACCTCGGTCACGACTTCCAGCATGCGTTCCCGGTTGGCTTTTTCGATGGCGGCCTCGTTTAAAGCCCAGGTGTGCCAAATCTTTTGGCCGCGGACCCAGACCTGGACATCGATGGTCATGCGTTCTTCAACGGTGTACTGGCGGCTGGCAATCCATTCGACGGTCTGGGCGAGGTCTGCCCGCTCACTTTCCGCCAGGAAGCCGACATGGCCCAGGTTCACGCCCAGCAGCGGCACGTCCACCTCGCGCACCAGCTCCGCGGCCCGCAGGATGGTTCCATCGCCGCCAAGGACCATGACCAGTTCCACATCGGGCAGCTGGACATGGTCGTGGAGCACCTCCACCGGCTGGGCCAGGTGCCCGAAGAACCGTTCCATGTCGCCCAGTTCGGACTCCTGCATCACCGGGACCATGCCTGAGGCGTGCAGCAGGGCACAGGCTTCCCAGGCGGCCTTCAGCGACTCCTCGCGGCCGGTGTGGGCAAGGACCAGTACACGCCTGCTCATCAGGTTCCGCTCTCTAGTGGTTAGGCCAGATTTGTCCGAGCAAGGCAGCTGCTGCCGCCTCTCGCTCTTCGATCTTAGGCAAGTCTTGGGTGATCCTGCGTTTTATCCACAGGAAGTATTCGACGTTTCCGTCCTGCCCGGGCAGCGGACTGACCGCCAGGCCGCACAGGTCCAGGCCGGCGTCGAGCGCTGCCCTGGCCACCTTCTCCACGGCCATCCGCCGTTCACGCTCCGAGGTGACCACGCCGGTGCGGCCCAGGCGGTCCTTGCCGATCTCGAATTGCGGCTTGACCATCAGCACCAGGTCGCCCCCGGGCCCGGTGCAGTCAGCCAGGGGCTGAACCACGAGGGTGAGGGAGATGAAGGAAAGGTCGGCGACGGTCAGGGCCGCGGGGCCGCCGATATCGGCGGGCGCCATGTACCGGACGTTCATGCCCTCGTGGACTTCCACGCGCGGGTCGTCCCGGAGGTGCGGCACCAGCTGGCCGTGCCCGACGTCGACCGCCACCACGTGCGCGGCCCCCCGCCTCAGCAGGACGTCCGTGAAGCCGCCGGTGGAGGCACCGGCGTCAAGGCACCGTTTGCCTTGGGCCGAAACGCCGGGGAACGCGTCCAGGGCGCCGGCCAGCTTGTGCCCGGCACGGCTGGCGTAGGTGTCCTGCTCATCGTGCTGGACGGCCAGGTTCCTGCTCTCGTCAACCTGCAGGGATGCCTTGCCAAGGACCTGGCCACCGGAACTCACTTTGCCTTCGGCGATCAACGAGGCTGCATGCGTTCGCGACCTGGCCAGCCCGCGGGCCACCAGGGCCTGGTCGAGGCGTACCGGCATCAGGCGGCCCCGCCATCCGGCCCAGTGCCTGGGAAAGCAACGTCTGCGGGATCGCTGTTGAGCGCGGCCAGCAGGTCATCGTGAACCAGGTTGTAGACGGACTCGTGGTCCGCTGCGGGAAGCCCGGGCAGGTCCAGGAGCCGGGCGATGGACTGCGCCACCTGCGGATCCGTTAGGTCCTGCCGGTCGGCCTGCGGCCATTCCGGTGCCGGCTGGATTGTCGGGTCTTCCGGTTCAGTCAGCTCGGTCATGGAACCAGTCTAGTGATCCAGCCACACCAGCTTGGGCGCCTGCGGGGCTGCGGCGTCAGGCGTCGCGGCCCACCAGGCGGCACACGCCGCCCGCCACGAGTCCAGGTTGTCCTGGCCGCCAATGATGCCCACGGCTCCGTTGGCCACCCGCGCTGTGGACTCCCCGCACGTGTACGTCCCGTCGTCGTGCGTTACTTCCGGGTACGGCCGGTGCAAATCCCCGAGGTTATCAATGATGTATTCGGGGCGTTCCGCCGCCCTGGCCGCCAGGATGGTTTCGCGCGTGTCGACCCCGGTCAGGACCGCTACCGTGGCGAAACCGGCGTTATTGCCGCCCAGGATGTCCGTGTCCAGCCGGTCGCCAACCACCAGGGGACGCTCGGCCCCGAGGCGCCTGGCTGCCGAATGGAACAGCGGCGCCTCCGGCTTGCCCGCAACCCGGGGCTGCTGGCCGGTGGCTGCGGCGACTGCGGCGACCAGGGTGCCGTTTCCCGGCGCTATGCCGCGCGCCTGCGGGATGGACATGTCCGTGTTGGTTGCCACCCAGAGGGCACCGGCATTGACCACATAGGTGGCTTCGGCCAGGTCCTTCCATCCGATGGCGGGGCTGAACCCCTGGACCACGGCGACCGGGTCCTCATCCTGCCCGGCTACCGGTACCAGGCCCACCAGCTCAATTTCCCGGGCCAGGGCCGGGCTGCCAGTGATAAGGATCCTGGACCCGGGCGCGAGCATCGAGGCAAGCAGCTCGGCCGCCGCCTGGGACGAACTCACCACCTGGTTGTCCTCTGCGGGTGCACCAAGCTCACGGAGATGCGCTGCCACGTCCGCAGGTGACCGGGATGCGTTGTTGGTGACATAGCCCAGTCCGATGCCCAGCCCCGAAAGCTGCTTCAGCGACTCAACAGCTCCGGGGATGGCGTGGGGACCGGCGTAAACCACGCCGTCCAGGTCGGCAAGGAGTGCATCGAAGCGGGAAACCAGGGAAACATCGCTCATCTGTGTTCAGTCTTCCCGGCGCTCTTCGTCATGTCCTACGCCTGCGTTGTCCTCCGCATGGGCATCGTCATCGTTGGAGTCGTCAGCGTCGTCGCCGCCGGCGGGCACGTCGAGCTCGTCGTGTTCCACCGAGTCGTGGTCTGATTCTGCGTCATCGGAAACGAAGTAGTCTGCGTCCTGGTCGTCGATGCTGGTCTCCTGCGCGGATTCCGCATCGGCCGCGCGGGCGCTCCTGGCAGCTGCTTCCGTGGAACCTGCTGCGGGCGCCGCGGCGTCAGAAGCGCGTTCGAGCATCCGGCGGCGTTCAGCCTCTTCCCGGGCCTCTTCTTCCTCGTCCCAGCCGAGGTCGATGATCTCTGGTTCCTGGTCTGCGCCCAGGCCCAGGGCATCTTCTGCCACGACGGCCTGCCTGTTCCACTTGTCTGCCTCTTCCTGCCGGCCCGCAGCCGCAAGTGCATCGGCGTAGGCACGGAAGAGGCGGGGGCTGTAGGAGAACGCGCGGTTCATGTCCAGCTGCGGGATTTCAAGTTCGGCTACTGCCGCGTCAAGCTGGCCCAGGTCGGTGCGCGCACCGGCGGCGACGATTGCCAGCTCTACCTTGCCGGGAGCATCCAGGTCCTGGGCTTCCTCCGAGCGGGCTACGTCGAGGGCGCGGTCCGGGCGGCCCAGGCCACGTTCGCAGTCGGCCATGACGGGCAGGTGAACGTTGGAGCCGCTAATGCGGCGGAAGGTGCGGAACTCGCGCAGCGCCTCACCATAGTGGCCGGCTGCGTAGGCCGTGAGGCCCACGGCTTCGCGGACAGCGGCGAGCCTGCCCCCACGACGGCTGGCGGCGAGTGCGTGCTGGAATGCCAGCTCCGGCTCGGCGTCAATGAGGCGGCCCGCCATCACCAGGTGGCGTGCCACCCACTCTGAGCTTTTGGCTTCAAGGGTCTTGATCTGGTGCTGCGTGGCGCGGTCCAGTTCCTTGCCCGTGACGTCTTCATCAATTTCGGGGGAACGTTCCCGGTCCGGACGGTTGGCGCTGCGGAGGTCGGCAGCGTTGGGCACGCGGACAGGACGGTCTTCCTGCCGGTCGCGGCCAAAGCTGCGGGGTCCGGAGCCACGGCCTGACTCGGCGCGGGAATCACCACGGTCGAAGCTGCGGGGTGCGCGGTCCTGCCGGTCCCCGAACGGCTTGCGGTTTTCACCGCCACCAAAACCGCGACGGTCACCCTCACCATCGCGACGCGGACGATCACCAAACGGCTTACGATCACGATCACCAAAGGACTTACGCTCGC
>NZ_JABFMW010000013.1 GCF_013359725.1 Pseudarthrobacter sp. C4D7 | reverse complement strand
ATGGGTTCGGGCCGATCCCGGCATCCATGGCCCGGAAACTCGTCGCGGACGGGGCCGACTCCTTCTACCGGGTCCTCGTCGACCCCCGCGACGGGGCACCCCTGGAAATCGGCAGGAAAAACTACCGGCTCCCCGAAACCATCAAACGCTGGATCCGCCTGCGCGACAGCACATGCACGTTCCCCGGCTGCACCAACCACACCCCCGACAACGACACCGACCACCTCACCGCCTGGAACCACGGCGGCACCACAGGAATCAGCAACCTCGCCCAACTCTGCCCCAAACACCACCAACTCAAACACCACACCCGCTGGACACCCGGCCCCGCCACCCACAACGAACCACCAGGCTGGACCTCACCCACCGGCAGGCGCTACAAACCCGAACACCCCGACCCCACACCAACCCACTGGCCACCTGATGCAGGTCTCTTGAACGCGGTTCCCCATGGGGACAGTGCATTGATGGACCCGGGTCCGCCTGAGAGTGACCCGGTGTAGGAGAAGTATCTCGAAGCTGAGCAGATCGCCGCCGACGACCCTCTTTGGGAAGAGTTCTACGCGCGCCCGTTTTCGCTCC
The DNA here is from genome assembly GCF_013359725.1 of Pseudarthrobacter sp. C4D7. Taxonomy (GTDB): domain Bacteria; phylum Actinomycetota; class Actinomycetes; order Actinomycetales; family Micrococcaceae; genus Arthrobacter. Next base: position 101,469 of record NZ_JABFMW010000013.1, on the reverse strand, counting down.
CGCCGGACCCACTGAAGGACTGCTGGAAAACGATGCAGCCATGGCCATAGTGGGCCGGGGAGCTCCGTCAGCACGGCCCACTTCTTCGACCTGTTGTCAGCGGTCCAGGCAGGTCGAAGGACCTCAGGGCAGGCCGAGGGACCTCATGCCCGGTGGAAGACCGAACGCATGAACGGCCGGTAAGCCGGGTTTCGTCCATCAGGAGAGGCCTCCGCTCCCGCCGGATCGCCGTCGTCGTTCCTTGCGGGTGACCGCAGCTCGGTGACGTGGGTCAGAACACCGTCATCAAGGAGCAGGGAATGGCGTGTCCAGCCTGCGTCGCTGCGGCGTTCAACGCGGAGCACACCATTGCGCCAGGTGCAGCGCGCGGCGGTGCCGGGTGGCACGCCGGCGCTGTCCACGTAGTACCAGAGGACGTCGTTGCGGACGGAGTCGACGGTGAAGATGCCGTGCCCTTCAAAATGGCTGCCGTCCGGTTCAGCGTGGCGGTAGCTCTGCACGACGCCCAGTCCCCCGGCCACCTGGCTGTAGGTCACCTCGGCGTCAACGCTGCGCTCGGGCCCCCATGGGCCTGCAGCGACGTGTGTCCGGCCCCGCCAGTGGCCCAGCAGGCCGGACAACGCCGGATGCCCGTGTTCCATTGCTGAACCGCCCATCGCCGCCACCGCCGAATCAATCCCCTGCTACTCAGGATGGACTCTTACGGGTGCCGCCGCCAGCATCATGTTCCCCGGGCCGCCAGGACTGCCGGTTCGCTATAGTCCGAACGTCTCGGTTTCCTCGAACGGCCCAACCACCGTGACCGTCCGCGGGGCCGCGGCGAGTTCGGCCGCCAGTTCCTGGACCTGTTCCACGGTGACGGCCTTGATCAGGCGCAGCGTCTCGTCGATGTCCTGGTATTCGCCGGACACCAGTTCGGCGCGGCCCAGCCGCGACATCCGCGAACCGGTGTCTTCAAGGGCCAGGACGATGCCGCCGCCGAGCTGTCCCACGGCCTTGCGGAGTTCGTCTTCGGTGATGCCGTGCTCGGCGAGCTTGTCCAGCTCCACGCCCAGCAGGTCGACTACCTGCCGCACCTTGGATGGCGTGCAGCCGGCGTACATGCCGAAGTAGCCGGCATCGGCGTAGGACGAGGCAAAGGAGTAGGTGGAGTACACCAGGCCGCGCTTCTCGCGGACTTCCTGGAACAGCCTGGAGGACATGCCGCCGCCCAGGACCGCATTCAGGACACTCATGACGTACCGGCGCTCGTCGGTGGCGACGATTGTGGGGCATCCCATGATGATGTTCGCCTGCTCCACGGCCCGCTTGACCACGTGCAAGCCCGCAGTTCCAGCGATCAGTGCGCGTTCAGTGGAACGCCGCTGCACCGGGGCCGCGTCGGACTGCAGCGACCACCCCGCAGTCTCCAGCGCCTCCACCACAAGTCCGCAGACGACGTCGTGGTCCAGCCCGCCCGCGGCGGTGATGACCAGTTCCTCCGGCTTGTAATACCTGCGGTAGTGCTCCCAGACGGAGTCCCGGGCGACTGCCTTGATGGCTGCGGGAGTGCCGCCGATGGGCCGGCCCAGCGGGTGGCTGCCCAGGACCGCGGCGACGAAGTGTTCGTGGGCAACGTCGGTGGGGTCATCGCTGTCCATGGCGATTTCCTCGAGGATGACGTCCCGCTCCTGCTCCATTTCGTCAGGGTCCAGCACGGCGCCGGTGATCATGTCCGCAATAACGTCGATGGCCATCGGCAAGTCGGTGTCCAGGACCCTGGCAAAGTAGCAGGTGCTTTCTTTTGCTGTTGCCGCGTTGGATTCCCCGCCCACCTCGTCAAAGGCCGAGGCGATCTCCAGCGCGGTGCGCCGCTTGGTGCCCTTGAACAGCAGGTGCTCCAGGAAGTGGGTGGAGCCGTGCTGGCCAGGGGCTTCGTCCCGGGAGCCAACGCCCACCCAGAACCCGATGGTGGCTGACCGCTGGCCCGGCATCGCTTCCGTCAGTACCCGCACTCCTCCGGGCAGCACTGAACGGCGGACCTCGGACCCGCCGTCGGAGCCGTGGACCAGGGTGTCGCCGGCGTGGTTCTGCTCAAGCGGCAGGGGTACAACAGTCATTGATGCCTTTCAGGACGGGCAGCCGGATCTGGCTGCCATCGTAACAGCGGCGGGACCGGTGGATCATCCACCGGTCCCGCCGCTTCATGCTTGTGCCGGGAAGTCCGGGCTGTTAGACGTCGGCGCCTTCTGCAGGCTCCGAGGCGTGGACGCGCTCAGAGTCGGCCGCAGCCTCTTCGTCGGCTACCACGGGGGCGAGCGAGAGCTTTCCACGGTCGTCGATCTTGGTGATTTCCACCTGGATCTTCTGGCCGACGGAGACCACATCCTCCACGTTGTCCACGCGCTTGCCGTTGGCCAGCTTGCGGAGCTCGGAGATGTGCAGGAGGCCGTCCTTGCCCGGGGTCAGCGATACGAAAGCACCGAAGGTGGTGGTCTTGACGACCGTACCCAGGTAGCGCTCGCCGATTTCCGGGACCTGCGGGTTCGCGATGGCGTTGATGGCGGAGCGTGCTGCGTCAGCAGACGGGCCGTTGGTGGCGCCAATGTAGACCGTGCCGTCGTCCTCGATGGAGATGTCGGCGCCGGTGTCTTCCTGGATCTGGTTGATCATCTTGCCCTTGGGGCCGATGACCTCGCCGATCTTGTCCACGGGGATCTTCACGGCGATGACGCGCGGTGCGAACTCGGAGAGCTCGTCCGGGGTGTCGATGGCCGAGTTGATGACCTCAAGGATGTGCAGGCGTGCTTCGCGGGCCTGCTTCAGGGCTGCGGCCAGGACCGAGGCGGGGATGCCGTCGAGCTTGGTGTCCAGCTGGATGGCCGTGACGAACTCGGAGGTACCGGCAACCTTGAAGTCCATGTCACCGAAGGCGTCTTCGGCGCCAAGGATGTCGGTCAGTGCTGCGTAGCGGGTCTGGCCGTCCACCTGGTCGGAGACCAGGCCCATGGCGATACCGGCGACAGCGGCCTTCAGGGGCACACCGGCGTTCAGCAGGGACAGGGTGGAGGCGCAGACGGAACCCATCGACGTCGAACCGTTGGAGCCGAGGGCCTCGGACACCTGGCGGATGGCGTAGGGGAATTCCTCGCGGGACGGCAGGACGGGCACGAGTGCACGTTCGGCCAGGGCGCCGTGGCCGATTTCGCGGCGCTTGGGCGAGCCCACGCGGCCGGTTTCACCGGTGGAGTACGGCGGGAAGTTGTAGTTGTGCATGTAGCGCTTGCGCGTTACCGGCGACAGCGAGTCGATCTGCTGTTCCATCTTGAGCATGTTCAGCGTGGTGACACCCATGATCTGGGTCTCGCCGCGTTCGAAGATGGCGGAGCCGTGGACGCGGGGCAGGACCTCGACCTCGGCGGTGAGCTGGCGGATATCCGTCAGGCCGCGGCCGTCGATGCGGACCTGGTCCTTGAGGATGCGCTGGCGCACCACGTGCTTGGTGACGGAGCGGAAGGCTGCGGAGAGCTCCTTCTCGCGGCCTTCGAACTGGCCGGCAAGGCCGGAGAGGACCTCGTCCTTCAGTGCGTCGGAGGCGTTGTCGCGTTCCTGCTTGTCGGCGATCTGGAAGACGGCCGCAAGCTTGTCGGCTGCGGCGGATTCGACGGCGGCGTAAGCGTCGTCCTCGTAGTCCAGGAAGACCGGGAACTCGACGGTGGGCTTGGCGGCGCGGGCGGCCAGGTCAGCCTGGGCGTCGCACAGTGCCTTGATGAACGGCTTGGCAGCCTCGAGGCCCTCGGAGACGACCTCTTCGGTGGGGGCGGTGGCGCCCTGTTCCTTGATGAGGTTCCAGGAGTTGTCCGTGGCTTCGGCCTCCACCATCATGATGGCGACGTCGTCGCCGGCAACGCGGCCGGCAACCACCATGTTGAAGACGGAGTTCTCCAGCTGGGAGTGCTTGGGGAAAGCAACCCACTGGGAGCCGTTTTCGTCAGCGACCAGGGCAACGCGGACGCCGCCGATGGGGCCGGAGAACGGCAGGCCGGACAGCTGGGTGGACATGGAGGAGGCGTTGATGGCCACCACGTCATAGAGCTCGTCAGGGTTGATGGCCAGGACGGTCACCACGATCTGGACCTCGTTGCGCAGGCCCTTGATGAAGGCGGGGCGCAGCGGGCGGTCCATGAGGCGGCAGGCCAGAATGGCTTCGGTGGACGGGCGGCCTTCACGGCGGAAGAACGAGCCCGGGATGCGGCCGGCAGCGTACATGCGCTCTTCGACGTCGACCGTCAGCGGGAAGAAGTCGAAGCCTTCGCGCGGGTGCTTGCCGGCGGTGGTGGCGGACAGCAGCGCGGTGTCATCGTCGATGTACACCATGGCTGCGCCGGCTGCCTGCTTGGCAAGGCGGCCGGTTTCGAAGCGGATTACACGCTTGCCGAAGCGGCCATTGTCAATGACTGCCTCTGAGAACTGGATTTCGGGACCCTCCAAGAGAGTCACCTCCGTTTCTGTTTCACGGAAGTCCAGCCGCATCAACCCAGCCCAGCATCTGTCTACTGGCCCTGCACCCGGTCATCGATCGAGACCCACGGGCCGCCGGCTTCAGTCAACGAAGCCGTTCCCGGGGATCACTACCGAGGACCGCGAATGCGTGATGCGGTTGATCCTCCTGTTTAGTTTTTCATTTGAAGAAGGCGGCCCCGTTCCCGATGGAAGGGGCCGCCTCAAAGCCAGACTAGCGGCGCAGGCCGAGGCGCTCGATGAGCGAACGGTAGCGGGCGATGTCAGTCTTCTTGAGGTAGCTCAGCATGCGCTTGCGGCGACCAACCATGGCCAGCAGACCGCGCTGGGTGTGGTAGTCGTGCTTGTGCTCCTTCATGTGCTCAGTCAGATCCTTGATCCGCTGGGTCAGGACAGCAACCTGGACCTCCGGTGAACCGGTGTCGCCTTCGGCGGTTGCGTATTCCTTGATGATGGACTGCTTTACAGCGGCGTCAAGTGCCACAATAACTCCTTGGGAATGTGCCGTGAGGGCCCAGGTCAGTAACTCACTGCCGGGTCTGCCGTGGTGGTCCCGCCCCGGTAAACCGAAAGGTGCCGCCAACAACAGGAGCCAGCCGCCACGGACTGCAGCCGGATCCATCGTTCAGTTTACCGGCCCGGGACTAACCTTGTCGAAACAAGCATTCGAAACACGCGCAGCCGGCCGGGCGCAGGGCTCAGCCCTGGAGCTTGTCCCGGATGGCAGCCATCCCGTGAAGCACCTCGGCAAAGCTGGTGCTCAGGGGTGAGAGCCCCACCCGGATGCCGTGCGGGGAGCGGAAGTCCGGAATGACATCGCCGTCCCACAATGCCTCCACCGTGGCCTTGGTGAAGCCGGCGTGGTCCACCGTGACGTGCCCGCCCCGCTCCCCCGGATTCCGTGGCGTGGCCAGTTCGGCTCCCAGGGGCGCCAGCCAGGCGTCGAAGATTTCCACGGCGAAGGCGGTGAGGTCCCGGGACTTGGAGCGGATGGCGGCCATGCCCGCTTCTTCGATGAGGTCCAGGGTCCCCTGCATGGCGATCATGCCGAAAATCGCGGGAGTGCCGCTGAGGAACCCACGGATGCCGGCGGCAGGCTGGTAGCCGGCGGCCATCTCGAAAGCGTCCTTGCGTCCCATCCAGCCCCAGATCGGCTGGTTCAGTGCGGGCAGGTGCCGTGCGTTGACGTAGGCGAACGCCGGGGAGCCGGGGCCTCCGTTGAGGTATTTGTAGGTGCAGCCCGCGGCGAAGTCAACGTCCGCGCCATCCAGGTCGATCTCCACCGACCCCGCCGAATGGCACAGGTCCCACACCACCAGGGCGCCGGCGTCGTGCACTGCTTTGGTGATGCCGGGCAGGTCAGCGAGGTGGCCTGAACGGTAGGCGATCTGGCTGAGGAGGACGACGGCGGTGCGCGGCCCGGTGGCCTGGCGCACCTGCTCGAGGGTTACCCCTGCGGCGGGGTCCGGTTCGATCCAGCGGAGGGTCAGGCCCTCCTCGAGGGCGATGCCCTCCACCAGGTAGCGGTCGGTGGGGAAGTTTTCGGTGTCGAGCACCAGTTCATTGCGGTCCGGGTCCGCCACGGCGGCGAGGGCAGCACGGATCAGCTTGTACAGCACCACGGTGGTTGAGTCGGCGATGATGGTCTGGCCCGGCGCTGCACCCAGGACGGCCCGTCCCAGCTGGTTCCCGATGGCCTGCGGCATGGCGAGCCACTGTTCGTCCCATCCTCGGATCAGCCGGCCGCCCCAGTCGTTGCGGATGAAGGCCGCGACGTCGTCCGCCGTGCGCTTCAGGGGCCGGCCCAGTGAGTTGCCGTCCAGGTAGGACAGGGGTGTGTCCGTGCCGATGAAGTGCTCCCGGTAATGCGCCAGGGCATCCCGGCGGTCCAGCTCTTCAGCGCGCTGCCGGAGCGTCTCCGCCGTTACGCCGGCACTATCTTCGTGGTGGATGCTCATTGTCCGATCTCCGTCCTGACAGCGAATAGTTCCGGGAAGAACGTCAGTTCCAGGGCCTTTTGCAGGAAGGTGACCCCGCTGGATCCGCCGGTGCCGGTCTTCATGCCGATGGTCCGCTGGACGGTCCGCAGGTGCCGGAACCGCCAGAGCTGGAAGTTGTCCTCCAGGTCCACCAGTTCCTCGCAGGCCTCGTAGGCCGCCCAGTTGTCCGCGGCATTCTCGTAGATGTGCTTGAAGAGCGGAACCAGTTCCGGGGCGAACTCGTGGGCGCGCGTTACGTCCCGGTCCAGGAGTGCCTGCGGGACGTCGAACCCCTGCCGGGAGAGGTAGGCCAGGAACTCGTCGTAGATGCTGGGGGCGGCAAGCAGCTCTTCCAGCATGGCGTGGGCCTCGGGATCGGACTCAAAGACCGGCAGCATCTTGCGGTTCTTGTTGCCCAGGACGAATTCCACCGCGCGGTACTGAGCGGACTGGAAACCCGAGGAGTTGCCCAGGAAGCCGCGGAACTGCGAGTACTCGGTGGGCGTAAGGGTGGCCAGCACGGACCACTGTTCGGTGAGGGTCTTCTGGATGTGCTTGACCCGGGCGATGCCCTTGAGCGCTGACCCAAGGTCGTCGTCCCGGAGCCAGGCGGTCGCGCTGCGGAGTTCATGCAGGACCAGCTTCAGCCACAGCTCCGTGGTCTGGTGCTGGATGATGAACAGCAGCTCGTCGTGGTGTTCGGGTTGGCTGACCGGCTGCTGCGCACTGAGCAGGGTGGGAAGCTGCAGGTAGGAGGCGTAGCTCATCCGCGAGCTGAAGTCGCGGACAATCCCCTTGTCCAGCTTGCGGGTGTTCTTCTCGACGGACACGTCCTGCCTTTCGCTTGCTGCCACGGGGCAGTATTGTCAGTGGCCGCCCAGGAGCTGGCGGGCCTGCGCCACGTCCAGCCGCATTTGTTCCACCAGGGCCTCAGGGCCACGGTAAGCCACCATGCCCCGGAGCCGTTCCACGAATTCGACAATTACTGTCTGGCCGTACAGATCGAAGTCCTCCACGGCCTCCTTGGGCCGGTCAATCACATGTGCCTCCACTTGGCGGCTGACTCCGTCGAACGTGGGGTTGGAGCCCACCGAGATGGCGGCCGGCCATCGCTTGCCGGCCTGGTCCACCAGCCAGCCGGCGTAGATCCCGTCGGCGGGAACCAGGCCAGTGGCGTTGGGTGCGAGGTTGGCCGTGGGGAACCCCAGTGCCCGGCCGCGGGCTGCGCCGTGGACCACCTCGCCACGCATCCGGTGCGCCCGGCCCAGGACCGACGCGGCGGTGGCAACGTCCCCGGCCTGCAGGGCTTCACGCACCCAGGTGGAGGAGCAGCGGCGGTCCGTGCCGTCGTCGTCATGGAGGGGGTAGCCTTCTGCCCCGAATTCGCTGATGACCTGGACGTTGAAGCCGAACTTTTCGCCGAGCGCTTTCATGGTGTCCAGGTCGCCGGAGTTGCCGCGGCCGAAGCGGGCATCGTGCCCAATCACCACGTGGCTGGCGTGCAGGCAGTCCACAAGGTACTGCTCCACAAACTCCTCGGCCGTGAGGCTGGCGAGGTCCAGCGAGTACTTGACCACCAGGATGGCGTCCAGGCCGAGCCCGCCAAGGGCTTCCAGCTTGTCGTCCAGGCCCATGATGAGCTCCGGCGCGGCCTCCGGGCGGTGGACAACCGCGGGATGGGGATCAAACGTCACAGCCACGGCCTTGGCGTCGGAGAGTCGGGCAGACCTGATCAGCTGGGACAGCACCTGCTGGTGGCCGCGGTGAACGCCGTCGAAGTTGCCGAAAGTGACAACAGATGGGCCGAAGTCCGCCGGGACATCGGACGGATCGTTCCAGATGTAAACCATCACCCTCGCCTCAAGCTGCCTGTAAGCCTCAACGCTCCGTGGCCCGTCCGGCCGCGGAACTCTACAAGGTTACCCGGATTCATGCTGCCGCTTATTCACTGCCCGGCAGTCACTGTGCGGCGTTGGCCTGCGAAGGCCGGCGCCGGTACAGCCACACCAGCCCCAGGATGGGCAGCAGCAGTGGGATGAAGCCGTAGCCGCGTCCGAACAGGGACCAGACGGTTTCGTGCGGGAACTGCACGGAGTCCAGGACACTCAAGGTTCCCACCACCAGGACACCGGCCAGCTCAACCAGCACCGCAGCGACAGAGACTTTGAACCACGTGGTTCCGGCCTTGGCCAGGGAGACCGTGGCCAGGATGTACACCACGGCGGCAAAGGCGGACAGCAGGTAAGCCAGGGGCGCCTCGGAGAACTTGGTGAGGATCTGGTAGCCGGCGCGGGCAGTGGCGGAGATGGCGAAAACCCCGTATACCGCGATCAGGAGGCGTCCCGGTCCGGTATTGCGGGTGTTGCGGACGGGTGCTTCTCCGGCGGCCGGCTGGGCCTGCTGGTCTTTCATCTCTGCTGCTTCTTCCATTTCAGTACCAGATCTGGTTCATTCGGGCAGCCATCACCAGCGCCGTGACGCCGACGGCGGCCAGGACAAAGTTGCTCCACCGCGTGCGCTCCAGGATGGACCAGTAGATGGCGGCGGGCGGCAGGAGCATGGCGGTGGCCAAGTAGCCCCAGAACTCCCAGGCCTCCCCGGCGATCGGCTCGCCAGCAATGACGCGGACGAGCGAGCCCACCAGGTAGACCGCCAGGGCCACCTCGACGGCCACGACGGACAGGATGGTGACGTCGTTGGGCGCCTTCTTCAGGATTCCCGCGCCCAGGCACAGGACGGTGGACAGCAGGCCCACCACCAGGATGATCCAAAAATATGCGTCCACGCCTACGCCTCCGCAGGCAGTGTTGCGGCCGCGGCGGAGCCCTGCCCGGTACCGGTGCCGGGGGCGAAGACCAGCACCGGCTTGGCGTAGCTGCCCGCATCGGCAAGGAGTGCCACCAGGCTGCCGTCCGGGGCGAAGGCCGCGGCAGGGTGCTCCGCCGTGGCGGCGCCGGGCGTACCGGCTGCGGCACCGGCAGCGATCCGCCGGCCGAAGGAGATCTCGGTGGTTTCCTCCGCCGTGAGTTCGCGGTTGGGCATCAGGGCCCTGGCGGCGAGGGACATGTCCAGGACGTTCAGTTCCCCGGCGAGCTGTTCGAGGGTGCGCGCCTGGTCAAGGGAGTACGGGCCTACCTTGGTCCTGCGGAGCGCGGTCAGGTGCCCGCCAACGCCGAGGCCGTTTCCGAGGTCCCGGGCGAGGGCGCGGATGTACGTGCCGGAGGAGCATTCCACCGTTACGTCCAGGTCCACCACGCCCGCGGCATCGTCCCGGCGGATGCCATGCACGTCGAACCGGTGGATGGTTACGGGGCGGGCGGCGAGCTTGACGTCCTCGCCGGACCGTACGCGGGCGTAGGCCCGTTCGCCGTTGACCTTGATCGCGCTGACGCTGCTGGGCACCTGCTGGATGTCGCCCGTGAGCGCCGCAACTCCGTCGTGAATCTGCTGGTCGGTGACGCCGGCTGCGCTGGCGGTGGCCGTGACCTCGCCCTCCGCGTCGTCGGTCACGGTGGACTGGCCCAGCCGGATGGTGGCGGTGTAGGTCTTGGAGGTGCCCACGATGTAGGTCAGCAGCCGGGTGGCCTTGTTGATGCCAAGCACAAGCACCCCGGTGGCCATGGGGTCGAGGGTTCCGGCGTGCCCCACTTTCCGGGTCCCTGCGAGGCGCCGCATCCGGCCAACCACATCATGGCTGGTCCATCCCTGCGGCTTGTCCACTATCACCAGTCCAGAAAGCACGCCTCCCAGTATATCGGCGCTGGTTGGGGCGCAGGTGCAGGGAGCCGGCAGGGAGGTACGACGGCGGCGCCCCACCACGGCGGCCACGCCGCCGGGCGCAGGCGGGCGCAGTCCCCGTGGCGGCTAGGATGGCTGGCATGCCTGAGCTTGCCGCCCATGTCCGCGACGTGCCCGTCAACCAGATCCGTGAGATTACCGAGGCCGCGTGGCGCACTCCCGGCGCCGTGGTGCTCAGCATCGGGGAGCCCGGCTTTCCCCTCCCCCGCCACGTCCTGGACGCAGGCATCGCCTGCCTGGACCGGGACGAGACCAACTACACGCCCAACGCCGGGATCCCGGCCCTGCGCGAAGCGTTCGCCGCCAGGTTCCGGGAAGAGCAGGGCGTGGACGTGGGCGCGGAGCGGGTGTATGTGGTGTCCGGCGCCCAGCAGGGCCTGCACTTCGCCATGAGCCTGCTGCTCTCCCCCGGCGACGAGATTCTGATCCCAAACCCGGGCTACCCTACGTTCGCCATGACCAGCCGGCTGCTGAATGCCGTTCCGGTGGGCTATCCGCTGCACCCGGACCACGGCTTCCAGCCCCGGGTCCCGGACGTGGAAGCCCTCATCACCAGCCGCACCCGGGTGCTGGTGCTCAACTCCCCGTCCAACCCGCTGGGCGCTGTGCTCAGCGAAGACCTGGTCCGGGAGCTGGTGGAGGAACCCGCCGCCATGACATCTGGGTGATTTCGGACGAGTGCTACGAGGCGTTCACCTACGATGTCCCGCACGTCAGCCCCGCAAGGTTCGACGGCGGCACGGCGGAGGCCGCGAGGGTGTTCACCTCGCTGACGCTGTCCAAGACCTACGGACTGACGGGCCTGCGGATCGGCGCGCTCATCTGCCCGCCAGGGCTGGAGCAGCAGATGGACAACGTCATGGAGTCGATCGTCTCCTGCGTGGCATCCGCCCCGCAGTACGCAGCGCTCGCAGCCCTTACCGGGCCGCAGGACTACGTGCGGCACGCGCATCAGCACTACCGGGACAACCGGGATGCGGCGTCCGCGGTCCTGGCGGCGAAGGGCATCAGCTACCTGCCGGCCCAGGGGGCGTTCTACCTGTGGGCGGACATGTCCCATGTGACCGGCGGGGATGTGCGGAGCTGGGTCCGGCGGTTCCTGGCCGACTCCGGCGTGGCGCTGGCCCCCGGAACTGCCTTTGGATCCATCGGCGAAGGGTGGGTCCGCATTGCGTTGTGCGGCCGGAAAGAGGATCTGTTGGAAGGACTGTCCCGGCTTCCTGCCGCCGGCCGGTAGGGGCGGGTATCAGCGGCGGGCGCCGGCCAGCGCTTTGTCCAGCCAGGACCGCAGCGCCTCGGCCGGGGCGGCACCGGCCTGCCGGGCCGCGACCTTGCCGTCCACGATCACCATCAGCGTGGGGATGGCCTGGACGTCGAACCGCCGCGACAGGCCGGGCGATGCGTCCACGTCCACCTTCACCAGCTTAATCTTCCCCGCCCGTTCCCGGGCCAGTTTGTCCAGGACTGGGCTGACCATACGGCAGGGTCCGCACCAGGCAGCCCAGAAATCGACCAGCACGGGAACCGGGGACTGCTCCGCCACGGCAGCGAAGTCACCATCGCCCGCAGAAACGATCCACGGCAGGTTTGCCTTGCAGTTGCCGCAGCGGGGGTGGCCCGCCGCCTGGGCAGGCACCCGGTTGGTCTTCCCGCACGAGGGGCAGCCGATGAGCGTGGGTTCCATGGCTAGTATTCCTTCCTGCTGTCAAAGGCGCGCCACGTTTGGAAGGGGACGTCCGACGTCGGGATGTCATCCCTGGTGACCGGCATCAGCTCCGGCGCGGCACCGCTGAAGTAGTCGTAGAAAAGCGCGTCGTCGAAGCCGGCGGCCGCGGCGCCGTGGCGGTCGGCTGCGAAGTAGACATGGCCGATCCTTGCCCACAGGGCGGAGGCCAGGCACATGGGGCACGGCTCGCAGCTGGCGTAGAGAACCGAGCCCGTGAGGTCGAAATTGCCGGTTGCCGCCGCCGCGGCCCGGATGGCCACCACTTCGGCGTGGGCGGTGGGGTCATTGTCCCGGGTCACCCGGTTGACGCCCGCATGGACACGCCCGTCAGGAGTCACCACCACGGCGCCGAACGGACCACCTCCCGCGCCGACGTTCTCCGTCGCCAGGTCCACTGCCTGCCCCAGGTAGTGGCGCAACTGGGGGCGGTCGTTCGGCCTGCTGCCGTGCTCCGCGGAGGTCATAGCACGATCCTAGCCATGCGTGCCCCCTTGGGGGATGGAAAGGGGGCCAGAAAGGGGGGATGCCCCCGGCGACTACCAGCGGGTAGGAGCCTACGCTTGCGCCCGGGGGATGTATTTCGCCTCTAGCGAGGCTTCAATATCCAGCCCGCAAGGGCCCCGCACCCCGGAGTACCCAATGAAGAAAAGACTCGCACTCTTAGCCTGTATCGCGGCCTCGGCCGCTGCCATAGCGTCCGCAGGCCCAGCATCAGCCTCCACAAAGACACCGGACTACGATGTGCTTGCAGGCGGTCTCGTCTCGCCCCTGCATGTCACGGCCGGCCCCGGGAAATCGGTCCTGGTCTCCCAGGATTTCGCCGGGAAGCTCACCCGCGTTGACCGCGGAGGAACGACTGAAGACCTTTCCACTGAGACAGCCCAGGGCTGGGAGGTGGCGGGCTCCGATACCCGCGGCAGCACCACGTACTTCCTTGAAAGCGTGGGGGCCGGCCAGGGTGACCCCGCAGGCCTTCACGGGTACCTGAAGTCCATGGATGCCCGCGGCAGCGTTGACACCATCGCCGACTTTGCCGGCTACGAACGACGCCACAACCCGGACGGAGACCAGCACTACGGCTTCGGCGACGACGTCAGCGCACAGTGCCTCGCCGACTGGCCTGCCTTCCCGCCCGCCTCCTACACGGGCGCCGTGGATTCCCACCCGTATGCGCTGGCGGTCCGCGACCACACTGCCTACGTTGCGGATGCGGGCATGAACGCCGTCCTTCGGGTGGATCTGAAGAGCGGCGACATCGACACCATCGCCGTGCTGCCCCCGCGGCCGGCCGTGGTTCCGGCCGGCCTGCTTATCCCCACGGACATGATGGGAAACACGGTGGAGGTGCCCGCCTGTGCGGTGGGGCATGAGTATGCCTTCGAACCGGTCCCCACGGATGTGGCCATCGGTCCTGACGGCATGCTGTACGTCACGTCCCTGCCCGGCGGTCCGGAAGGGCCGGAGCTCGGGGCCCGCGGTGCCATCTTCAAGGTGAACCCGTGGAATGGTGACACCGACCTCTGGGCAGAGGACATCATGAGTCCCACCGGATTGGCAGTGGCCGGCAACGGTGACGTCTACGTGGCATCGCTGTTCGGCGGCGAGATCCTGAAGTTCACGTGCGGCGGGGACCGTTCCCGGTTCCTGGCAGTGGGCATGCCGGCAGATGTTGATATCAGCGGCCACACCCTCTACGCCACCATCGACGCCCTGGGTGACCCGTCCCAGCCGCCGGCGGGCAAGGTCATTAAGGCCGACCTCCGGTAGCGGCGCCCTCCCCCGCCGGAACGTCACGGCGGGCCTTAAAGCCACAGGGCCCGGGATCAGCTCCCGGGCCCTGCGTCCGTTCTACTTGTTGCTGTCCTCGTCGACTTCGCCGTCGTCGCTGAGGTCGGTGTCCTCTTCGTCGAAGTCGTCTTCGTCGATATCAATGTCGTCAGACTTGTAGGGGTCCGCGTCGCCTGCGTGTTGGGCGTTGGCGGCCAGCGCGGCAACCTCGGCGTCCCGCTTGCGGGCTTCGCGCAGCAGTTCTTCGAGGTTGGAGGCGTTCACCGGAATCTGGTCGGCGACGAACTCAAGGGTGGGAGTGAGGCGCACGGTGATGTTCCGGCCAACTTCCTGCCGGAGCACCCCCTTGGCCTTTTCGAGCCCCTTGGCGGCGTCAGCTTGGACGGCCTGGTCGCCAAAGACGGTGTAGTAAACAGTGGCGTGCTGCAGATCATTGGTCACGCGGGCATCGGTGACGGTAATGCCCTCCAGCCGCGGATCCTTGACCTTCCGGCCCAGGGCCTCAGCAACAACAACCTTAATCCGCTGCGCCAACTTGGCAGCACGTGCCGGATCAGCCATGAACAACTCCTATAAGAAGAAAAATAAGGGGACGTACGACGGCGGCACGGGGGCCGCGATGGGACGTTTCAGTTATCTGCCACGCACCCGGGGCCGGCTGCCTCGCGCTGTGGCGAGTACACGACGGACCTGCGTTGGGTTTTTCCGGCGGCCAGGGAGTGGCATCGGGCCTGCCGGAGCTGGGTGGCCGACGTCGTAAGACGTAGGACACCCAGCGAAGGGGCGGGGCCGCCGGAAAAATCCAACGGCCCCGCACCTTTGCACTGCTGAGTCGCCCGCAGGCAGATCCAGACTAGACGCGCGGCTTCTCGCGCATCTCGAAGGTCTCGATGATGTCGCCTTCGGTGATGTCGTTGTACGAGCCAAGACCGATACCACATTCGAAGTCCGTGCGGACCTCGGTGGCGTCGTCCTTGAAGCGCTTGAGCGTCTCAATGGTGAGGTTGTCGCCAATGATCTTGCCGTCGCGGCTGACCCGTGCCTTGGTGTTGCGGCGGATGATGCCGGAGCGGACGATCGAGCCGGCGATGTTTCCGAACTTGGAGGAGCGGAAGACTTCGCGGACTTCGGCGGTGCCGAGCTGGAATTCTTCGTATTCCGGCTTGAGCATGCCCTTGAGCGCTGCTTCGATGTCATCGATTGCTGCGTAGATGACGGAGTAGAAGCGCATGTCCACGCCTTCGCGGTCTGCCAGTTCGGCAACCCGCTCGGCGGGCTTGACGTTGAAGCCGATGATGACGGCGGAGTCGACCGTTGCCAGGTTGACGTCGTTCTGCGTGATGGCACCCACACCGCGGTGGATGACGCGCAGCTGCACGCCTTCGCCAACGTCGATCTTGAGCAGCGCGTCTTCGAGGGCTTCCACGGCACCGGACACGTCACCCTTGAGGATGAGGTTGAGGGTGTCGATCTTGCCTTCGGCGACGGCCTGGTCGAAGTCTTCCAGGCTGATGCGCTTGCGGCGCTTGGCCAGGGCGGCGTTGCGGTCGGCTGCTTCACGCTTCTCGGCGATCTGGCGGGCGGTGCGCTCGTCAGCAGTCACGAAGAAGGTGTCGCCGGCGCGCGGCACGTTGGACAAACCCAGCACCTGGACGGGGCGGGACGGGCCGGCCTCGGTCAGGGCACTGCCGTCGTCGTCGAACATCGCACGGACGCGGCCGTGGGCCGTGCCTGCCACGATGGTGTCGCCGACGCGCAGGGTACCGGACTGGACCAGGACGGTGGCAACAGCACCGCGGCCCTTGTCCAGGTTGGCTTCGATCGCGATGCCGCGGGCGTCCTTGTTCGGGTTGGCGCGCATGTCCAGGGCAGCGTCCGCGGTGAGCAGGACAGCCTCGAGCAGCTCGTCGATGTTGAGGTTCTGGCGGGCAGAGACCTCTACGAACATGGTGTCGCCACCGTATTCCTCGGGAACCAGGCCGTACTCGGTCAGCTGGCCGCGGACCTTGTCCGGGTTGGCGCCTTCCTTGTCGATCTTGTTCACGGCCACGACGATCGGCACGTTGGCCGCCTGGGCGTGGTTGAGGGCCTCAACGGTCTGCGGCATGACGCCGTCATCGGCTGCGACCACCAGGATGGCGATGTCGGTGACCTTGGCACCACGGGCACGCATGGCGGTGAACGCCTCGTGGCCCGGGGTATCGATGAAGGTGATCTTGCGGTCGGTGCCTTCATGGTTGTGCGTGACCTGGTAGGCACCGATGTGCTGGGTGATGCCGCCGTGCTCGCCGGCCATGACGTCGGACTTGCGGATGGCATCGAGCAGCCGGGTCTTACCGTGGTCGACGTGGCCCATGACGGTGACTACTGGAGGACGTGCCTCAAGGTCTTCGTCGCCTTCGGCTTCGAGCTCAGCGTCGAAGTCGATGTCGAAGCCGGAGAGCAGCTCGCGCTCCTCGTCCTCCGGCGAGACAACCTGCAGCTTGTAGCCCAGTTCCTCGCCCAGCAGGGCGAAGGTCTCTTCATCCAGCGACTGGGTGGCCGTGGCCATTTCACCGAGGTGGAACAGCACGGTGACCAGTGCGGCGGGGTTTGCCTCGATCTTGTCGGCGAAGTCCGTAATGGACGAGCCACGGCGAAGCCGGATAACGGTGTTGCCGTCGCCGCGGGGTACGCTCACGCCACCCAGCGACGGGGCACTCATCTGCTCAAGTTCCTGGCGCTTTGCGCGCTTGGACTTGCGCTGCTTGCCACGGCCTGCGCCGCCCTTGCCGAAGGCACCCTGGGTACCGCCGCGGCCGCGGCCGCCCTTACCGAAGCCACCGCCGGCGGGAGCACCGCCGCCGCCACCGGGACCACCGGTACCGGGTGCGCCACCGGGGCGTCCGGGACCGCGGCCGCCACCGGGACGGCCTGCACCTGCGGGTGCGGGACGCTCAGTGCGGTTGGGCATCATGCCGGGCGTGGGACGGGGACCACCGGGACGCGGTGCACCCGGACGGGGTCCGCCTGCACCGGCCGCGGGACGGGGACCACCGGCACCGGCTGCGGGACGCGGCCCGCCGGGACGCGGTCCACCGGCACCGGCTGCGGGACGGGGACCACCGGGGCGGTCGCCGTCGGTGCGGCTGCCGCCGGGGCGGGGCATGCCCTGCGAGGTGGCGAACGGGTTGTTGCCCGGGCGGGGAGAGCGCTCACCGTCTCCGCCGCGGCCCCGAGGCATGCCCTGGGAGGTGGCGAAGGGGTTGTTGCCCGGACGGGGTCCGCCGGGGCGGGGACCCGAAGCACCGGGCGTGGATCCACCCGGACGGGTGGAAGGAGCCGGGGTCTCGGCCTTGGGTGCCGGGCGTGCACCGGGCTTGGCACCCGTGGACGGAGTACCTGCAGACGGTGCTGCGGGAGCCGGAGCTGCCGGTGCAGCTGCCTGGGCAGCGGGCTCCGCGGGTGCGGCCCGGGCGGGAGCCTCAGCCTTGGGAGCCGGAGCCTTGGGCGCAGCCGGGCCTGGGGCCGGGGCTGACGGACGGGTGCCTGCTGCGGGAGCGGGCGCCTTGGGGGCAGCGGCGGGCGCCGCGGCCGGAGCTGCCGACTTCGCGGCAGCGTCGGGGAAGGCGTTGCGCAGTTTGCGCACAACGGGGGCCTCGATGGTTGACGAGGCGGAGCGAACGAATTCGCCCAGTTCCTGCAGTTTTGTCACTGCATCTTTGGAAGTTATACCGAGCTCTTTGGCGAGCTCATGTACGCGGACCTTGGCCACATTTCTCCTGTCTCGGTCCGCACCGAGCCAGGCACGAACCGTCTACTTCTTACTGCGGACCCCAGCCGCTGTTGATGCGAAGGGGCCCATTGCAGAGCGCAACAAAGTTGTCATCGTTACGCACTCATCGCTGGGAACTCATCGGGTTTCCATCAGATTTCTGACCCGCTTTCAGGTTGGACGGTTGGTGTTGCAGCCACCGGAGCGGCGTCAACGTTCGGGCCTGACGTGATCCGGCGCTCCACGGCGTTGGTCCCGGTCGCGCCCCCAAGGGCACGCCCGAACGCTCGCCGCTTAATCGCCAGGGCCAGGCACGATGCGCTGGGGTGCAGCCATGCACCCCGGCCAGCCATCCGGCGTCGTTCATCCACCAGGACAGCGGTTGACCCGCTGCCTTCGGCGACGAGCCGGAGCAACTGCGACCGCGGGCCCTTCTTCCGGCATCCGATGCAGATACGTTGCGGCTGATTCCCGGTGGTAAGCATGTCTGCCACGGTCATCGTCCTGACGTTCTTTCTGCTGGCCCCGGGTTTACTGTCTTCGCAGTTACGAAAACGAGCACGCCCAAGACACACGGCTACCGGCTCTTAGGCGCGGTCTTATCTATTCTAGCCCCTCCGGGCCGTTCTGCCCGAAACCGGGTGGCTGCTGCGGTGCACCAGCCACCCGTTGGGAGCTTACTTGTCGCGGTTGCCCGCGGCGTCGGAGACGATGTCGATGCGCCACCCGGTCAGCTTGGCCGCAAGGCGGGCGTTCTGGCCTTCCTTGCCGATGGCCAGGGACAGCTGGTAGTCGGGGACCACCACGCGGGCGGAGCGCGTGGCTTCGTCCGTGATGGTGACCGAATTCACTCGCGACGGCGACAGGGCGCTGGCAATGAAGGTGGCGGGATTCTCGCTGAAGTCGACGATGTCGATCTTCTCGTCGTTCAGTTCGGTCATGACGGCGCGGACGCGGGAGCCCATTTCACCGATGCAGGCACCCTTGGCATTGATCCCAGGGGTGTTGGCCTTGACGGCGATCTTGGTACGGTGTCCGGCTTCGCGCGCCAGGGCCACGATTTCCACGGAGTGGTCGGCGATCTCGGGAACTTCCAGTTCGAAGAGTTTCCGGACCAGGCCCGGGTGGGACCGGGACAGCGTCACGGACGGACCCTTGGTACCGCGGTGCACATCGATGACCAGGGCCCGGAGCCGGTTTCCGTGGACGTACTTTTCACCGGGAACCTGCTCGGGCGGCGGCAGGAGTGCCTCGATCGAGCCCAGGTTGACCTGGATCATGTGCGGGTTGTTGCCCTGCTGGATGGTGCCGGACACCAGTTCGCCTTCACGGCCCTTGAACTCGCCCAGGACGTTGTCGTCTTCCACGTCGCGGAGCCGCTGCAGGATGATCTGCCGCGCGGTGCTGGCTGCGATGCGGCCGAAGCCTTCCGGGGTGTGCTCGAACTCACCGATGGGGGCGCCGTCGTCGTCAATTTCGACAGCCCAGATGGTGACGTGGCCGCTCTTGCGGTCCAGTTCGGCGCGCGCTTTCTCGAAGGCGCCGGGAGACTTGTGGTAGGCCACCAGGAGCGCCTGCTCAATGGTGGGGATCAGGAGGTCCAGCGGGATTTCACGCTCACGCTCCAAAAGTCTCAGTGCGCTCATGTCAATATCCATCAGGCCTCCTCGGAAGGTCCATTGTGTTCAGGTTCCAGACCATCCTCCGGGAGGTGGCTGAATTCGATCTCGACTTTTCCGTTGCGGATCCTGTCGAAAGGAAGAGTTACTGGTTCACCCTGCCGGGGCTTCATGCCCTTCTTGACTGGCAGTTCGGGAATGAGGGTCACTCCCCCGGCGTCCACCGCGTGGATGCGGCCCGTGACGTTTCCACCCTGCATGACGTTGACCTTGACCATCCGGCCGCGGGCGCGGTGCCAGTGCCGGGGTTCGGTCAGGGGGCGTCCGACGCCCGGTGAGGACACTTCAAGGTCGTAGGGCCGGCCGTCGTCATTGGGGTCGTTGTCCAGCAGGTCGGAGAGCACCCTGGAAATGTCGGCGATGACGTCAAGGCTGACACCGCCCGTTTCCTCCTGGGGCAGGTCAACGACGACGTGGACCACACGGTGGGAGCCCGGGACGATGACGACGTCCTCAAGGTGCAGGCGGTTGGCCTGGACCGCGGGTTCCAGGAGGGCCCTGAGCCGTTCGGCCTCGGGGTTGTGGGCCGGCGCGGATCCGCTTCCCTTACCGGTGTGGTCTGGTGAAGCCGTGGCTTCTGCATTGCTCACGATGCCGGCCGCCCTCCCTATAGATGATGTGGTGTTTACTAGCGTAGCTATTTTACCGGCCCGGTGGTGCACCGGGGTGCCCCCTCAGCGTGACACCATGGTCTGTTGTGAAAGACCGCCGCCAGGACACCCACCCCCGCATGCGCCCGTTGCGATTTACCGTCCTGGCCCTTGCCGCCCTGATCGTGCTGAGCCTCGGTTTCGCCCTGATTCCCGCGGAAAAACCGGCCCCTGCCGAGCCTTCCGTGACCGAGCGTGCCCGGTTGACAGCGTTCAGCGCAGCGCTCGATATGCGCGCCGCCGGCATGGAACTTGCCTCCGCCGGCGCCGCGGATGCCGCTGCGCTGGACCCTGTTGTGACCTTGCTGACCATCCAGGCCAGGGCGTTGATGTCCCCGGGATCCGAATTTGCGGCCGGGCCCATGGCCGGGTCCACCCAGGCATCGCCGCGGGCAGGGGCGGCGGCAACGCCATCTGCCGGTCCAGAAAACACCGCTGAGCTGGTCCAGGCCCTGGCCGCCAGCGGGACAGCCCGGCTCAAAGACGCTGAAACGGCCGACGGCGGCGTAGCCCGGCTCCTCGCCGGCGCCGGCACCGCGCAGCTCATCGCGGCCGGGCGCCTTGCCGCTGCCGCCGGGGTTCCCGGGCCGCAGGAAGCGGCAGGATCCGAACCCGACGGGCCAGTCACAGCACCCGGCTCTCCGTGCCCCCGGTCCTCCGCCCCTGCCGCTTCGACACCGGCCACCCAGGACGGCACGTCCGCCGGCACGGAGCCCGGCAGCACGCCCCCGGACACGCGCCGGGCCCTGGCGGCCGCAGTGTCCGCCGAACAGCAGGCTGTCTACGGCTACCAAGCGGCACTCCCCCGCCTGGCACCGGCCGAGGCTGGTCCGGCGTCGGACCTCCTGGCCGCGCACAAGGACCTGGCTGCCGCCGGGGAGGCACGCCTCAGGCTGGCCTGCGGCGTGCCCGTTCCCGAACAGCCCGGGTACGTCCTGGCTCCGGGTTTCCTGGCAGCCCCGGCGAAGGCTCTCGGCGCACTCGAGGCGGCAACACTGGCGCCGTACGGCGACCTGGTGGCAATATCGCAGGGCGAAAACCGCAAGTGGGCCGTCGCTGCCCTCCAGTCCGCCGCAGGCCGCGCCCTGACGTGGGGGGCGGACCCGGGCCCTGTTCCCGGTATCACCCTCGACACGGGCAAACTGCCGGAGCTGCCCGCCGTGGACGTCCCTCCCGGCAGCAGTGTCCTGCCCGGGGGCACCCAATCAGTGACGCCGCCCGCGTCCTGAACCAGGCCGTGGACATCCGTGCCTAAGTGGCCGGACGCTCCGGCACGTAGACCTGCGGCCGGGGTGGCGCCCTGCCGGCGGTGGTGGTTTGCTGAAGGGATGAACGCGGACCAACCGGCCGATACTCCGGAAGTCAATGCGGCGGGCACCAAACTGAACGGCCATTCCGGGCCGGAGCCCCACGGGGACGACATCGCCCACCGGCTGAACTGGCTGCGCGCCGGCGTCTTGGGCGCGAATGACGGCATCGTCTCGGTTGCCGCAATCGTGGTGGGCGTGGCGGGAGCGACGGCCGAGCTGGGCCCCATCCTCACCGCCGGTGTGGCAGGGGTAGTGGGCGGTGCGGTTTCCATGGCACTGGGCGAATATGTCTCCGTCAGCAGCCAAAGCGACAGCCAGCGCGCGCTGATCGAGAAGGAACGCCGCGAACTGGCGGAAGACCCGGAAGCGGAACTGGCCGAGCTGACCGCCATTTACCAGGCCAAAGGCCTCTCCCCCGGGACGGCCGCCAAGGTCGCCAGGGAACTTACGGCCCATGACGCCCTCGCGGCGCACCTGTCCGCCGAGCTCAACATCGACGAAGCAGACATCGTGAGCCCCTGGCACGCGGCTTTCGCGTCCGCGACGGCCTTTACCATCGGAGCCGTCCTGCCCATGCTGGCCATCCTCCTCCCGCCGCCCGGGATCCGGGTCCCGTTGACCTTCATCTCGGTCCTGGTGGCCCTTGCCCTGACAGGTGCCCTCGGTGCCTGGATAGGCGGTGGTTCGAAAGCCCGGGCAGCTGTGCGCGTGGTGATTGGCGGGGCCCTGGCCCTGGCGGCAACGTTTGTGATCGGCAACCTGCTCGGCGCCTCCGGTGTTGTCTGAACCCGCCGCACCTGGCGCCTTGTCACACGGGGCGGCGCCGGTTGCAGTTCCCCTTCCCCCCGCGCTCGCAGCCAGGTACGAACGCACCCGCGCGGGACGGGACTGGCTGGCCAGGCTTCCAGGCCTGCTGACAGACCGGCTGGAGCAGTGGCACCTGGACCTTGACCTGGCCCCCGGCAGCCTGCCCTGGAGCGGCCACGGAGCCCTTGTCGTTCCGGTGCGGCAGCGCGGCGGTTCCCCCGCAGCCCTCAAAATTGCTTTCCCCCACGATGAGGCCAAGGTAGAGCGGCATGCGCTGACGCTTTGGGGTGGCCGCGGCGCCGTCCTGCTGCTGGCCTGGGACAGCGGGTCCTGCGCCATGCTCCTGGACCGCCTGGTCGCCGGCCGGTCGCTGGCAGACCTCCCGATGGATGAGGCAGCGCGGGTGTGGGGCGGGCTGGTGCGCGAACTTGGGGTGGCTCCGGACCACCGCCCGGAATGGCAGGAGCTCACGCACATAGCTGCCCGGGCAGAGCAGTGGAGCGATGACCTCCCCGCGGACTGGGAGGAACTGGGCCGGCCGTTTCCCAGATGGCTCCTGGAAGCGGCACTTGAAGTGTGCCAGACCCGCGGCGCGGTGGGCCGCAGATCTGCCCGGGACCTCCTGGTCCACACGGACCTGCACTTCCTGAACATCCTGGCGCGGCCCGGAACGCGCGGGGCGGCACCGGACGACTATGCGGCGATCGACCCCCAGCCAATGATCGGGGAGCCCGAGTTCGCAGTTGCGCCGGTGCTGTGGAACCGCCTGGCGGACCTGCCCGCCGGCCGGCCAGGCCCTGCACTCCTGAACCGCTGCCACGAGTTCAGCACCGCAGCCGGCCTGGACCCCGATGCAGCCCGGGAGTGGGGCATCGCCAGGGAAGTGGAAAATGCGCTCGGGTATGCCCGGGAAGGCCACCGGGGCGACCTGGCGCGGTCGCTTTGGGTGGCCAGCACCCTTGCCGGTAGCACCTTGGACGGCCTGCCGAACCCCCGCTTGCTGCCGGAGCCCGGGCAGGGCGGGTAGCTCCACGGCAGGATCCGGGGGCGTGCGCCGGCACCGGACGGTCAGGAGCCCCGCACTGCCAACAGAGCTGACCGCACAGCCTCCACTGCCGTGTCCACGTCCTCCCCTGCTGTGTGCCAGTTGCTCACCGATACGCGCAGGATGTCGCGGTCCCGCCAGTGGGAACCGGACATCCACACCTTTCCTTCGTCGATGATGCGGGCGGTGACGGCACGGGTGGTGTCATCATCTCCGAACGCCAGGCACACCTGCGTGTAGCCCACGTCATTGAGGACCTCCACCCCCTCCAGTGCCGCCATCCCCTCCGCGATGGCCTTGGCCGCACATACCAGGCCGCCCACCTGGGCAGCCACGCCGTCCCGGCCCAGGCTCTTCAGCGCAGCCCATACCGGCACTCCCCTCGCCCGCCGGGACAGCTCCGGGACCTTTTCGAACGGGTCGCCGGGGCCGTCGGCGTCGTGCACCAGGTAGCTCGCATGCAGGCCCATCGCGGCCCGCAGTGCCGGCTGGTCCCGGACGATGGCGATGCCGCAGTCGTAGGGCACGTTCAGGGTTTTGTGCGCGTCCGTGCCCCAGGAGTCGGCCTCTTCAAAGCCGTCGGTGAGGTGCCGCAGTTCCGGCACTGCGGCCGCCCACAACCCGAAGGCACCGTCGATGTGGACCCACGCGCCGTGGTTGCGTGCGACGGCGATGGCCTGGGCAAAGGGATCAAAGGCCCCTGAGTGCAGGTTTCCGGCCTGCAGGCACACCAAAGCGGGTCCGGACCCCGCGGCGAGGGCGGCGTCCAGGGCGGCGGGAACAAGGCGGCCCTGGGCGTCGGCGTCGACTTCCCACGGCTTGCCAAGGCCCAGGTAGCGCAGGCCGAGGTCCACGGTGTCGTGGCGCTCCCGTCCCACGAAGCAGCGCACCTTGGGCGCACCGGAGAGGCCGTCCCGGTCAAGGTCCCAGCCGGCGTCGGCAAGCAACCGCCAGCGGCCGGCGGCCATGCCGGTGAAATTCGCCATGGTGGCACCGGTGACGAACCCGACGTCCGCTGCCGGCGGCAGGCCCAGCAGTTCCACTACCCACTGTCCGGCCGCCTCCTCGATGGCAGCCGTGGCCGGGGTGGCATAGCGGAGGCCGGCGTTCTGGTCCCACGCACTGACCAGCCAGTCGGAGGCCAGGGCAGCAGGGAGGGTGCCGCCGATGACCCAGCCGAAGAACCTGCCCGAGGGCATCGCCATGAGGCCGGGCTCAGCCTGTTCCGCCAGGAAGTTGATGACCTCCACGGCAGGCGCGCCCGCTTCCGGCAGCGGCCCACCGAAAACGCCGGCGAGATCAGCGGCGTGCAGGCGGGGCCCGACAGGGCGGTCGTGGAGGCTGGCCAGCCAGTCCCGCGCATGCTGTGCTGCGGCTGCCAGCGCAGCAGCATACTCTTCGTCGCCGTAGGCCATACGTGCATGCTACGCCGGGCAGGCCTTCGCCACGAGGACCAGTTTCCGGGGCGGGAATCAGGCGAAGTTTTCCTGCCAGACGTCGTAGCCAAGCTTGACGATGAGGGCTGCGACCACCACCAGGAAGACCACCCGCACAAACTTGCTGCCCTGCTGCACGGCGGTCCGCGCACCCAGGTAGCCGCCGGCCATGTTCGCAGCCCCAAGCAGCAGCCCGATGCCCCACAGGATGGAGCCATGCGGCAGGAAGAACAGCAACGCACCCGCGTTGGTGGCCATGTTCACGATCTTGGCCTTGGCGCTCGCTTCGAGGAACGCATACCCCATGGCGGACACCAGGGCGATGACCAGGAAGGATCCCGTCCCGGGACCGATCAGACCGTCGTAGAAGCCAATCACCATGCCGATGAGGCAGGCCACGACGTAGTGCTTGCGGCCCTCGTGGCGCAGCGCCGTCAGCTCTCCAACGCTGGGCTTGAGCGCGGTGAAAAGCGCGACGGCGACCAGCGCCACCACGATGATGGGCTTGAACAGCCCGGACGGCAGGGTGGCCGCAAGGCTCGCCCCGCCAAAACTGCCGGCAAGGGCGATGACGGCCATGGGAACGGCGGTGCGGAGGTCCGGCTTCACCCTCCGGTAATACGTGGCAGCGCTGGTGGCAGTGCCGAAGATGGAGCCCATCTTGTTGGTTGCCAGCGCCTGCACGGGCGCGATGCCCGGCACCAGGAGCAACGCGGGCAACTGGATCAGGCCTCCGCCGCCCACCACCGCATCAACCCAGCCGGCAGCGAATCCAGCCACCACGATCAGGATGAGCGTGGTGAGCTGGATCGACTCGAAACCGGAGATCACTGGTTGCGGACGGCGTTGACCACGTAGTCGACGGCCTTGCCCACCTCGATGTTCTCTGCCTCACCGCTGCGGCGGTCCTTGATTTCCACGACGCCGTCCACCAGTCCGCGGCCAACGGCCAGGATGGTGGGGACGCCCACCAGTTCCGCATCGCCGAACTTCACGCCCGGCGATACCTTGGGGCGGTCGTCGTAGATGACCGACAGGCCTGCTGCTTCGAGATCCGCCGAGAGTTTCTCAGCTGCCTGGAAGATGTCCTCGCCGCGGCCGACGGCCACCACGTGCACGTCGGCGGGAGCCACCGTGCGGGGCCAGACCAGGCCACGGTCGTCATGGTTGGCTTCGGCCAGTGCCGCAACCGCGCGGGTGACGCCGACACCGTAGGAACCCATGGTGACCACCACCTGCTTGCCGTTCTGGTCCAGCACCTTGAGGTCCAGGGCTTCGGCGTACTTGCGGCCGAGCTGGAAGATGTGGCCCATTTCGATGCCGCGGGCGGTCTCGAGGGGCCCGGAGCCGTCCGGCGAAGGATCGCCGGCGCGTACTTCGGTGCACTCGATGACGCCGTCCCAGGTGAAGTCGCGGCCTGCCACGAGGCCGAAGACGTGCTTGCCGGCCTCATTGGCGCCGGTGATCCAGGCAGTTCCGCTCACCACGCGCGGGTCCACCAGGTACAGGAGCTTCGTGGCGCTCTCGGCGCCGAGGAGTGCCTGGTCCAGGGCAAGGCCCGGGCCCAGGTAGCCCTTGACGATCAGCGGCTGCTTCTTCAAGTCTTCCTCGCCGGCCTGTTCGAGTCCGATCTCTCCCGCGATGGGCAGGAAGGAACCGATGTTGGCTTCGACCCGCTTGAGGTCCACTGCGCGGTCGCCGGGAACTCCGATGACCACCAGCTGCCGCTCACCGGTGGGCAGCGTAACGGCGAGGACCACGTTCTTGAGCGTGTCAGCGGCAGCCCAGGCGCCGCCGTCGGCCTCTGCCCGGGGGGCAATCCGGTTCGCCGCGGCAACCAGGGTGTCGATGGTGGGCGTGTCCGGGGTGTCCAGGACTTCTGCGGCGGGGGCATTGCTGAAGTCAATCGGATCAGGGACCACCGTGGTGACAGCCTCTACGTTGGCCGCATAGCCGCCGGCGGAACGGACGAACGTGTCCTCACCGATCTCGGTGGGGAACAGGAACTCCTCGCTCCTGGACCCGCCCATGGCACCGGCAGTGGCCGCTACCGGCACCACTTCGAGTCCAAGGCGTTCGAAAATCTTCAGGTAGGCGGCACGGTGCGCTGCGTAGCTGGCGTCCAGGCCGGCGTCGTCCACATCGAAGGAGTAGGAATCCTTCATGATGAACTCACGGCCGCGCAGGAGCCCTGCCCGGGGGCGTGCCTCATCGCGGTACTTGTTCTGGATCTGGTACAGGCTCAGCGGCAGGTCCTTGTAGGACGAGTACAGGTCCTTGACCAGGAGCGTGAACATTTCCTCGTGCGTGGGGGCGAGCAGGTAGTCTGCGCCCTTGCGGTCCTGCAGGCGGAACAGGCCCTCGCCGTACTCGGTCCACCGGTTGGTGGCTTCATAGGGCTCCCTGGGCAGCAAGGCCGGGAAGTGGACTTCCTGGGCGCCGATAGCCGTCATTTCCTCGCGGATGATTTCCTCAACCTTGCGCAGGACGCTGAGCCCCAGGGGCAGCCAGGTGTAGATGCCGGGGGCGGCGCGGCGGATGTAGCCGGCACGGACCAGGAGTTTGTGGCTGGCAACCTCGGCGTCGACGGGGTCTTCGCGCAGCGTGCGCAGGAAAAGCTGGGAGAGTCGTAGGACCACGGGTGGTATCCGTTTCTGGGGAAGTGCTGGGTCAGCAGGGCCGGACAATTCGTCTGGGTACTAATCTACCGGCAGAGAACAGACGGTACGGACTGGCTGTGCCGTCGGCCCCCGTGGACCACTCCGGGAAAGCAGTAGAGCCACGCCCGGGAATACAAAGCCCCTGGCCCCCCAATAGGGCTGGTCATTGCATCCGGGCGTGGCTCGACGCCGTTATCGCCTGAGTACTGGTGAGGACTGGTGAGACCGCCCACCCCACTTCCAGCGCAGCTAGATTGAACCTATGTGATGGTGCACACGTTTGACAAGTGTTTTTATTATTCGGGAATCCGCTTACCCGCAGGTGGATGCAGCGTTCAGGCTGGTGGCAGGTGAAACCTCACAAGGCCTGGTGCGTCACCTCGGGAGTTACTTCACCAAAGCGCCGGCGGCGTCCAGGAGCGCCCCTGCCCGCCGGACGGCGTCATCCTCGCTGGCGCCTCCGGACGCCACCGAGGTCACCACGACGCCTTTCTGGACCACCTGCGCGGTTACCGTTGACTGCTTCTGCCCATCCGGAAGCGCGGTGTCCGTGCGGTAGGCGAAGGTGCCGGGCACGCTGCCGACTCCCTCCACCGGAGTGACAGTGACGGCCACCTCCATGCCCGAGACGGCCATGGTCATGGACGAGCACTTCGCCAACTGGGCCGGCTGATCCTTGATCCGGGCCAGGAAGTCCTGGTCCAGGCCGGCAACCAGGGACAGCGCTGTGACGGCACCGGTGCCGGCGTCTGTGCTCTTGCCAACTGCCATGGTTGCACCGTCCACAGAGGGCACTGTGCTTGCGGCCGCGAGTTCCTTGCACTCCGCCGGCTTGACGTCGATGGAGGCAAGCATCGATTTGGTCTGGTCCAGCGTGGTCTTGATGTCGCCGCTTGGCAGGACCGACAGCCTCCGGTCGGCAGCGTCCCGCACCTGGCCCACGATGGCCGCCAGTTCGTCGGCTGTGTACGCCTTGGCGGTGGGTGTTGGGGTTGGCGTTGGCGTTGAGGCAGCTGATGCTGCCGGGCCGGCAGATGCGGCAGGAGCGGATTCCGCAGCCTGGGGCCCGGCTCCCCCACACGCGGACATTCCCACGGCCACAAGGGCACAGGCCCCAAAAGTTCCCAGCACGGACTTCTTCACGTTTCCCCCAATATTCTGCTTTCGTCCGGCAACCGCCGGCTAGAAGAGAACTGTAGCGAAGGTGCCCACCTGGCGGAAGCCAACGCGTTCGTAGGTGGACCTGGCCCTGGTGTTGAAGCCGTTGACGTACAGGCTGGTCACCGGCGCTATCTGCCGTGCCTTGTCCACCACCGCCGACATGTAGCCCGCACTCAGGCCCTGGCCGCGGAACAGCGGGTTCATCCAGACACCCTGGACCTGGGTGACATCGTCCGTGACGGCCCCAAGCTCGGCTTTGAACACCACCTCGCCGGCACCATTGAGGTGCACCATGGAGTGCCCCTGCCGGATCAGGCCCTCGACGCGGCGGCTGTAAAACTCCCTGCCGCCGAGGTAGGGCGAATATCCCACTTCTTCCTCGAACATGGCGGCGCAGGCAGGCAGGATGCGGTCGAAGTCCGCAAGGTTTCCAGGCGCCAGGCCGGGATTGGGCTGGACCAGGGGCGGCCCATCAATAACCATCAGCGGTTGGTCCGCCCGAACCTCGTGGGCCCGGTGGCCCAACTCGGCCAGCGCTGAATACAGGGCCAGGACCGCGTCCGCCGGCCCGAAAGCAGAGGCGTAACGGCGGCCTGAGCTGTTGGCAGCCTCCGCTACCAGGGACGCGAGAGCCGGATCGAGCTGGACCGGAACCAGGTTGGCTCCGGCCCAGCACGCTCCGGCGAGGACGCCGTCGTCGAAAACTCCGATGACGCCGGCCCCACCACTGGTGGGCGCCGCCGTCCCTGTGGCGCGCAGGTGCGCCAGGATGAACACATTGGCGACGGGATCCTGCCGTGCCAGCGTTGTCAGGGCTGGGGTGTCCTGGCCATCGAGGGTGCGGACGGACAGCCCCGGAGGGTCTGCCGCGTCCCTACGAGACGCTAACCACGGGGCTACCCTTGACAGCATCTTCGCCATCGGCCTCCCCCATCTCTTCCGCGATACGCATCGCCTCTTCGATCAGTGTCTCAACAATTGCGCTCTCGGGAACAGTCTTGATGACTTCGCCCTTCACAAAGATCTGGCCCTTGCCGTTGCCCGAGGCAACGCCCAGATCCGCTTCGCGGGCCTCACCGGGGCCGTTCACCACGCAGCCCATGACAGCGACGCGCAGCGGGATTTCCATCCCCTCGAGGCCGGCGGTGACCTGCTCCGCCAGCGTGTACACGTCCACCTGGGCGCGGCCGCAGGAGGGGCAGGACACGATCTCCAGCTTGCGCGGCCGAAGGTTCAGGGACTGGAGGATCTGGTTGCCCACCTTGATCTCCTCCACCGGCGGTGCCGAAAGGGACACCCGGATGGTGTCGCCGATACCGCGGGAGAGGAGCGCCCCGAAGGCCGTGGCGGACTTGATGGTGCCCTGGAAGGCAGGCCCGGCCTCGGTAACGCCCAGGTGCAGCGGCCAGTCGCCCTTTTCAGCCAGCATCTCGTAGGCGGCCACCATGATGACGGGATCGTTGTGCTTCACGGAGATCTTGAAGTCGTGGAAGCCGTGTTCCTCAAACAGCGATGCTTCCCAGACCGCTGATTCGACCAACGCTTCCGGTGTGGCCTTGCCGTATTTCTTGAGGATGCCTGGTTCCAGCGATCCGGCGTTGACCCCGATGCGGATGGAGGTGCCGTGGTCCTTGGCAGCGGCGGCAATCTCCTTCACCTGGTCATCGAACTTGCGGATGTTTCCGGGGTTTACCCGCACCGCTGCGCAGCCTGCCTCGATAGCCGCGAACACGTATTTGGGCTGGAAATGGATGTCCGCGATGACGGGGATCTGGGATTTCCGGGCGATGATCGGCAGCGCCTCAGCATCGTCGGCGGAGGGGCAGGCCACGCGGACGATGTCGCAGCCGGACGCGGTGAGCTCGGCTATTTGCTGCAGGGTTGCGTTGATGTCCGTGGTGGGCGTGGTGGTCATTGACTGCACGCTGATGGGGAAATCAGACCCTACGCCTACCGAGCCGACTTTGATCTGGCGCGTCTTGCGGCGGGGGGCAAGGACGGGCGGGGGTGCTGACGGCATTCCCAGGCTGACCGAGGTCACGTGGACTCCTTGGGTTGAAAGGGTAATAAAGGCGGCTACGCGGAGATCCCGGCCAGCATGCCGGTTACCGGGGACCATTCGGTGATGCGGGTTCCGGCGATCACGCCGGCTTCGGCGAACGGGTCCTGCTTGAGGATCGAGTTGAGGGCGTTTTCATCAGACGCCTTGAAAATCAGCAGGGCACCCGCGCCGTCGCCGTAGGGGCCGCTGGCTACGATGACGCTGTCCTCCGCGAGACCACCCGTCCATTCCCGGTGCGCGGGACGAACCTGATTGCGGGTTTCGGTGGAATCGGCGGCATAAACGTACTCAACGGCAAAAACTGTCATACCGCTACCCTATCGCCATGGCCGGCCAGGTACCGCCCATTCCCTGCGGCGAAAGAGACGTCGAGCCCCGGACCGCCCGGTGCAGGACGGTCAAGTGCAGGAGCTTCAGTGCAGGAGATTCAGTGGAGGAACAGTACCTTGACGGCGGCAGCGGTTCCGGCCGCCCACAGCATTGACGTAAGGGTCCCGATGATGAAGCGCTCGGCCGCGACCGGCGTCTCCTTCAGTTCGGCGAACCTGCCCAGGCCCTTGATGGCAACGATATAGGCGATAGCCACGGGCTGCCCGGCAAGGATGGCAAGGCACACCCCCAGCCGCTCCAGCACGCCGATGATGGCCCCGCCCCTCAGGATGCGTTGGCCGGCGGGGAGGGGTCCGGCCGCAGGATTGCCCACTCCAGGCCGGCCGGGAGGGGCGGTCAGTTCGCTGTCCACCGCCTGGGCACCCGGGGCACTGGCATCACCGGGAACCGGATCCGCGGCGGGCCCGGCCCCTCCCCCTGGCCCCCCGGGGGAACCAGCGGAGGGTGCATCGACGGTGACGTCAGCCGACGGATCCTCTTCCGCCCTGCGGGCTTCCCCGGCGGCCTTGACGGCATCCGCCCTGTCATCAATGGTTCGTGCAAGCCTGAAGACCAGGGCCGTGACCGGCCAGCCGGCAAAACCGGCCACCACCAGAGCCACTGCCACCCAAAGTACGGTCATGCCTGTCCTTCCGTCCGGTCCGCTGCAACCCCGCCGGCCGGTTCCGGCTGCGCAGTGAAACCAGGCTGCGCAGTGCCACCAAGCTTCGCAGTGTCATTAGGCTGTGCAGTATCACCCAGCTGTGCAGCACTGTCCTGTCCGCCCGCGCCCCGATGGTCGCCAGCCAGGAGGGAGTCTGCAAGACCAAGGAGCATGGACGCGGCCGGCCTGGCTGCCCATTCTTCCTGCCAGCCGGAGCGGAGCACGGTACGGCTCACCGACTGCTCCGAGACGCCGAGTTCACGGGCAACCTGTTTCTGGCTGCCATGCCGCCCGGGCCCCTGGCCGCGCACACCCAGGCGGTGCAAGGCATCCACCACCCGCCACTGGGCGTCCGTGCGGTCCTGGACGAGCCGGCCCAGCAGCCTGAGGACCGCTTCCGCATTGGCACATGCCTGCACCCCTTCCGTGGCAGCGGCACCTCCGGCCCCTGCACCTGCCATCATGCCGGGCACCACCGACAACGGCACCTGGGCACCGGCGCCCTTGGCCAGCTCAACGGCCTTCCGGGCGGCCACGAAAGCGGTCCCGGCGCCTTCCCGGGGGCTGGCATGCGGGGCAAGGGATACTGTTCCGATGCCGATCCCGACGTACCAGCGACCGCTGCGAAGCGCGTGCAGGGCTATCTCCACCACGTCGGAGGCGTCCCGCACCACCCCCTGGACTTCATCTCCTACGGAACGGTCGAACACCGGTGGTTCCCCGCCAGGCAGGTCGAGGCCAGCCACTTGGCGGAGCAGGTCCGGAACGCGGTCCTGGTCGCCGGTGCTTCCGCGCTGGTCAATGGTCATGACGAACATAGATCAACCATAAACGGCTGAAACTGCTTAATCAATCAGATTTGGCTGATTTATGGAAATCAACCGATATAAGGGGGCTAACCGAAGAGATTGACCGGTTTTACGATGTCCGCGTAGATGAGCAGCGCGCTCATGCCCATCAGCAGAGCAGCCACCACGTACGTGACGGGCAGCAGCTTGGCAATGTCGAAGGCCCCCGGATCAGGCCGTCCGCGCAGTTTTGCCACCCTGCGCCGCACACCCTCGTACAGGGCGCCCGCAACGTGGCCCCCGTCCAGCGGCAGGAGCGGGATCAGGTTGAACACCGCAAGGGCGAAGTTCAGGCCGGCCAGCAGGCCCACAAGGGTCGCTACCCGCGACTGCATCGGAACGGCCTCCATGGCTGCCACCTCGCCTGCCACCCGGCCCACGCCCACCACGCTGATGGGCCCGTTGGGATCGCGCGGCTCTTCGCTGAACGCGGCCTTGGCCACGCCCACCACGCGGGCCGGCAGGTTGAAGATGACGCCGGCCACCTGGCGGATGTTCTCCCCCGCCATGGGCAGGACGGACGACGCCGGCTGGGGCACCAGTGCGGTCTGCGCACCGATGCCAAGGAATCCGACGTCCTGGTACTGCAGGTTGCCCGCGGCGTCGGTGGCCTGGCGGCCGTCGCTTCCCATCACCGGCCGGGCCGACAGCACCGGCGTCACGGTGGTGGAGACCGGCTGGCCGTCCCGCTGCACGGTGATGGCCACCTCCTTGCCGGCGGACGCGCGGATCCACTCCGTCAACTGGTCCCACCGGGTGACGGGTTTGCCGTCGAAGGAGGTAATGGTGTCATTGGGCTTCAGGCCTGCCGCAGCGGCGGGGGTCAGCTGGCAGTCGGCGGAATCGGGGTCGACCGTCTGCCCTGCGGCCACCTGGCATTTGGAAACGTCAGAAATGGTGGTGGTGGCCGTGGCAACACCGAAACCCATGAGCAGCACGGCGGTGAGCAGCACGCCCAGGATCATGTTCATGGCCGGCCCGCCCAGCATCACAATGACTTTCTTCCAGACCGGCAGCCGGTAGAAGACCCGGTTTTCATCGCCCGGCCCCACTTCCTCGTGGGCCATGGAACGTGCCTCGGTGGCCAATGTCTGGAACATGCCGGTGCTGGAGGGCCGGACCGAGCCGTCCTCCTTGTTGGGCGGGTACATGCCGATCATGGAGACGTAACCGCCCAGCGGCACGGCCTTCACGCCGTACTCGGTTTCGCCCTTCCGGCGCGACCAGAGCGTGGGTCCGAACCCGATCATGTACTTGGTGACGCGGACCTTGAAGAGCTTGGCGGGGACCAGGTGGCCCACTTCGTGGAGCGCGATGGACGCGGCGATGCCAACGGCGACGAAGACGACGCCGAGGATGAAGAGTAGGACAGGGGCCATGGACGTGCTGCTGCTTCCTAGAGACTGCTGACTGCTAAACGTTCGTGGGCGCGGGCGCGTGCCCAGCTTTCAGCTTCCAACACCGAATCCACCGTCAGCCCGGAGGAACCTGAGTGTTCGCTGAGCACGCTGTCCACGGTGTCCACGATGTCGGTGAACCTGATCCGGCCGGCATGGAACGCCGTGACAGCTTCTTCGTTGGCCGCGTTGAAGACAGCCGGATAGGTACTCCCCTGCTTGGCGGCGTCCTTGGCCAATCCGACGGCGGGGAAAGCTTCGGTGTCCAGCGGTTCAAAGGTCCACGTGGCGGCCTGGGTCCAGTCGCACGGGCTGGCTGCCTTGGGCACGCGGGCGGGCCAGCCGAGCCCCAGCGCAATGGGCAGGCGCATGTCTGGCGGGGAGGCCTGGGCGATGGTGGAGCCGTCCACGAACTGGACCATGGAGTGGACCACGGACTGGGGGTGCACCACGACGTCGATCCGGTCCAGCGGAATATCGAACAGCAGGTGCGCCTCGATGACTTCCAGGCCCTTGTTCACCAGCGTGGCGGAGTTGGTGGTGACCATGACGCCCATGTCCCATGTGGGGTGGGCCAGGGCCTCCTGCGGGGTGACGGCGTGGAGTTCCGCCCGGCTCCTGCCCCGGAATGGTCCCCCTGATGCGGTGAGGATGAGCTTGTCCACCTCTTCGGCCGTGCCGGAGCGCAGGCACTGGGCAATGGCCGAGTGCTCCGAATCCACGGGAACAATCTGGCCTTCGCGGGCTGCTGCCTTGACCAGGCTGCCGCCCACGATCAGGGACTCCTTGTTGGCAAGGGCCAGCGTGGCTCCGGACTTGAGGGCCGCGAGGGTGGGGGCCAGGCCGATCGATCCGGTGATGCCATTGAGCACCACGTCCGATTCGATCGCCGCGATGCGGGCGGAAGCGTCCGGGCCTGCCACGATCTCCGGCCGGTACCCCTGGCGGCCGGCTGCAGCGGCGGCGTCGCTGATCAGCGCAGCCAGCCGGGCGGGATCCCCGCCGGCGATTCCCACCGCAGCGGCGCCGGTGTGGACCGCCTGCTGCGCCAGGAGTTCCAGGTTGCCGCCCCCGGCGCTGAGGGCCACCACCTCAAAAAGGTGCGGGGCGCCGTCGACGACGTCAATCGCCTGGGTGCCGATGGAACCGGTGGATCCGAGGAGGACGATTCTGCGTGGCTGCATCCGTTAAGTATCCCGCACCGTCCACGGCTTCCGTGCGCCCGGCCAAGTGGGAGCATGAAGACACCCGCCCTGCCTTGACCTGCTGTTGGACCCTTGACCGGCAGGGGTCCGCGCGTAACGTGGAAGGCGTGGACTGGCTGTGGTGGTTTGACGCGCCGGAGTACCACTTCGCCCGGCAGGTGCTGCAACGGGGTGTCGCGGCACTCTATTTCGTGGCGTTCCTGTCCACCCTGAACCAGTTCCCCGCGTTGCTCGGCGAGCTAGGGCTGCTGCCGGTGCCGACATACCTGGCCGGGTTCAGCCGGTTGCGGCGCCCCACGCTGTTCCGCTGGCGGTACTCGGACGGGCTGCTGCGCGGAGTCTGCGCCGCCGGCCTGGTGGTGTCGGCGCTGCTGGTGGCCGGAATTCCGCAGCTGGGCCCGCCCTGGGTGCCCCTGCTTGCATTCCTGGCCCTGTGGCTGCTGTATATGTCCATCGTGAACGTGGGGCAGACCTTCTACGGGTTCGGCTGGGAGATGCTGCTCCTGGAGGCGGGCTTCACCGTGGGCTTCCTGGGTTCCGACCAGACGGAGCCGCCCCGGACCATCCTGATCCTGATGGTCTGGCTGGTGTTCCGGCTGGAGTTCGGCGCCGGAATGATCAAGATCCGCGGCGGAAGGGAGTGGCGCGACCTGACCGCCCTGTACTACCACCACGAAACCCAACCCATGCCCGGGCCGCTGAGCCGGCAGGCGCACCTGCTGCCCAAACCGCTGCACCGGATCGAGGTGGTGGGCAACCACATCGCCCAACTGGTGGTCCCGTTCCTGCTGTTCGCACCCCAGCCGGTGGCCAGCGCCGCGGCGGGAGTGGTGGTGGTGACCCAGCTGTGGCTGGTGGCCAGCGGCAACTTCGCCTGGCTGAACTGGATGGCAATCGTCCTGGCGTTCGCTGCGGTCAGCGACCCCGTGGCGCACGCCGTGGTCCCCGCCATCCCCGCGGACTGGAATGCTGCGGGCGCCCGGCCGGAGACCCCGCTGTGGTGGCTGGCCATCACGCTGGCGGCGTCGGTCCTGCTGCTGGTGCTGAGCTACTGGCCGCTGCGGAACCTTGTCTCCCGCCGGCAGCTGATGAACGCCAGCTTCAACCGGTGGCAGCTGGTCAACGCCTACGGCGCGTTCGGCACGGTGACCAAACAGCGCATAGAGATCATGGTGGAGGGCACGCTGGATGACGACCCAGGCGACAGTTCTGACTGGCGCGAGTACGCGTTCAAGGGCAAGCCGGGGGACGTCCGCCGGATCCCGCGGCAGTGGGCCCCCTACCACCTGCGGCTGGACTGGCTGATGTGGTTCCTGCCGCTGCGCACCGTGCACGAGGAATGGTTCTACGCATTCCTGGCCAAGCTGCTGGCAGCTGACCGGCAGATGCTGCGGCTGCTGCGGAAGGACCCGTTCGACGGCGCCGCGCCGCGGTGGGTGCGCGTGCGCAGCTTCCATTACCGCTTCGCCAGCCGGACCGAGTTCCGGGAAACAGGGAACCGCTGGGTGCGGACCCTGCTGTCCGAGCCGATCCCGGCCACGTCCCTCCGGCGGCCGGAGGGACGGCAACGGTAGCTAGGCCTGCACGGCGGCGCGGCGGACGATCTCCTGGGCGTGCTTGAGGATGGGCCCGTCAATCATTTTGCCTTGGTACGTGAAAACCCCGGATCCCGCCGACGCGGCAGCGTCCAGCAGTGCCGTGGCTGCGGCCACCTCGTCGGCCGAGGGCGCATAGGCGTTCCGGACCACGGCTGCCTGGTTGGGATGGATGCAGGCCTTGGAGCTGAAGCCGGAGGCCACGGCGTCGGTAGCTTCCACAGCGAGTCCGTCGAGGTCGGGAATGGTGGTGTAGACGGCGTCCACAGCTTCCTTGCCGTGGGCGCGGGCGGCCAGGAGCACTGACGAGCGGGCATGCAGCGCCACTGCCCGGTAGCCGCCGTCGTCCTTCCGGCTGGACGTGCCGCCCAGGGAGGCCAGGAGGTCCTCGGCTCCCCACATGAGGCCCACCACATTGGGGGCGGCGGCAATGGCAGGGGCGTTGAGGACGCCCAGCGCTGTCTCGCACAGCGCGATCACCTGGTATCCCTCCAGCGCCTTGAGCTGTTCAGCCGATTCGGCCTTGGCCAGCATCACCGTGCGGTAGGGCGTGTGCGCCAGGCAGTGCAGGTCCTTCTCGAAGTCCTCGGTGCCCACGGGGTTTACCCTGACGATGGTGCAGCTCGGCTCAAGCTCGGGCTCCTCGCCCGTGGTGCCCACCTGGGCCAGGATGGCGCCGCGCGCCCGCTGCTTGTCGGCCGGCGCCACGGCGTCCTCAAGGTCAAGGATCACGGCGTCCGCCCGCGCGGCAGCCTTTTGGTAGCGCTCGGGACGGTCGGCGGGGCAAAAGAGCAGGGCGGGGCCCATCACAAAGGTCATAAGGCTATTCTCCGACGTTTTGGCTGTTCTGCGCGTTCCCATGTGCCTCCCGCGTCCACATCAGGCAGCTGCGGGTGGCCCGTGCCACCACGGTGCCGTCCTGGTTGCGGCCGGTGTGTTCCATGGTCACGATGCCCTGGCCGGGGCGCGAGGCCGAAAGCCGCCTGCCGGTGATCACTGTCTCCGTGTAGAGCGTATCCCCGTGGTACAGCGGGTGCGGGAAGGATACGTCGGTCAGGCCCAGCTGGGCGATGATGGTCCCCTGGGTCAGCTGGGTGACGGACTGGCCCACCATGGTGGCCAGGGTGAACATGGAATTCATCAGCCGCTGCCCGAAGGGCTGGCCGGCACTCCAGGCCGCGTCCAGGTGCAGCGCCTGGGTATTCATGGTCATCGTACTGAACAGGACGTTGTCCGCCTCCGTCACCGTCCTGCCCGGACGGTGCGCGTACACCGCGCCCTCCTGCAGCTCGTCGAAATACAGCCCGCGCTGCTCTATGACCTGCCGCCCCGCAGCCGGTTCGCCGTCCTGCGTGCGGTTGCCGCCGGTCATACGGTGAGCTCCCGGTCTTCCTCGAAGAGGTCCGCGCCGGTGGCCGCCACCACGTCCTCCACCGAGACGTTGGGAGCCAGTTCGCTCAGGACCAA
The DNA here is from genome assembly GCF_013359725.1 of Pseudarthrobacter sp. C4D7. GTDB lineage: Bacteria > Actinomycetota > Actinomycetes > Actinomycetales > Micrococcaceae > Arthrobacter. The sequence continues at coordinate 63,569 of NZ_JABFMW010000013.1, read as the reverse complement.
CCGTGAAGTGCCGCCCTCCTTCACGACGTCGATGACGGCCAGGTCGGTGATGATCCGGTCCACGCAGCCCTTTCCGGTCAGGGGAAGGGAGCATTCCTTTACGATCTTGGGGTTGCCGTTGCGGTCAACGTGCTCCATCATCACGATCACCCGTTTGGCGCCGAACACCAGGTCCATGGCGCCGCCCATGCCCTTGACCATCTTTCCCGGAATCATCCAGTTGGCCAGGTCTCCGTTGGCGGCCACCTCCATGGCGCCCAGGACGGCGAGGTCCACGTGGCCGCCGCGGATCATGCCGAAGGACGTGGCCGAATCGAAAAACGCAGCGCCCCTGTTGACGGTGACGGTCTCCTTGCCGGCGTTGATCAGGTCGGGGTCGATCGCGTCCTCCGCCGGGTAGGGGCCGACGCCGAGGATCCCGTTCTCGGAGTGCAGCACCACTTCCACCCCGGCCGGGATGTAGTTGGGGATCAGCGTGGGCATCCCGATGCCCAGGTTCACGTACTGGCCGTTGCGCAGCTCCCTGGCTACGCGGGCGGCGAGTTCGTTGCGGGTCCAGCCCTTGGTTTCGGCAGCAGGCGTCGAATCGCCGGATGAAGCCGGCGGCCGGGAACCCGCCCTGCGGTATTCCGGCCGTACGGCTTCGGGGCGCGGGGCCTCGGCACTGTTGGGATCCATGGTCATGCTCCTGCCTGGTTGAGTGCCACCGTCCGCTTTTCGATGCGCTTCTCGCCGTCCTGCGCCAGGACCACCCGCTGGACGAAAATGCCGGGAGTGTGAATGTGTTCGGGGTCCAGTTCGCCGGGCTCCACGAGTTCCTCCACCTCGGCGATGGTGATGCGCCCTGCCATGGCGCACAGCGGGTTAAAGTTCATGGCGGTGGCGTGGAAGACCAGGTTGCCGTGCCGGTCGCCTTTCCACGCGTGCACCAGTCCGAAGTCCGGGGTGAGCGACTCTTCCAGGACGTAGTCCACTCCCCCGAAGGAGCGGACTTCCTTGGCGGCTGAGGCCACAGCGATTCCGCCGTTGGCGTCGTACTTCTGCGGCAGGCCGCCGTCGGACACCTGGGTGCCGACCCCCGCTTTGGTGTAGAACGCAGGGATCCCGGCCCCGCCGGCGCGCAGCTTTTCGGCCAGCGTGCCCTGCGGGGTGAGCACCACCTCCAGCTCGCCGGCCAGGTACTGGCGGGCAAATTCCTTGTTCTCGCCAACGTAGGAGCTGATGGTGCGGCGGATGCGGCCGTCGCGGAGGAGGATGCCGAGCCCCCAGTCGTCCACGCCGCAGTTGTTGCTGACGGTTTCCAGGTCCGTTGTTCCGGCCCGGTGGAGGGCATCGATCAGGGCCACCGGAATTCCGCAGAGCCCGAATCCGCCAACGGCCAGCGACGCGCCGTCGGGGATGTCCGCGACGGCCTGGTCCGCACTGGCAACAACCTTGTCAATCATCATTGATCCTTTCGGGCCGGCTAAAGTCCCAGTTCGCGGGCGATCAGCATCAGCTGGACCTCCGTGGTGCCCTCCCCCACTTCAAGGATCTTGGAGTCGCGGTAGTGGCGTGCCACGGTGAACTCGTTGATGAAGCCATAGCCGCCGAATACCTGGGTGGCATCCCGCGCATTGTCCATGGCCGCCTCGCCTGCGACCATCTTAGCGATGGCCGCCTGCGTCTTGAACGGCTTGCCGGCGAGCATCCGGGCGGCCGCGTCGTAGTAGGCCAGCCGGGCGGTGTGGGCCCGCGCTTCCATCCGGGCGATCTTGAACGCAATGGCCTGGTACTTGCCGATGTTCTGGCCGAACGCGCTGCGTTCCTTGGCGTACTTCACCGATTGGTCCACGCAGCCCTGCGCGGCACCGGTGGCCAGGGCGGCGATGGCAATCCGGCCCTCATCCAGGATGGACAGGAAGTTGGCGTAGCCGCGCCCTTCGGTTCCCAACAGGTTTTCCTCCGGCACCCGGACATCCTTGAGGGTCAGCGGGTGGGTGTCGGAGGCATTCCATCCCACCTTGTTGTAGGCCTTTTCCGCCTTGAAACCCGGGGTGTCGGTGGGCACCAGGATGGTGGAGATGTCCTTCTTGATGCTGCCGTCGGGGCGTTCCTGCTGGCCGGTGACGGCCGTGACGGTGACCAGGCGGGTGATGCCCGTTCCAGAGTTGGTGATGAACTCCTTGTTGCCGTTGATCACCCAGTTGCCGTCCTCGCGCCGGGCGTGGGTCTTGGTGCCGCCGGCGTCCGAGCCGGCCTCCGGTTCGGTGAGCCCGAACCCGGCGAGCGCCTGGCCGGATGCCAGCATGGGCAGCCATTCCTGCTTCTGGGCGTCCGTGCCGAAGCGGTACACCGGCATGGCGCCCAGGGACACCCCGGCCTCCAGGGTGATGGCGACCGACTGGTCCACGCGGCCCAGTTGTTCCAGGGCGAGCGCCAGGGCGAAGTAGTCCCCGCCCATGCCGCCGTATTCCTCGGGGAAGGGCAGCCCGAACAGGCCCATTTCCCCCATCTGCTTCACCACGTCATAGGGGAAGCTGTGCTCTTCGTCATGCTTGGCGGAGACCGGGGCCACCACATTGTCCGCAAAGTCGCGGACGGTGTCGCTGAGGTCCTGGTATTCCTCGTTGAGTTCAAAACCGGTCATGGTCAGGCTCCTTCGCCTTGGTCTGCAGCTGCGTCTGTCTCTGGGTCGGTTGTCTCCGGGCCAGTGCCCGTGGGAGCGGGGACCGCACCGGTGGGATGGGGGTGGATGGTGGCCAGGACCTGGTCGGCCTTCACCAGGTCTCCGGTACGGGCCGTCAGGTGGACGGTCCCCGCCAGGGGTGCCACCAGGTGGTGTTCCATCTTCATGGCCTCGACGGACACCAGGACTTCCCCTGCCTCCACCGCGTCGCCGTCGTTGACCGGGACGGCCACCACGGTTCCCGGCATGGGCGAGCGCACCTCGGGGTCGGCGGCACCTTCCTGGCGCTGGACGGCTGCCAGCACCCGTTCCAGCCTTGCCTCCCGGGTGAGGAGTTCCAGCCGGCAGGACCAGCCGCCACTGCCGAGGTACAGCCGGGCGGTGGGCCCGGACTCTGCGGCAACCATGTAGGTCCGTTCCTCCCCGGCAAGGGTGAGGACGGCGCTCCCGTCCTCCGCCACCCTCAGCGACGCTTCCTGCCGTGCACCGCCGTTGACGGAGACCACTGCCGGGCCTCCCCCGGCGGGGCAGTCCGTCACCGCAACGGTTGCCACGCCGCCGTCGGCCGTTCCCAGGCTGATCCGGCGGGGCGCCGGTGCCCCCAGCCGCCAGCCGCTCCTGGCCTGCCACGGTCCGACGGCGGCGGTGGGACGGTTCGTTTCCTCCAGTGAGAGGGCGTACAGCGCAGCCGCCACCAGTTCGGGATCGCCAACGTGCCGGAATTCGAGCCCCGGCAGCTTCCGTTCGATCAGTCCCGTGTCCAGGTGCCCGCGCTGGACGTCGGGATCGCTGAGCAGGAGCCGCAGGTACTCCACGTTGGTCTCGATCCCCAGGGCGGTGTAGCCGGACAGGGTCGTGTCCAGGGAATCCAGCGCCGCCGCGCGGTCCGCACCCCAGGCGATGACCTTGGAAATCATGGGATCGTAATTCGCGGAGAGCTCCAGGCCTTCCACCAGGGAGGAATCCACCCGGACCGGGCTGCCGGACACTGCCGGCAGTTCGTCCAGCCGGAGCACCGTCCCGGTGGAGGGAAGGAAGTTCTTCTCCGGCACCTCGGCGTAGACCCTCGCCTCCACGGCGTGGCCGGCAAGGCCGACGTCGGCCTGGCGGACGGTGAGCGGGTCACCGGCGGCGATCCGCACCTGCCATTCCACCAGGTCGACGCCCGTCACCATCTCAGTGACGGGGTGCTCCACCTGCAGCCGGGTGTTCATCTCCATGAAGAAGAACTCGTCCGGCGCGTCATCTGAGACCAGGAACTCCACCGTTCCGGCCCCGGTATAGTCCACGCTGCGGGCGGCGTTGCAGGCGGCCTCGCCGATGCGGGCCCGGACTTCCGCACCGTTGGGCAGGCCCTCCAGCAGGGGCGACGGAGCTTCCTCAATGACTTTCTGGTGGCGGCGCTGCAGGGAGCACTCGCGCTCGCCGAGGTGGATGACGTTGCCGTGGCTGTCCGCCAGCACCTGCACCTCGATATGCCGCGGGGTGGTTACCAGGCGCTCCAGGAACAAGGTGTCATCCCCGAAAGCGGCTGCAGCCACGCGCCGTGCCGTGGCCAGGGCAGCGGGCAGGTCCGCCGGTCCTTCGACAACGTGCATGCCCTTGCCGCCACCTCCGGCGGAGGGCTTGATCAGGAGGGGATAGCCGACGGCGGCAGCAGCCTCCACCAGTTCGCTGTCCGTCATCCCGGGCCGGGCAATGCCGGGGACCACCGGCACGCCGTACCCTGCCACGTGGTTCTTGGCTCGGATCTTGTCGCCCATGACGTCCAGTGCTTCAACGCCGGGCCCGATAAAGGCGATGCCGGCTTTTTCGAGGGCACGGGCGAAGTCCGCGTTTTCGCTCAGGAAGCCGTAGCCGGGGTGGACTGCCTCAGCCCCGGACAGCCGGCAGGCGTCCAGGATGGCGTCGATGCTCAGGTAGCTTTCGCTTGCCGCGGCGGGGCCTATCCGTACCGAGGTGTCAGCCTCGCGCACGTGCCGGGCACCGGCGTCGGCGTCGCTGTAGACGGCGACGGACCGGATCCCCAGGAGGCGCAGCGTGCGGATGACGCGGCACGCGATCTCACCGCGGTTGGCCACCAGGACGGTGTTGAAGAGGGAGCCGCTGCGGGTCATTGCGCTGTCCCCTGGCGTGGCGGTGTTGGTCTGCGTGGTCATTGCTGGCTCACATCCGGAAGAGGCCGAAGGAAGTCTCCGGCAAGGGGGTGCGGGAAACGACGTCGAGCGCCAGGCCCAGGACGGTGCGGGTATCGGCGGGGTCGATGACGCCGTCGTCCCAGAGGCGGGCCGTTGAGTAGTAGGGGCTTCCCTGGTCCTCGTACTGCCGGCGGATGGGCGCTTTGAAGGCTTCCTCGTCGTCGGCGGCCCATTCCTCCCCTGCGGCCTCGTACTGGTCCCGTTTGACGGTGGCCAGCACGCTGGCTGCCTGGTTGCCGCCCATCACCGAAATCCGGGCGGCGGGCCACATCCACAGGAACCGCGGCGAATAAGCCCGGCCGCACATGGAGTAGTTTCCGGCGCCGAAGGAGCCGCCGATCACCACTGTCAGCTTGGGGACGCGGGCCGTGGCGACGGCCGTCACCATCTTGGCTCCGTTTTTGGCGATGCCGCCCTGTTCGGCGTCCTTCCCCACCATGAAACCGGAGATGTTCTGCAGGAACAGCAGCGGGATGCCGCGCTGGTCGCACAGTTCGATGAAATGCGCACCCTTGAGCGATGACTCGCTGAACAGCACGCCGTTGTTGGCCACGATGCCTACGGGATGACCATCGATCCGGGCGAATCCGGTGACCAAGGTGGTGCCGTAGTCCTTTTTGAACTCGTGGAACCTGCTGCCGTCCACCAGGCGGGCGATGACCTCGTGGACGTCGTAGGGGGCGTTGACGTCCGTGGGCACGGCACCATAGAGGCCGTCCGGGTCCGCGGCGGGCTCGACAACGGGTTCCACCTGCCAGGCCGGCGCGGCGGGAGGCGGGAGGGTGGCGACGATGTCCCGGATGATCTGGAGGGCGTGTTCGTCGTTCTCGGCCAGGTGGTCCGTGACGCCTGAAATCTTCGAGTGCACCTCGCCGCCACCCAGTTCCTCGGCGGTGACGATCTCCCCGATGGCTGCCTTCACCAGCGGCGGGCCGCCCAGGAAGATGGTGCCCTGGTTGCGGACGATGACGGTTTCATCGCTCATGGCGGGGACGTAAGCTCCACCCGCCGTGCAGGACCCCATGACGGCGGCGAGCTGCGGAATCTTGGCTGCGGAAAGGCGTGCCTGGTTGTAGAAGATCCGGCCGAAATGCTCCTTGTCAGGGAAGACTTCGTCCTGCTTGGGCAGGAAGGCGCCGCCTGAGTCCACCAGGTAGATGCAGGGCAGCCGGTTTTCCAGCGCGATCTCCTGGGCGCGGAGGTGCTTCTTCACTGTCATGGGGTAATAGGTTCCGCCCTTGACGGTGGCGTCGTTGGAGATGACCAGGACCTGCCGGCCGTGCACCAGGCCGATTCCTGCGATCACCCCGGCGCCGGGTGCGTCATCTCCGTACATCCCGTTGGCCGCAAGCGGCGCGATCTCCAGGAAGGGGCTGCCATCATCCAACAGCTGGTCGATCCGGTCCCGCGGCAGCAGCTTGCCCCGGGCCACGTGCCGGTCCCGCGACTTTTGGGGCCCGCCGAGGGCGGCATCCGCCAGCTTCTTCCGCAGCTCGCCGGCGAGCGACAGCTGCTCTTCCCGGGTGGCGCGGAAGGACTCGCTTGCTGGGTCGAGCCGGGTGGCCAGGGTCTCCATCGACGTTCCGTTCTCTTAAGGGTCCGCGCGGCGCCAAGGCCAACTCGGTTAGTGACTAATAACTGAAATTCAGGTTAGTCTCGATTAACTGTGATGTCCAACACATCGACGCGTTGCTAGACTCTGGGCTGGCCCAAGGAGGAAAAGTGTCCAGCAATACAACGCAGCCGGCCCCTGCTGCCCCACACTCCGAAGACCAGGGCTCCGCGACCCACGGTGCCGCAACCCAGGGCCCAACACATCAGGCCCCAACGGCACAGGCCCCGACAACCCAGCGCGGCAAGGCCAAGGAGAACCGGCGGCAGGCGCTGCTCTCCGCCGCTGCGTCCCTGTTTGCTGCCAACGGCTTCAACCGGGTTTCGCTGGAGGACCTGGGCGCAGCGGCAGGCGTCAGCGGACCTGCGGTGTACCGCCACTTTCCCGGCAAGCAGGCGGTCCTGGCTGACCTTCTGGTCACGGTGAGCCAGGAACTGCTGGATGGCGGGCGCCAGGTGGTGGAGCGCGCCGCGGACCCCCAGGCCGCACTGCGGCAGCTGGTGGAGTTCCAGGTGGATTTCGCGCTTGGCAAGCCGGACGTGATCCGGGTGCAGGACCGGGACTTCACCAACCTGTCCGAGCAGGACCAGTTGGCCGTGCGGACACTCCAGCGCAACTACGTGGAGCTGTGGGTGGACGTCCTTGCCAAGATCCACCCAGCCACAGACCTGGCCGAGCTGCGGATGCGGGCGCACGCCACCTTCGGCCTCATCAACTCCACCCCGCATTCGGTCCGCAGCCACGGCCGGCGCCTGGCGGCCGGCGTCGCCCGCCCCCTGCTGGAACGGATGGCATTGGCTGCCCTGACTGTGCCCCCGGCCTGAGGCCCAACGCACCGGGCCCGCCGGCGACGGGCACCACAACCGGCCCGTCCCCGCATGACCGGCCCCTAGCAGCACCGCCTACGCGGGCCCGGGCCGGTCGTGCACGGGAGTGACAGCAGCTAGACCATGGTCAGCACCATGCCGGGATCGGCCAGGATGGCACCCACATCCGCCAGGAACCGGGATCCCTGCTCGCCGTCCACCAGGCGATGGTCGAAGGACAGGCTCAGCGTGAGGACCTGGCGCAGCGCCACCTCCCCCCGGTATTCCCAGGGCATGGTCCGGACCGCTCCCAGGCCAAGGATCGCCGCTTCCCCCGGGTTGAGGATGGGGGTACCGGCGTCGATGCCGAAGACGCCGATGTTGGTGATGGAGATGGTGCCGCCGGAGAGGTCGGCCGGTGTTGTCTTGCCCGCCCGGGCAGTCTCGGCGAGTGAGGTGAGTTCCCGGGCCAGCTGCGGCAGTGGCAGGGTGTCGGCGTCCTTGATGTTGGGAACCGTGAGTCCCCGCGGCGTGGCGGCGGCGATGCCCAGGTTCACGTAGTGGAAGGTGACGATCTCCTGGTTGCCCTCGTCCCAGCGGGAGTTCAGCGCCGGGTTCCGGCGCAGGGCGATAAGGAGGGCTTTGGCGGCGAGCGTCAACGGGGTGAGCTTCACGCCGGCGAAGGCCCTGCTGTCCTTGAGCCTGGCCAGCAGTTCCAGGCTCGGCGTAACGTCCACGGTCAGGAACTCGGTGGCATGCGGCGCGGTAAAGGCGCTCTGCACCATGGCGGCCGCGGTGTGCTTGCGGACGCCCTTGATCGGGGTCCGCGTCTCCCGCTCCCCCGCACCGGCTCCAGCCGGTGGCGCAGACCCCTGCTCCGGCATCCCGGGCACGGCCTCGTGTCCTGCGAAGGCCAGGACGTCCTCCCGCGTGATCAGGCCGCCGGCTCCAGTGCCCGCAACTCGTGCGAGGTCCAGCCCCAAATCCTTGGCCAGCTTGCGGACCGGAGGCGTGGACCGGGGACGTTCGGCGGTTTGGCCCTCCACGGTGGCGGATCGGACCGAAACAGATTGGACCGGCGCAGGCTGAACGGCTGCAGGCTCCACCCGGCCGGCCTCCGGGGCCTTGGTTCCCCCCGCCGCAACCACCGGGGCAACGTTCCTGGGCCGCCGCGCCGGGCGCCCGGAGCTTTCGACGACGGCGCCGTACCCCACCAGGTTCGGTTGCCGTTTCGGTGTGTCCACCTCAGCCTCACGGGACCCCGCGCCCGCGGCGCCGGACGGCGCTGCGGGTGAGTGCCCGTCGTCGTCCGCTACCTCGAAGGACACGATCGGCTTGCCCACTTCCACCACTGACCCGGGCTGCTCGTGAAGCTCTTTGATGACCCCTGCGAAAGGGGACGGAAGCTCCACCACGGCCTTGGCAGTCTCCACTTCGGCGATGACCTGGTTCAGGCTGACGGTATCGCCAACGGCCACTTTCCAGCTGAGGATTTCGGACTCGGTGAGCCCCTCCCCCAGGTCTGGGAGCCGGAATTCCTTGATCATGGTGGCGCTCATCCTTCCAGTCCGCTCAGGGAGTTCGGGCGGCCCAGGGCACGGTCCACGCCGTCCAGGATGCGGTCCAGGCCAGGCAGGTGGTGCATTTCCAGCTTGGAGTAGGGGTAGGGGATGTCGAACCCCGTAACCCGGACCGGCGCGGCCTCCAGGTGATAGAAGCACCGCTCGGTGATGCTGGCAGCCACTTCCGCGCCCAGGCCGCCGGACTGGGCCGCCTCATGGGTGATGACCAGGCGCCCGGTCTTCCGCACGGACGCCACCACCGGTTCGTAGTCCACGGGCGCCAGCGAGCGCAGGTCGATGACTTCGATCGAAATGCCCTCGTCCGCCGCTGCGGAGGCAGCGTCCAGGGCGGTCTTGACCAGGGGCCCGTAGGCCACCAGGGTGACGTCGCTGCCGTCGGTCAGCACGCGGGCCTTGTCCATGGGCAGGGCCGAGGCAGGAGCCAGCGACTCGTCCACCTCGCCTTTGTCGTGGTAGCGGCGCTTGGGCTCGAAGTACAGTACGGGGTCGTCGCAGGCAATGGCCTGCTGGATGACGGTGTAGGCGTCCTGCGGGTTGGCAACAGTGACCACGCGCAGGCCGGAAGTATGGGTGAAATAGGCTTCCGGAGACTCTGAGTGGTGCTCCGGTGAGCCGATGCCGCCGCCGAACGGAACCCTGATGGTGATGGGCATCTTGACGGCCCCGCTGGTTCGGTAATGCAGTTTGGCTACCTGGCTGACGATTTGGTCGAACGCCGGATAGATGAACCCGTCGAACTGGATTTCCACCACGGGCCGGTAGCCGCGGTAGGCCAGGCCGACGGCGGTTCCCACGATGGCGGACTCCGCCAGTGGGGTGTCCACCACCCGGTGGGTGCCGAAATCCTTTTGCAGGCCATCCGTCACCCGGAAGACGCCGCCCAGGGTGCCGATGTCCTCGCCGAGGAGAACCACCTTGGGGTCGTTCTCCAGGGACTTCCGGAGCCCGGCGTTGATGGCACGGGCAAAGGTCAACTGGGTCATCAGCGTGCACCTTCTTCTGAAACGGCTCCTGCGGGTTCACCAAAGGAAGCCAGATACCTTGCGTAGTGGTCCTGCTGGCGTTCCAGCCAGGAATTGGGGGTGCTGTAGACGTGCTTGAAGACGTCCAGTGGCTGGGGCTCCGGCATGGTGGTGCAGCCCCGGCGCATCTGTGCCGCCACAGTGTCGGCCTTGTCCTTGACCCGCTGCTGCAGTTCCGCGGTGAGCAGCCCCTTGCGCTCCAGCAGGCCGGCCAGACGGGTGATGGGGTCTTTTGCGGCCCAGTCCTCCAGCTCGTTGGCGTCCCGGTAGCGGGTGGGGTCATCGGCGGTGGTGTGCGGCCCCATGCGGTAGGTGACGGCCTCGATGAAGGTGGGACCGCCGCCGCGCCGGGCGCGGTCAAGGGCCAGCCTGGTGGCGGCCATGACCGCCAGGACGTCGTTGCCGTCCACCCGGAGGCTGGGGATCCCGAACCCTGCGGCCCGGTCTGCGAGCTGGATGTGGGACTGCAGGCGGACGGGTTCGGAGATGGCCCAGTGGTTGTTGGTGCAGAAGAACACCACCGGGACCTGGAAGCTGGCGGCGAACACCATGGCCTCGTTGACGTCGCCCTCGCTGGTGGCGCCGTCACCGAAGTAGGTGACTGCCACGGCATCGGCTCCGTCATTCTGGATTCCCATGGCGTAGCCCGTGGCGTGCAGGGTCTGGGCGCCGATGATGATCTGCGGGGTGGCCATGTTGATGCTGTACGGGTCCCAGCCGCCGGACGCGTTGCCGCGCCAGACCCGGAGGAGGTCCGTCAGGTCCACGCCGCGGCAATAGGCCACACCGTTCTCGCGGTAGCTGGAAAACACGAAGTCGTCGGTGCGCAGCGACCGTCCGGAACCGATCTGGGCCGCCTCCTGGCCAAGGAGCGGGGGCCACAGGGCAAGCTCACCCTGGCGCTGCAGGGCGGTGGCCTCCACATCGATCCGCCGGATGACGGTCATGTCCTCGAAGAGCGAGCACAAGTGGTCCTCGGTGATGTCCCTGACCCAGAAATCGAATTCGGGGTGGCTGATCCGCTCACCGGCCGGGGTGATCAGCTGGAGGAATTCCGGCCCGGTTTCGCCGGGATTTCCTGCGTTGTGGGGGGTGTTTGCGCCGCCATGGCCCGTTTGGTCTGTAGACACGATTGCCGCAACCTTCGAACGTCGTGGACCCGTGGTTTGGGGCTTTTGGCCCCTGCCGCCACCGGCCTTCCGGGCGTCATTGCCCCAGATACTGTGACCCTACTCACAATGGCCAGGGGGTACAACCACTGGCGCTGTTCCTGAGCAAAGTGCACTGTCTGCCACCCCGGCACCGTGCTAGCGTTGCGCATTATGCGAGCTTTGGATGGCACTGATACCCGCCTGCTGTCGGCATTGGCACAGGATCCGCGGCGTACCGTGGTGGCCCTCGCGCAGAAACTGGGCCTGTCCCGGAATACCGTCCAGGCGCGGATGGCACAGCTGGAAAAGAAGCACGTCTTCCTGTCCTTCGAGCGGCGCCTCAATCCGGCGGCGCTGGGATACCCGCTCATGGCCTTCATCTCCGTCCACGTCCAGCAGCAGAAGCTCGGGCGGCTGGCAGGGGAAATCGCCGCGATCCCGGAGGTCCTGGAGGGTTACGGGCTGACAGGGTCAGCAGACCTGCTGCTGCGCGTGGTGGCCAGGGATGCCGAGGATCTGTTCCGCATCAACGGCAAGATCTTGGCCTGCGACGGCGTGGAGCGGGCAGACACGGCGCTGGCCATGGGCGAGTTGATCCCTTTCCGCGTGCAGCCCCTGCTGGACCGGGAGTCCGAGGGCAGCTAGCAACAGCGCCGGCCCGGTTCCGCAAGAACGCACGACGGCGGCGGGCAGGGTTATAGGCTGGTGCCAGTCATATGCCGGGCCGGGAAGGCCCGGGCCACTCCACCGGGCGCTGGAGCGCCTGTCCCACGAAAGGCCCACCCTTGAGCAGTCCCCAGGATCCATACCGGCAGGGCCAGGCAGGTTTCACCCCGCAACAGTATCCCGGGTTGCCGCCGGAACAGCCCGCCCCGTTCGGCCTCCCCGGCGAACCGCCGCGCCGGCGGAACCGGCGGACGCTGTGGATCATCCTTGGCAGCATAGGTGGGGTGTTGCTGCTGGTGGTCATCGGCGTCGTGATCCTGGTGAACGTGGTGGGCAGCGCCACCAACGAGGCCCGGGGCCTTGCGGATGATTTCACCAGGAAGGTGATCGCCGGCGACTCGTCCGGCGCCTACGACGAGTACCTTGACCCCGCCCTGCAGAAGCAGCTGTCCAAGGAGGCCTTCATCTCCGGCGTGAAGAGCCTGGACATGGACAGTTCGTGCCAGCCGGCCTACAACAACCTCAAGGTTGCCACCGATAACGGCGTCAAGTCAGCCGAGGTGGTGGGCCAGATCAGCTGCAGCGGCAAGAAGGTGGACCTTGCCTACCGGTTCGAGGGGTCCGACAAGTTGCTGATGACCAACATCAAACTGCGGCCCGCGGCGTAGCCAAGGGCGGAAGCGGCGGAAACTGGAAAGGGTACTGATCTTTTTACCCATCCGTCCCCGCCAACGATCCGAATCGCTTCCGAGGGTCCCGTCCAGGGCCCCACCCCGGCGGACCATTCCTCCGCCCCAACGGAAGGATCCGGTCCATGCGAAACTCACCCAACCGCCTTGTCGCCACCATCTTCGGAGCCGTCTACCTGCTGGTGGGACTCCTGGGCTTTGCCGTCACGTCCGGGGTCGGTTTTGTCGACACGGAGGGCGCCAACCTCATCATCTTCGAGGTCAACCCGCTGCATAACGTCATCCACCTGGCCATCGGTGCCGCACTGCTCTTCGCCGGCCTCCGCGGTACCGATACCGCCCGCACCGTGAACGCCGTGGTGGGCGCCGTCTACCTGCTGGTGGGCATCGTGGGGCTTTTCCTGCTGGATTCGGCCCTGAACATCATTGCCCTGAACGGTGCCGACAACGTCCTGCACCTCGCCAGCGCCGTGCTGCTCCTGGGTGTGGGCTTGTCCCTGGACAAGTCCCCGGCCGCTGCCCGCGCGTAGCATGGCCGCCCCCGGCACGCTCCCCCTCCGGCCGTCGCCCCCGGCAGCGACCCTCCAGCCTGCGGGATCCGCGGCAAACCCCTCGGTCCGGCTGGTCACGGGGTTCGCCGCCTTCGGTGCGGGCATCGTCAACCTGGCCATTTCGTCGACCTTCTTCGCAGCCGGCTCCCCCGGCCCCGGATCTATCGTTGCGGGCGTCGTGGCGGGTCTGTGGGGCACGGCGCTGCTGGCCGGTGCCGTGGCATTCCTGGCAAAGGACCGGCTGGGCGGAAACCGGTGGGCGCGGTATGCGCTCGCCGGCGCAGCCGCCGCCCATCTGGCCTTGATTGTGTTCCCGGCGTCCACCACCTCCGGGCTTCGCCTCACGCAACTCTCCGCACTCCTGTTGACACTGATGATCATGGCTGCCCTGGGCTGGCTTCGGCGGCGCAGTCTCCAGCAGGACAGTGCACAGCAGGCCAGCGCAGAGCAGGCCAGTGCGCAGCAGCCCGCAGAGGCCGGCCCGCGGCCGGGGAGACTGCTGGTGGCGGCCTTTGCCGGCGCCGTCCTGGTGGCAGGAATCACGACGCCGGGCCTGGCCGCATCGACGGCCGGCCAGTACGCCGTGCCGCACGGCCAGCACGGAAACCTGGCGCCGGGCGGCCACCACCAGCGCTGACCGGCAGCAGGACCACGCCGGCCCGGATGCCGGCACAACGAAAAGAGCCTCCGTGCCGCAGCTGAACTGGTCACAGCAAGCGGCAGGAGGCTCTTCACGTTAATACAGATGGGGCGTGGCCCCGTTCAGTAGTCCGTGTTTTAGTGGTGCATGGTTTAGTGGTCCACGGCCTTCTCCGCACCGATGCCGGTCAGGGAGCGGACCTCCATCTCGGCCTGCTTGGCCGGATCTTCCCGCCGCTTGTCCAGGGTGGTTCCCAGCCAGCCCAGGAAGAAGGCCAGCGGGATGGACACGATGCCCGGGTTGCTGAGCGGGAAGAACGCGAAGTTGGCGCCCGGGATCATTGAGGTCTTCAGTCCCGAAACCACCGGGGAGAAGACGATGAGCAGGATCGCCGAGGCCAGTCCGCCGTACATGCTCCACACCGCGCCCTGGGTGGTGAACTTCCGCCAGAAGAGCGAGTAGATGATGGTGGGCAGGTTCGCCGAAGCGGCGACGGCGAAGGCCAGGGCCACCAGGAAGGCCACATTCTGGCCGTTGGCGAAGATGCCGCCCAGGATGGCCAGGATGCCGATGACCACCACGGTGCGCCGGGCAACCCGGACTTCCGTGGCGGCGTCGGCCTTGCCCTTGGCGATGACGTTGGCGTAGATGTCATGGGCGAACGATGCTGCCGCCGTGATGGTCAGCCCCGCCACCACCGCCAGGATGGTGGCAAACGCCACTGCGGAGATGAAGCCCAAAAGCAGCGGCCCGCCCAAATGGAAGGCCAGCAGCGGGGCGGCCGAGTTGACGCCGCCCGGCGCGGACTTGATGGTGTCTGCCCCCACCAGGGCCGCGGCGCCGTAGCCCAGCACCAGCGTGAACAGATAGAAGATGCCGATCAGCCAGATGGACCAGACCACGGACTTGCGTGCTTCCTTGGCCGTGGGAACGGTGTAGAAGCGCATCAGCACGTGCGGCAGGGCCGCGGTGCCGAGCACCAGTGCCAGGCCCAGGGACATGAAGTCCAGCTTGGAGGTGTCCGACTTGCCGTACTGCAGGCCCGGGTTGAGGACGGCCGGGTTATTGGCGGTCTCCACGGCTCCGCCCAGCAGTGCCGAAAGGTTGAAGCCATAGATGGCCAGCACCCACAGGGTCATGACGGCGGCACCGGCGATCAGCAGCATGGCCTTGATGATCTGGACCCACGTGGTGCCCTTCATGCCGCCGATCAGGACGTACATGATCATCAGGGCGCCGACGACGATGATCACCAGCGCCTGTCCGCCCCAGTCGCTGATGCCCAGCAGCAGGGAGATCAGGCTGCCGGCGCCGGCCATCTGGGCCAGCAGGTAGAAGAAGCAGACCGCGAGGGTGGAGATGGCGGCGGCGATCCGGACCGGGCGCTGCTTCAGGCGGAAGGACAGCACGTCCGCCATGGTGAACTTGCCGGTATTGCGCAACAGCTCGGCCACCAGCAGCAGCGCCACCAGCCAGGCCACCAGGAAGCCGATCGAGTACATGAACCCGTCGTAGCCGTTGATGGCAATGGCCCCGGTAATGCCGAGGAAGGAGGCGGCGGACAGGTAGTCGCCGGCGATGGCGGTTCCGTTCTGCGAGCCGGTGAAGGAGCGGCCGGCGGCGTAATAGTCCGCGGCGGTTTTATTGTTGCGGCTGGCGCGGAACACGATCACCATGGTCACGGCCACGAACAGGCCAAAGATGCCCATGTTGAGGAGGGTGGTGTCCTTGAGGGCGGCGACGTCCACCGCGGCTGGAATTGCGATCATTTGTTGGCTCCGCCCACTCGGTTTCCGTTCCTGTCGAATTCGTGCCCCTCGATTTCGTGCCTGATCTCCGTGGCGATGGGATCAAGCCGTTTGTTGGAGTAGTGCACGTACCAGCCGGTGATGGCGAAGGTTGAAACGAACTGGAGCAGGCCCAGGATCAGGCCGATGTTGATGTTGCCCCAGACCTTGGTGGACATGAATCCCACCGCGTAGTCGGCGAGCAGGACGTAGGCGAAGTACCACAGCAGGAAGGCCACTGCCATGGGGAAGACAAAGCTGCGGTGACGCTTGCGCAATTCCTGGAACTGCCCGGTCGACTGGACTTGTTCAAAGTCCACGGACGCCGCTGCGTCCGGAGTATGGGCATCATTACCCATCGTTCCTCCTCATTGAGTTGCCGGAACACACCGGGCGGCAGGACCTGGGCCGGCGCCGGACAGTGGGACTGGCCGGCAGCATTGCGCAGGGGCACCGCAGATGTGACACCAATCACTTTGCCGCCCGTGCACCGCCGTGTTCCACACTTACCCGCCCACCGTCGCTCAACGGCTGCGATGCTGCGGCAAGCGGCACCCGCCGCTACGCTGGGCACCATGCCGGACTCGCCCCTCCTCACCGCCGCGGCCGTCGCGGTGATCGCCATGGCCATTGCCGTCGTCGTCGGCGTTGGCCTGAAGGTGCTCCGTTCCTTCCGTGAGCTGGGTACCGATGCCGAACGCGCCACGTACCACACGCTCCACGCCGCATCCCAGGCCGGGCAGCACCTGCGCCGCGGACTGAACCCGGCAGGGGCAGCCAAGGCCAGCCGCCAACTGCGTTCCCTGCTGGCCTGCGATGCCCTGGCCATCACTGATACCTCCGGCGTCCTGGCCTGGGACGGCGGTGCGGAAGACATCAGGCCGCGGCTCATGGACCTTGCGGCCGATGTCCTGGCGTCCGGCCGGACAGCAGTGCTCGCCGCCGGCACGGAGGGAACCGGCAGCCACCTCGCCGCCGTCATCGCCCCCGTGCGGGCGGGCACGCGGGTGGTGGGCGCGGTGGCCGCCTTCGCCCCTTCCGCGGGGGCAGGCCTGGTCAGGGCCACGGGGGAAGTGGCCGACTGGGTTGCTGTCCAGGTGGAACTTGCCGAGCTGGACGCCTCCCGGACGCTGCTCATGGAGGCGGAGGTCCGGGCGCTGCGGGCCCAGATCAGCCCGCACTTCATCTACAACTCACTCAACGCCATCGCATCGTTCATCAATACCGATCCGGAGCGGGCCAGGGAGCTGGTAGTGGAATTCGCGGACTTCACCCGCTACTCGTTCCGGCGGCACGGTGACTTCACCACCCTCGCCGAAGAGCTCCGCTGCATCGACCGCTACCTGCTGCTGGAGCGTGCCCGGTTCGGCGACCGCGTGCAGGTGAGCCTGCGGGTGGCCCCGGAAGTGCTGGGCACCGTCATCCCCTTCCTCAGCCTGCAGCCGCTGGTGGAGAACGCCGTCCGGCACGGGCTTGAAGCCAAGGCGGGCCCCGGGCATATCAGCATCACTGCCGAGGACGCCGGGGCCTTCGCTGAGGTCACCATCGAGGACGACGGCGTGGGAATGGACCCGGAGCAGCTCAGGTCGGTACTTGCGGGCCACACTGACGGGGACCACGTGGGGCTGCGGAACGTGGATGCACGCCTCCGCCAGGTGTACGGCAACGATCACGGCCTGGTGGTGGAAACGGCGCCGGGCGAAGGCACGCTGATCACCATGCGGGTGCCGAAGTCCCAGCCCGGGCACGATGCGTGAGGATCGCCCCGCCGCTGGAAGTACCCTAGGAAGATGATTAACGTCCTCGTCGTTGATGATGAGCTGCCCGCCGTTGAGGAACTGGCTTTCCTGCTGGGCAGGGACGAGCGCATCGGGAAAGTCCTGCGTGCCACGTCCGGCGCCGAGGCCCTCACGGCCCTGTCCGCCGGCGGCATCGACGCGGTTTTCCTGGACATCCACATGCCCGCGGTGTCAGGACTGGAGATCGCTGCTGCCATTGCCCGCAGCAGCAATCCGCCGTCGGTTGTCTTTGTCACTGCCGACGAGGACCACGCCCTAGCGGCCTTTGAACTCGCTGCCGTGGACTACCTGCTCAAACCAGTGCGTACTGAGCGTCTTGCGCGTTCCGTTGGGCGGATCTGCGAGCTGCGCGACGGCGGCGCGGCGCCGGAGATGATCACGGTGGACCAGGGTGGGACCACCAGGATGATCCGCCGCGACGACGTGACCTACGTGCAGGCGCAGGGCGACTATGCGCGGCTGCACACGGCCGATGCGAGCTACCTTATCCGGGTGCCGCTGGCGGACCTCGAACAGCAGTGGGCGGATGCAGGTTTCATCCGCACGCACCGCTCCTATCTGGTGGCGCTGAAGCATGTCTCCTCCATGAAGCTGGCGGCCGACGGTCCGCGCGTGACGGTGGCCGGTGCCGGGCTGCCCATCAGCCGCCGTCACCTGCCCATCGTGCGGGAGAAGCTGGAGGCAACCCGGATCAGGCCGCACGCATGACCCGGGTCCGGGTGACTGCGCCGCCCGGGTCCGCCCGCCCCGCAGGGGGCGGTGCGCCCCGGCCGCTGGAGTCGCGGGAAGCCGCACAGGATTCCGAGGTGGGACAGGTGTTTGTCCGCTCGCTGATCAGGTCCCAGCTGCGGCTGGCCCTGGTGGTGGCGGGCGGTTTCCTGTTGATCCTGGCCGCATTCCCGCTGACCCTGGTGGTGGTTCCCGGCCTGGCGGATACCCGGATCGCCGGCATCCCGTTCGGCTGGCTGCTGCTGGGCGCGGGAATCTATCCGGTGATCGGGCTGAGCGCCTGGCTGTATGTCAGGACGGCGGCCCGCAATGAGGCGCGCTACCGGGACCTGGCCGGGGAGCAGTGAGGCACGGGTGAATGCCGGCGTCGCCATCACGGCGGTCACTGTGGTGTCCCTGGCCACGGCCATCATTGGGTTCTACGGCCTGCGGATTTCGCGCACCACCGGAGACTTCTACGTGGCGTCCCGGACGGTCCGGCCCTGGTGGAATGCATCGGCGATCGGCGGGGAGTACCTGTCGGCAGCCAGTTTCCTGGGGGTGGCCGGACTCATCCTGCTGTCCGGGACGGATGCTCTCTGGTTCCCGGTGGGGTACACCGCCGGCTACCTGATGCTGTTGCTCTTCGTCGCTGCCCCGCTCCGGCGCTCCGGCGCGTATACGATTCCAGACTTCACCGAGTCACGGCTCGGTTCACGGACAGTCCGGCGGGTCACCAGCCTGGTGGTGGTGATGGTGGGGTGGCTCTACATCGTGCCGCAGCTGCACGGGGCCGCGCTGACCATCCAGATCGCCACGGGATTGCCGTCCTGGGTGGGCTCGGTAGCCGTCGTGGTGGTGGTATGCCTCACGGTGGTGGCAGGCGGGATGCGGTCCATCACGTTTGTCCAGGCGTTCCAGTACTGGCTGAAGCTGACGGCCCTGGCGGTGCCCATCCTGTTCATTGTCTTTGTCCTGGCAGGAGAGGGTGCGGAGCCCCGGTCCCTGCCGGCGGTCAACCCCACCGGCGCGCCTCCTGCCGGGCTGTACCAGAACGTGTCCCTCCTGGTGGCGCTGCTGTTCGGCACCTTGGGACTGCCCCACGTGCTGGTGCGTTTCTACACCAACCCGGACGGCCATTCGGCCCGGCGGACCACCCTGATCGTCCTGGGCCTGCTCTCCGTGTTCTACCTGTTTCCCACGGCGTACGGGCTGGTGGCCCGGATGTATGCCCCCGACCTGGCCCGCTCGGGGCAGCCGGACGCCATGGTCCTGCGGCTGCCCGGGGAACTCGTGGGCGGGGTTCCCGGCGACCTGCTCTCCGCCCTGGTGGTGGCCGGGGCGTTTGCGGCGTTCCTGTCCACCACCTCCGGCCTGGTGGTCTCGTTGGCGGGCGTCATCAGCCAGGATGTCCTGGGTGGGAGCGTGCGCGGGTTCCGCCTGGCCGCCGTCGTCTCCGCTTTGGTCCCCCTGGGCTTCGCGCTGATGACCGGGTCCTTTGCCCTTGCCGGCAGCGTGGGCCTGGTCTTCGCGTTCACCGCATCCACCGTCTGCCCCGTCCTGCTGCTGGGGATCTGGTGGCGCGGCTTGACCGATGCAGGCGCCATCGCGGGCATGGTGACCGGGGGAATGCTGTGCGGCGGGGCCATGATTGCGGGGGCAGTATCGGGCTCGGGCCAGACGCCGGCGTGGCTCGCGCAGCCTGCCGCGTGGAGCGTGCCGGCCGCGTTCGCCGTGATGGTCATCGTGTCCCGGGCCACGCCGCACCGGATCCCGGGCACCATGGCCCGCACCATGACCCGGCTGCATACCCCGGAACGGCCGCTGGCAACCGAACGGTCATCGGGAGGACAATAGCGCCATGTCCACTGAGGACGGCGGTATGTCCCACGAACACGGCGGGGTCCCTGCCTCCGTACGGGCCCAACTGCTCGCCACGGAACACTGGGGCCTGCTTGCATCACGCAGTACTGCCCAAGGCGAGGTGCTGACCCGCATCAGCATGTTCCTGACTTTTACCTCCGCCAGCATTGTCAGCGTGGCACTGGTGGGCCAGGCCACGGGCTTTTCGGATACTTTCGTCCTGCTGGCAGTGGTTGTCCTAGTCATCGACATGGCAATCGGCCTGCTGACCCAGATCCGGGTGATGAACGTGGCCCACGAGGACCTGATGTACGTCACGGCCATGAACCGGTTGCGCGCAGCGTATGTGGACCTGGACCCGGGGGTGGCGCCGTACCTGATGTCCGCGCACCACGACGACGAGGCCGGTTCGGTGCAGACCTACTATTTCTTCGGCAACCGCGGTTCATTCAGCCATGTGGCGGGCAGCAGCATGATTTTCATGACGACGGCGAACGCGGCCCTGATTGCCATTGTTGCGGGTCTGCTGGCAACGCTGGCCGGGGCAGGGACAGCTGGCGGGTTCCTTGCGGGTGCCCTGTGCGGCGTGGCCTTCCTGTCGGTGTCCGCGGTACACGGATACCGGAGCTACCGGAACGTGTGGCTCGGCTTCAAACCGCTCTCCCCCACCCCGCCGGCCGGGGACTGACAGCCTCCGGCGGCGCCGCCCCTCAGTCGATTGCTGCCATCAGCTCGACGACGCGGTCCAGGAAGGCGTCCACCTGGGACTCCTCGTAGCCCTCGCGGCCCACCGCCGGACGGAACACGGCACGCCGCACGCTGTCTACGCTCAGGGGCTTGTCCTGCTCGAGGTAGGCCACGAGCTCGCGGCACAGCCGGTCGACATCGTCGGTGTTGTAGCTGCGGACCTTCTTCTTGGTGGGCCGGCGGAACCGTTCGCCATCGGGCCGGTGCAGGCGCCCGCGCAGGATGCCGGACAGGCTTCCAATCTCGCGCAGCCAGGCCTCCTCGCCCTGGGCCGCGATGAGCTCATCGCGCTCCCGGCGGGCAAACGCGTCCTCGAGCCGGTCCAGGGCAGCATCCACCACCGTGGCGGAATAGCCGCCCTTGACGGGATCGAAGGAAACTGCCCTCACGTCAGAGCTGTTGACGGGGTCAGTGGCGGATTCGGGGGTTTCAAGGGAGATCCGTGCCCGCTGCAGGAACTGGTCCACCTGCCTGGCGTTGTAGCCGTACTCGCTGCGCTGCACGCGCTCAAAGGACGCAGGGATCTGCCGATGAATGTCCAATGCCACTTCGATTCCTTCAATGTTCTTCGGCGGTAGTGCTTTCCGCACCAGTTTAGGGTGCCGCACTGGGTGCAGCAGCAGGGGCGGGGTGCCCGGCGGGCCGGGTCGGAGGGGTCAGGCGCCGGCAACCAGGCCATAAAGGATGAACGCCACAGGCGAGGCGAAGACGATGGAGTCCAGCCGGTCCATCACTCCCCCATGCCCGGGCAGGATGCTGCTCATGTCCTTGACGCCCAGTTCGCGCTTGACCATGGACTCGGCGAGGTCGCCGGCGGTGGACGCTGCGACTGTCCCCACAGCCAGCACGGCGCCAACCCACCACGGTTTGTCCAGCACGAACAGGGCTGCCAGGACACCGATCAGCATGGCACCGGCCACCGACCCCGCGAAGCCCTCCCAGGACTTTTTGGGGCTGATCTTCGGTGCCATGGGGTGCTTGCCCAGCGACGCGCCCACCAGGTAGCCGAAGGTGTCGTTGGAGACCACCAGCAGGAGCATCACGGCGATTTCCCACGCCCCGATGGGCGCCATGCCGTCGGGCCACAGGCCCAGGGGCGTGGTACCCGCGGCGTGCAGCGGAAGCGCGGCGAAGCTGATGAAGAAAGGAACCCAGCCCAGGGTGAAGACGCCGGCGAAGATGCTGTTGGCCGAGCCTGCTGCGCTTTCGATGGAGCGCCACAGCAGGACGGCCACGGCGCTGAGCAGCAGCGCGAACAGCTGGCTTTCGATGCCGCCAAAATAGGCTGCAAAAGGCATGGCCAGGGTGCCCGTCATGACCGGCACGATGGGCATCCTGGTGCCGTTGGCTTCCAGCGCCCGGTAGATCTCCCACACGCCAAAGACCGCAAAGGCAGTAACAATGGCTACGAACGCGAGCGGGAGGAACAGCAGCCCACCCAGGACGGCGATGAGCATGGCCAGGCCCACCACGACGGCGGCGGGCAGGTTCCGCCCTGCCTTTGGCGTCGGATTGCTCCTGGGCTGCTTCCCCCGTGTGCGCGCCCGTGGTGCGGGGGCCTGATCTGCCTGGCCCATCAGACTTCGAGCAGCTCTGCTTCCTTGCGCTTGAGCAGCTCGTCGATGCCATCCACGTGGGCCTTGGTCAGGCTGTCCAGCTCCTTCTCGGCCCGGCTGCCTTCGTCTTCGCCTGCTTCGCCGTCCTTGACCAGGCGGTCAAGGGTTTCCTTGGCCTTGCGGCGGATGTTGCGGATGGAGATCTTGGCGTCTTCGCCCTTGGTCTTGACGATCTTCACGTATTCCTTGCGGCGTTCCTTGGTCAGTTCAGGAATGGTGATCCTGATGACGTTGCCGTCGTTGGACGGGTTGGCGCCGACCTCGGAATCGCTGAGGGCGCGTTCGATGTCCCGCATGGCGGTCTTGTCGAACGGGGTGATCAGTATGGTCCGGGCGTCCGGGATGGCGAAGGAGGCAAGCTGCTGCAGCGGCGTGGGCGAGCCGTAGTAGTCCACCAGGACCTTGTTGTAGAGGCCCGGGTTGGCGCGGCCGGTGCGGACGGCGGCGAAGTCTTCCTTGGCTACCTCTACCGCCTTGTCCATCTTTTCTTCGGCTTCGAGCAAGGTTTCTTCGATCACGGTCTCTCCTGACGGTTCTGGTGCAGTCCGGGGCGCCCGATCCCTGCACTCACGTGGTTCTTTGTTGCTGTTTCCGTCCCCGCCCGGAAGGGGCGGGGACGGAATTGTCCTGAAATCATCCTAGCCGCAGCTAGGCGGTGACCAGTGTGCCCAGCTTTTCGCCAAGGATGGCGCGCGTGACGTTGCCTTCACCTTCCATGCCGAAAACAACCATGGAGAGGTCGTTGTCCTTGCACATGGTCATGGCCGTCTGGTCCATGACGCGGATGTCCCGGCGCAGGGCGTCGTCGTAGCTGAGGGTCTCCAGCCGTTCCGCGGTGGGGTCCTTCTTGGGGTCCGCGGTGTACACGGCGTCCACCCCGCTCTTGGCCATGAGCACCACGTCCGCGTGGACTTCCAGGGCGCGCTGGGCGGCCACCGTGTCGGTGGAGAAGTAGGGCAGGCCCGCTCCGGCACCGAAAATGACCACGCGGCCCTTTTCCATGTGGCGGATGGCGCGGCGCGGAATGTAGGCCTCAGCCACCTGGCCCATGGTGATGGCACTCTGAACACGGGTTTCAACGCCCGCCTGCTCCAGGAAATCCTGCAGCGCGAGGCAGTTCATGACCGTACCCAGCATGCCCATGTAGTCGGCGCGGGAGCGGTCCATGCCGCTCTGGGACAGCTCGGCGCCGCGGAAGAAGTTTCCGCCGCCCACCACGATGGCCACCTCCACTTCGGGGACGGCTGCCGCGATCTGCTTGGCGACGTCGCGGACGGTCTCGGGATCGACACCGAGCTTCCCGCCGCCGAAAACCTCGCCGGAGAGCTTCAGGAGGACGCGCCGCCGGTTCTTCTCCGAATGCTTGACAGTGTTGTCGGCTTCCATGATGCCTTCCCGTTGGTGACGTTCGAAAAAAGGGTATCCTGCCGGATCCCGTGCCCGGAAACGGCTGCTGTCCGGCTGGACCGGGTTGCAGGGCGTTTGGGCGCATGCAAAAGGGGCGGCCACCGAAGTGGCCACCCCCTTGCAGTTCAGGCTAGGAGCCTACGCGGAAACGCGTGAAGGCAGTTCCCTTGACACCGGCCTCTTCGAGGACCTGTGCAACGGACTTCTTGGCGTCCTTGGCGAATGCCTGGTCAACCAGGACCTCGCCCTTGTAGAAGCCCGTCACGCGGCCTTCAACGATCTTGGTGAGGGCAGCTTCGGGCTTGCCTTCAGCCTTGGCGGTTTCCTCGGCGATGCGGCGCTCGGACTCGACGAGCTCGGCGGGAACGTCCTCACGGGTGAGGTAGTTCGGAGCCATGGCAGCGATGTGCACGGCAACGTCGTGGGCAGCAGCGGTGGCGGCTTCGCCTTCACCGTCGACAGCGAACAGGACGCCGACCTGGGCCGGGAGGTCCTTGGAGGTCTTGTGCAGGTAGGCGTCAACCGTTGCACCCTCGATGCGGGAGATGCGGCGGACAACGACCTTCTCGCCCAGGATGGCGCCTTCTTCGACTACGACCTCGGAGAGCGGCTTGCCGTCAACGTCGGTGGCCAGGAGGGTCTCGAGGTCGGCAGCGCCGGACTCGACGGCCACGGCCAGGACCTTGTCAGCCAGCTGGATGAACTTGTCAGCCTTGGCGACGAAGTCGGTTTCGCAGTTGACCTCGATCATGACGCCAACGCCGTTGCTGACTTTGGCGGCCACGAGGCCTTCAGCGGTGGAGCGGCCTTCGCGCTTGGTAGCGCCCTTCAGGCCCTTGATGCGGATGATCTCGATGGCCTTCTCGGCGTCACCGTTGGCTTCGTCAAGAGCCTTCTTGACGTCCATCATGCCGGCGCCGGTGCGCTCGCGCAGGGCCTTGATGTCCGCGGCAGTGTAGTTCGCCATGTGAACCCCTCTGTCTAGAAATGTGTGGTGGTGTACGGACCGACAGGACGGCAGCCCACGCGGTGGGCTGCCATCCTGTCAGCGGCTCCGGCTGCGGACAGCACGGAGAATTCGCAAATGTGCGTGTGTTACTTGGCGTCCTCGGCGGGAGCTTCGGCAGCAGCCGGAGCTTCCTCGGCGGCCGGAGCTTCGGCGTTCTCGGCCGGAGCTGCAGCAGCTTCTGCCTTGCTGCCTTCGAGGAGCTCGCGCTCCCACTCGGCCAGGGGCTCTTCCGGAGCTTCGGTGGCGCCCGTGCCGCGGTTGTTGCGGGCGATCAGGCCCTCTGCAACGGCGTCGGCAACAACGCGGGTCAGGAGGTTCACGGAGCGGATGGCGTCGTCGTTGCCCGGGATCGGGAAGTCGACTTCGTCGGGATCGCAGTTGGTGTCCAGGATGGCTACAACGGGGATGTTGAGCTTCTTGGCCTCGTCAACGGCGAGGTGTTCCTTCTTGGTGTCAACAACCCACAGCAGGGACGGAGCCTTGGTCAGGTTACGGATACCGCCAAGGTTGGACTGCAGCTTGGTGAGCTCGCGCTTGAGGAGCAGCAGTTCCTTCTTGGTGTAAGCGGAACCGGCGACGTCGTCGAAGTCGATCTCTTCGAGTTCCTTCATGCGCTGGATGCGCTTGGCAACCGTCTGGAAGTTGGTCAGCATACCGCCGAGCCAGCGCTGGTTGACGTAGGGCTGGCCTACGCGGGTTGCCTGCTCGGCAATTGCTTCCTGGGCCTGCTTCTTGGTGCCGACGAAAAGCACGGTGCCGCCGTGGGCAACAGTGGCCTTGACGAACTCGTAGGCGCGGTCGATGTAGGACAGCGACTGCTGCAGGTCGATGATGTAGATGCCGTTGCGCTCGGTGAAGATGAAGCGCTTCATCTTCGGGTTCCAACGGCGGGTCTGGTGTCCAAAGTGGACGCCGCTGTCAAGCAGCTGGCGCATGGTTACGACGGGCATTCCGGCGCTCCTTATTTTCCGGCAGGTCATTCATGAGAAAACCCTGGGTTTTCTTACCCTGCCAATAGTTGACGGTTGATCAGCGTGGCCCGGACGGGCCGTGCTCCTGGCATCCCCCTGGCTTCCCATCAGGACGAAAGCCTGACCGCAGGAAGCCCGGTCCTCCATGGACGACGCCGGGGCGTCGGCAGCCGAAGGGTTGGATGCGCGTAGTCAGCTGCTGCTCCCCCACACTCCTGAATGAGATGTGCCGACGCGGTCCGGACAAGGATATGCACCGCAGGGGTGGACCACTGGGACGAAACGCGTAGAGGGCGCAGCAAACTGCTCCGTCAAGTGTACTACAGGCGCCCCAGCCTGCCGGACACCGCCCTCCTGCCCGGCCGTTGTCCACATAGCCTGATGAGTCCCTGCCACCGCGCGGCACGCCGGAGCAGGCTGGTGCCATGAAGTCATCAGTCCTGCTGGCCGCTTTCCTGCTGCTCCCGGCCTCCATCGCCTCCGCCGGCCAAGGCATCCCGCTGGCGTCAATCACCACCGGCACCCCGGTCAAGGCACCCGTACCTGGGCAGGCAGATCTGCCGGCGTCGGCGGGCCGGCCGGGTGCCCGGACCACCTGGCAGTGGCCGCTGGCGCCCCGCCCACCGGTGCTGCGCAGTTTCGATCCGCCGCCAAAACCGTGGCTCAGCGGACACCGGGGCGTGGATCTCGGCGCTGCCGGGGCGGGGGCCGGGGTCCACTCACCGGAGGCAGGAACGGTGACCTTCGTGGGCATGGTGGTGGACCGTCCCGTCATCACCATCGACCATGGCGGCGGGCTGCGCAGCAGTTTCGAACCAGTGGAAAGCACGCTTTCGGTCGGCGCTGCCGTGGCCAGGGGTGAGGAAATTGGGACTGTCCTGGCGGGGCATTGCCCGGCGGCGGCCTGCCTGCACTGGGGCGTGCGGGAAGGCGAGGAGTACGTCAATCCCCTGCAGTTTGTCCTGGACCTCCGCCCGTCCATCCTTTTGCCCCTGGGCGACAGCCGATAATCGGAACCAGCCCCGGCGGGAGCCTGCTAGACGATGGCGGAGATCCCGGTAATGGCGCGGCCCGTCACCAGGGTGTTGATCTCGGCCGTGCCTTCGTAGGAGTAGATGGCCTCGGCATCGGCGAAGATCTTGGCCATTCCGTAGTCGGTCACGATGCCGTTGCCACCCAGGATGCTGCGGCCCAGGGCCACGCTCTCCCGCATGCGGTCGGTGGTGAAAGCCTTTGCAAGCGCCGACTGCTCATCCTTGGATTCCCCGGCGTCCTCCAGCTGGGAGAGCCTGACCATCATGCCCATGGAGCTGACAGTATTGCCCAGGATCCTGACCAGCTGGTCCTGGATGAGCTGGAAGGAGGCCAGGGGCCGGCCAAACTGCCGGCGCTCCACTGCATAGCTGCGGGCAACATCGAAGGCGGCCATCTGGAGGCCCACAGCCTGCCAGGCAACGGACAGGCGGGTGACCTTGAGTACCTTATTGACGTCGCGGAAGCTGTTGGCGTTGGCGAGCTTGAAGTGATCGGGAACCACCACGTCCTGCAGGATGATGTCGGCATTCTGGACGGTCCGCAGGGAGATCTTGTTCTCGATCTTCGTTGCGCTGTAGCCGGCCAGCGAGGTGTCCACCAGGAAGCCTTTTACTTGGTTGTCCGCCACGTCGCGCGCGTACACCACCACCCAGTCGGAGAAGGTGGCGTTGCCGATCCACCGCTTCGCGCCGTTGAGGATCCAGGTGTCTCCATCCCTGCGCGCAGTGGTGCGCGTCCCGCCGGCCACATCGCTGCCGCCCAGCGGCTCGGTCAGGCCGAAGGCGCCAATCTTCTTCAGTGCGTAGATGTCGGGAAGCCACTCGTCCTTCTGCTCCTGGGATGCCAGCAACTCGATGGATCCGGTGAACAGGCCGTCGTGCACGCCCAGGAAGGTGGCGATCGAGGCGTCGGCCCGGGTGGCCTCGGCGTGCAGCATGCCGGCGAAGAGGTTGGAGAACCCCTGCCGGCGGACGGGACTGACCAGGTCCAGGCCGGCGAGCTTGGGCACCAGCTCCATGGGGAACTCGCCGCGGTTCCAGCAGTCCACGGCGATGGGCTTGACCTCGCGCGCCAGGAAATCGCGAACCTCTGCGAGCCGGTCCTGTTCCTTGCCGGAAAGGAGCTGCTCAAAGGCGAAGAAGTCGCCGTCGGCGTAGGGAAGTTCGGGGAAATCGGCTGCGGAGGTGGCCATGGTTACCTTCTTCGATGATCAGCGCTGACCATGCCGCGGAACGGAGCACGGTATGTTACTGATCAGTAACATACCGCAGGGCAGGGGGTTAACCAAGAGAAACCGCGGCCAACGAAGAATCGTCGGCCGCGGTTGCGGGTAGGGCTACTCGGACTTGAACCGAGGACCTTAGGATTATGAGTCCCGCGCTCTAACCAGCTGAGCTATAGCCCCCCAAGCCCCGGGAGCTGGTGTCTTGATCACCGCGCTCCGGCAGGGCAGAAACACTCTAGCAAACCCGGGAAAGGGTTCAGACCACTTTGTCCTCGTAGGATGCGCCGCGGTACAGGTCCTCAAAGGTCTGCAGCGTCCCCTGGATGCTGTGGGGCTCAACCATCTGCCGGCTGGCCCGGCCCATGGCGCGCTGTTCCTCCTTGGGCAGCTCGAGGACCTGGGTGATCTTCTTGGCAAGGTCATCGCTGTCGTTGGGAGTAAAGAGGTACCCGTTCTCGCCGTCGCGGACCAGGTGGGGCAGGGCCATGGCGTCGGCCAGGATCACAGGGGTGGAGGCGGACATCGCTTCCAGCGTCACCAGGGACTGCAGCTCGGCGGTGCCGGGCATGCAGAACAGGTCGGCCCGGATGTAGGCCGTGCGCAGTTCGGCGTCGCTGGCAAGGCCCAGGAACTTCACCCGGCTGGTGAGTCCAAGCCGCCGCACCAGGTCCTCCAGGGCCGGCCGCACCTCGCCGCCGCCCACGATCTCCAGGTGCACGTTCAGTTCGCGCGGCGTCTTGCCGATGGCCTCGATGAGCACGTCCACGTGTTTTTCCTCGGCGAGGCGCCCCGCGAACAGGACGGTGGGGTGGGAGTGCGGCTCAATGTGCTCGCCGGGCTGCAGTTCATACGCGGTGGCGTCGATGCCGTTGGAGAGCGGCAGGACTTTGCGCAGGAAGGCGTGGTCGTGCATGGCCCGGGCGGCAAGCGGCGTGGGTGTTGTCACGACGTCGGCCTGGCCCATCACCTTGCCCATGTCCTTCCAGGAGACCCGCCCGACGATGTCCTTGAACCATTGCGGGAAGGGCAGGAAGGGGTTGAGGTTCTCGGGCATGAAGTGGTTGGTGGCGATGATCCTGACGCCGCGTTTCACTGCCTCATAGAGGACATGCTCGCCAATCATGTAGTGGCTCTGGATGTGGACGACGTCGGGCTTGACGCGGTCGAAGAGGAGGCTGATTTCCTTCTTGATCTCCCAGGGGAAGCAGAGGCGGAAGCTCTCGTGGGTGAACGCCTTGTGCGAGCGGAGCCGGTGCACGGTTGCTTCGTCGCGGAACTCCGTGAAGCTCTTTCCCTTGCTGTCGCGGGACGCCAGGACATGGACGTTGTGCCCGCGGGCCGTCATGCCCTTGGCCAGCCGGTAACCGAACTGGGCCGCGCCGTTGACGTCCGGCGGGTAGGTGTCTGCGGCGATGAGGATGGTCAGGGGGCGCTGGTCGGCGGGCGTGGTCATGGGAGTACTCCTGATGGTCACGGTGCGGACAGCGTGGAACTGACAGCACGGTTGGCCACTGGCGCGGGGCGCCGGGCTTCACGGGATTGCTGGTTACGGGCGGGAATGGACTAGTGCGACGGCCTGCCGGCGGCCTTCCGAGCGTCCTTCTTACGCTTGGTGACCTCCGGGTGGTGCCGCGAAAGGGCGATAACCCCAACGATAGCAAGGCAGGCGGCCGTTCCCATCGCGATGGCCATGACGGCATGGACGTCGGGCCGGAGTTCGCCCAGGATGATGATGCCGATGGCAATGCCCACCATGGGGTCCACCACGGTCAGTCCGGCGATCACCAGGTCCGGCGGACCGGACGAGTAGGCGCTCTGGACGAACCAGGATCCCAGGCCGCCGGCGGCGATGATGGCCACCACGGAGTACCACTGGACATTGAGCAGGAAGAGTCCATTGGGATCCAGGAGGTGTTTGCCGATGATCCTGGTAAGGACGGCCACGAAGCCGAACAGGATGCCGGCGCCCAGGATGTAAATGAAAGCGTTCATCCGGTGCCTGAACGTCACGGCGAGCGTGCCGAACAGTCCTACCGCCAGGGCCAGCAGGAGGACGATGGTGAGTTCATCCTCGGGGCTGACATGGTGGTTCTCCTGCGTGACGTTAACGGCCAGGAGGACGAAGAGCGCGGAGCCGGTGACGCACGCGGCAATGGACACCGCCGTGGCGCGGTTGATGGTCAGGTCCTGGTCCCGGGCGTTCACCACCGTGGTGATCACCAGGGCAATGGCGCCGATGGGCTGGATGACCGTCAGCGGCGCGGAAACCAGGGCCACGGCGTTCATGGCCATACCCGCGCACAGCAGCAGGAGCCCAAACATCCACCGGGGATTGCGCAGGAGGCGCAGGAAACCGTTTGAGCTCAGGGCCAGGCCTCCGGTGTCGGCCTTGACGGCGCTGCCCTGGCGCTGCGCGCCCAAGGCGAGGCAGAAGGCACCGAGCACCGCCAGGCCGACGGCAAGCCATACCATCAGCCGTTCCCGCCGTCGTGCTGTTTCAAGGCCCCGCCCTTGCGCAGCATGGCCCAGAAGTAGTTGTACGCGGCAATCCAGTGTCCCACCATGCCAAGGCCCAGGACCACCCAGGCGGCAACGAAGAGCTGGCCGGAGATGTTGGTATCCAAACGGGAGAGGACCAGCAGCGGGGTGCCCAGGAGCAGCAGCCCGGTCCTTACCTTCCCCACCACGCTGACCGGGAGGTCCGGATGGCCGCGGAAGAGGGAGAGCGTGAGGACCAGCAGGACAGCATCGGGCACTACCAGCGCCGCCAGGTACAGCCAGTGCACGACGCCGGCAATTACCAGTGTGAAGGCTACCGAGAGCAGGGCGAGGCGGTCGGCGATCGGGTCAAGGACCCTGCCGAGCTTGGAGGCCTGGTCGAACCGACGGGCGATATAGCCGTCGATCCAGTCGGTTCCTGCCATGACGGCCAGGACAATGACGCCGGCCCCGTATTCCTTTTGCGCCAGGACAAGCCACATGAAGAGCGGAACACCCATGAACCGCACCACGGTGAGCAGGTTGGGGATGGTGGCCAAGCGGTCGTGGTCCACCTGGGGACGGCCGGGGCGGGCGCCTGCACCAATGAACTTCACCCGTCCCCACTCCTTCCTGCTGCGCCGCGGCGCGGTCTCTCGGTGATGACTTCGTAGGCGGATTCAGTGTCCGCCGGACTGTTGGGCGGACCAGGGACCTAGCCGGCGCGCAGCAGCCTGCGCAGGAGGACCACCAGGACCGTACCGGCGGCAACGAAGGCGGCCAGCGGCTTCCACCGCCGCGGCAGGTCTGCGGATTCCGACAACGCAGCAAACCGCTGCCCGGCCGCATCCACACCGTGCTGCGCCAGTACCTGGCCCTCACGCGCCTTGGCCTGGGCGGCCGCCAGCACGTAGCGGGCCTGGGTCTTGACGTCGAGCTCAGTGCCGAGTTCGTCGCGGGCCTCGGTGAGGTGGTGGCGACGCTGGCTCAGGCGGCGCGCCAGCTCGGGTTCGGATGCGTGCGGGAACTCCTGGTCGTGCTGGGCCGCCTTGGCTTCCTTTTCCGCTTTTGCCTTGGCTGCCGCTTCCGCCTTGGCGGCCTTCGCGGCCTTGGCCTCCGGGCTGTCCGGATCCAGGACAGCCGGGTTGAAGGCGGAGCCTTCGCGGGCTACGCCGATGTCGTGCCGGATGCCGCGGATGGTTTCCTCCGGCAAGAGCGGCATGGCTTTCTTGAACCTGGCCAGGCCCACCAGTCCCCCGACGAGGGCTATCAGCAGGAAGGCAGCGGAGACCAGCAGTGCCGCCAGCCAGGCGGGCATGATGGTGGCCAGACCCATGATGGCCGCGACGATCAGTCCGACCACCAGCAGGGCGAGGAAAAGCAGAGCCACGGCGAAGAAGGCCGCTGCCACCCCTACCTGGATGCCCTTGCGCTTAAGTTCAATCTTGGCGAAGGCGATCTCGTCGTTGAGCTGGCGCGGTGCCAACCGGAAAAGGAGTCTTGCCGTTCCGGGCAGCGCGGTGATGCGCAATCCCGGGCTGGTACGCCCGCTGTGACGTCCGCTCATCGGTTCCGCCTTACTGGTTCATGAGTCGATACTGCATCCGTTTGCTGCGGAAATGTGCAGCCGCACAGTCCACGCCACCAAAACTACCATTGAGGTTCAGGGCGGCCTTGGGGGCTTGCCGGACGGCGCGGCCTACAACGCTGCAAAAACAGCCCTGGCCAGGCCTAGGATTGGTGTCCGTGACCACTTCCCCCAATCCCGGCGACCTGCTGACCCGCCGCCGGAAGCTTCTGTACATCCTCCTCCTGGGCGCCCTGACGGCGCTCGGCCCATTCACCATTGATCTTTACCTGCCTGCCTTCCCGGCGCTGGAGGCAAGCTTGGGGGTGACCGAGGCGCAGGTCCAGCTCACGTTGGCGGGCACCACGGTTGGTTTCGCGTTCGGACAGCTGGTGGTGGGACCGTTCAGCGACAAGTTCGGCCGGCGGACTCCGCTGATCCTGGCCACGGCGGTGCATATCGCAGCATCAGTGGGGGCCGCCTTATCCACGGACATCAACACGCTGGGCATCTTCCGCGTGCTGATGGGCGTGGGCGCGGCAGGCGGCGGCGTGGTGGCCATGGCGATGGTCCGCGACCTGTTTTCCGGGTACGCCATGGTGCGGATGTTCTCCCGGATGGCTCTGGTCAACGGGCTGGCACCCATCCTGGCCCCTGTGATCGGCTCGCAGCTGCTGTTGGTGATGCCGTGGCCGGGAATCTTCGTGTTTCTTGCCGCCTATGGATCCCTGGTGATCGTGGCCGCCCTGCTCCTGGTGCGTGAAACGCTTCCGCCGGAGAAGCGGGGCCGGAGCGGCATGACCGCGCGGCAACGCTACCGGACGCTGTTCACCGACCGGATCTTCGTGGGGCTGCTGATGGTGGCGGGCTTCAATTTCGGCGGCCTCTTCACCTACCTGTCGGCCTCGCCATTCCTCTTCCAGGATGTGTTCGGGTTCTCCGCCCAGCAGTACGGGCTGCTCTTCGGCATCAATTCCCTGGGCATCGTGGCCGGCGTCCAGACCAGCTCACGGCTGATCAGGATTGTTCCACCACAGTGGATCCTGGCCTGCGCCACTGCCTGGATGTTCCTGATGGCCCTGTTGATCGTCGTCTTCGACCGGGCGGGCCTGGGGCTGTGGGGGGTCATGGTCCCACTGTGGTTCTACATCCTGGGAACCGGCTTCATGTTCCCCTGCGTCCAGGTGCTGGCCCTGGCCGGGCACGCGGGCCAGGCGGGAACCGCAGCCTCATTGCTTGGCGCCGCGACATTCCTCATGGCCGGGCTCATCTCCCCCGTGGTGGGCTGGCTTGGCATCACCAGCGCAGCACCCATGGGAGCAGTCCAGGCGGCCTGCATCCTGCTGGCGATCGCCGCGTTGTGGCTGGTGGTCCGGCCACGCACGGTACCCTCGATCCACTGAGCCACACTCCCCTACCTGGCGCCGGCGTTCCGCCCCCGCCTGCCGCCCCTTTCGAAAGGCAACCCGTGACCCGCACACCGCACCGGAATGGACGGGGCCTCTTCCTCGGGGCGGTGCTCGGCGGCGTCGTTGGCTATTTCGCCGGGCGCGCCGTGGGCAACCCCGCCTGGGGAATCATCCTGGGGACGCTGGCAGGCGCCGCCATCCTGTACCGGGTCAATCCAGGATCCCGCAGACGCCGCTGAACGCCCCGCCGCGGTCCATGCGGCGGGCCGCTGCGGCATTCCCTGCCGCCAGGCACACCGGCGCGATAAAATAATGCCGTGCCCAGCTGGCAGAACCAACCGCCACTTCCGGCCACATGGCAACGGTGCGACGCCCGGATCCTGCCACTGTGGTGGGAGCGGCTGTGCGCGCAGGCAGGACAGCAGTCGGCGGCGCTGTACGCGGCGGGCCTGTTCACGGAGGACCGACGCCGGCCCATCGCCCAGTGGTTCAATCCCGCCTTCAACGCGGCCCTGCTGGTAGCCCCGGAAACGTCGCCGGAATGGCCGGTGCAGCGCTTCGGGATTTTCTACGCTCCCCCGGACTCCGGCTTCGTCCGGATCCACTCCGCGCCGCACGAGTGGAGCCCGCGCGAGCCCCGGAAGTCCCCCACGGAGCGGGAGGCCTTTGAGGCGGCCATCGCGGAAGCGGAAAGATTCCTGCAGGTGGAAATGGATTTCGTTTGACCAGATTCCCACCCGCGGAAAGAAAAAATCCCCGTCCCTCCAGCTGGAGGAACGGGGATTTTCGTTGCGCTCCTCCTGCTGGACTTGAACCAGCAACCCTTCGATTAACAGTCGAATGCTCTGCCAATTGAGCTAAGGAGGAATGAAGCAGGTATGACATTAGCAAAGGATTCCGGCCCATGGGAAATCGGCGGTTATCCGGGCCTTGACGGCCCGGCCGGGAAACAAAAATCCCCGTTCCGGAGGCCGGAACGGGGATGGAAGCTCCTCCTGCTGGACTTGAACCAGCAACCCTTCGATTAACAGTCGAATGCTCTGCCAATTGAGCTAAGGAGGAATGAAGCGGGTATTAGCCTAGCAAACAGTTGGCGCGGAAACGAAATCGGGTGGCCGTGACCTGACCCACCCCCTGGTCCGCGGACCGGGCCGGGCCTACGACTCCGCCCGCAGGGCCCGGCGTTCCATTTCCAGCATCATCAGCTCGCGGTTAAGCCGCTGGTAGGTCTCCGGGTCCGCCGCGGCGTCAAGGCGCTGCAGCTGGCCCATCTTGTCCGCCTTGACCCGGGTGATCTGGAGTTCGAACAGCCGGGACAGGATGTCGCGGCAATACTTCAACACCGCTTCCTCCGTGTGGGCCGGCAGCGGCACGACGGCGAGCTCGGACACCAGCGGCCGGAGGGGCTCGGGAACCTCATGCATGACGTGCTCCACCCAGCGCACCGGATCGACGGTAAGGCCGGGGCCCGTAGCGCGCATGGCGTCATGCACGGCCTGGAAGGCGGGAATGGCGAACCGGGCGGCGGCAAAACGGTCCCAGACACCGCCGGCCAACAGGGCGGGCTGCTGCAGGGCCACTTCCAGCGCCTGCCGTTCCATGGAGGCCACCGGGTCACGCGGGTCCGGGCGGTGGAAGGAGGGGACAACGCCCGACGACGGCCCGGCAGCCACGCCGGGTGCGCCGGCCTGGGCGGGGGCTTGACTGGAGGGGCCGCCCGGCTGAGGCTGGCCCGGAGCAGGGGGGCGTCCGGCGTCGCCGCGTTTTCCGGCGTTCTTTACTTCTGCAGTGACCATGCGCAGGACCTCGTTGGGGTCAGGCATGCCCAGCCAGCCGGTCAGGGCCTGGCAGTAGCCCGTACGGGTGGAGGCGTCACGGATGGCGGCCACCACCGGCACCGATGCCTTCAGTCCCTGCACGCGGCCCTCAACGGTGTCCAGGTTGAACTGCTTCAGCGTGCTGCGGATGGCGAACTCGAACAGCGGCCGCCGGGACTGGATAAGGGCGTGCACGGCCTCGTCCCCCCGGCTGAGGCGGAGGTCGCAGGGGTCGGCGCCCGTCGGTTCCACGGCCACGTAGGTCTGGGCGGTGAAGCGCTGGTCCTCCTCGAAGGCCCGGAGGGCTGCCTTCTGGCCGGCGGCGTCGCCGTCGAAGGTGAACACCACTTCTCCCCCGGTGCCGTCGTCGGAGAGCAGGCGGCGGGCGATCTTGATGTGCTCGGTGCCGAACGCCGTGCCGCAGGTGGCTACCGCCGTCGTAATTCCGGCAAGGTGGCAGGCCATGACGTCCGTGTAGCCTTCCACCACCACCAGCTGCCGGTCCTTGGCGATGCTCTTCTTGGCGAGGTCGATGCCGTACAGGACTTGGGACTTCTTGTAGAGGGTCGTCTCGGGGGTGTTGAGGTACTTGGGGCCCTGGTCATCCTCATACAGCTTGCGCGCGCCGAAGCCGATGGTGTCGCCGGCCATGTCCTTGATGGGCCAGATGAGGCGGCCGCGGAAGCGGTCGTAGATGCCCCGGTTTCCTTCGCTGAACATTCCGGTGAGCTTGAGTTCGGCATCGGTGAAGCCTCGGCCGCGGAGGTGCTTCAGGAGGCTGTCCCACCCCTGGGGCGCGTAGCCGCAGCCGAAGTGTTCCGCGGCGGCCCGGTCGAAACCGCGGCCAAACAGGAAGTTGCGGGCGGTGGCGGCACCGGGCGTGAGCATCTGCGCCCGGAAGAATTCGTCGGCGATCTTGTGTGCGTCCAGCAGCCGTTGGCGGCGGCCCACTTCCTCACGGTTGGGGCCGGTGCCGCCGTCTTCGTAGCGGAGCTCGTAGCCGATCCGGGATGCGAGTTTCTCCACGGCTTCCTGGAAGGAGCTGTGGTCCTGTTTTTGGACGAAGGCGATGACATCGCCGTCCTCGCCGCAGCCGAAGCAGTGGTAGCGGCCCACCTGGGGGCGGACGGTGAAAGACGGCGAGCGCTCGTCATGGAAGGGGCACAGGCCCTTGAAGGTTCCCAGCCCGGCGCCCTTGAGCGTGACGTAGCCGTCAACCACTTCCTTGATGTCCGTGCGCTGGCGTACTTCGTCAATATCTTCACGTTTTATCAGCCCAGCCACACAGCAATCTTAGTGTCCCCGGCTTGGCTTCATTGCCCGGGCCGGCGCCTGCCCGGTTCCGGCTTCTCCCCGTCCCACAGGCTGAGGGCCAACTTGGGGCACAGGCGGACGGCTTCGTGTGCGGCTTCCCGGTCTGCATCGCGCAGCGGGACATCGGTCCGTTCCCGGCCCGACTTTCCGCGCGCCAGCGGGTAGCCCCAGTCGTCCCGGTCCAGCACACCGGGCAGCAGTTCGGTGCACAGGCCGCGGCCGTCGCAGCTGGTCCAGTCGATGTGCAGGTGGGTTGTCATGCCGCTGCCCCTCCCGGTCCGGTGCAGTAGCCCAAAAGGTGGGCGCGGAAGTCCGCGGCGAACACCTCCAAGGCGCTGCTGACCAGGCCGGTGGTCCCCTCCGGGTGCCGGCATGCGCCGCGCCCGGAGACCAGCTTCCCCAGCCGGTCCAGCTCGGCGGCAAGCCGGTGATTGATTTCCCCGCCGGCAATCCGGTTAAGGACCGAGGCCATGGCCGGCAGGCCGAACATGCAGGGACCGCACTGCCTGGCGGACTGGTCGGCGAGGTAGCTGACGATCCGCGCCGTCGCCTGGATGCCGCAGGCCTGCAGGTCCAATGCATGGATCACGCCTGCGCCCGGCCGGGCAGTCCGGTCCGGCGGACCCACGGGCGAGAGTGCATGCCCGGCGGGGCGAACCCAGCGGCCATGGTAGCCGCCCACCAGGACGGCAGACAGGGCGGCGGGATCCATGCCCGCTTCCCGCAGGACTGCCGGGAGTTGGGCGCCGCCGGGAACTTCCAGCACCACGTCCCGCGCCGGGGCAGGCCCGGAAACGGACACTAGGCGTGTGCCCGGATCCGTTGCGGTCCCGGCCTGGCGGAACCATGGCGCCCCGAACCGGGCGATCAGGGCAACCTGGGCCAGGGTTTCAACGTTGACCACCAGTGTGGGCCGGCCGTTGAGGCCGGATTCGCTGAGGCGGCGGCGCTGGTCCGTGGGAACGGCGTTGCCGTTGGCAATCATGTTGACGACGGCGCTCGACTCGCCCGAGATGAAGGTTTCGGGGGCCTGGACCATGCGGATCCGCTTGCTGCGGGGGCGTTCGCCGACGGCCTGTTCCACGCGGGGAAGACCGGCCGCCGGTGCGTAGACGTACATGCTCGCGCCGCCCAGGGCCGCGGACAGGGCCGCCAGTCCGTCGATGACCAGGTGGGGTGCGTGGGCGAGGAGGGTGCGGTCCTTAAAGCTCAGGGGTTCGCCTTCTGCGCCGTTGGCGATCACTACCGGCCGTGCCGTAAACATGCCTTTCCGTCCGGACCCGGCGGCGGCAGTGGCCTTGCGCCAGGTTTCGAAAGCGGCTCCGCCCCGTCCGGTCAGGCCGGCCTCCGTGAGCTGCTCCAGCAGGCCGGTTTCGGCAGAACGGGGATCCCAGGGCCCAAAGGTGTCAAGATGCTGCCCCCAGCCCGCGTCCGGGCCTGCTGCCAGGAGCCGGGGTTCCTGGCCTTTGCCCTCCTTTGCGGCATGGAGGGGCACCTGCGGGTAGGTGTCGTTGGCGTAGCTCACGGGAGGTTTCCTTGCCGGGCATGGGAGGTTTCGAGGAAGGAGGGGCTCAGCCGCCACAGCAGGGCTGCCGCAACGGCCACCGCGGACGCCGCGGCCAGCAGGAGGAACCAGCCCCTGGAGACGTCGGTGCCGTTGCCCAGGGCGTGTGCCATCGCCACCGGCCAGATGCCGTAGCTGAGCCAGTGCACGGCCTTGAAGCTGCGCTGCCCGATCCGGTGCCGCAGCAGGCCCGTCACCACCACGGCCAGGACAAGGTCCAGCGCCGCGGTGCCCAGGCCCTGCCAGAACGGCTGGAAGGAGCCCAGGAACGGCACCACGATGTCCACCGGGTTCAGCTTGGCGAAGGAGTCCAGGAGCAGGGAGCCCACGTGCAGTCCGAGGAACACCGTGGCGAGCAGTGCAATGTTCCGGTGCAGGAGGCTGATGGAGAACCGCGGCAGGACCAGCAAGGGCCGGCCTGACCGGTTCAGGATGCCCAGCAGCACGGATGCGGTGAAGAGTGCCAGCGACACAAATCCGCTGACCCGGCCGAACGCCCACATTGCCTCATCCATGACGCACCCCTCCCCTGCTGTCCCCCGCCGGGCTGCAGCTTTCGGCGGGCCAGTCCCCGGTGGCAGTTACCCTTCCGCGGCTGTCCACGAACCGGGCAGGTACTCCTTCGCTCCGAAGCCATTCGAGGGCCGCGAAGCCCCGCACGATGGCAGCCGTACTGAAGGCGTTCGCTTCCAGGCAGGCAGGGGCCGCCACGGTCACCGAGCGCCAGACCGGTTCAGCGGGGAGGCCGAAGCGGGGGTCAAGGATGTGGTGGACCTGGGTTCCGTGGTGGTCCCAGCGGCGTTTCTGCGTACTGGAGGTGGCAAGGGCAAATCCGGGAGCCAGGGAGATCTGCTGGGCGGGATCCGCAGCAAGGTCCTGCACCATGATCTGCCAGTGGCCGGGCGTGCCGTCCTCCTGCGGCCCAGGCCCTGCTGTTGCCAGGTCACCGCCCAGGCCCACGAGCACCCCGCAGCCCAGCTCCCGGTAGACACGTGCAGCGGCAAGGTCCGCCGCGACTGCTTTTGCCGATGCTCCCAGGTCCAGTCGGAGATCCGCTGGAACGGTAAGGGTCGAGCCGTCAAGGTGCAGGCGGCTCCAGCCGGGCTCCCGCGGCGCAGGGGGCTGTTGGGGCAATGCCGGTTGCCGGGGCGACGCCGGTTGCCGGGAGGATGCCGGCTGCGGAGGCAGCGGGACGCTGGTGAGTCCGGGTGCCGGCCACTTCGGGCCATGGCCCAACGCGGCCAACTCTGCGCCGAGGGTGGGGTCCACGTCGCCGCCGGTCAGCCGGGCGGCGTCCAGGGCACGCTCGAGGAGCAGTCGGAACATCGGGCTGATGCCGACGCCGGCCGCCATCAGTGGCTGGAGCCGCGTCAGCTCGGAGTCCGCGCGGAACCGGCTGCAGGCAAGGTCCACGTCCGCCACCACATCGCGGACGATATCGCCGGCGGCGGCAAGCAGCTCCGGTTGCGTCACCCTGACGGACGCTTCAAGCCCCCATACCGTCCACGTGGACTGAGCTGGATTTTCGGACTGGGCAGGATTCTCGGACGGGGCAGGATTTTCCGGCGGCGCGGCATTTTCCGCGGGCGGAGTAGTGGCGGTCCTGGTGCCTGATGCGCCGGGTGCGGCCAGTGCGGAACGGGCCATGTCAGGACCCCGAGGACCGGCCGTGGACGGTACTGCCGTTGCCCGGCTGCACCGGGGTGGTGGTCCCGGAACTGCCGTAACTCTTGGAGCGGCGTGGCGCAGTGTTCCTGGTGGTTCCGTGGTCATCGTCGTCGGAGCGGGCGGACCCGGATTTGGGTGTGCTGGGCTCTGTGGTGCTGGTGTCCGCAGCGGGGCTGGTCCGGGCGATCACGGAAGGGGTTGCCGCGTAGACGGCGGCTGCGGCAACGCCGGCAGCGGCGAAGCTGCCCACGCCAACGGCCGCCGTGATCCCTGCGGCCAGGCCCTTGCCCCTGCTGCGAGTACTCATGACCTGCTCCCGTTCCTGCGGCCCGCCTTTTCTCCCATGGTGCCCCTCCTTCCTGTGAAGTTGCCTTGAGGAAGCTGTTGATCGGGCGGGAAGCGGCGGCGGGTCACCAGAGGGAGGGCAGGCTCCCCACCAGGCGCTCGTACATGGCCAGGGCTGATCCGTCGGTGAGCGACGCCACCTGGTCGATGACCACGCGGAGGCGCGCGCCGTCGTCGTCTGCTGCCCGCCAGTCCGCGGCGAACATTGGCTCCAGATTACGGTCTCCGGTGGCGCTCAGGGCGGTCACCAGGGCGTGGAGCACCTCGCGCTGGCGCTCATAGATGGGTTGCCGGTGTTCGGTGGTCATGACGAAGGTGGTGGCCAGGCCCTTCATCACGGCGATTTCCATGACGGTTTCGTCGGGCACCATGAGTTCGGCGCTGTACCGGGTGAGGTTTTCCGGCCCGTAGACGGCGCGGGTGGTTTCCAGGGCGCTCTGGCAGAACCGGCCGATCAGCTGGCTGGTCATGTTCTTCAAGGCCGCCATGGATTTGCGGCTGCCGTCGGCCTCGCGCACCCAGACGTCGGTAGCCTCCAGCCGGGCCAGGGCGCCGTCGATGGCTGCGGGATCGTTGTGCGGCAGGTACCACTGCTTGGCGTAGCCCACCACGCGCGCCCGGTGGTCCGGGTTGTCCATCCAGCGCAGCTGGAAGTGGCCGGCCACGATCGCGTCTTCCACGTCGTGGACCGAGTAGGAAATGTCGTCGGCCAGGTCCATGACCTGGGCCTCCAGGCAGGTGCGGCGTTCCGGAGCACCCTCGCGGATCCAGGTGAAGATGGGCAGATCGTCTTCGTAGGCGCCGAACTTGCTGGTCCGCTGCCCGTGGATCACCGGCGCTTCCAGGGCAGACCACGGATATTTCGACGCCGCGTCAAGGCTGGCGCGGGTGAGGTTCAGTCCGGCGGGCTGGCCGTCAGCCGTGAGCACCTTGGGTTCGAGCCGGGTGAGCAGGCGCAGCGTCTGGGCATTGCCTTCGAAGCCGCCAATGCCGTGGGCCACCTCGTTCAGGGCGGACTCGCCGTTGTGGCCGAAAGGCGGATGGCCAAGGTCGTGGCTGAGGCAGGCCGTGTCCACCACGTCCGGGTCGCAGCCCAGGGCACGGCCCAGTTCGCGGCCCACCTGTGCTACTTCCAGGCTGTGCGTGAGCCGGGTCCGGACGAAGTCGTCCGTGTCCGGGGCCACCACCTGGGTTTTGGCGCCCAGCCGGCGCAGGGCCGACGAGTGCAGCACCCGGGCGCGGTCCCGCTCGAAGTCCGAGCGGTACGTGGTCTTGGGCGGCTCCTCCACCCAGCGGGCGGAATCGTGGGTGTCGTAGCCCGGCAGCGCCAGCGCTGCCGTGGGCGTCCCGGCGGACTCGTGCCCGGCCACTGAAGCGTCAGCCACCGGAAACATCCAGCTCCGCGGCCGCAATGTCCCTGGACTGGTCCTCGTTCAGTGCCCGCGAATCCAGCCAGTCCTTGGGCAGGGCGGGGCGCTTAGGTGAGCCGGCACGGCCGCGGGGACCTTCGGCGTCCACGCCGGGGTAGGGCGAGTCAAGGTCCAGTTCGGCCAGGGTGTCCCGGAGCACCTCCAGGCTGGTCACCAAGGCCAGCCTGGTGCGCAGTTCCCCGCCCACAACGTAGCCCTTGAAGTACCAGGCGATGTGCTTGCGGATCTCGCGCAGGGCCTTGCCCTCGTCGCCGAAGGTTTCCACCATGAGTTCGGCGTGCCGGTACACGCCTTCGGCCACCTGGCGGAGGTTGGGGCGGTGCCGGACGTCGCTGCCTTCGAATGCGGCCTGAAGGTCGCCGAAGAGCCAGGGCCGCCCCTGGCAGCCGCGGCCCACCACTACGCCGTCAACGCCGGTTTCGCGCACCATCCGGACGGCGTCTTCGGCGGACCAGATGTCGCCGTTGCCCAGGACCGGAATGTCCGGGAGCGCTTCGCGGAGGCGTGCAATGGCTGACCAGTCGGCCGTGCCGGAGTAGAACTGGGCGGCTGTCCGGCCGTGGAGTGCGACGGCGGCGACTCCGGAGTCGCGGGCGATCCGCCCTGCGTCGAGGTACGTCAGGTGGTCATCGTCGATGCCCTTGCGCATTTTGATGGTCAGCGGAACGTTGCCTTTGGATGCTTCCTTGACGGCGGTCTGCACGATCGAGGTGAAAAGGTCGATCTTCCAGGGCAGGGCCGAGCCGCCGCCGCGCCGGGTCACCTTGGGGACGGGGCAGCCGAAGTTGAGGTCGATGTGGTCGGCGCGGTCTTCCTCCACCAGCATCCGCACGGCAGCACCGACGGTTCCGGGATCCACGCCGTAGAGCTGGACCGAGCGGACCTTTTCGTCGTCGTCGTGCGAAATGATGCGGAGGGATTCGGGCGTTCGCTCCACCAGCGCACGGGACGTGACCATCTCCGCCACGTACATGCCGCCGCCGTATTCACGGCAGAGCCTGCGGAAGGCGGAGTTGGTGATGCCGGCCATGGGAGCCAGGATCACGGGGGTGTCCACCGTGATGGGTCCCAGCTTCAGGGGCGGGAGTTCCAGCTTGGGGGCGGGAGGGGTTGCAGCAACAGTCACCTGTCCATTGTTGCAAAGCCGGGCAAATCGAGTGCGCGCGGACAGTGCCGAAGTACCTGTCCCCGGTTTCGGACGGCTGTTAGCGTGGCGCGGGGATGAACACCCAGCCAGGACGTTTGAAGGAGACCTGCCCATGCTTTCCGACACCGCATATCCCGTGATCCAGGCGACCCTTCCCGTCGTTGGCGAACATATCCAGGAGATCGCTTCCCGTTTCTACAAGCACATGTTCGGCGAACACCCCGAACTGCTCAACGGCCTGTTCAACCGCGGCAACCAGGCTGATGGCCGGCAGCAGCAGGCGCTGGCCGGTTCGGTTGCCGCGTTCGCCGGCTTCCTGGTCAACGACCCCACCCACCTGCCGGACCATCTGTTGTCCCGCATTTCGCACAAGCACGTCTCCCTGGGCCTGAGTCCTGGGCAGTACCAGGTGGTCCACGACAACCTGATGTGGGCCATTGTGGATGTCCTGGGCGACGCAGTGACACCTGAAGTGGCTGCCGCCTGGGACGAAGTGTACTGGCTGATGGCCAACATGCTCATCAACAAGGAACGCGGGCTCTATGACGCGGTCCGGCTGAGTCCGGAAACCGTCTGGCGCACCTGGCGGGTGGCCGAAAAGATCCAGGAAACCGATGACGTTGTCAGCTTCGTGGTGGAGCGGACCGACGAGCGGGAGGTCAAGCCGTCGCTGCCGGGACAGTA
This sequence comes from Pseudarthrobacter sp. C4D7, assembly GCF_013359725.1. Classification (GTDB taxonomy): domain Bacteria; phylum Actinomycetota; class Actinomycetes; order Actinomycetales; family Micrococcaceae; genus Arthrobacter. Next base: position 20,393 of record NZ_JABFMW010000013.1, on the reverse strand, counting down.
CGTCACCATCCGCATGCAGATGCCCGACGGCGTCCTGCAGCCCCGCCAGTACAGCCTCACCCAGGCCGACGACGGGCAGCACCGGCGGTTCGCCGTTAAGCGCGTGCGCACCGCGGATGCGCCGGACGGTGAGATGTCCAGCCTCCTGCACGACCACATCAACGTGGGCGACGAAGTCACCCTCTCGGCGCCCTTCGGCGATGTTGTGCTGGAATACACCGACCGGCCCGTGGTGCTGGCAAGCGCGGGCATCGGAGTCACGCCCATGGCCGGCATGCTGTCCCACCTGGTCAAGTCCGGTTCTCAGCGGAAAGTCCTGTTCCTGCACGCGGACGACTCTCCGGACTCCTTCGCATTGCGGAACCAGGTGACGGCCGACCTCGCCGCCCTCCCGGATGCTTCCCTCCATACCTGGTTCCTCAGCCCGGACGGCGGAGGCTCTTCCGCGGACGGCAGCGTGCATTCAGGTTTCATGAACATCAAGGACGTCCAGTTGCCGTCCGACGCCGAGTATTACCTTTGCGGCCCCATGCCCTTCATGCAGGCGGTGCGGACCGCCCTGGTTGGCGCAGGAGTGGGCGCGAAGGACATCCAATACGAAGTCTTCGGTCCGGACCTTTGGCTGGCCGATTACCAGTAACCCGCGGGGGTCATGAAGGCAGGCCCGGCTTTAGGTTTGCACGCAGGCGCGGACTCCGGCTGCAGCGTTCGGGCGCGGTCACAGGCAGGTCAGCCGCGGTCCGCCCGCCGGCCCCGCCGGGCGCCGGCCTCTTCCGTGGGCAGGACGCCGGGTTCGACGGCGGCGCGCCGGCCGCGTTCCTCAACCGCGGCTGCGGCAAGCGCCCCGGTGTCCGCAACGTCGTCCGCGTGGCGGTGCCCGTCGTCGTGCCCTGCGCCGTTGTTCCCTGCGCCCTGGTGTCCTGTCCCGTGGTGTCCTGTCATGTCGTGTCCGGCCCCTGCTGCCTTGATGCCGGTCGCTTTGACCACCAGCACAGCGATCAGGGTGGTGACCGGAATGGCGAGGACCAGTCCAATGGACCCAACGAGCGTCCGGATCACTTCCTCGGAGAGCTCGGCGCTGGTGAGGGTGTCCACCAGCGGCCGGTCGTAGAGCATGACGATGATCAGGATGGGCAGTGCGGCGCCCGCGTAGGCGAAGGCGATGGTGTAGACGGTAGAGGCGATGTGGTCCCGGCCGATCCGCATGGCGGAGGTGAACAGTTTCCGGGCGCTGCTGCCGGGGGCCAGTTCATAGAGTTCCCACACGGCCGAGGACTGGGTGATGGTGACGTCGTTGAGGACACCCAGGCCGGAGATGATGAGCCCGCAGAGGATTACGCCGGAGATGGAGATGTTGGACGAGGTGTTGACGAGGGTGGCGGCATCGTGGCTGCCCACGCCGGCGAGGTTGGCGGCGTCGGTGGCCCAGGCCGCCAGCAGGGCGGTGATGGCCAGCCCAAAAATTGTTCCCAGGAGGGCGGTGGACGTCCGCGCGGAGAATCCGTGGGCGAAGTACAGCACCCCGATCATGATCACGGTGGATCCCACCAGGGCCAGCAGCAGCGGGGGTTTGCCTTCCACGAGGCCCGGGAGCAGGAAATTGGCCAGCACGAAGTAGGCGCCCACCAGCCCCACCAGGGCGCGGAATCCCCGCCACCGGGCCACGGCGATGACCACCGCCGCGTAGAGGACGGCCAGCAGGACGATCGGCACGGTGCGGACGAAATCCACGAAGATGTAGGCCGGCGAACCCTGTGATCCTGTGGCTCCCTGGGCGTTCGAAAGGTTCAGGTACCGGATCTGGTCCCCGGGTTTGACCCCGTGGGAGGCGGCGACGTCAGGGTTGATGACCACCTTCACCGGGCTGCCGCCCTTGTCCGGCTCCGTGAAGGCGAAGGTGCAGTTGGACCCCTGGCCGGGCGGCTGCTGGCTGCTTCCCTGCTGGCCGGTGCCCTGCATGCAGTTTTCGGTCACCACGTTCTGGATGGTGCCGGTATCGAACGTGACGCCGGGCGCGGTGGAATAGGGGTTGGCGAGCGAAACACCGTCCTTGCTGCCGGAAGGCCACAGCGCGGCCATCCCGGCCAGGGTCAGCAGCGCCAGCGGAATGAGCACCGCAGCCAGGATGCGGTTCGCCTTGCTCCTGGCAGCCATCGCTTGGGGTGTTGGCTCCGAATGATCCAGGGAAGCGTGGGAGTGCCCGGCGCCCATCAGCAGTACAACCTCATGGTTGAACTCTATGTGGGGCGCCTTAGGGTTTATAAATGGACCATCGGATGGGGAGGAACCAGTCATGGACAACCATGGTGGGCAAGGCGCGGGAAGCGGCGGAACAGGGCAGAACGAGGCGGTGCAGGCCGGGCAGGCGCCCCCTGCTCCCGCGGACGGTGCTGCGCCGTCCCTGAGCATCCTTGAGGCATCCGGCACCACCCGCGGCGTGGTCCTGGTGCTGCACGGAGGCAGGGCCCACAGCCGGGAACCGGTAGAGGCACGGCACCTGAGCCCGGCCAGGATGATCCCGTTCGCCAGGCACCTGCACCGGGCCGGCCGGAACCACGGTCTGGCCGTCTGGTCCCTGCGCAACAGCGTCCGCGGCTGGAACGGCCCGGACATGTCCCCGCTGCAGGACGCCCGGTGGGCATTGCGGCAGATCGCAGAACGCCACCCCGATATTCCGGTCTTCCTGCTGGGCCACTCGATGGGCGGGCTGACCGCTGTCTGTGCAGCGGACCACCCGCAGGTTCAAGCCGTGGTTGCCCTGGCGCCCTGGCTGAGTCCGGAAACCCCTGCGGAAAGCGTGGCCGGCAGGAAGGTCCTGATCATCCATGGCACCACGGACCACATGACCAGCCCGGCGCAGTCCCTTGCCTTTGCCCGCCGGGTTTCCGGGGATGCGGCGAGCATCCAGTACGTCTCGCTCAGGGGCGTAGGGCACTTCATGCTCCGGAAGGTCCGCGTGTGGCAGACCCTTTCCACCGGGTTCATCATCAAGTCCTTCGCCGAAAGCACGGGCGCCGGCGTCCAGCCCTCCCGCGCCTTCCTGGACCTGCTTCCCGATTCCTCCGTCCACGTCACCCTCTAGGCCACCCATTCCATGCCCTGGCGTCCTGCGTCCAATGACCGTTTCTACCGCCTGATCGTCCGAACCGGACAGTTCCTGGCCCGGGCCCTGCGGCTGGACATCCGCGCAACCGGGCTGGAGCACCTGCCCACGGCCGGTCCCCGCAACGGACCGTCCCGGCAGGTGTCCCCCGGCCGCGGTGCCGTCTTTGTGGCCACCCATTTCGGGTACCTGGATTTCGCCGTCCTGGAGCTGCTCCTGTGGCGCCATGCCCGTGCCCAGCTGCGGTTCCTGGTCCACCAGGGCGCGGCGGACCACTGGCTTGCCGGTCCCGCCATCAGCGCCAGCGGCCACGTGGTGGTGGGCTATACAGACCGTTCGGACGCCTATGCCGCTGCGGTGGCCAGGCTGCAGGCGGGCGAGTACCTGGCCGTGTTCCCGGAGGCGGGAGTGAGCAGGAGCTTCACCGTCCGCGAATGCCGGACCGGCGCTGTCCGGATGGCGGCTGAGGCAGGCGTTCCGGTGATTCCGGTTTCCATCTGGGGAGCCCACCGCATCCTCACCCGGGGGCACGGCTTCTCCCTGCGGCGCAGCTGGCGCGCGCCCATCGGGGTGCACGTTGCCCCGCCCATCACGTTCCCCACCGATGTTGAGGTCGAGGCGGCCACGGAGGAACTGCGCGGCACGCTGCAGGCGGGGATTGACCGCTGCATCGCCGACTTTCCGCTGAACCCGGAACCCGGGGCATGGTGGGTGCCCGCACACCTTGACGGCGGCGCACCGACGGATGCCGAGCGGCAGTTGCTGGACGCCGCGGATGCGGCCGCGGGCCGCCGTCGTGGTCCGCGGACCCGGTAGGAGGCTTAAACGGCAGCGCCGCGTTCCGTCCGGAGACGGCACGCGGCGCGGTGCCTTGCGGGGCGTTGCCCTAGTCGGACACCACCAGGGTTTCAGCGCCCGCCAGGCGGGCCTTGCCGCCGGCCAGGAGGGGCTCGACGGCGGCGCGCAGGGCGGTCATCGAATCGTCAAGTTCCAGCATGACCGGGTGCTGGTAGGCGATCAGCGCGAGCATGTCCCTGACGGCTTCGGCCGCGTCATCGGCGTCAAGGGTGGGCTCGTGGCCCACGAAGACATCCGTGGGGGTGTCCCCCGCCGGGCTTGCCTCCGCGCCGGGCGCGTCGTCGGGGCCGGCCGGCGCCGCGTAGCTGACCGCGAACGCCCGGATTCGGCCCTTTTTGCTGGGGGCCACGCCCTGTCCGAACGCCGATTCCGGCTGGGCGCGGAGCACGATGGCACCGTGGGCACCGGTGAGCTCGTCCAGGAACAGCTTCTGCACCTGTCCCACGGACAGGACACCGGGTGAGTCCCAGCCGTGGATGGCGGTGTAGTACCGGCCCACCACGTCCGTCAGCTCCACCGATCCGGTGGCCAGGTCCATGACGACATCGGACCCGGCATTTTCGCCGTCGATGGGGCGGCCGCCGTGGTCCTTGTCCGGGAAGACCGGAAGCTTGAGCGCGCCGGGCTCCACGACGACCAGGCGTGAGCGCTGGATCGGTGCCAGCCCCGCCGCATCGGCGAAGGCGGCCCCGGGAGTGCCCGGTTCCACCTTGGCGCGCAGCTTGGTGACGCCCGACGGCGCGTGTCCGGCCTCGCGGCGCAGCATGGCCAGGAGGGTGGCGCCGATGCCGCTGCGGCGGTGGTCCTTGGCGACCTCGATGTACGTCCAGAGGCGTTCGGGATGCAGGGACGCTTCATAGACCACGCCGGCGGCGACGGGAATCCCGACGCCGTCAACGACGTCCTCGGCCACGATGCAGCGGCGCCATGGGGCACCGTTTCCGCCGTTGGAGGATACGGCCAGGGCCCCGCGGAACTGGCGCGCCTGGGCGGTCTCCGGGCCGCCCCAGATTTCCAGCAGCGCCAGGTCGTCCCCGTCCCGCCATTCGCGGTATTCGATGGCCATGCTCAGGCGCCGATCAGCCGTGCCGCCAGGTAGCCTTCCACCTTGTCCAGGGAGACGCGTTCCTGGCTCATGGTGTCCCGCTCGCGGATGGTGACGGCCTGGTCCTCGAGGGTGTCGAAGTCCACGGTGATGCAGAACGGGGTGCCGATTTCGTCCTGGCGACGGTAGCGGCGGCCGATTGCACCGGCGTCGTCGAAGTCGATGTTCCAGTTCTTCCGCAGCTGCGTGCCGAGGTCCTTCGCCTTCGGGGACAGGGCCTCGTTGCGGCTCAGCGGCAGCACGGCGGCCTTGACCGGGGCCAGGCGCGGGTCCAGCTTCAGTACGGTGCGTACGTCCACGCCGCCCTTGGCGTTGGGGGCCTCGTCTTCGGTGTAGGCGTCCACCAGGAACGCCATGAAGGAACGGGTCAGGCCGGCCGCGGGCTCAATGACGTACGGGGTGTAGCGCTCGTTGGTGGCCTGGTTGAAGTAGCTCAGGTCCGTGCCGGAGGCCTTGGCGTGCGTGGAGAGGTCGAAGTCGGTGCGGTTGGCGATGCCTTCCAGCTCGCCCCACTCCGAGCCCTGGAAGCCGAACCGGTACTCGATGTCCGTGGTGCCCTTGGAGTAGTGGCTGAGCTTTTCCTTGGGGTGTTCGAAGAAGCGCAGGTTCTCCTCGCGGATGCCCAGGCCGGTGTACCAGGCCATGCGCTCCTTCATCCAGTACTGGTGCCACTCTTCGTCCGTGCCGGGCTCGACGAAGAATTCCATCTCCATCTGCTCGAACTCGCGGGTGCGGAAAATGAAGTTTCCGGGCGTGATCTCGTTACGGAAGGACTTGCCGATCTGGCCGATGCCGAAGGGCGGCTTCTTCCGCGAAGTGGTGAGCACGTTGTTGAAGTTCACAAAGATGCCCTGCGCGGTTTCGGGCCGCAGGTAGTGCAGGCCTTCCTCGCTGGCAACGGGGCCCAGGTAGGTCTTGAGCAGACCGGAGAACTCCTGCGGTTCAGTCCACTCGCCGCGGGTGCCGCAGTTGGCGCAGGCGATGTCCTTCAGGCCGTTCTCGGCGGGGCGGCCCTTCTTTTCCTCGTATTCTTCCTCGAGGTGGTCGGCGCGGTAGCGCTTGTGGCAGGAGAGGCATTCCACCAGGGGGTCGGAGAAGACGTCCACGTGGCCGGAGGCTTCCCACACCTGGCGGGGCAGGATCACGGAGGAGTCCAGGCCCACCACGTCTTCGCGGCCGCGGACCACGGACTGCCACCACTGGCGCTTGATGTTTTCCTTCAGCTCGGCGCCGAGGGGCCCGTAGTCCCAGGCAGAGCGGGAACCGCCGTAGATCTCACCGGCCTGGAACACGAAGCCCCTCCGCTTGGAGAGGGAAATGACCTGGTCGAGGACGGATTTTGCTGCCATGGGGTAACTCCAATTTCTACAGGGCCGCTGGGTGCGGTCCGCGGGTTTGTCAGGCCCTTGCTGCCCTGCGCCTGCGGCACGGGACAACGGTAGGGCGGATGAAGGAAGGTTGTGGGAAAGCTTGTGTCCTAGCGTACCGGCCGCTGCCTGCGCAGCGCGCCCCGGGGCCAGGGCAGAGTGGCCAGGACGATGGCGCCGAGGGTGAGCAGGGTTCCCAGCACGGTGGCCGGTGCGACGACGGTACCCGGGGTGGGCAGCGCCAGGTCCAGGGCCAGCGAGCCGAGCAACTGGCCCGCGATCATGCCCAGCCCGGTGACCAGTACCCCCAGGCTGCGGACCAGCAGGGCGCCCAGCCCAATGAACACGCAGCCCATGGGCCCGCCAAGGTAGTACCACCACTCCCCGGGCAGGGGGTTCGGGGGGCCAACCACCACCAGCTTCACGGCGAACGCGGCCCACAGCACGGTGCAGCCGGCCACGAAGTTGACCAGTGTTGCGGCAATGGGTGTGCCGTAATGCAGGGTGGCGGTTCCGTTCATGGCCTGCTGGAAGCTCATGAGGAATCCGGCCGCCACCGGCAGTAGCAGGGGAACCAGCAAGCCGGCGGCCCCGTCTCCGGCGCCTCCGCCGCTGAACCGGGGCGACACGGCCCACGCCACGGCGGCGATGGTCAGGATGCAGCCGATGATGCGGATGCCGGTGACGGATTTCTTTCCCGCGGGGCCGATCCCCAGCCGGTCCACCAGCAGGCCGCTGACGGTTTGTCCGGTGACGGTGGCCACGGTGAAAAGCGCCACGCCGAGGATGCCCACGGTGAAGGACTGGGCAAAAACGAACAGCGCGCCGATGGCACCGGCCACCACATAGATCCGGGGGAAGGCGCGGCTGCGGACCGCCGGGAGGATGGCGGCCAGGCCGGCGCGTCCCCGCGGAAGCACCAGGGAGATGACGATCATGACCAGCAGGCCTGTGCTGAAGCTCACGGCCGCTGCGGCGATTCCGTCGCCGAGTCGGGCACCCAGGGCACCGTTGATGCGGCCCTGGACAGGGATGGCCAGGCCTGCGCCCACGGCCAGGGGCAGGCCTGCGAGCGCCGGCAGGCGGGAAGGGGAGGTCATTGGATCCACCTTAGTTCAGGCATTATTGCTCTATGAGCAACCCCATTGAGGACGTCACCATCCGCGACAGCATGATCCGGCTGGGCCAGCTGCTGAAACTCGCCAACCTCGTTGAGGACGGCGTGGAGGCGGCCGAGCTCATCAAGAACGGGCTGGTCAAGGTCAACGGCGAGATTGACGACCGCCGGGGCCGGCAGCTGCACAACGGGGACACTGTCGCCGTCAATGGCCAGACCGTGCGGGTGGTGGCACCCACGGCGGACTAGCTGCGCGGCTGCCGCGCCGCCGTCGTCCGTCCTATTTGTTCAGCACCTCGTGCGTGAGGAACTCCCCCACGTGCCCGATTTCCTGCTGGTTGATGCCGTGCCACATGCCGGTGTAGAGGACCTTGGTGAGCTTGACGTGTTTGCGCACCCACCCCATGGTGAACTCGATCTTGTCCTGGGTGATCACCGGGTCCTGCTGGTCCCGTCCCCAGAACATGGGCACGGTGCCGTCCAGTTCGTCGTCCTTGAAGCTGGGGTCCCCGGCGGCGTCCACCACGAACCCTGAGAGTCCGACGACGGCGGCGAAGTCCGTGGGCCGCTGGCGCAGGAGCGTGGTGGCCATGGCCATGCCCATGGAGAAGCCAAGCAGGGTCACCGAAGGGTGGCCGGGGCGGACGCCGTCGATCCACTCCAGCACGTACGCGGACGCCTCCTTGACCCGGTCCAGCGAGTACTCGATCGAGCCCGTCAGCGGGAACCAGGTGAAGCCGGGGCCCATGGCGATGGGCGCCCGGAGCGAGGCAACCGCAAAGCCGCCGGGGAGCATGTCGGCCAGGCTGAGCAGGTCCTGCTCATTGGCGCCGTAGCCGTGGAGCAGCACCAGGAGCGGCTTGCCGGCGCGCTGGTCTTCCGGATGGGACCACAGGACAACGGGGGCAGGAAATACTTCGGCGTCAGTCATGGTTTCCATTCTTGCAGTTACCGGAAAGTAGGAACCTACGTTCGCGTAGGCAGCAAAGCGGAAGGCAGGATAGGACCGTGACTGACGCAAGCGCCATCCAGACCCCGTCCGCGCACCCCGGTTCCCACCCCTGGGCCCGGTACGTGGCGATGGGTGACTCTTTTACTGAGGGAATCGGCGATCCCGAGCCCTCAAGCCCCGGCGGCCACCGTGGCTGGGCCGACCGCGTGGCTGAAGAACTCGGCCGCACCCAGCCGGATTTCGCCTACGCCAACCTTGCCGTCCGCGGCAGGCTGCTGCAGCAGATCGTGGACCAGCAGCTGGCCCCGGCCCTTGAACTGAAGCCGGACCTGGTCACCCTCTCCGCCGGCGGGAACGATCTCATCCGCCCCGGCGGCGACCCCGACGCACTGGCCGAGAAACTCGATTCAGTGGTCCAGATCCTGTCCATGGGCGGCGCCACCGTGGTGCTGTTCAACGGACCGGACACGGGGTCCTCGGTGCTGGGCAGGATCCGCAGCAAGGTGGCCATCTACAACGAAAACCTGCGGACCGTGGCAGCCCGGCATGACGCCGTCATCGCTGACATGTGGTCCCTGCGGCAACTGAGCGACCCGCAGATGTGGGACCAGGACCGCCTGCACTTTTCTCCCCTGGGACACCACACCATTGCGGCGATGGTGCTGGACTCGCTGAACGTGCAGCACTCCCTGGAACCGCTGCAGCCCAAACCGCTGCCGCCCCGGACCTGGCGCGAGGCACGCAGCGGGGACTTTGTGTGGGCGCGCGAGTACTTCGTGCCGTGGGTGCTGCGCCGCCTGCGCCACCAGTCCTCCGGCGACGGGGTCACCGCGAAACGGCCGACGCCGGGTCCCGTCTTCGGCCCGGGCGTACCGCTGGGTTCGGGCGAAGGTCCGTTGGGAACGTCGGAACCCAGCCGACGGTAGGGCCACCGGGGTTAGGCTGGAAGGACAACACTCGAGAGGCGCGGCACCGTGAGCAGCTTGTTTTTCTGGATCATCATCCTGTCCTTCGTGGTCCCCATGGCCATGCGGGCGTACCGGCGCTCCGTGGCGCGGCGGGACCGGGGCCAGGGTTTGCCCGGCCCGTTCCCCGGCCCCAACCAATATCCCGGGCCGAACCAGTTTCCAGGTTCCAACCAGTACCCGGGCTACGGCCAGTTTCCTGGGTCGGCCGGGCCGCAGAGCAACCAGCCGCGTGACGGCTACACCCAGCAGGACTATTTCTCCGGCGGTTTCCGCCAGCCCGGCCAGCCACAGAGCCCGTACCAGTACGGGCAGCCTCCCATGGCCGATCCCCGCTACGGCGCTGGGTCGCAGGAGTTTGGGCAGGAGCCGCCGTTCCAGCAGCAGCCCTACCAACCGCCTTACCAGCAGGCACCGGAGCAGCCGTCCGGCCCCGCCACTCCCCCGCCGCCCTCTGGCCCGCAGGGGTACCGGGCACGGAAGCTCGCGGAGCTGGACCAGCAGTACAGCAATGGAGAGCTGTCCATGGAGGAATACATGAAGCGCCGCGGCGATATCATGAACGGCTAGCCACCCGTGCACGCAGCAGGCCGCGGACCGAATGACGGTCCCCGGCCTGCTGTCGCTTAACCCGCGTCCCCGGCCATAGTGCCTAGTCCACTTGCGGGAAGCCCAGGTCGATCACGGAGGTGGCCGGATCCGGCCAGCGGGTGGTGACTACTTTGCCGCGGGTGTAGAACCGGATGCTGTCGGGACCATACATATGGGTGTCGCCGAAGAGTGAGTTCTTCCAGCCGCCGAACGAGAACGTCCCTACAGGGACCGGGATGGGGACGTTGACGCCCACCATGCCCGCCTCGACGTCGAACTCGAACTGCCGCGCCGCCCCGCCGTCGCGGGTAAAGATGGCCGTTCCGTTGCCGAACTGGTTGTCATTGACCAGCTGCACGGCGTCGCTGTAGGTGTCCACGCGGACCACGGACAGGACCGGGCCGAAGATCTCGTCGTCGTACACCTTCATGCCCGGCTTGACGTGGTCCACCAGGCTGACGCCGATGAAGAACCCGTCCGAGTCGAACTGCTGGGAGCGGCCGTCCACCACCACGGTGGCGCCCTCGTCTTCGGCGCCGGCAACATAGGACGCCACGCGGTCGCGGTGCTCTGCGGTGATCAGAGGCCCCATCTGGGAAGCGGGGTCGGTGCCGGCCCCGATTTTCAGGTCTGCCATGCGGCTGGAGATCGCCTTCACCAGGTCATCGGCAATGGTGCCCACGGCCACCAGGACACTGACAGCCATGCAGCGTTCGCCGGCGGAACCGTAGGCGGCGGAAACTGCGGCGTCGGCGGCCATGTCCAGGTCGGCGTCAGGAAGCACCACCATGTGGTTCTTGGCGCCGCCCAGGGCCTGCACCCGCTTGCCGTGTTCTGCCGCCCGCTTGTAGATGGACTGGGCCACGGGGGTGGAGCCGACGAAGCTGACTGCCTTCACGTCCGGGTGCTCCAGGAGAACGTCCACGGCTTCCTTGTCACCCTGGACCACGTTCAGGACCCCGGCCGGCAGCCCCGCCTCGGCGAAGGCTTCCGCGATGAAGACGGCGGCGGACGGATCCTTCTCGCTGGGCTTCAGCAGCACGGTGTTGCCGCACGCCAAAGCGCTGCCGATCATCCACAGCGGCACCATGGCGGGGAAGTTGAACGGGGTGATGCACGCCACCACACCCACAGGCTGGCGTACCGAGTGGACGTCGATGCCGCTGGAGACCTGTTCGGAGCGTTCGCCTTTGAGCATGTGGGACAGGCCAGTGGCGAAGTCGATGTTTTCCAGGCCGCGGGCAATTTCACCTTCAGCGTCCGAGAGGACCTTGCCGTGCTCGCTGGTGAGGATGGCAGCGAGGTCGGATTTGCGCTGCGTCAGGATTTCCCGGACCTTGAAGAAGATAGTGGTTCGTTTTGCCAGGCTGGTGGCCCGCCATTCCGGCAGCGCGGCGCGGGCTGCCGCGATCGCCTCCTCTGTCCGGGCGGCGGAGGCGAGGGCCACCTGCTTCTCCTGCTGGCCGGTGGCGGGGTTGAAGACCGGGCCGAAGCGCTCGGCATCGGTGACGCGGGCGCCATTGATGTAGTGCGGGATGGTTTCCAAAAGAGTCTCTTTTCCTGCGGTGCTGGTTTCCTGCGGTGTGGGCGGCGGGTTTGGCTTTACGCCGTCAGCTGGAGGGGGCCTGGTCGGCCGCCTGGAGCGAGCCGTCCACGAGCTTGATGATCATGGAGCAGTCCTTCCCCGCGTCACCGGCCTCGATCAGCCGCTGGAACAGCTGCTGGACATGCTTGCCGATCTCCAGCGGAGTACCGGTGTCCTCCGCGGCGCTGATGGCCAGGCCGATGTCCTTGTTGGCAAGCTCGGTGGTGAAGGTGGGGGCGAAGTCGTTGTTGGAAGCCGCGGTGGGAACCACGCCGGGGACCGGGTACCAGGTCCGCAGCGCCCAGGAGTCCCCCGAGGAGACCGAGGCGATATTCCAGAAGACCTGCTTGTCCAGGCCCAGGCGGTCGGCCAGGACCGCACCTTCCGCGGTGGAGGCGAGGTTGATGAAGAGCATCAGGTTGTTGCAGATCTTAGCCGCCTGACCCGTGGTGGGGCCGCCGGTGGGAATGATGTTTCCGGACATGGGCCCGATGTAGCCCGCAGCGTCAGCGACGGCGCCCTCCTCGCCGCCCACCATGAAGGTGAGGGTCGCTGCTTCCGCGCCGCTCATTCCGCCGGACACCGGGGCGTCAACGAAGCGGAACCCGGCGGCATCAGCGGCGTCGTGCAGGTCCTGCGCTGAGGCAATGTCGATGGTGGAGGAATCGATGAGCAGCGTCCGGGTATCCGCGTGCGCCAGCACGCCGTCCTCCCCGAGGTAGACGGCCCGGGCGTGTTCGCCCTTGGGCAGCATGGTGAAGACGGCGTCCGCCCCGGCCACCGCCTCAGCGATGCTGTCTGTGCGCTTGACGCCGCCGGCCTCGGCGGCTGCGAGTGCCGTTGGATTGAGGTCGAAGCCGCGCACCTCGTGCCCGGCCTTCACCAGGTTCACCGCCATGTGGCCGCCCATGTTGCCCAGCCCGATCCATCCGATAACTGCCATGCGTAAGCTCCTTTGCTTCCGGCCCGGCATGACTGCCGGCGTGCCTGTGTCTACGATCACACCCTGCTAGGGTGCATTCAAGGGGAAAAATTACAGACGCTCTGTGCATTGATGCACACAGGAGAAAGGCCGCACGTGGACTCGAGACGGCTGCCAAGCCCCGACGACCTGCTCATCCTGCTGACGGTGGCCCGCCTGGGCCGGTTCAACGCGGTGGCCGAAACCCTGGGCACCACCCACACCACCATCTCCCGCCGCATCCTGGCCCTGGACAAACAGCTGGGCGGCCGCACCCTGGAACGCAGTCCGCACGGCTGGGAGTTGACGCAACTCGGAGCGGCCGCGGTGGCGGCGGCCGAGGCGATCGAAAACACCCTTGGCTCCCTCTCGGGCCTGATCAGGCAGGACCAGAGCGCGTTGGCCGGCCTGGTGCGCGTCGCCACCACCGACGGCGTGGGAGCCGTGTTCGTCACCCCGTCGCTGGTGCGGCTCCAGCAGCAAAACCCGCAACTGAACATTGAAATGCTGAGCGCCACCCGGAAAGTCAGCCAGAACCGGTCGGGGGTGGATCTGGAAATCGTGGTGGGCCGGGCCGACGTCAACACCGCCCAGACCATCTTCCTGAGCAACTACTACCTGCGCCTCTACGCCAGCCCCGGCTATGCCGCCCGGCATGGCCTGCCGGAAACGCTCGACGACGTGGGGCACCACGCGTTCGTCTCTTACGTGGAGTCGGCACTCCAGGTTGCCGAGCTGGGGCCCCGCTGGGCATCGGAGCTGCCGACGCCGAAGACGAGCTTCCAGGCCACCAGTGTGTTCGCCCAGCTGGAAGCGGTGCGCCAGGGCGCCGGCATCGGGCTGCTGCCCAACTTCATGGTGGCGGAGCGTGACGGCTTCGTCCCCGTCCTGGCCGCCGATTTTGAGCGGCAGTTGCCCATCTGGGCCGTCGCCCGCCCGGAGTCGCTCCGCTCGGCCCGCGTGCAGGCCGTGATCGCGGCCCTGAAGGACGAAGTGAAGGAGCGCTCGGGGCTGCTGGCCGGGTGAGCCGGCCGGCAGCGACGGCGGGTGCGTCCAGGGGGTCAGGCCTGGAAAAGCCGCCGCACCACCTGACCCGCTGCGAGCGCGTCAAGGCCCTCGTTGATCCCGGCAAGTGGCCGGGTGTCAGTGTGCAGCAGCTCAACAGGAAGCCTGCCCTCCTGCCAGTACGCCAGGTACTTGGGGATGTCCCGCGCAGGAACGGCGTCACCCATGTAGGAGCCGAGCAGCCGCTTCCCGGCCCCGGCGAACTGCAGCGCCGGCACGCTCAATTCCGCGGAGGGGCGGGGCAGGCCCACCGAGACCACCGCGCCACCCCTGGTGACCTGCTCCAGGCAGGATGCGATGACACCGGCCGAGCCCACCGCTTCAATGGCGACGTCGACGCCGTCGCCGGCTGCTTCCCCGATCAGCCGCCCCGCGTCCTCCGGCCTCCCCACTGCGGTGGCGCCGGCGTCGCGGGCAAGGTGGTGCTTCCCCCGGTTCGGATCGATGGCGATGACGGAGGAGGCCCCGGCGAGGCGGGCCGCCATCACGGCGGACAGGCCCACTGCACCCAGGCCGAACACTGTCACGGATTGGCCAGGGCCTACTCCGGCGGTATTGAAGACCGCTCCCATGCCGGTGAGCACGGCGCAACCGAACATCGCCGCGACGGTGTCCGGGACGTCGTCGTCAATCACCACCACTGATTCCCGCGCAACCACCGCATAATCCGCGAAGGCGGAAACGCCCAGGTGGTGGTTGATCCGCTCCCCCGTGGGCGTGCGCAACAGTGCCGGGCCGTGGAGCAGGTCCCCGGAGCCGTTGACCTCAGCTGCCCGGTGGCACAGCGCCGGCCGGCCGGCCAGGCAGGCACGGCACATGCCGCAGCTGGGCACGAAGACCAGGACCACATGATCCCCCACCGAAACATCGGCCACGCTGTCGCCTACGGACACCACCCTGCCCACGGCCTCGTGTCCCAACGCCATGGGAAGCGGCCGGACGCGGGACCCGTCCACCACAGACAGGTCCGAATGGCACAGGCTCGAATACGTGATGGATACTCCCAGCTCCCCGGCGCGCGGCTCCGGCTGCTCCAGCTCCTGCACCAGCAGCGGCCGGGATTCGGCGTAGCTTTGCTTTCCCCCGGCAGAGTCCGCGGCGGGAACGGTGGAATAGAGGACGGCGGCTTTCATGGGCCTACTTCCTGTTGGCAGCGAGCAGGTCCGCCGTGCCCTTGGCGTCCGCAGCGTCAACATCGTGCAGCGAGATGCCCCGGGTTTCCTTCAGGAACAAGACCGCGACGGCGGTGATGACGCAGGCGATGAGCAGGTACACCGCTACCGGAACGGAGGATTTGTAGGTGCCCAGGAGCGAGGCAGCAATGATCGGTGCCAGCGAACCGGCAACGATGGACGTCACCTGGTACCCAAGGGAGACACCGGAATAGCGCATCCGGGTGGGGAACATTTCCGCCATAATTGCCGGCTGCCCGGCGTACATGAAGGCGTGGAAAACCAGCCCGATCATGATGGCAGCCAGGATGGTGAAATCGTTCCTGGTGTCCATCATGGGGAAGGCGAAGAAGCCCCAGGTGGCACCCATGATGGCGCCGGCCAGGTAGACGGGCTTACGGCCGAACCGGTCCGACAACTTGCCCACCATGGGAACCACGGCGAAGTGGACCGCATGGGCCAGGAGCAGCAGGAGCAGGATCCGCGTGGTGTCGGCCTGCACCACGGTTTTCAGGTACGTGATGGAGAACGTGACCACCAGGTAGTACAGGATGTTTTCCGCGAAGCGCAGGCCCATGGCTGTGAAGACGCCGCGGGGGTAGCGCCGGAACACCTCGGCCACGCCGTAGCCCTTGTGCCCGGCGTCCACTTCTTTGCGGGCTTCCAGGAAGATGGGGGCGTCGTTGACCTTGGTGCGGATGTAGTAACCGATGATGACGATCACGGCGGAGAGCCAGAAGGCCACGCGCCAGCCCCAGCCCAGGAAGGCGTCCTGGGTGAGGGTCGAGGAGAGGACGAACAGCACGGCCGTGGCGAGCAGGTTGCCCAGCGGCACTGCCGATTGCGGCCAGCTGGCCCAGAAGCCGCGGGACTTGCTGGGGCTGTGCTCTGCGACAAGCAGGACGGCGCCGCCCCATTCCCCTCCCACCGCGAAGCCCTGGGCGAAGCGGAGGAAGACCAGCAGCGCCGGTGCCCAGTAGCCGATCTGCCCGAAGGTGGGCAGGCAGCCCATCAGGAAAGTCGAGACGCCCACCAGGATGATGCTCAGCTGCAGCAGCTGCTTCCGGCCGAACTTGTCGCCGAAGTGGCCAAAGACGATGCCGCCGATGGGACGGGCGACGAAACCGACCGCATAGGTGAGGAAGGCGGCGATGATGCCGTCCAGTTCGGTGCCGGCATTGGGAAAGAAGGCCTTCCCGAACACCAGGGTGGCGGCCGATGCGTAGAGGAAGAACTCGTACCACTCCACGACCGTGCCGGCCATGGACGCCGTCACCACTTTTTTCAGGCCCGAAGCCTTGACGTCTGTTTCCTCTGTGCGCCTTGCGGCGGTGCTTTCCGTACTCATGCGAACTCCTTCGGCGTCGTCGTCGACGCGATGGGGACCAGTCGATGGCAGGCGGGTGTGATGTACACCACGAAAGCCGGATTCGATGAGTATGGTCTGCCGGCGGTGCAACCTCAACACAAATTAGTGCAGAACGCATCTGCAGGAATGCACATTGTTGGCGGCATCCCGGGCGCTGCCCGGACCGCGATGCGTTGAACCGTGGCCGGCTATACCAGGAAGCTGCTCCGGAGCTGGGCGCCCAACTGACCGATCTCGGTCAGGAACCCGTCGTGCCCGATCGGCGCCTGGATGACATTGACTTCCACGTCACCGGGGAGCGCCTGGGCCAGCTCATGGGACTGCGAGGGAAAGTACAACCGGTCCGAGTCCACCGCCGCCACGAAGAACCGGGCCGTGGACCGTGCGAGGGTCTCAGCAAGGGCGCCGCGTCCCCGGCAGACGTCGTGGCTCATCAGCGCCTCGGTCAGGGCAATGTAGCTGTTGGCATCGAACCGCTTCACCAGCTTGTTCCCCTGGTGGTCCAGGTAGCTCTCCACCTGGTAGCGGCCGCGGGCGGCGAGCACGTCGCCCTTCAGGGGTGACTCAGGGGCCTGGGGTGAGCGGCCAAACCGGACTTCCAGCTCCGCGGCGGACCGGTAGGTGATGTGGGCGATCCGGCGGGCGAGCGCCAGCCCCTCTTCCGGACACGGACCGCCGTAGTAGTCCCCGCCGTTGAAGTTGGGGTCCTGCCGGATGGCAAGGGTCTGGGCCTGCGCGAAGGCAATCTGTTCGGCAGTGCTGGCGGCTCCCACGGAGATCACGGCGCAGCGCTGCACCCTCTCCGGGTACGTCACGGCCCATTCCAGGGCCCGGGCGCCGCCCATGGATCCGCCAAGGACGGCGAACCAGCTCTTGATGCCCAGCTGGTCCGCCAGCCTGGCTTCGGCAACGGTGCTGTCGCGCAGCGTGACGAGGGGAAATCGGGAGCCCCAGGGCTTCCCGTCCGGCGCGGGCGACGACGGCCCGGTGGATCCGTAGCAGCCGCCCACGATGTTGATGGACACCACGAAGAAACGGTCTGTGTCCACGGGGGCGCCGGGACCGGCCAGCTGTTCCCACCAGCCTTCTTCATCGGTGTCACCGCGAGTCACATGCGTGCTGCCGGTCAGTGCGTGCTCGATCAGGATGGCGTTGCTGGCGTCAGCGTTGAGCGTTCCCCAGGTTTCGTAAGCCAGGGTGACGTCCGGGAGGTATCCCCCGGCTTCGAGTTTCAGTCCCCCCACGGAGGCGTAACGGACAATTCCGTGTTCAGGGATGGTGGTTCGGGCGACGGTAACCGTCATGGCAAGACCTCTTCTACGCGCTTGCCTGCCGTCGTCTGACCGGCAGGCCAGGTCTTCACCCGGGGCACCCCACCGCGAATGGAGGGTTGCCGGCCAGCAAGCCGGGGCTGTCACTGGCACTCATGACCTGGTTCGAGTGTACGAAACACCCCCCGCCCCAGGCCAAGAGTATGACTGGTTGTGACTTCCCGGCCTGCCGGCAGGCGCTGCGGCCCCGCGGCGTCCGGCCTAGGCTTCGGCGCCCTTGGCTGCCCGGAAGCCTGCCTCCAGGTCGGCCAGGATGTCGTCGATATGTTCCAGGCCCACGGAAAGCCTCACCAGGCCCGGGTGCACCCCGGCCACCACCTGCTGCTCCGGCGAGAGCTGGCTGTGCGTGGTCGACGCCGGGTGGATGACCAGGGAGCGCACGTCACCGATATTGGCAACGTGGGAGTGCAGTTCCAACGCGTCGACGAATCGCTTTCCGGCCTCCGCGCCACCTGCAAGGTTGAAGGCAACGACGGCGCCCGTCCCCTTGGGCCCGTACTTGCGGCCACGCTCGTACCAGGGGCTGGACGGCAGCCCTGCATAGGCGACGGATTCGACGTCGTCCCTTGCCTCCAGCCAGCGCGCCACCTCCGTGGCGTTGGCAACGTGGCGCTCCACCCGCAGGCTCAACGTCTCCAGGCCCTGGGCGATGAGGAAGGCGTTGAAAGGCGAAACGGCCGAGCCCAGGTCGCGCAGCAGCTGGACGCGGGCCTTGAGGATGTACGAAAGGTTGGCCCCGAGGGCCCCGCCTTCGCCAAGGTCGCGTGCGTAGACCAGGCCGTTGTAGGTGGGGTCCGGGGTGTTGAAGCCGGGGAACCGCTCCGGGTCCTTGCTGAAGTCGAACTTGCCCGAGTCGACAATGACACCGGCAATGGCCGAACCGTGGCCGCCCAGGTACTTGGTGGCCGAGTGGATCACGATGTCCGCGCCCCACTCCAGGGGGCGGATCAGGTACGGGGTGGACAGGGTGTTGTCCACGATCAGGGGCACGCCCGCCTCATGGGCCACCCCGGAGATGCCCTCGATGTCCAGGACGTCCTGGCGCGGGTTGGACACCACTTCACCGAAGAACAGCTTGGTGTTGGGCTGCACGGCCCCGCGCCACTGTTCCAGGTTGTCCGGGTCAGCCACGAAGGTCACCGAAATGCCGAATTTCTTCAGGGTGTGGGCGAACAGGTTGTAGGTTCCGCCGTAAAGGCTGGGGCTGGCCACGATGTGGTCCCCCGCCTCGGCGATGTTCAGGACGGCGAAGGTCTCGGCGGCCTGCCCGGAACTCAGCAGCAGCGCGGCAAGGCCTCCTTCGAGACTGGCAATGCGCTGCTCGACGGCATCCTGGGTCGGGTTGCCGATCCGGGTATAGATGGGAGCGAGTTCGGCCAGGGCGAAACGGTTGGCGGCGCTTTCGGCACTGGGGAACACGAATGACGTGGTCTGGTAGATGGGCAGGGCCCGGGCCCCCGTGGCACTGTCCACCTCCTGCCCGGCATGGATCTGGCGGGTTTCGAAGGACCATCCGTTGGACATCCAAATCTCCTTTGACATGGGCCCGGCATGCTCACCAGCACTGCGGGCCGCGCTTGCTCCCGACTGTTGCCGGGGAGCCAGGTCTTCACCCGGGGCACCCCACCGCGGATGGAGGGTTGCCGGCCAGCGAGCCGGGGCTTGTCGCTGGCGCTCATGACCTGGGCCCAGTCTAGGAAGCACAAGACCGCCGGGGACAGCATTGTGACGAACATGGTCTTCAGCGGCCGTGTTCCGGTACCGCCGCCCAAGGCAGCGGATCCCCCGAAAGCTAGTAAGGGTACCCTTAGCTGAGAGCCCGATCACAAAGTGCCAAGATGTTCGCATGCGCATGGATCACGTCTCTTACGCCTGTGAACACGATGGCCTCGCGGCCACCACCGAACGTATTGCAACTGCCCTCGGCGTTGAGGCAGTCAAGGGTGGCGTCCACCCCCGTTTCGGAACCCGGAATATGATCATCCCGCTGGCGGGCCACAAGTACCTCGAGGTTGTCGAAGTGCTGGACCACCCCGCTTCGGACAAGGCCCCGTTCGGACAGGCAGTACGTGCCCGCTCCGCTGCCGGTGGCGGCTGGATGGGCTGGTGCGTCGAAGTGGACGACCTCGCCCCCTTCGAGGAACGCCTCGGCCGCGCCGCGGTCAACGGCAACCGCAAGTTCCCTGACGGCCGCGAGCTGGTCTGGAAGCAGATTGGCATCCTTGGCCTGATCGCCGACCCCCAGGTGCCGTACATGCTGAAGTGGGAGGGCGATCCCTCGCTCCACCCCTCCAACGCATACGAGAGCAACCTCAAGATGAGCTGCCTGACCATCGCCGGTTCCGCCTCGCGCGTGACCGAGTGGCTGGGCGAGCCGGTGGAGAAGCCCCTGGAGGACGTTGCGGTGGAGTGGGTCGCCCCGCACGGAACACCGGGCATCCTCTCAGTCACCTTTGAGACCGCCAACGGAGCCGTCACTATCTGACGTTCCGCTTTCCCTCCTTTCCGGCCCTGTCCGGGAGGTACCTGGGTTATGCCCAGGCAAGCTTCGGCCGCCATGGGGTGGTGACAACGGCGTCACCACCCCATGGCGGCCGAATTCTTTTAAGAACCCGCCCTTCTTGCGGCATTGTGAAGGGCCGGCAGGGACCTCGCCTTGGCTGTGCCAACTCCGAATGTCAGTGGGTCGTTGGATGATGTGTTCATGGGAATCAGCGATGGTGTTGGGGTGGTGGTGGAGGGTGTTCGTGCCTCTGCTGCTGCCCTGGGCGCGCTGGTTCTCGACGACGAAGCCCTGGGTGCCGGGGCTGGTGTGGATGTGCTGCAGCGGCGGTATGAGTTGTGCCTTGAGC
>NZ_JABFMW010000012.1 GCF_013359725.1 Pseudarthrobacter sp. C4D7 | reverse complement strand
TCTCCTGCACCCCAACCGGCACGCCCGGCCCCGCAACACCATGGGCGCTCTCCGCGTACGCTACCGCGGCCTTCGCCTTCACCGCTGCAATCCCGGCTTCCACCTCACGGCAACCCGCCAGAATCTCCAGGCAACCATCCAACAAACCAGCCAGAGGGTCAGCACCGGAAAACGGCTCCACCCCGGCACCATCAACCTCAGCAACCAGCACAGCAAGGGCAGCACGGATGTCCGAATAAGCCCTGGTTACCGCTGCCTTTCCCATAAAACAATCATGACAAGGGGGTACGACATTCTGGCCGTGAAGACGTCAGTTCAGTCCTGCATCCCATTTTCCAACAACTGCTCAAGACCCTGTTTGAAGCCGGACCGCCCTCCATGGGCCGGGTGCCGGATTTTTGGCGCGGACAGGCCACTGCGCTGCAGGCTGTGCTGGGCGACGTTGCCCACCGCGACAATGGAGGTGACTCCGAACAGCTCCGCCAGTTCCTGCCAGAAAGGCGTGCCGAGCTTGGTTTCGGACGGCCTGGGCGTGCGGTTGGACAACAGCTGCCCCGGCTTGTGGGTGTGCCAGGGAAAAGCACTCCACAGCAGCGGCAGGAACTCCACTTCTTCCAGGACTTGCCAGAGCACGGTGGCGGTTGGCTCGGCGGCTACCCCTGCAGCGTCGGGCGGCAGCACGTAGCCCTTGCCGGGGCCGAAGAGCCCGAAGCTGTTGGCGGACCCTCCCAGGATGACCCTGTTGGTGAAGGGCACCCCGGTGATCCGCATGCCCCTGAAGCCGGGCGCCTCCCCCACCAGCAGCACCTTCGGCCGCCGTTCCAGCATCTCCTCCAGGTACAGCTCCAGGTTCTGCCGGCGAACCGCATTCCCGGGAACCGTTTGGTCGAAGAAGTTGGTGCAGGAAGGCCCCAGCTCCACGGCGGCAAGCCGCTCAACGAAACCGTGAACGGAATCAGTCACCGGCGTGCTCCCGGGGGTACCGGCTACCAGCGCCGGTGGATGGCTTCGCGGAAGTAGTGGTCGTAGATCCAGCGGACGCCGTCGTCGAACTCTTTACCGATGCTGACACCGGCAGCGGCAGCGTTGGCACGGGCCTGTTCCACGTTGCGGGCGCCTGGAATCACGCTGGTGACTCCATCCTGCGCGGCGATCCAGGCGATGGCTGCCTGTGCGGTGGTTGCGCCCTCGGGTACCAGTTGTTCGAACTCCGCCACGGCCTTCAGGCCCAGCTCGTAATCCACGCCGGAGAAGGTTTCCCCGACGTCGAAGGCCTCGCCCTTGCGGTTGTAATTCCGGTGGTCATTCTCTGCGAACGCGGTGTCCTTTGAATACTTGCCGGACAGCAGGCCCGATGCCAGCGGAACGCGGGCGATGATGCCCACGCCTGCAGCTTTGGCGGCCGGCAGCACCTCATCCAGGGGCTTTAGCCGGAAGGCGTTCAGGATGATCTGGACTGAGGCGGTTCCGTCGTGGCGGATGGCTTCCAGGGCTTCGTCGGTCCGCTCCACGGATACGCCGTAGTTGCGGATGGCCCCTTCGGACACCAGGGTGTCCAGCGCGTCGTAGACCTCATTGGTGCTGTACACGGGCGTGGGCGGGCAGTGGAGCTGGACAAGGTCCAGCGTGTCCGTGCCGAGGTTCTTCCTGGAACGGTCCACCCACTGGCGGAAGTTGGCCAGGGTGTAGTTTTCCGGCCGCTGTTCCATACGGCGGCCCATCTTGGTGGCAACGGTAACGCCGGCGCCGGGGTTGTCAGCGAGGAACTTCCCGATGGCCTGTTCGCTGCGTCCGTCACCGTAGACGTCAGCGGTATCAAAAAAGGTGACTCCCGCCTCTACGGAAGCCGCCAGGATGGCCTGCGCCTGTGCCGGGTCAACGTTGCCCCAGTCCGCGCCGAGCTGCCAGGTGCCGAGCCCCACGATGGACACATTCCGTCCGGTCTTGCCTAAAATCCGCTGTTCCATCCCCCGACTATATTGCGTGCGTCCATGGCAGGGTGAATTGGCCGAGGTGAGTTGCCCGGGGGCTTTATGCGGCCGGCGAAGGCAGCGGGCCCGGATCCACAGAGCGCCTGAGGCTTCCGGACCGGCTCCGGGCAAACATCCGGGCACGTTCGCTGGACAGGGCAAGGATCAGCAGGATGTCCAGCGAAAAGCTGACCAGTGTGGTGGCCAAAGTGATGGCCGGGCCACCCGAAAGGGTGGCGATGAACTGGGCAGTGATGGACAGGGCGCCGAGGGTCATGGCAGTTACGCGGGCCCGGTTCCCGCCACGGGAGATGAACCAGGCAAGGAGGAATTCGGTGAGGGCGAAGAGCCCCATCACGACGGCGGCTGGAGCCAGCGCCGCTGAAACATCAGGCGTGGGCGTGGTACCCAGGAGCGGCCCGGCCAGGGACCCATCGGTTGCGGCTACTGCCAGGGCGAAGGTCAGGAACAGGGCCGCGAAGCCCCTGCAGGCAACCAGGACAGCGCCGAACAACGTGGGCAACGGGCGTGTGGCACGCGGGTCCTGCAGTATGGCGGGCGCGAAGTCCGGGGCCGGAACGCCGGTGAGGTCCACGATGGGCAGGTCGCCATCGGTGATGA
This sequence comes from Pseudarthrobacter sp. C4D7, assembly GCF_013359725.1. Classification (GTDB taxonomy): domain Bacteria; phylum Actinomycetota; class Actinomycetes; order Actinomycetales; family Micrococcaceae; genus Arthrobacter. The sequence continues at coordinate 100,531 of NZ_JABFMW010000012.1, read as the reverse complement.
TGCTGTCCCCGCCCCCGTTCCGGGAGTGGTATCCGGTGGAAAAATCCTTGATGATCCTGACCCGGGCCTCAGGCGCAGCGGAGCGGATGGACTCCACCACATAGTCCCGTTCAGCATCGATGCCCGCCGCGATTTTATGCGTGACCTGCAGCGTAAACAGCGAAAGGCCCACGGCGCGGTCGTAGGTTCCGGCCGCCAGCCAGTCCACTGGGATCCCTCCGGGCAGCAGCCATCCCGGGGGCGCCTTCCAGAACCTGATGTGGTGCCGCTTCCCCGGGTTGCCGTCCACTTCCTGCTGATAGGCGAAATCCTGCTGCCGGCCAAACAGGAACAACGGGCTCACAGGCGCTTCGTCGTAGCTGCGGCGGGTCAAAGTCGAGGTAATGATCCGGCGGCTGGATGCGGCAGTGACCGGATCGGCGAGCGTCCACTTGGCCTTTCCCATGACGGCATGGATCTGCCCGCCACTGCCCAGGACGGCAACGTTGACCGGGTCCCCCAGCAACCCGTCGCTGGTGCGCGACCGGCCGATGAAATAGTCCGGCAGGTAGATCCGGGTAAGGATGCGGTGCAGGCGGGGCAGCACCAGATAGGCCAGGGCCGCCCAGAACACCGCCAGAAACCAGATGTGGCCCCATTCCAGGCTGGACTGCAGGAGCACCACCGCAAACCAGATGCAGCTCAGGCCGCTGAAGGTGAAGAACAGCCGGTCCACCACGGTCTCGGCGGCGGCTTCGCCCGCCCGGGCCGGGCTGGTACCAGCCGTACTCCCGTCTTCATCCACCGCCGCAGAGCCAGTCATGGGGCACAGGCTACACCGGCATCAGCGGGTAACGACCTCCTTCACCGGTACCAGCCCAGCGTCCTTCAGGCCCAGGTAAATCCGGTCACGCGCGATCGGCAGGGACGCGAACCGCACTCCCGTCGCGTGCCGGATGGCGTTGGCCAGCGCCGGAGCCACCGGATTGAATGGGCTTTCGCTCATGGATTTGGCCCCCAGCGGCCCCATCTTGTCATTGGTGTCCGCGAAGTACACCTCGCTGCGCGGCACGTCCGCGAACGTAGGAATGTGATACTGCCGCAGGATGTCAGTGGTGACCTTCCCGGCGTCGTCCACCACCACTTCCTCATACAGCGTGGCACCCAGCGCCTGGGCAATCCCGCCCTCAATCTGTCCCCGGCACTGGCGCGGATTGACCACCACTCCGGCGTCCGCAGCCTGAACGCTTTGCAGGATCCTCAGCTCGCCGGTGGCGCGGTTCACCGCCACCCGGAAGCCATGCACATTGAACGCGACGGACCGCGGCGTACCGCCCCAGCGCCCCTCGGCAGCAAGTTCGACGCCGGCATCCGCAGCGGCCTGCGCCAGTTCAGCCAGTGCCACGGGAGTGCCGTCCACCACCACGGCATCGCCGTCGAGGACGCAGGCCGACGCCTGCGTCTGCCTGATCCCTGCGGCGAAGGCACGGATCCGGACAGCCAGCTCTTCCGCTGCCGCCAGGGTCGCCTTCCCCGCAACCACGGTGCCGGCGGAACCGAACGCACCGGTATCGTGCTCCACCAGGTCGGTGTCGGACTGCCGCACCGCCACCCTGGACGCCTCCGTGGACAGCGCCGTGGCGGCGAGCTGGGCGTGCACAGTGGTGGTGCCGTTGCCGAACTCGGCGGTTCCGACGTCGGCCTGGTACGTTCCGTCCGGCAGGAGCCGGACGTGGGAGTGGGCAAAGTGGCCGCGCGGCGGGACGGTGTCGATCATTGACAGGGCGGCGCCTTCACCCACCATCCAGTCCGGGCCCTGATCGTCCAGGCCGGCCTCCCGGTACCGGGCCTTGCCACGGTCCAGGGCGTCCCGGACCAGGTCAAGGCACTGGTTCAGGCCGTAGCTGCCGTAGTGGACGTCCTCCTCCGGGTCCGGCTGGGTGGAGAGCATGTGATCCCCTTCGCGGACCATGTTCAGCCGGCGGAATTCCAGCGGATCCATACCGATCCCGGCAGCGAGCTCGTCCATGGCGGACTCGATGGCGAAGATCATCTGGCTCAGCCCGTACCCGCGGAACGCCCCGGCCGGCACGGTGTTGGTGTACACCGAATGCGCGTCCACTTTCTTGTTGGCACAGTTGTACACGGCCAGGGATTCGCCGCAGCCGTGGAACATGACGCCCGGTCCGTGGTTGCCGTACGCGCCGGTATTCGTCACCACATCCAGCTCGAGTGCGGTCAGCCGCCCCTCCCTGCTGGCTCCGGCTTTCAGCTTGATGGTGAAGGGATGCCGTGTGGTGGTGGCGGCGAACTGCTCGGTGCGGGTCAGCTCCAACTGGACGGGCCGCTTCAGTTTCAGGGCCGCGAGCGCTACGAGGTCCTCGGTGAGGACTTCCTGCTTGCCGCCGAATCCACCGCCGACGCGGCCGGCCACCACATGCACCTTGTCTTCCGGCAGGCCAAATACCCTGCACAGTGTGCGGCGGACCAGGAACGGGACCTGGCTGGACGTGCGGACCTGCAGACGGCCCTCGTCATCCACCGAAGCAATGGCCGCGTGCGTTTCCAGCGCCACATGCTGCACCCGCTGGGTCTGGTAGGTCTGTTCATGAATGAAATCTGCGGCAGCGAAACCGCTGGCCACGCTCCCCAGCTCCGAGTGCAGCTCCGCCACCACGTTGCCGTCCGGCCGGGCAATGCGGGACGCGCTGCCGTCCTTGTCCCCATGGACCAACGGCGCGCCGGGGCGCAGGGCCTCCTGTGGGGAAAAGACGGCGGGCAGTTCCTCATATTCAACCTTCAGCGCCCGGACTCCGGCTTCCGCGGCGCCCACCGAGTCGGCAACGACGGCGGCAACGCGCTGTCCGATGAAGCGCACCACGTCATCGAGCACGCGGGTGTCATCGGGGTCGTCAGTGAAGAGTTCGTGCTGGGCGGTGGAGAACAGCTGCTCCGGTGCGTCCTCGTGGGTGAAGACGGCTACCACCCCCGGTACGTTCAGGGCTGCGTCCGTGTTAATGGACACCACCCGGGCGTGGGCGTGCGGCGAGCGCAGGATCTTCAGGTGCAGCAGTGCCTGCTGCTGGTCGCTCGGGAGGTCCAGGGTGTAGCGGGCAGCGCCCGTGACCACGGCCCGGCTGGCCGGGGCCGGAACGTCGTCGCCCAACCGGCCGGGTTCGGGGTCGGGCTGACCCTCCCCGGCGATCCCGGAGCCCCGGCCGGCGGGGTCCGGGTGGCCGGCGTCCCCGCAGACCGCGTCGGCGATGGCGCGGTACCCGGTGCACCGGCAGAGGTTGCCTTTCAGGTTGCGGGGCAGGTTCTCCTTTTGGTCCGCATCGAATGTCGCCGCGGTCATGACCATGCCCGCGGTGCAGAAGCCGCACTGGAAGCCCTGGCGTTCCATGAACTGCTCCTGGACCGGGTGCAGCACCCCATCCGGGACGCCGGTGACGGCTGCCAGTCCCTCGATGGTGGTGACCGAGTGCCCCTCGGCGCGAACGGCCGGGTAGATGCAGCTGTGGACCGGAGTGCCGTCCACGTGCACGGTGCAGGCACCGCAATCGCCGCCGTCGCAGCCCTTTTTGACGCCGGTGTTGCCCTGCTCCCGCAGGAACGTGCGCAGGCACTGGCCCGGGCGCGGGTCCGCGCCGGCGGGGCTGCCGTTGATGTCGATGGCCATGGTCAGGCCCCTTTCGAAGGTGCGGTGGGTCCGGTGGCCGATGTGTGTCCGGCCCGGGGCGGCCAGAAGTCGCCGGAGACAGGGATATCGGGTGCCCCGCCGGGCGCCGCCAGTTCGGCCCGGATTTCTTCGGCCAGCCGGTAGGTCATGTCCCGGCGCCAGCCAGGGAGCCCGTGGATATCGTCGTGGTAGAGCTCCGCGGGGATGGTGTCGTCCAGGGCGGCGTCCAGCCGGTCCGCTTCCGGGAGCGTGTCGAAGCGCAGCTGCACCGGCCGCTTGGTGGCGGCGGTGACGGTCAGGGTGAGGGAGGTTCCGCCGTCGAGCCTGCCGATGAGCAGCACCCCGGACCGGCCCAGGTTGCTCAGGGACAGGCGCCGGAACGCCACCCGGGCGGAAAGGGCCGACGCCGGCAGGTGGACGCTGCGGAGCAGCTCGCCGGGTGCCAGGCAGTTTTTCGCATCGCCGGTGACGAACTCCGCCACAGGCACCGTCCGGGTACCGCCCCCGGGCGTGAGGATGGTGGCTGTGCCGTCCAGGCCGGCACAGAGCGAGATGACCGGCCCGGCGGGCAGCGAGGTGCAGAGGTTCCCGCCCACGGTGGACATGTTCCATATCTTGAAGGACGCCACGAACGAATCGCAGCATGCGCGGACCAGGTCCAGCCCGGGCCAGGTACGGCCGGACACGTCCGGGGAACCGGGCAGGGCGTACAGCTGCGCGATTGTGCACGTGGCGGCAAGCTCAATCCCGTCTGCTGTGACGGTGATGGGCGTCCAGCCGGCGTTGCCGAGGTCCAGCAGCCGTTTGAGCGGCTGCGGGCCAAACGCGTAGCTGCCGTAGGAGAAGAGGACCGTTCCGCCGGCAAGCCAGGCGTCGCCGTCGCGCCACTGCGCGGGGTCGGCGGTGCGGACCACCGCCTCGATGGTGTTCATATCCATGCGATCTCCTGCTTATCGAAGTCTGTGGGCGCCGGTACAGGCGCGGGATGGATGGTGCCGGACGTTTCCCGCAACGGCATGCAGCTGGCTGTGCGGTTGCGGGCGGCGATCAGTTCCGCGGTGACGGATACCGCCACCTCGGCCGGAGTGACCGCCCCCAGGTCAAGGCCGATGGGTGAGTGGAGCTGGGCGACACGCTCCGGCGGAACGCCCGCGTCGAGCAGCTGGTCAACCCGTTGGAGGTGGCTCCGGCGGGACCCCATGGCACCCACGTAGGCGAGGTCCAGGGCCAGTGCGGCCTCCAGAAGGGGGATATCGAACTTGGGGTCGTGGGTGAGGACGGCGGCCACGGTGCGGCTGTCCGTCCGGCCCGCGGCTGCTTCCGCTGCCAGGTAGCGGTGCGGCCAGTCGGTGACCACCTGGTCCGCGGCCGTGAACCGTGGCTGGGACGCGAAGGCTGGCCGGGCATCAACGAGGGTCACGTGGTAGCCCAGCAGCTTGGCTGCGGGGATCAGTGCGGCGCCGAAGTCGTTGGCGCCAAATACCAGCATGCGCGGCGGGGCCAGCCGGGATTCCACCAGGATGGCCGGCTCCCCGGCAGGTTGCGTGTCGCCGGTCCTGGCCGGAGCGCACTCGCCCGGCTGTAAGAGCCGGACCAGCCCGGCACCGCCGCTGCGTACCAACGATTCCACCTGCAGTGCCGGTTCCCCGTGCAGGCGTGCCAGTTCGGGCGAGGCAGCCAGGCGGAAATCACCTGGATCAGACAGGACGACGGCGGCGCCCGGCGAAGCGCCCAGCACCCGCACCAGCGCCACGGGGTGGTCCGGGTGCTGGGCGGCGAGCTGCAGCAGCGCGGCCCGGAGCGGGTGCGCCGCTTCGCCGGACACGGCCGCCGGCACCGGCTGGACTTGGACGGCCAGCTCTCCTCCGCAGGTGAGTCCGGCAGCGAAGGCGTCGGCGGCGCTGAAACCGAAATTCCCGTGGCGCGGGACGCCGTCGTCCATCGCGTCCAGGGCGAGCGCCACCACGGCGCCTTCCACGCAACCGCCGGACAGGCTCCCCAGCACCTCGCCGGAACCACTGACCAGCATGGACGTCCCCACGGGCCGCGGCACAGACCCGGAAGCCGCCACGATGGTGGCCACGGCGAACTCCCGGGATGCGAGCCGGGGCACCCAGGGGCCGAGCGAAGTGATCAGGTCAAGCATGGCGTCGCTCCTTCTTCCGCGGCGGTGGTGTCAATTGTCGGTCCTTCCGGGGGCCGGGCCAAGGGTTGGCCCGGCCCCCGGAAGGAAGGGGCAGGTTCAGCCGCCCAGCAGGGCGTTGATGGGTCCGCGGGCGAAGTACACCAGGAACCCGGCGCTCACCACCCACATCAGCGGATGGATCTTCTTCGCCTTGCCGGACGCAGCCCCGATCACGGCCCAGCTGACGAAGCCCACCCCGATGCCGTTGGCAATCGAGTAGCTCAGCGGCATGGTGACGATGGTGAGGAAGGCAGGGAGGGCCACGGTGAACTTGGTGAACTTGATCTCGCGGATCTGGGCCATCATCATGGCGCCCACCACCACCAGGGCCGCTGCAGCCACCTCGAGCGGCACCACGCTGGTGAGCGGGGTGAGGAACATCGAGCCGAGGAACAGCACGCCGGTGACCACCGAGGCCAGGCCGGTGCGGGCGCCTTCGCCGATGCCGGCGGCCGAGTCGATGTAGACGGTGTTGGAGGAACCGGAGGTGGCCCCGCCCGCCACGGCACCGAAGCCTTCGACGATGAAGGCCGCTTTCAGCCGCGGAAAGGTGCCGTCTTTGTGGGCAACGCCGGCGCTTTTGGCCAGGCCGGTCATGGTGCCCATGGCGTCGAAGAAGTTGGTGAAGACGAGCGTGAAGACCAGCATGGTGGCCGCGAGTCCGCCGATCCTGGCGAACGAACCGAACAGGTCGAACTGGCCCACCAGGCCCAGGTCCGGGGCCGACACCAGCTGGCCGGACAGGACTGGGGTGTTCAGGTGCCAGCCGCCGGGGTTGGTGGCGCTGGCGGGACCGATTTTCATGATGGCTTCCACGACGGCGGCCAGCACGGTGGTACCGACGATTCCTATCAGGAGTCCGCCTTGGACTTTTCGTGCCACCAGGATGCCCATGGCCAGGAGCCCGACCACGAACACGAGCGTGGGCACCGAGGTGATGGAGCCGCCGTCGCCCAGCTGGACGGGCGGACCGCCCGCGGTGGGCCGGACGAAGCCGGAGTCCACAAAGCCAATAAAGGCGATGAACAGGCCGATGCCCACGGTGATGGCGGCCTTCAGTTCCTTGGGGACGGCCCGGAAGATGGCTGTCCGGGCGCCGGTGACGCCGAAGAGGACAATCAGGACGCCGTTGATGACCACCAGTCCCATGGCCTCGGGCCAGGTGACCTCCTGGATCACCGAGACGGCCAGGAAGGAGTTGATGCCCAGCCCGGCGGCCAGCCCGAACGGCAGGTTGGCGATCAGGCCGAAGAGGATGGTCATGACGCCGGCGGTGAGGCCGGTGACGGCGCCTACCTGGGCTGCGGAAAGCCAGCCGCCGGCGACGTCGGTGGGAGCGTTGTCCGCGCTGAAGCCGCCCAGGATGAGGGGGTTCAGGATGACGATGTACGCCATGGTGAAAAAGGTGACCAGGCCGCCGCGGAATTCACGGGCAATGGTGGAACCGCGCCGCGTGATCTGGAAGAAGCGGTCCAGGAAGGATTCCGGCGCCGGGGGCGCGGGCGTGCCCGTTGCGGCTGACGGGGTGCGCGGCGAGCGCCGTGAGGTACTGGTGTTTGGAGCCGAATGCTCCTCGTGGGAATGGTCCAGGATGGTCATTGAAGCCGCCGGGCCTAGTAGTCGATCCTGGATTCGAGCGTGTTCCAGGTGTTGAACGGCTCCAGCGGGGCGGGTGCCTGGGGATCGCCCAGCGCCAGCTTGGAAACCGGCATCAGGGAGTCCCTGTCCTGGTTATCGAAGTATTCGTAGAACAGGGCGTCATCGAAGCCAACGGAAGCGGCATCGTGGCGGTCCGCAGCGTAAATGACCCGGCTTACACGGGCCCAGAGTGCGGAGGCCAGGCACATGGGGCACGGTTCGCAACTGGTGTAGAGGGTGGCGCCGCTGAGGTCGAAGGTCCCCAGTTCGCGGCAGGCGGTGCGGATGGCGGTGACTTCAGCGTGGGCGGTGGGATCGTTGTCCGCGGTGACGCGGTTGACGCCATCGAACGCCTGCCCGTCCGCCGTGACGATCATGGCGCCGAACGGGCCTCCGCTGTTAAGGACGTTGGCCGTTGCCAGCCTGATGGAGCGGGCCAGGAACTGTTCGGCCGTGACGGTGGTACTCATGATGCGACTTCCTTTTGCCGGGAAGCCTGTTGCCGCGCAGGACCAGTAAAACCAGGTGCGAACGGTTACCAGGCTTCAGCATGTGCTGTGAAGGTTAAGTTGCGCCTGGTAGATAGCTTCCCGGGTTCGGGCGCCCGCCTTTGGCAGAATCGAGATTAGCACCCGGTTGTGGGCCACGCCATAGTTTTCTGGAAATTTAATTTCGCCATGTGAAATCCATGTTTCGGGCTTTTCACTGCCCCCGCGCCCGGCCCGCAGTCACAAACAGGAGCATTGACGATGCACTGGGGACTTCCTTACTCTGGTGGCAGCCGGGCAGCCCATGGCACCCGGAACCTGGATCAGCAGACAGGGCCTCACTGAGCTGGATGTACCGCACACATTCCGCACAGACAAGGACGGCCCGTGACCACCCCCTCCCCCGCACCCGCACCCGCAGCATCCAGCAACCGGCTCTGGATCCGGAACCCGCTGGCAGCCTTCACCGCAAACTCCCTGGACGCCTCCGGCGGCATAGTGGTCAGCGACGGCGTCATCACCGAAGTCGTGGCCGCCGGCCGGCAGCCCTCCGCACCCTGGACGGAGACATTCGACGCCGGCAACCACGTCCTCATGCCCGGGCTGATCAACACGCACCACCACTTCTACCAAACCCTGACGCGCGCGTGGGGTCCGGTGGCCAACGCCCCACTCTTCCCGTGGCTGCAGAACCTGTACCCGGTGTGGGCGCGGCTGACCCCGAAAGACCTGGAACTGGCCGCTACGGTGGCCCTTGCCGAGCTGCTGCTGTCCGGCTGCACCACTGCTGCGGACCACCACTACCTCTTTCCGGCCGGACTCGAGGACGCCATCGACATCGAGGTGGCGGCAGTGCGCCGGCTGGGCATGCGCGCCACCTTGACCCGCGGCTCCATGACACTCGGAACGGACGACGGCGGCCTGCCGCCACAGTCCACCGTGCAGGATCCGGAGGTGGTGCTGGCAGACAGCGAACGCCTGGTCGGGCAGTACCACGAGCGCGGCAGCGACGCGGCAATCCAGATTGCGCTGGCACCCTGCTCGCCGTTCTCGGTGACCAAGGAGATCATGGCCGAAAGCGCCGCCCTCGCTGAACGGTTGGACGTCAGGCTGCACACGCACCTGGCAGAGACCCTGGACGAGGAAGATTTCTGCCGCGAGATGTTCGGATTGCGGACGGTGGACTACCTGGACAGCGTGGGCTGGCTGACGGACCGCACCTGGCTGGGCCACGGCATCCACTTCAGCGATGACGAGATCACGCGCCTCGGCGCGGCCGGAACCGCCGTCGCCCACTGTCCCACCTCCAACATGCGGCTGGCCTCGGGTACGGCGCGCGTCCTGGAACTGGAAGCCGCGGGTGTCCCGGTAGGGCTGGGAGTGGACGGCTCGGCGTCGAACGATGCCTCCAACATGATCCTCGAAGCCCGGCAGGCCCTCTACCTGCAACGGCTTAGGTACGGCGCCGACGTGCCGGTGGAGCGGGCGCTGGGCTGGGCCACCCGGGGCTCGGCCGCAGTCCTGGGCCGTCCCGGGCTGGGGCAACTGGCCCCCGGCATGCAGGCGGACCTCGCCCTGTTCACGCTGGATGACCTGCGCTTCTCCGGCAGCCACGACCCCATTGCCGCCCTCCTGCTCTGCGCCGCCGACCGCGCGGACCGGGTGATGGTGGGCGGGCAGTGGCGGGTGGTGGACGGACAGATTCCGGGACTGGACATCGCCGGGCTAATCGCCGGCCACTCAGCAGCGGCACGCCGCCTGGTCAACGGGGGCCGCTGAACGGCTGACACCGGCCCGGGCCGCTGCTAGCGTGGCGGCATGACTCCGTCAAAGACGCCGCCCGAGGTCCTCGACATCGATGGATTCGAGGTCCGGATCTCCAGTCCGGACAAGGTGGTGTTCCCGGAGCCGGGCCTGACCAAGCTGGACCTGGTGCGCTACTACCTTGCGGTGGCCGATGGTGCCCTGCGGGGAGCCGGCGGCCGGCCCATGGTGCTGAAGCGGTTCCCCAAGGGCATCGATGCCGAGCCGTTCTTCCAAAAGCGCGTCCCGGAAAACCACCCGCCCTTCATCGACACCACCACTTTGCACTACGCCTCCGGAACCTCCGCAGAGGAAGCCGTGATCCGCAATGCCGCCGGACTGGCCTGGGTCATCAACCTTGGCTGCCTGGACCTGAACCCGCATCCGGTGCGCGCGGGGGATCTCGAACATCCGGACGAACTGCGGGTGGACCTGGATCCCATGCCGGGGGTGGAGTGGTCGCAGATCGTGGACACCGCATACGTGGCACAGGAGGTTCTGGAGGATGTGGGCCTGGTGGGGTGGCCCAAGACCAGCGGGTCGCGTGGCCTGCACATCCTGGTCCGCATCGCCCCGGAATGGTCCTACCGCGATGTCCGATTGGCTGCGGAGACCCTGGCGCGGGAAGTCGAAAACCGGGCTCCAGGCCTTGCCACGGCACGCTGGTGGAAGGAGGAACGCGGCGAGAGCGTCTTCGTGGACTTCAACCAGAACGCCAAGGACCGCACGGTCGCGTCTGCCTACTCCGTCCGGCCGCTGCCGGATGCCCGGGTCTCCGCCCCGCTCACGTGGGAGGAGATGCGCACCGCCCGCCCGGGGCAGTTCACTGTTCCCACCATGCTCGGGCGGTACGCGGAAATAGGCGACCCGCACGCCGGCATCGACGAAGCTGTTGGATCCCTGGACGGGCTGCTGGCGCTGGCCAGGGAATTGGGACCGGCGGAGAAGGCTCCGCGCAGCGGCAACGGATCCGGCCGCCGGCAATCGATCATGCCGCTGATCGAGGTTGCGCGCACCAGGACAAAGCCGGAAGCGCTGGCAGCGCTCGATGAGTGGAAGTCCCGGCACGCCGCCGTCGTCGAAGCCCTCCAGCCTGCCGACATCCTGGTGGACGGGATGCGTGGCTCAAGCTCGCTGTGGTACCGGGTACGGGTGAACCTGCAGCATGTTCCCGAATCCGGGCGGCCCCCGCAGGAAGAACTCATCGCCGACTACGATCCCTGGGCGGGCAAGCAGTGGCCGGGACGGACCGGCTCCTGACGCGGTGGGTGGCTACTGCCAGGCCCGCACCCAGTCCACCTTGACGGCTCCGGCCGGCCCCAGGGTCTTCTGGTCCGCCCAGATGCCGACGTTCAGGAGGAGGTAGTGCGGCGCATTGCCGTCGCTGGTGGGATAGGAAAACTCGAGCCGTCCGTCGAAATAGATGTCGTTGACGCCGGCCTTCCGGTGCACCCCGTAGGTGTGGTAGCCCCCGGCATAACACCCGGTGAAGTATTTGGCGGGGTGGTTCTCCGGTGAATGATAGACCGTGGTCATGGTCCCCTGCAGTGGCTCAGCGATATCGATCTCGCCGGTAGCGGGATACTTTTGGCCCGTGGTCCACCAGGCAGGCCAGTTGTAGATGCCTTCCGAGCAGGTTCCCGGAAAGTAGATCCGGGCCTCAACGTAGCCGGTGGTGTACTGGAAGCCCACATGGCCGGGCACGGCGTCCTTGGGATTGGTGGACAGCAACGCGCCCGATTCGGAATCGGACAGCTGCAGCACAGCGTTTCCGTTCTCCACCTTGACGTTGCTGGAGCAGGTCTTGACCCCGTTCTTGGTAGAACCTGGATGGCAGTCACGGAACCAGTAGGGAGTCCACAGGCTGGTGTTGAGGGTGTCGAACTCCTCATCAAGCACCAGCGACCACTGCCCTGGAGGGCCGAGTGGGCCGACGCTCCTGCTGGCCACCACCGGGGCGCCCTGGGCCGGACTCTCACTCACCGGCCCATCAGCCGCAGCTTCCCCGGGCTTGTCCGGTTCCACGGCTGCCGGGGGCTGGGCTGCCGGTGAGTCTGCCCCGCCGGGGCCGGCCGGTTGCCCGGCGGCTGCACCACCGGTGGAGTCCGGAATCTCCGTACCTTGCGTCGGGGCGGACCCGGACACCGAGGCCTCCTGTCCGGGCGCAGAGTCTTCCGGCGGGCCCTGCAGTCGGATGGCGCTGCCCGAGAGCCCGGCAACGACCAGCACACAGCACAGGACCTGCAGCAAGCGGGCTGTGGCTTGTGGCATCGTTGTCCTTCCCTCGCGCATCACGACGATGGCCAGGCCATGGACGGAGCGTGCACCCCCCAGGGCCGGCTACCTGTCCTGCAAGGCTAAAAGAATCGCCCCCGCCCGTCCCGAGTAGCTACTACTCAGCTTTGGGAACCGCTTTTACGCACTTTCCCTGCCGGGGTACGCAAGGACTGAATCCACCGGGATATGCGGCCGGTGGCGTGGAGGCGGTCCTCGGGAACGTAGAGATCAGGATCTATTCCTCCCCCGAGCGGAAGGTAGAAGTCCTGCGCCGCGGCACCGGTGGACGGGACGGCGGCCAGGGCCTGGTTTTCCTGCTGGTACATCGGAACCTCCTTTTTCATATTATGGAAAGCAATTTTTGCTATGTGAAAAGACTAGGCTGCCGGCGAGGAGCGGTCAAGGGTCCCGGCGCCTCCCGCAAACAGCCCGCGCGGTCACAAATGAAATTTAGGTCCTGTGATGTACACCACCGCAAAGGAGGGGTACGCTGTTAGGCAACTCGTGGCGCACGTCACGTAACCTGGGAGCAGCAGGCAGGGTCGTAATGAGCTGGCATCAATGGATGCCGGCTCTTTTTTGTTGGGTCGGCACCACCGGAAACGCGCTTGAAACGCGCGCTTAATTTCAGTGATGGAACCTTGGTTCCACTTACCGGAGATTGGGAAAAGACCATGAGCAGCAAGATCATTCTCGGCGAAAACCAGTACGGCAAAGCCGAAGTCCGCGTCGTCAAGATCACCCGGGATACAAACCGCCACGAGATCGAAGACCTGAACGTCACCTCGCAGCTGCGCGGCGACTTCAGCGCGGCCCACCTGGAGGGCGACAATGCCCACGTGGTGGCCACGGACACCCAGAAGAACACCATTTACGCCTTTGCCCGCGACGGCATCGGCTCACCGGAAGCGTTCCTCCTGCGCCTCGGGGAGCACTTCACCTCCAGCTTCGATTGGGTCACCGGGGGACGCTGGGCAGCCGAGTCCTACGCCTGGAACCGGATCCAGGCCCACGGCAGCGAACACGACCACTCGTTCGTCCGCAACGGCCAGGAAGTCCGCACCGCCGTCCTGGTCCGGGACGGCGCCACCAGCCACCTGATCTCCGGACTCAAGGACCTGACCGTCCTGAAGTCCACGCAGTCAGGCTTCGTCGGCTATCCCCGGGACCGTTACACCACCCTTCCGGAAACCACCGACCGCATCCTGGCCACGGACGTTTCCGCCCGCTGGCGCTTCAAGACCGGCACCGACTTCAGCACCCTCGACTTCAACAAGAGCTACGACGACGTCAAGGGCCTCCTGCTCGAAGGCTTCACGGAGAAGTATTCCCACGCCCTGCAGCAGACGCTGTTCGACATGGGCACCAAGGTGCTTGAGGCACACAGCGAAATTGACGAGATCAAGTTCTCCATGCCCAACAAGCACCACTTCCTCGTTGACCTCTCGCCGTTCGGCCTGGACAACCCCAACGAGGTCTTCTTTGCGGCCGACCGGCCGTACGGCCTGATCGAGGCCACCGTCCAGCGCGACGACGCAGCCGCAGCGCCGGCAGCCTGGTCCGGCATCGCCGGATTCTGCTAAACCACAACTCGCAGGGGCGGCGGGCCCAATCCACGACGGTTGGGCCCGCCGCAGCACCCCATTTTGAGCTTCAACGCCCCATCTTGAGCTTCACCCGTTAGCCAGACACCAGTTAGCCAGACGATGACGTCTGCCATGAACCAAGAAAGTCTGCCATGAACACCAAGAAGAAACTGGCCGCCGCAGCCGCTGGAAAAAGCGCACGGCCCGCCCGCCCCGAGGACCAGCGGCTCCCCATCGGAAGCATGTTTGCCTACGGCTTCCAGCACGTCCTCACCATGTACGGCGGCATCATCGCCCCGCCCCTGATCATCGGCGCAGCCGCAGGAATGAACTCGCAGGACATTGGCCTGCTCATCGCCGCCTGCCTGTTCGTCGGTGGCCTCGCCACCATCCTGCAGACCGTCGGCATCCCGTTCTTCGGCTCCCAGTTGCCCCTGGTCCAGGGCGTCTCCTTTGCCGGAGTCTCCACCATGGTGGCAATCGTCCACGGCGGCGGCGGCATCCAGGCTGTCTTTGGTTCCGTCATCGCGGCCTCCCTGATCGGCCTGCTGATCACGCCGCTGTTCTCGAAGATCATCCGCTTCTTCCCGCCGGTGGTGACCGGCACCGTGATCACCACCATCGGCCTGACGCTGATGCCGGTGGCGGCCAACTGGGCCATGGGCGGCAACAACAAGGCGCCGAACTACGGCAGCGTGGCGAACATCGGGCTGGCAGCGGCCACCATGGGCATCGTCCTGCTCTTGAGCAAAGTGGGCAGCGCAGCGATTTCCCGCCTGTCGATCCTGCTGGCCATGGTCCTCGGCACGCTGATCGCGGTGGTCTTCGGCATGGCCGATTTCTCCAAGGCAGGCCAGGGCGAAATCGTCGCCTTCCCCACCCCGTTCGCCTTTGGGCCGCCCACGTTCGAACTCGCAGCCATCATCTCCATGCTGATCGTCATCCTGGTGACCCTTACCGAGACCTCCGCGGACATCATCGCCGTGGGCGAGATCGTGGGCACCAAAGTGGACTCCAAGCGGATCGGCAACGGCCTGCGCGCAGATATGCTCTCCAGCGCCGTCTCCCCGCTCTTCAACTCCTTCACCCAGAGCGCGTTCGCACAGAACGTCGGCCTGGTGGCCATTACGGGCGTGAAGAGCCGGTTCGTGGTCAGCGCCGGCGGCGTGATCCTGGTGGTCCTTGGCCTGCTGCCCGTGCTGGGGCGTGTGGTCGCAGCCGTGCCCACCCCCGTCCTGGGCGGCGCCGGCGTGGTCCTCTTCGGAACGGTGGCAGCCAGCGGCATCCGGACCCTGTCCAAGGTGGATTACAAGAACAACATGAACCTGATCGTCGTGGCAGCCTCGATCGGCTTCGGCATGATCCCCATCGCCGCCCCGACGTTCTACGACCAGTTCCCCTCCTGGTTCGGCACCATCTTCCACTCGGGCATCAGCTCGGCCGCGGTCATGGCCATCCTGCTGAACCTTCTCTTCAATCACCTTCGGGCCGGAAACTCGGACAACCAGTCCGTCTTCGTCGCCGGAACCGAGCGCCTGGTGCGTGCCGAGGACCTGAACTGCCTGGCAGAAGGCGACCGGTTCGAAAACGGCAAGCTCATCGACTGCGACGGCAAGGAAGTCCCCGTGCAGTCCGCGCAGCAGGCGTCAGAGCACTGACCCTGCCCGGATTCGTCCAGACCCGCAGGTTCCCTTGTTAGGCCTGGACGGCCGGGGAACCGGCGGGTACGACGACGGCCCGCACCTTTCGCGAAAGGTGCGGGCCGTCGTCGTACCCCACCCGCACCCTAACCTCGCAAGCTCGGCAAGGGTACCCTGCGGGCGTGGGCCCCTCAGAAGGTCAGGTGCGGTTGAGCTCGCGGGAGATGGCCTCGGCCGCTTCGCGGAGGATGGGCACCGCCTTGTCCGCGAAGTTTCCGTCCACCCGGGACACGGGGCCCGAGACCGAGATCGCCGCGGGCGTCGGTGCGTTGGGCACCGCCATGGCGAAGCAGCGGACGCCCAGTTCCTGCTCCTCCTCGTCGATGGAGTAGCCACGCTCGCGGATGAGCTTGAGGTCGGCCAGGAGCTCTTCAACGTCGCCGATGCTCTTGGGCGTGGGGGTGGGCATTCCGGCGCGGGCCACAATGCCCCGCACCGTGTCGTCGTCGAGCTGGGCCAGGATGGCTTTGCCCACGCCGGTGGCGTGGGTATGGGCGCGCCGGCCAACCTCGGTAAACATGCGCATGGAGTGCAACGACGGGACCTGGGACACGTAGATCACCATGTCGGAATCCAGGACGGCCATATTGGCGGTCTCCCCCAGACGGTCCACCAGGACTTTCAGCTGCGGCTGGGCCAGGGCGCCGAGCTGCTTGTTGGCACCCTCACCCAAGCGG
Organism: Pseudarthrobacter sp. C4D7; assembly: GCF_013359725.1. Taxonomy (GTDB): domain Bacteria; phylum Actinomycetota; class Actinomycetes; order Actinomycetales; family Micrococcaceae; genus Arthrobacter. The sequence continues at coordinate 84,519 of NZ_JABFMW010000012.1, read as the reverse complement.
ATGAGCCGGGGGCCAAGGGCGTAGCGCCGGTTGGGCAGCTGGCGGATGTAGCCCAGCGACACCAGCGTGCGGAGCAGGCGGTGGATGGTGGGGAGCGGGAGGTCGGTGGAAGACGAGAGCTCGCTGAGGGTGACGTCGCCACCGGCATCAGTGATGAGTTCCAGCAGTTCGAAGACGCGCTCTACCGATTGCACCCCGCCGGACGCTTTTTCTGCCATTCCGTTGTCTCCTGTGGCTCGGAATCCGACAACTCTTATCCGCATCGTGAAAAGAGTTGCTTAGAACACCCAAGATACAGCACCGCCGGTCCCCTTGCGTTGCCGGTGGCAGTCGCATTCGTCAGGGGTTGTGTTTCCATAAAGTAGATAATAATATCCATAATACGAAAACATTCGGATCAGAGCACATGCCGGACCCGGCCTAACAGGAGGACATTCAATGGCGAACCCCAGCCCCGGAAATTCGATCACCCTGCGCGTGGAAGCACCCTCGAGCTTCAGCGCCACCAGCGAACTTGCCGCTGCCGTTGGAGCAGCCGGCGCGGCCATCACCGCCCTGGACGTCACCGAGTCCCACCACGAGACCCTCGTCGTCGACGTCACCTGCAACACCACCGACGACGCCCACGCCGCACGCGTCAAGGACGCCCTCAACGCACTCGAGGGCGTCACGGTCCAGCACGTTTCGGACCGCACGTTCCTGATGCACCTGGGCGGCAAGCTCGAGGTCGTTCCCAAGGTGCCGCTGCGCAACCGTGACGATCTCTCCCGGGCCTACACCCCCGGCGTCGCCCGCGTTTGCCTGGCCATCGCCGAGGACCCTGCCGCCGCCCGCAACCTGACCGTCAAGCGCAACACCGTCGCGGTGGTCACGGACGGGTCCGCCGTGCTGGGCCTGGGCAACATCGGCCCCGCCGCAGCCCTGCCGGTCATGGAGGGCAAGGCTGCCCTGTTCAAGCAGTTCGCCAACGTGGACGCCTGGCCCGTCTGCCTGGACACCCAGGACACGGAGGAGATCATCCGCACCGTCAAGCTCCTGGCACCGGTCTACGGCGGCGTCAACCTGGAGGACATCGCCGCCCCGCGCTGCTTCGAGATCGAGGCCCGCCTGCGCGAGGAACTGGACATCCCGGTGTTCCACGATGACCAGCACGGCACGGCCATCGTGACCCTGGCTGCCCTGGTCAACGCCCTGCGCGTAGTGGGCAAGAAGATCGACGAGGTGAAGATCGTGGTGTCCGGCGTCGGTGCCGCCGGTTCTGCCATCATCCAGCTGCTCAAGGCGCAGGGCGCCCGGCACATCGTGGCCGCCGGCCGGTCGGGCGCCATCCACAAGGGTGAAACATACAACGATCCCCACCGGACCTGGATCGCTGACAACACGAACGCCGAAGGTTTCTCCGGCAGCCTGCACGAAGCCCTGGTCGGCGCGGACGTCTTCATCGGCGTTTCCGCCCCGAACATCCTGGCTGAAGAGCACGTGGCCTCCATGGCGAAGGATTCCATTGTGTTCGCGATGGCCAACCCCACCCCGGAGGTGGACCCGGTCATCGCGTCCCGGCACGCCGCGGTAGTGGCCACCGGCCGCAGCGACTTCCCCAACCAGATCAACAACGTCCTGGCCTTCCCCGGACTCTTCCGCGGACTCCTGGACGTGGGCGCCAGCGACATCACCCCCGAGATGCTGGTGGCCGCGGCGGAAGCAATCGCAGACCGCGTGAATGATAATGAGCTCAATGCCAGCTATATCATTCCCAGCATCTTCGACCCGCACGTGACCGCCAACGTCGCGGCCGCCGTGGCAGCCGCAGCCCAGACCTCCAACGTTGCAACGGCTGCCGAACCGGCCGAATCCGCAGCGGAGCCGGCACTCGCCTCCGCCTGAACCGCCCGACTTCCCAGCCCAAGGAAAGGACCAGAAATGGCCATCACCGTCACAGATCCCCGGCCGATCGACCGCGCAGAGGAGATCCTCACGCCGAAGGCCCTGGCATTCGTGGAGGAACTCCACAACCGCTTCGCCGGCACCCGCAACGAGCTCCTGGCTGCCCGGGCCGTCAAGCGGCAGCGCGTCGCCGAGACCGGCAAGCTGGACTTCCTGCCGGAGACCAAGGACGTGCGCGGCGGCGACTGGAAGGTTGCGCCGGCACCGGCGGCCCTGCTGGACCGCCGGGTGGAAATGACCGGCCCCGCATCGCCGGCGAAGATGGCCATTAATGCCCTGAACTCCGGCGCCAAGGTGTGGCTGGCGGACCTTGAGGACGCCAGCACACCCACCTGGGCCAACGTCATCGACGCCATCCTCAACCTCCGGGACGCCGCCCAGGGGACCCTCAGCTTCACTTCGGAGGAAGGCAAGGAATACCGCCTGCGCACCGACGCGCCGCTCGCCGTCGTGGTGGCCCGCCCCCGCGGCTGGCACATGCAGGAGAAGCACCTGCTGGTCAACGGCGAACCGGCCGTGGGCGCCCTGGTGGACTTCGGGCTGCACTTCTTCCACATCGCCAAGCAGCTGGTCCTCAACGGCCAGGGCCCGTACTACTACCTGCCCAAGATGGAAAGCCACCTTGAGGCACGCCTATGGAACGATGTCTTCGTTTTCGCGCAGGACTTCCTGGGCCTGAACCAAGGCACCATCCGGGCCACGGTGCTGATCGAGACCATCCCGGCCGCTTTTGAGATGGACGAGATCCTTTACGAACTGCGCGACCACGCGTCCGGCCTCAACGCCGGACGCTGGGACTACCTGTTCAGCATCATCAAGTACTTCCGGGATGCCGGCGAGGAATTTGTCCTGCCGGACCGCGCCTCCGTGGCGATGACCGCCCCCTTCATGCGCGCCTACACCGAGCTCCTGGTCAAGACCTGCCACAAGCGCGGCGCCTTCGCCATGGGCGGGATGGCGGCCGTTATTCCCAACCGCAGGCACCCCGAAGTGACCGAGGCAGCTTTCGAGAAGGTCCGCGCGGACAAGACCCGCGAGGCAAACGACGGCTTCGATGGCTCCTGGGTTGCCCACCCGGACCTGGTCCCCACCTGCCGCGAAGTGTTCGACTCCGTGCTCGGCGACAAGCCCAACCAGGTGGACAAGCAGCGCCCCGACGTTTCGGTCACCGCCGGGCAGTTGCTGGACGTGCAGTCCGCCGACGGCCAGGTCACCGAAGCCGGCCTGCGGCTCAACCTCTACGTGGCTGTTGCCTACACGGCCGTCTGGCTGTCCGGGAACGGCGCCGTGGCCATCCACAACCTGATGGAGGACGCCGCCACCGCCGAGATCTCCCGTTCGCAGGTGTGGCAGCAGATCCGCAACAAGTCCATCCTGGCGGACACGGGCAACACCGTTACCAAGGAACTGGTGGAGCGGGTGCTTGGCGAGGAAACCGAGCGGCTCCGCACCGAATTCGGCGACGAGGCATTCCGCCGCTACTACCAGCCGGCCAGCGAACTGATCGCGGACATCTGCCTCTCCGACGACTACACGGACTTCCTCACCACGCCCGCCTACGAGCTGGTGGGCTGAGATGGGAGCACCCAAGTCTTCGCTGACCGCGGGGGACCTGGCACGCATCGACGGACAGCTTGCCGCCACGGACCGGCTGCTGGAGCAGAACTACCCGGGCGACGACGGCTCCCGCCAGCCCGTGCACACGGTGTACGTCCCGGCGGACCGGTTCACGCCGTCGTTCGCGGCCGACTGGGGCGCCCAGGCGACCGCGGCGGCGGAAGCCCACGGCGGCTTCGGGAACGTGGGACGGCTGCTGGGCCAGGACGCCGGGCTGGCCGACGCCGTGGCAGGCCGCGTCCAGGCCAAGCTCCAAACCGAGCCCGTTGAGGACCTGCGCCTGGACTTCGAGGACGGCTTCGGGGACAGGGGCGACGACGCCGAGGACGCCGCCGCGGTAGCCGCAGCGTCAGCGGTAGCCCAGGCAGTCGCTGCCGGGTCCGCTCCCCCGTTCATCGGCATCCGCTTCAAATGCTTCGAGGCAGCCACCCGGAGCCGCGGGCTGCGGACCCTGGACCTGTTCGTCTCGGGCCTCGCCACTGCCGGCGAACTGCCGGACGGCCTGGTCCTGACGCTGCCCAAGGTCACCACCGTGGCCCAGGTCCAGGCCATGGACTACGCCGTATCCCGGCTCGAGGAAGTCCACGGGCTGCCTGCCGGCCGCCTCCGTTTCGAGGTCCAGGTGGAAACGCCCCAACTCATCCTGGGCCCGGACGGCACGTCCCCGGTGGCGCAACTGCCGCATGCCGTCCCCGGCCGGATCAGCGGCCTGCACTACGGCACCTACGACTACTCGGCTTCCCTGCAGATCTCGGCCGAGTACCAGTCCATGGAGCACCCGGTGGCCGACTTCGCCAAGGAGGTCATGCAGCTGGCAGTCGCCGGTACCGGCATCCGGCTCTCCGACGGGTCCACCAACATCATCCCGGTGGGCGACAACGTGGAGAACGCCTGGCAACTGCACGGACGGCTGGTCCGGCGGTCCCTGGAACGCGGCTACTACCAGGGCTGGGACCTGCACCCGGCCCAGCTGCCCAGCCGGTTCGCTGCCACCTACGCCTTCTACCGCCAAGGCCTGCCGGCAGCGTCCGCGCGCCTGCGCAACTACGTCGAACAGACCGAGGGCGGCGTCATGGACGAGCCCGCCACCGCCCGCGCCCTTGCCGCCTTCGTCCTTCGAGGCGTCCAGTGCGGCGCAGTGGGTGCGGAGGAAGTCCTGGCGCTGGCCGGCGTCGGGATTCCGCAGCTCACCGCACTGGCCCACCCGCGGCTCGCCACCACTTCCAATTCCTCAGCAAAGGATTCGTTCCATGGGTAAGTACTACTCCCCCAGCGGCGGACTGCCGCCCCAGACGCACCTCACCACCGAGCGCGCCATCGTCACCGAGGCGTACACGGTGATCCCGAAGGGCGTGATGACGGACATCGTCACCTCCAACCTGCCGGGCTTTTCGAACACCCGTTCCTGGATCATTGCCCGCCCCATCTCGGGCTTCGCCACCACGTTCTCGCAGCTGATCGTCGAGATCGCTCCGGGCGGCGGCGCCCCGAAGGCCGAGTTCGAGTCCGGCGTCGAAGGCGTGGTCTTCGTGACCAAGGGCAAGCTGAACCTCACCCTCGACGGCGAACTGCACCACCTCGAAGAGGGCGGCTACGCCTACCTCGCAGCGGGATCGGAATGGGGCGTTGAGAACGTCTCGGACGACGTCGTCTCCTACCACTGGATCCGCAAGGCCTACGAGCGGCTGGAGGGGTATGAGGCCAAGTCCTTCGTCACCAACGAGAAGGACGTCGAGCCTACGTCCATGCCGGACACCAATGACGTGTGGAAGACCACCCGCTTCACGGACTCCAGCGACCTGGCGCACGACATGCAGGTCAACATCGTCACGTTCCAGCCGGGCGGCGTGATTCCGTTCCCCGAGACGCACGTCATGGAACACGGCCTGTACGTCCTGGAAGGCAAGGCCATGTACCTGCTGAACAACGACTGGGTGGAGGTGGAGGCCGGTGACTTCATGTGGCTCCGCGCCTTCTGCCCGCAGGCCTGCTACGCCGGCGGCCCCGGAGAATTCCGCTACCTGCTCTACAAGGACATGAACCGCCAGGTGAAGCTCACCTAGGAGTTCCCCGGCCTGTCCGGGCAGCAGCAGGGGCCGTTACGGATATCCGTGACGACCCCTGCTTTTTGCCGTTGGTGGAGCTTAGGCGCCCGGGTTCAGGACCACCTTGATGCAGCCGTCTTCCTTTTTCTGGAACTTCTCGTACAGGGCCGGGGCTCCATCCAGGCCCGACCGGTGGGTGACCAGGTCCATCACGCCCAGCGGATCGGCGTCGTCCTCCACGAAGGGAAGGATGTCGTCGGTCCAGCGCCGGACGTTGCACTGGCCCATGCGCACCTGGAGCTGCTTGTCGAACATGGTGAGCAGTGGCATCGGGCTGGCCGTGCCGCCGTACACGCCGCCCAGCGACAGCGTGCCGCCGCGGCGGACCGCATCAATCGAGGCGTGCAGAGCCGCCAGCCGGTCAACGCCGCCGGTCTCCATTGCCTTCTGGGCCAGCTTGTCCGGCAGCAGGCCCAGGGCCTGGTGGGCGAACCCTGCCACCGGCGAGCCGTGGGCTTCCATGCCGACGGCGTCAACCACCGCGTCAGGGCCGCGCCCGCCGGTCATCTCCCGGAGTTCGTCCGCGATGGTTTTGCTGTAATCGAGCGTTTCCACGCCGTGCCGTTCCGCCATGGCGCGCCGTTCAGCGACGGGGTCGATCCCGATCACCCGGAAACCGCGGTGCACGCCGATGCGTCCGGCGAACTGGCCCACCGGCCCCAGTCCAAAGACCGCGAGCGTGCCGCCGGGCGGGACGTCCGCATATTCCACGGCCTGCCAGGCGGTGGGGAGGATGTCGGACAGGAACAGGTAGCGCTCGTCCGGAAGTTCGCTGCCCACTTTTACCGGCCCGTAGTCGGCGTGCGGCACGCGCAGGTACTCGGCCTGGCCACCGGGAACGGAACCGTAGAGCTCCGAGTAGCCGAAGAGGGCGGCACCGGAGCCTTTTTCCTTGACCTGGGTGGTTTCGCACTGGGACTGCAGGCCCTGCTTGCACATGAAGCAGGAACCGCAGGAGATGTTGAAGGGGACCACCACGCGGTCCCCCTTGCGGAGGTTGGTGACTCCGCTGCCCACTTCCTCCACGATGCCCATGGGTTCGTGCCCGATGACGTCGCCCTTGTGCATGTACGGGCCCAGGACCTCGTAAAGGTGCAGGTCCGAGCCGCAGATGGCGGTGGAGGTGATCCGGACGATCGCGTCCGTGGGCTCCTGGATGACGGGATCGGGCACTTCTTCAACGCTAACCGACCGTTTTCCTTGCCACGTCAGTGCTTTCACAGTCTCCCTTTCGCTGTGGTTTTGCCCGGGGTTCTCCCGGGGCGGGCAGGACGTCCGGGGACGCCCTTTCTTCGACGCTATCTGTTTTCAGCGTAAAAAGTAAGCATACTGACTAAATCTGGAAACCGACGCCGGAGGATGTCACCCACCGGCAGGATTTACGGGTTCTGCTGCAACTCCAGCAGCCGCCCGATGGCACTGGAGCCCAGATTGTCCAGGAGGTGGCGAGGATCGTCATAGACCTCCGCAGCACCAGCTTCGCGGAGTTTGGCCTCATGGATACCGCCGCAGGTCAGCCCGATGGCGGGGATACCCAGCGCACCGGCAGCCTTCATGTCCCACACCGCATCACCCACGTAGACGGCATCGGCAGCATCGACACCCACGGCAGCCAGGGCCGCCTCCAGGATGTCCGGGGCAGGCTTGCTCTCCTTCGCATCATTGGCGCTGGTGGCTGCGTCAATGAAGGCATCGGCATCCAGCACCGAGCGCATGACCTGCAGGTCCCGCTCCCGCGCCGAGGAGGCCAACGCAACAGCCAGGCCGCCGGCATGGCACCGGCCCAGCAGGTCCCTTGCGCCGTTGAGCGTACGGAGTGAAGGCCAGTGCGAGGCGTACAGCGCACCGTGGCTGGCCATGATGTCCTGGTCCTCGTCACGGTCCCGCCCGGACGGCAGGAGGTTGTCCAGCAACCGGGCCCCGCCCATACCCACCAGCTGGTGGATGGCCGCCATGGGCACGTCGTGGCCGTATTGGCGGAAGGCGCTCCACCAGGAGACAGTGTGAAGATACGAAGAGTCGATCAGTGTTCCGTCGACGTCAAACAGAACCCCCCGGCGGAGTCCGCCAGGGGGTGCGCTGGAGAGAGCCATCAGCCTACTGCCGCCCGTCGAACGCCCGGGGCCTTTTTCAACCTGACAGCCTCCTCTTTCGGGGAGTCTACGGGGCGCACGCGCTCGCGGATCACAGACCCGGCACCATCCAGGCTTTTGTCCCGGATCAGTCCAGTGCCGGCGATTTCCCGCGCCATGGCAACGCCAGCAACAGCCGCGCGCTTCGTGGGGAAGGTGACGGAGATGGCCATAAGGTTTCCGCTCCCATCCATCATCCTGATCCGGTAACCACCGTCAGGGGCATCAACGAGTTCAAAAAATCCGGCCATAGGTATCACTCCTCCATCAATCACGGCACTGTGCTTGGGAGCACTCCATGAGGTGTTAGTAAGTATACTTATCTATCACTTGAAGGAGAAGTTCCAACCTTGGGCGGGCCTCAGCGCGTATCAGCCTGAGCAGCCGGCAGCGGGGTGTCAGTGCGCCGAACCGTATCCTGATGGAGCTCCAGGGCGCTGGTCACCAAGGCGAAATGGCTGAATGCCTGCGGCGTATTGCCCAACTGGCGCCCGGCTTTCACGGCCCACTCCTCGCTCAGCAGTCCCACGTCGTTGCGCAGTTCCAGCAGCCGCTCGAAAAGTTCACGCGACTCCTCATGGCGCCCGGCTCCCAGGAGCGCCTCCACCATCCAGAATGAACAGGCCAGGAAGACGCCCTCGTCACCGGGCAGGCCGTCGTCGCTCTCTGACGGTTTGTAGCGGAGCACGAATCCGTCCTGGGTCAGCTCCCGCTGGATGGCTTCGATGGTGCCGATGACCTTGGGATCATCGTTGGGCAGGAACCCCACCCGGGGAATCAGCAGCAGGCTGGCGTCCAGCTCCGGCCGCCCGTAGGACTGGACAAACGTATTGCGCTTGGCGTCGAATCCGTTGGCCATGATGTCGCCGCGGATCTGCTCCCGCAGCGCTTCCCACCGCTCCACCGGACCGGGAAGGCCTGATTCCCGCACCCCCTTGACCATCCGGTCCGCCGCCACCCAGGCCATGAGTTTGGAGTGAGTGAAATGGCGGCGCGGGCCGCGCATCTCCCACAACCCGTTATCCGGCTGGTCCCAGATGGTCTCCAAGTGTTCCATCAGGGCAATCTGGACGTCCCATGCCTCATCGGTATGCTTCAGCAGCGAATTGCGGGTGAGCGCGAGGCAGTCGAGGACCTCACCCCAGACGTCCAGCTGGAACTGCTCCGCCGCAGCATTGCCGATCCGGACCGGCGTTGAATTTTCATAGCCTTTCAGCCATGGCAGCTCCAGCTCCGGCAGCCGCCGCTCGCCGTGGATCCCGTACATGATCTGCAGGTCCGCGGGATCTCCGGCAACGGCCCGGAGCAGCCAGTCCCTCCAGGCGGCTGCCTCTGCCGTGTAGCCGGCGGCCAGCAGGGCCTGCAGGGTCATCGCGGCGTCCCGCAGCCAGCAGTAGCGGTAGTCCCAGTTCCGCTGGCCTCCCGGCTGCTCCGGCAGGGACGTCGTGACGGCGGCGACGATGCCGCCCGTGGGGGCGTAGGTCAGCGCCTTAAGTGTCACCAGGGACCGGACCACCGCGTCCTGGTACTTGCCCTCTACCGTGCACTGCGAGGACCAGCCCCGCCAGAACGCGCAGGTGCTCTCAAGGACGTCCTGGGCATCGACACTGACTGGCCGCCCCACGTGGCTTGGGGCCCAGGTCAGCACGAACGGCACCTTCTCGCCGGCGCTTACCGTGAATTCGCTGACGGTGTGCATGTTCTCGCCATGCAGGGGCGCCGGTGTGACCAGGTAGACGGCGTCCGGGCCTGCGATGGCATGCAGCCCGTGCTTGTCCTTCCGGACCCACGGCACAATGTGCCCGTAATCGAACCGCAGGATCAGTTCCCCGCGCATCCTGACGGTTCCGCTCACGCCCTCCACGATCCGGACAATGTCCGCCACGGAGTCCCGGGGCGGCATGAAATCGGTGACCCGCACTGTTCCGTCCGGCGTCTCCCATTCTGTGTCCAGCACCAAGGTGCCGTCGCGGTAGCTGCGGCGCGTGCATGCCCCTCCGCCCTCCGGCGCCAGCAGCCAGCGCCCGGCATCCGGCGTGTCCAGCAGCGCGTTGAAGCACGCCGGGGAGTCGAACCGCGGCAGGCAGAGCCAGTCGATCGAGCCCTCTTTACTGACCAGCGCCCCTGTTTGAAGGTCGCCAACTACCGCATAGTCTTCGATTCGCGCCATGTCATTACCCTGCCACACAGGGCCCCGAAGGGAAGGGAAACGTGCAGGTGTAGCCTGAGGGAAATGGCCATCCACATCGGCACCTCCGGCTGGAGCTACGACCACTGGGAGAACGTCCTGTACCCGCCCGGGCTGCCCGCCCGGGACAGGCTCCAGTGCTACGTCGCCAGGTTTACGACGGTTGAATTGAACGCCAGCTTCTACCGCTGGCCCAGGGACACCACCTTTGCGGGCTGGAACAGGCGCCTCCCTCCCGGTTTCACCATGTCCGTGAAGGCGCCCCGCGGGCTGACCCATGCCCGCAAGCTCTATGCACCGGAAGTCTGGATCGAGCGCATCACCAGGTGCTGGCATGAGCTGGGGGATAAACGTGCCGTGCTCCTGGTGCAGCTACCCCCGCAGTTCGAGCGCGACGACGCACGGCTGGACTACTTCCTGGCAGGACTTCCCTCCTGGATCAGGATGGCCGTGGAGTTCAGGCACTCCAGCTGGGACAGCCCCGACGTCTTCGCCCTGCTGGAGCGGCACCAGGCGGCCTACTGCGTCATGAGCGGCGCCAACCTCCCCTGCATCCTGCGGACCACGGCACCTTTCGCCTACGTGCGGCTCCACGGGCCGGACCATGAACACCTGTACGGCGGCTCCTACCCGGACGCTGACATGCACTGGTGGGCCGGGCGGATCCGTGAGTGGGACGGCGCAGGCATCGACGTCTACGCCTACTTCAACAACGACGGCGGCGGGAACGCCGTGCGGAACGCCGACACCCTGCGCGCGATCCTGGGCGTCAGCTGATGCCGGTTTCCGTGCTGTGGCAGAGTTAGGGCATGGACACGGCTCCGCAGAATCCAGCCCAGGACACCGCAAACGCACCCTGCCAGAAGAAGATCGGCCAGTTCGCGCTGTCGGGAAGCCAGTTCTTCCGCCTGGCACACAGGCTCTCCGATGCCGTCAACGACGTCCGGATCGTTCTCGCCAAAAGGTGGAACTTCGTGCCCCAGACCATCGCCTACCAGGGGTACGGCTCCACCACCCGGGTGCGCGTGCTGGGACGGGTCCTGCTGACCCAGAAACCGCTGCCGGGGAGCAAAGCCGAACGCGAAGTGAAAAACGGCAACCAGAACATTCGGGGGTGGCGTGCCTTCACCGGGGTGCCACTGCAGTTCAGCGACGTCGAAATCACCATCGGCGATGTGGTCACCCACGTCACCGCAGACCGGGGTGGACTCATCGACACCGAGGTGGACGTCCAGCTGTCCCCTGGCTTGCACACGGCGGTCCTGCGCGCCGAAGGCACGGAACCGGCTGAGGCGCTGATCCAGGTGATTGCCCCGGGCGTGGAATTCGGCATCGTTTCCGACATCGACGACACCGTCATGGTGACTGCCCTGCCCCGGCCCTTCCTGGCGCTGTGGAACACCTTCGTCCTCAGCGAACGGGCCCGCACGGCCACCCCGGGAATGGCCGTGCTGCTGGACCGGCTGACCGTTGAGCACCCGGAGGCACCGGTCATCTACCTCTCCACGGGCCCTTGGAACGCTGCCCCGACACTGGGGCGTTTCCTCACCCGCAACATGTACCCGCAGGGCCCGCTGCTGTTGACGGACTGGGGCCTTACCCAGGACCGCTGGTTCCGCAGCGGCCAGGACCACAAGCACCGCAACCTCGAGCGGCTGGCCAAGGAATTCCCCGGGATGCGGTGGCTGCTGATCGGTGACAACGGCCAGCATGACGAGGCCATTTACTCCGCTTTCGCCGCAGAGAACCCGGACAAGGTTGCCGCCATCGCCATCCGCCAGCTGTCCGTCAGCGAGTCGGTGTTCGCCGGCGGCCACTCGGAGGACGGCGACCACACCGCGTCCCGGGTGCCGTGGATCTACGCCCCCGACGGCGCCGGCATTGCCAGGCAGCTCGCCATGCTGGACCTGCTAAGGGGCTGACTGCTCAGGGCCGGCCAACACGTCATCACTTCCGGGGAGCTCGTCACTGCCGGAAAGGTCGTCATCGCCCAGAAGGTCCGGAACCACGGCCTGGGCGATCGTGGCCCCGGCCGCGGCAGCCAGGTCCCGTTCCTCAATGAGCTCCTGGTACCAGAAGTAGGATGCCTTGGGCGTGCGCTCCAGCGTTTCGAAGTCCACGTGCAGCAGGCCGAAAGGCTGCTTGTAGCCGGCGGACCATTCGAAGTTGTCGAGGAAAGACCACACGTAGTAGCCGCGCAGGTCCACGGACTCCGCCACGCCGCCTGGCGCCGTGGCCCGCAGGGCGGATTCAAGGTGGTCGGAGATGTACTTCAACCGGCGCTCGTCCGGGATGAACCGCGTGTTGGTCGACTTGTCCCGGACCATGATGTCCTCGAAGCTTGCTCCACCCTCGGTGATGATCACCGGCGGCAGGTTGGGGTACCTGTCCGCCATCTCCTTCAGCGCCACCGCCATGTACTCGGGCTTGACCGGCCAGCCGTAGGCGGTGATGTCCGCTTCCGGCCAGGCTTCCACGTGGAAGGGCGTAGGGCCGCCGCCCGTGGCGCTGAGGTCGCTGCCCATGGCCTCCGCCATGCTTGTGGGCACGGTGCCGCCGCCGGGCCCGGCCGCCACCTTGGTGGGCATGTAGTAGTTGAGTCCGTAGAAATCCAGGGGCTGGGAAATGATCGTCATGTCTTCTTCAGGGTGCTCAAAGGAGCTGAAGAACTTGGCGGCACGGATCAGGTCAGGGTACTTGCCCGTGAGGACTGGGTCCGCGTAGAGCCGGTTCTGGCCCAGGTCCATGATCCCGGCGCTGATCTTGTCCAGCGGGTTGATCGAGTTGGGCACCATGGGTGAGTAGACGTTGGTCATTCCGATTTCACCGGGCACCTTGGCGGCGCGGAGGGCCTGGACGGCCAGGCCATGGCCCAGCAACTGGTGGTGGACGGTGGGGAAGGCACCCAGTGCGAGCTCCTTACCCGGCGAGTGGACGCCAAAGGCGTAGCCATTGGCGCTCACGGTTGCCGGCTCGTTGACGGTGACCCACCGGGCCACCCGGTCCCCAAAGGCCTCAGCCACGATGGCGGCATACTCCCCCAGCCGGTAGGCCGTGTCCCGGTTCATCCACCCGCCTGCTTCGTCCAGCTCCAGGGGCGTGTCCCAGTGGTAGATGGTGGCCATGGGCGAGATTCCGTTGGCCAGCAACTCATCCAGGAGCCGGTCGTAGAACGCCAGTCCTGCGGGGTTGGCCGGCCCGGAACCGCTGGGCTGGATGCGCGGCCAGGAGAAGGAGAACCGGTAGGAATCGACGCCGAGCTGCTTCAGCAGTGCCACGTCCTGCGGCATCCGGTGGTAGTGGTCCGTGGCCACCACCGGGCTGTGGTCCTCAACGATGGCGCCGGGCTTGGCGGCGAACCTGTCCCACCCCGAAGGTCCCCGGCCGTCTTCGTCAAGGGCGCCCTCGATCTGGAATGCTGCGGTTGCGACGCCAAGCGTGAACCCCGGAGGGATGAGCGCTGCGAGGTCCTTGGCGGTGATGTGCATTGGGGTCCAGCCTTTTGATCACGGTGTTTGGGTACGTCCCAGAATGTCACAGCACGTGACCGGTGACGAGCAGCAACCCCGCAGCGGACGCCGGCGTCTATTGGGAACCGAACAGGAATTCCTTGGCATGCGCCACTGCCTTGCGGAAGGCATCATTGCGCAGGGTCACCAGGTGTTCCGAGTCGCCGTCCGACGGTTCCAAATACCCCGTGTAGCCCGGGCGCAGGACCCAGATGTCCCCCGCCGGCGGCAGGTAGAACACCCCGAAAGACCGCTGCTGGCTTTCGTCGGCCGTCCAGACCGGGACCACCGCCAGGGCGGCACCGGTGTCCGGGTTCAGCCACTGCGCCCGCGGGAGGGGCTGCTCGTGCGCCTCGGGGTCCAGGAAGGGTGCGGTTCCCGGACCCCAGCGCTGCTCGAAGCGCTCATGGAATGCGGGAATAAGGTGTGAATCGTAGCGCCGCCAGTCGCTCATGCAGCTCTCCGCCTCCTTGGATGAATGGCACTGCTGTGGTTTGTTTTCCCTGTTTCAGGCCCAGGGCCCGCTTTCCCATCGCACCGGGGTGACGCGGAGGGCAGGCCCGGCCGCCGTTCCGGCGCGGCGTCCATGCCGGACCGGAACGATGGTGGGTGATCCGGCGGCCAGCCCCCGGTCGTACTCGGCGCGCCGCACTGGATCGCCCAGCACGTTGAACGCCTGCATGATGCCCAGGAGGTCCTCCCGCCGGCCGGGATGGGCCGTCGCGGCGGTCCGGCTCCCACCATCGTGGTTGCCGCCGTCCATCCTGCCTGCGTCCATGTCCGGATGGTGGCTGCGCATCAGGGCCCGGTACGCATGCCTGATTTCCTGCCGGGTGGCCTTCCGGCCAACGCCCAGGACAGCGTAGAAATCTGGGGCGCCTGCCATCGCAGCCTCCTGTTCCGCCCACTCCTCCGCCCCTGATGGGCGGCATGTGAAAGAGCACCCTAGGTGTTGGTCTGCTGCCCGCCGCCCTGCCGGGCCTGGATCTCGATCTTCCGCGGCTTGGCCTGCCCGGCAACCGGGATCCGCAGGGTCAGGACACCCTGGTCGTAGCTGGCTTTGATCTTCGCCGTGTCCAGGGTGTCGCCCAGGATCAACTGGCGGCTGAATACGCCGCGGGGACGCTCGGCGGCCACGAGCTCCACAGTGGGCTGCGCGGGATCCTTCCGCTCTGCCCGCACCGTCAGGACGTTCCGCTCGACGTTCAGGTCCAGCGCATCCACCTTCACGCCGGGAAGGTCGAACGCCACCACGAACTCGCCGTCCTCCTGCCAGGCGTCCATGGGCATGACGGCCGGACGGGCGGTTGTTCCAAAGACCTGCTGCGTGAGCCGGTCGAGCTCACGGAACGGGTCCGTACGCATCAACATCATTTCCCTCTCCTTCGGCTTCCACGTGTTGATCTGCGCCTGTCAACCATCACCTGATCTATGGTGGTGAATGTAGATTTTTTATAGCACTCGTGGGAAACTGAAGCAAGACACCGCCGGAGCGTTTTTGGGAGTATTCATGGCAGCATCTGGTGCGGTCCGCGGCGCGCGCCCCTCCGGATCACGGGCCCTCTATGCCATTTCGGTGGCCTCGGAGTTGACGGGAACCGGGCAGCAGAACATCAGGATGTATGAAACCAAAGGGCTCCTGACGCCGTCGCGTACTGCCGGCGGCACCCGCCAGTACAGCGATGACGACATCGCGGTTCTGCAGAGAATCGGGGAGCTGCTTGACGAAGGGCTGAACCTGGCAGGCGTTGCCAAGGTCCTGGAACTCGAGGCGGCAAACGTGGAACTGCACCAGGCGCTGAAACGCGCCAGGTCACGGCCCCGGTAACACCCCCGCATGCGCAGGGGTAGGGGGCCCTACTTCCCGCCGGACTCTTCCTTGGACAGCTCGCCCGTGACCCGTTCCCCCGGAATTCTTGCCGTCCGCCAGGTATCCAGCGCGATCACGCCGCCCAGGATGAGCAGTGACAGTGAGAACGAGGCGATCGTGTCCGTGGGCCAGTGGTAGCCGAGATAAAGGCGGCTGGCGATGGCGAGGACGATTCCGATGCCGGCCCCAATGAATCCGAAGACGGCCGCCCGCGGGTTCCGGCGCCGGGAGAAGATCAGGTAGGCGCCCACCAACAGGAAGTCACAGGCTCCCAGGACGTGCCCGGAAGGGAAGGAAAAAGTCTGGTCGGCCCCGAACAGCATCTGGTCAACGGGGGGCCGGGAACGCTGGACGATGTGGAGGATAATCTGCGAGACGATCACACCCGTCAGCATTGCTGATGCCAGCAGGATGGGCCGCCAGGCGTGCTTGGCGGCGAATCCCCACACCAGGATGACCACCAGCACGATGATGGGCAGGGCGATGGGTCCGAAGAAAATGGCGAGGAAAATCATGATGGCGGTGGCGGCTGCTGAACGCGTCGTCAGCAGCCAGTCGTGCACGGGATGGTCTGCAGCGGCAAGGCCGCCGGACTGGACCACGCTGATCAGCGTGGCGATGAAGAGTGCCAGCCCCACCACGGCCAGGATGGCCGACGCGCGGTAAAGGCGGCGCCGGTCGGAAGGATCGATGTAGCGCTCCTCCACCACGAACTTTTCATGGAACGTGCGCCACATGCCGGACTTCCCCTGAGTGACTGCGGACCCTGCTGATTTTTGTGCCAATGTGCTGCCCGTCCCTGCGCCCTGTTGATGCACGGCTCATGCGCGTGCCGTGAAAATGCCTAGGCTGAAGATTATCCCCATGACAGGCCATTCCCTCCATCACCCGGCCAACCGCCACAGCGCAGGGGCCGGGAACGGGGTGCCCTGGCCGGGTCCGCACCGGTCTCGGCGGCCGGTACGGACCCGTTTACTGCAGGTGGGAATTACGCCTTGCCACCGGTGCCGGCAGCTGCGTGGTTCCGCCAGCTGTGCTCAGGTTCGTAGCCCAGGAGCCGGCGCGCCTTGTCGATGGAGAGCATCGTTTCGTGCTCGCCCAGTTCCTTGGTGACCTTGACGCCCGGGAACACCTCGGCTGCGAGGCTGGCGCTGGACCTGCTCATGACGGTGTCCGCGTTGGCGATGATGAAGGCTTCGAATCCGGGACGTGCATTTTCGAGCGCCCGCACCACAGCCTGTGCGCCGTCCCTGCCGTCGATGTAGCCCCACAGGTTCCACTTCCGCAGCGTCGCGTCGGCATCGAAGGAAGGGAACTTCGCGTAGTCGGATTCGTCCATGACGTTGGAGAACCGCAGGCCCGTAATGCTCAGCTCCGGGTCCCACCGCGTCATTTCCACGGCCATCTGCTCCTCCAGGGTCTTCACCAGGGAGTAAGTGCTTTCCGGCCGCGGCGGGTATTCCTCGTCCACCGGGATGTAGGGCGGGTCCGTGTCGAACGGCAGCCCCAGCACGGTCTCGCTGGATGCGTACACCACGTTCTTGATGCCGGCACGCCGTGCGGCCTGGAAGACGTTGTAGGTGGAGAGCATGTTGTTTTCGAACGTGGCCGCGTCCGGAAGGATGCCCGGGGCGGGAATGGCACCCAGGTGCACCACGGCGTCGAACCCGTCATGCCGGTCATCAACGCCCAGGAGCGCATCCACGACCTGGCCGTAGTTGCGCAGGTCCACCATCAACAGCCCCGGGCTTCGCTCGCCCGCGCGGTCCAGGGTGAGGACCTGGTGGCCGTCGCCGGTGAGCCGGCGCACCACGTGCCGTCCCAGTTTTCCATTTCCGCCTGTAACGGCAATTCTCATCAGTGTTTCCTTCTGTTGGAGTGCGTTCACCGTGCGTTGCTTCGGTCAGGACGGGGGTTGCGGGGCTGCGAGGAACTGTTCGACGGCGGCGATTGCCGCTGCGGTGATCCCGCCCGGATCGCCGCTGCCGTTGACGGTCACCAGGATGCCCCGGCCCGCGTACACCGAGACTACTTCATGCGTCTGACGGTGGTAGAGGTCCAGCCGGCGGCGGAAGACGTCGATAGTGTCGTCGGTCCGGCCCTGTTCCGCGGCGCGGCGCTGCATCCGCTCCTCCAGTTCCGCGTCCGGCGCCTGCAGTTCGATGACGGCGTCCAAAGCATGGCCACTGGCTGCGAGCATGGCATCGAGTTCGGTTGCCTGCGGCGCCGTGCGCGGGTAGCCGTCCAGCAGGAAGCCGTGCATCACGTCGCCCTCCAGGAGCCGGTCTTTCACCAGCGCATTGGTGAGGTGGTCCGGGACGAAATGGCCGTCGTCCAGGTACTGCGCGGCCTGGTTTCCCAGGTCTGTCTTCCGGCTGACGTTGCTCCGGAAGATCTCGCCGGTGGACACGGCAGGGACCTTGAAATGGCGCGCCAGGTGCTCGGCCTGCGTTCCCTTGCCGGAGCCCGGCGGCCCAATGATAAGAAGCCTGGTCATGTTCCTGTCCTTCCGCGGCGGGACCGCAGTCAACGGGCCGGCGGAGACGGTACCGGATCCTGCTTCATTGTGCCGGGTGGACGTTGCCCGGCGCCAGCAACCCGGATTGCGGCCCTGGAGCGTTGGCGGTTTAGCCCTGTTCCGGGATGTATATACTCTGGTTATCGGTTTAGCAGCAGGCCGTTGGAAAGTTCGTCGATCCAGCGACCATCACCGGTTTCCCCCCACGTGGCGGGGTGCCGCTGTGTTGCAGGCTCGTTTTGACCTGAATGAATGGCACCAAGAACCGTGGCCGGCGAGTCAACAGCAAAAACCGATACATCCATCACCGAGCACCTGCATGAACTGGTCCTCAACAGTTCCGACGTTGAAGATTTCCTTAATGAACTGGCGCAGGTGTCCGCACGAAACCTCTCCGAACCCGGCGACGAGATGCTCTGCGCCATCACGCTGCTCCGGCAACGGAAAACAGCCACGATCGCCAGCAGCAGCCGGGAAGCGAAGTCGATCGGACGCCTCGAGCATACGTTCGCCGAGACTCCCAGCCTGACGGCATTCACGGCCCAGGAAACTGTCCACGCCCCGGACCTTTCCGGCGACGGCCGCTGGCCCGATTACTCCCCGGCGGTGGTGGCACAGGGGATCAGGTCGGTTGCGGCCCTCCCCTTCCGGCTGGAAGGCGAGACGAAGGCCGCGCTGCTGCTGTACTCCGGCAGGCCCCACCGGTTCGAGGGCCGCATCCTCAAGTTCGCCGAGGATTTTGTCAGCCAGACGTCGCTGGCGCTCCGCCTGGCAGTGCGGTTTGCGCATTACAGCGAAACGGCGGCAAACCTTCGCGCCACACTGGAATCCCGCACGGTCATCGATATGGCCGTGGGCATCATCATGGCCCAGAACCGGTGCAGCCAGCAGGACGCCTTCGCCATCCTGAAGACGGCGTCCAGTACCCGGAACACCAAGCTCCACGACGTCGCTGCCGCGGTGGTGAATGCCCTGGGCCAGGGGCCTGCGCGCACCCATTACGACGGGTAGGCAGGCGGTCTGCAGCAACGGGCCATCCCACCAGTAGACTGGTGCCAACTTTTCGCCGGGGGGCTAAATGAATCAGCAACAGCGTGTTTGCCTTGTCGTGGAGGATGACGACGATATCAGGGGCCTGGTCTCGGTGGTCCTGTCCCGTTCCGGGTTCCTGGTCAAGGCGGTGGGCACGGGCACGGAGGGCATCGCCGCGGCAGCCGATCCCGCCATTGCCTTGGTCACCCTGGACCTTGGGCTTCCCGATATGGACGGGCATGTGGTGGCCCGCGCCATCCGTGCCCTCACGTCCGCGCCGCTGCTGTTCCTGACGGCCCGGTCGGAAGAGGACGACGTCCTGGCCGGGATGGCGTCCGGCGCCGCCGCCTACCTCACCAAGCCTTTCCACCCGAAGGAACTGAAAGCGCTGGCCGCCCAGTTGTGTCCTGCGGATGCCGTGCCCCAGGAGCCTCAGATACCGGGCAAATCCAACTGCTAGGGCCTCCGGCGGGGCATCGGACCAAGCCCGGCGGGGTGTCCGACGGCGGCCCATGCCGCCGTCGGACGCGTTTGCTTCCTACTTCGAAAGGAAGCCGAGAAGCGCCTCGTTGACTTCTGCCGCGTGCGTCCACAGCAGGCCGTGCGGGGCACCCTCGATTTCCACGTACTCAGCGCTGGGCAGTGCCTTTGCGAACAAGCGTCCGGTGGAGTCGATGGGCAGGATGTTGTCCGCCGTTCCGTGCACGATCAGGGCCGGAACATCGATCTTGGGGATGTCCTGGCGGAAGTCGGTCAGCCAGCTGGGCTGGGCGGCAACGGAGGCCGTGGCGCCCGCACCGGCGGCCAGGTTCCAGCCCGCGTCCATGACTTCCTGGCTCAGGCGCGGGGTACCCAGGAAGGTATCGGAGTTGTAGAAGTTCTTGAAGAAGTCGGTGAAGAAGGCGTAGCGGTCAGCGGTCACCGCTTTCAGGAGGCCGTCAAACACGTCCTGCGGGACGCCGCCGGGATTGTCGTCGGTCTTCAGCAGGTAGGGCTCAAGGGATCCGAGGAACGCCGCCTTGGCCACGCGCGCGGAACCGTAGGTGCCCAGGTAGCGGCCCACCTCACCGGTGCCCATGGAGAAGCCCACCAGCACCACGTTGTCCAGGTCCAGGGCGGTCAGCAGGGTGTTGAGGTCCGCGGCGAAGGTGTCGTAATCGTAGCCCTCCGTGGGCTTGCTGGATTTGCCAAAACCGCGGCGGTCATACGTGATGACGCGGTAGCCGGCGGCCAGGAGGGCCGCCGTCTGCTTTTCCCAGGACGACCCGTCCAGGGGGTAGCCGTGGATCAGCACCACGGGCTGCCCGGAGCCGTGGTCCTCGTAGTAAAGCTCGATATCAGTGCTGTTCTCAGTGCCAACGGTGAGTAAAGCCATCGGGGACTAATTCCTTTCGGGACTGGTCAGGCGGCAGGCAGAGTGCCATGCAACGCTCCCCACTCTAGGGCGGTCCGCTCCGGACCGGGCCTCTTTCGGGGACGACGGCGGGACGCGCCACAGTGCGCAGGCGCTGCAACTGTGACACTATATGCGCATGAATGCAGATACGAATGCTTGCGCGCTGGGCGTCGACAGCCAGTACGTGGAATTGGCTGTGGAAGTCTTCGCCATGCTGGCCGACGCCACCAGGGTGCGGATCATCCTGGCACTCCGCGACGGCGAGATGGCGGTGGGCGCCCTGGCCGATGTCGTAGGCAAGTCCCCCGCAGCCGTGTCCCAGCACCTCGCAAAAATGCGGCTGGCCCGGATGGTCTCCACGAGGCAGGACGGGACCCGGGTGCTCTACCGGCTGGAGAACGAGCACGCCCGGCAACTGGTGGCCGATGCCATCTTCCAGGCCGAGCATGCCCTCGGCGGGGAGCCGGCCCATCACCGCGTCACCAACCATCCTGCGCAGGGAACTGCCTCGTGAGCGGGCGGCACCAGGAGTCAACGCATACGCACAGCCAGCCCCACGAAGAGCAACAGCACGGAGCGCACACGCACGATTCTGGCCACAGCCACGGGCACGAGGGACATGACCACCACCAGGCCGGCTTCAAGGGCTGGCTGACGGAGCTGTTTGTTCCGCATACGCACGATGCGGCCGATTCCATTGACGACGCCATGGAGGCCAGCGCCGAGGGCATCCGGGCGCTGAAGATCAGCATGTTCGTGCTGCTGGCCACCACCGTGCTTCAGTTTCTGGTGGTCCTGTCCAGCGGCTCGGTGGCGCTTCTCGCCGACACCATCCACAACTTCTCCGATGCCTTGACGGCGGTGCCCCTATGGGTAGCCTTCATCCTGGGGCGCAGGGCCGCCAACCGCCGGTATACCTACGGCTATGGACGGGCAGAGGACCTGGCCGGGCTCTTCATCGTGGCCGTGGTGGCCCTTTCCGCCGTGGTGGCCGGCTGGCAGTCCGTGGACCGGCTGATCCACCCCAAGCCGCTGCAGAACCTTGGCTGGGTCATGGCCGCGGGTCTGATCGGATTTGCAGGAAACGAGGCCGTGGCCATCTACCGCATCCGTGTGGGACGCAGGATCGGTTCCGCCGCGTTGGTGGCGGACGGCGTGCACGCCCGGACGGACGGTTTCACCTCCTTGGCCGTGGTGATTGGCGCCGTCGGCGTCATGCTCGGTTTTCCGCTCGCGGACCCGATCATTGGCCTGGTCATCTCCGCAGCCATCATGGTGCTGCTCTGGGGCACTGTGCGGAGCATCGGCCGGCGGCTCATGGACGGCATCGAACCAGCCCTGGTGTCGCGCGCACAGACGGCGCTGGAGGAGACCCCGGGGGTCCTCGCGGTAGCAAACCTGCAGCTGCGGTGGTCCGGCCACCGGCTCCAGGGATCGGCACGGATCGAAGTGGCGGACACGGAGTTGTCGCATGCGGAAGAGATCCTTGACCGCGCCAGGCACCGCCTCCGGCACGCACTGCCCAAGCTGGACCACATGCTCCTGGCTCCCGGCACCCGGCGGTAGCGGGCGCCAACGCAGAAGTGACCCGGCAATGCCGGGTCACTTCTGTTTATTTGCGGGCTAGGCCTGGGCAGTCTTCCCAGGCAGGGCAAGCTTGAAGACCTTGGCCCACGATGAACCGACCTGCTTCAGCAGCGGGCCCGTGGTGTACTTCAGGCCGTAGCGCTGGCAGATCTCGCGGACCCTGGGCGCCACTTCCGCGTAGCGGTTGGAGGGCAGGTCCGGGAAGAGGTGGTGCTCGATCTGGTGTGAAAGGTTGCCGGTCATCAGGTGCATGAACCTGGAACCGGAGATGTTGGCGGAACCGATCATCTGGCGCACATACCAGTCGCCGCGGGTTTCGCCTTCCACCATTTCCTCCGTGAAGGTGTCGGTGCCTTCCGGGAAGTGGCCGCAGAAGATGACGGCGTGGGCCCAGACGTTGCGGATGGCGTTGGCTGCGATGGTACCGAACAGGGCCTGCTTGGCGGATCCGGTCAACATGGCAAGTGCGGGCGTGGCCGCATAGTCCTTGGTGAACTGGGTAACGACCTTTTTGCCCAGCGCCTTGAGGTCCTTGTTCAGGGCTTCCTTGGACTTGGTGCCTTCTTTAAACTCGGTGAGCTCAAGGTCGTAGATGGCGATGCCCCACTCAAAGACCGGCGCCAGGATGGCGTTGAACAGCGGGTTGGCCAGGTTGATGGGCTTCCACGGCTGCTGCTCGTCCATGCGCAGCAGGTTGTATCCGACGTCGTTGTCCTTGCCCACCACGTTGGTCCAGCGGTGGTGGAGGTCGTTGTGAGTGTGCTGCCAGGACCGCGAGGGCGTCACGAAGTCCCATTCCCAGGTGGTGGAGTGGATGTCCGGGTCCCGCATCCAGTCCCACTGGCCGTGGAGGATGTTGTGGCCCAGTTCCATGTTTTCCAGGATCTTGGCCAGGCTCAGAAGCGTGGTGCCCGTGACCCAGGCAGCCTTGTTCTTGCCCACCAGCAGGGCGGCGCGGCCGGAGAGCTCCAGTCCGCGCTGGATCTTGATCATGCGGCGGATGTAGGCGGCGTCTTCCGCGCCGCGCTTGCCCAGGATCTCGTCCCGGATGGCGTCGAGCTCACGGCCCAACTCCGCCACCTGTTCATCGGTGAGGTGGGCGGCAGCCGGCGGCCTGACGCTGGGGCTTCCCGACTCGGCCAGCTTTCCGGGGCGCGTCCGGGAGGTGCCGGCGTTGGCACCTGCGGGGGTGGTGGTTTTCGTGGGTGAGATGACAGTCATACGGTGCTGCTCCTCAGAGTTCGAGGTTGACGGGTCCGGCGGCTGCCGAAACACACGTTTGGATCAGTTGGCCGGGTTCGCCATGGATTTCCCCGGTGCGGAGGTCGCGGACCTGCCCCGCGAGCAGTGGCGTAAGGCAGCTGTGGCAGATGCCCATGCGGCAGCCGCTGGGCATCAGCACCCCGGCGTCTTCGCCGATGTCCAGGATGGGGGTGTCGCCGTCGGCTTCCACCTCCCGGTCGGAAGCCTCGAAGGTGACCAGGCCGCCGTCGTGCCCCACGCCGGCGTTGAAGGTGGTGTTGAAGCGTTCGATCATAAGGTTGCCGGCGTCGCCGGCAACGGCTACGTCGGTCCCGGGGGCGCGGGTGGTCAGCGCCGTGCGCTTCCACAGCGCCTCGGCGTCGTCCAGGAAGCTGTCCGGGCCGCAGGCGTAGGCGGACCGTTCCTTCCAGTCGGGGCAGATCTCGTCAAGCTCGCGGGTGCTGGAGAAGTCCATGCGGCCCTGCTCGCCGGTGTACCAGTGCGCCAGCCGGAAGTTGGGGAACTGGTCAGCGAGTTCGGCCAGCTCTTCGCGGAAGAGGCTGTCGCCGGGCGTGCGGGCCGAATGGACCAGGACGACGTCGGCATCCGGGCGCCGCGGAACAAGGGTGCGGATCATGGACATCACCGGAGTGATGCCGCTGCCGGCGGTGACCATGAGCAGGGGGCGGGGATGTTCCGGAAGCACGAAGTCACCCTGCGGCGGAGCCAGGAACAGGACGTCACCGGGCTTGGTGGTGCGCACCAAGGTGCCGGAAACGGCGCCGACGTCCGTGACCGTGATGGCCGGATCCTTGCCGGCAGGGGCACTCAGTGAATAGGAGCGCCAGTGGCGCACGCCATCGAGTTCGACGCCGATGCGGGCCCACTGGCCGGCAAGGTGCGCCTTCCAGCCGCGGCCGGGACGGAAGAAGATGGTTGCCGACTGGGCGGTCTCCTGGACCACCTTGGTGACAACGCCCCTGAGCTGCCTCGCGGAGTAGACAGGGTTGAACAGCGAGAGGACGTCCTCTGGCGTTAGGGGGGTGGTGAGTACCGAAGCCGCTTGGGCCAGCTGTCGTAGCCGGATCATGCGTTAAAGCCTAGGGCGGCGCGAGCCATATTTCTCTCTCTCCGTCATATGACCGTTCAGCAGTCACAGTGTAGTTGGGGCGCGAAGCCCCCACACCGCACTTAAAGGATAACGGTTCGGTATCGCAAAAGGTTCCCAGCCTCCTATCGGCTCCATCCCAGGGCCGGGGCCACGAACTGCACAATATTGCCCAGGAGCTTGGCGTTGAAGTCCACGCCCAGCTGGTTGGGAACGGTCAACAGCAGGGTGTCGGCCGCCTGCACAGCGGTATCGGCTGCAAGCTGCTCCGCCAGGAGGTCAGGTGCGCCCACGTAGCTCTTGCCGAACCGTGAGGTAAGGCCATCGATGACACCCACCTGGTCGCGACTGTCCCGGAGAGCGCTCCCGGCGAAGTAGTAGGTGTCCTCCTCGTCCACGATGGGAAGGACGCTGCGGCTGACCGACACCCGCGGGGTACGTGCATGTCCTGCCGCCGCCCACGCCTCCCGAAACAGCTGGATCTGTTCCGCTTGGAGTTCGTGGAACGGAACGCCGGTGTCCTCCGTCAGCAGGGTGGAACTCATCAGGTTCATCCCTGATTCCGCGGCCCATATAGCGGTTTTGCGGGTCCCCGCGCCCCACCAGATCCGGTCCGCCAGACCCGGCGACTGGGGTTGGACGGGCAGGAGTCCCGTAGCGCCGCCGGCGTACCGGGGGTCTGCCTGGGCGACGCCCGCACCGGTAATGGCCCGGCGGAAGACGCCTGTGTGCCGGCGGGCCATGTCGGCATCCGTCTCCCCTTCCTCCGGCACGTAGCCGAAAGCGGAGGCACCCTGCCGCGCCGGCTCGGGTGAACCACGGCTGATGCCCAGCTGCAGCCTGCCGCCGCTGATCAGGTCTGCCGCTGCCGCTTCCTCTGCCATGTAGAGCGGGTTTTCGTACCGCATGTCAATGACGCCCGTACCTATTTCGATGCGGCTCGTGCGGGCAGCGATGGCAGACAGAAGGGGGAAGGGCGAGGCCTGCTGCCGGGCGAAGTGATGCACGCGGAAGAAGGCGCCGTCCACTCCAAGTTCCTCGGCGGCAACGGCCAGGTCGATGCCCTGGAGCAGGGCATCGCCCGCGGTCCGGGTGCGGGAACCCTGGCCGGGTCCCCAGTGGCCGAATGAAAGGAATCCGATGCACTCCATACCTTCCCCAACTCCGCTGCCGCAAGCCTCATTCCCGGCTGCGATGATGGCCCTGTGGGTACTCCAGGTGAAACTGTGGCTGTTTTCAAGACCATCGTGCTGTTCGTCCTCGCCGCCGCCGCCGAAATCGGGGGCGCGTGGCTGGTGTGGCAGGCAGTCCGCGAGGGCCGGGACTGGTGGTGGGCCGGGCTGGGTGTCATCGCACTGGGTGCCTACGGCTTCGTGGCAACGCTCCAGCCGGACGCCCACTTCGGACGGATCCTGGCGGCCTATGGCGGCGTGTTCGTTGCCGGTTCCCTCGCGTGGGGCATGGCGTTTGACGGCTTCCGGCCGGACCGGTGGGACATCACCGGATCCCTGGTGTGCCTTGTGGGTGTCGCCGTGATCATGTTTGCGCCCCGCAGCGGCGGATAAGCCGGGCAGCGGTGGCTAGAATCTAGCCACGACGAAAGGCGGACCTGTGGAGCGGGTGGACTACTGCGTTATCGGCGGCGGAATTGTGGGGCTGGCAACGGCCTATCAACTGCTGCTGAAGCAGCCGGGAGCTTCCCTGGTCCTGCTGGAGGCCGCGGCCTCGCTGGCCGCACACCAGACCGGCCACAACAGCGGCGTCATCCATTCCGGGATCTATTACGCCCCGGATAGCCTCAAGGCCCGCTTCAGCAAGGCCGGGGCGCAACAGACCAAGGAGTTCTGCCGGGAGCACGGCATCCGGTACGCAGAGCCGGGCAAGCTCCTGGTGGCCACCTCAGCGCTGGAACTGGACCGGCTGGACCGGCTTGAGGAACGCGCGGCGATCCACGGGCTGGACAGCGAGCGGGTGGACCAGGCGGAGCTCCACCGGCGGGAGCCCAACGTTTCCGGCCTGGGTGCACTGTTCATTCCAAGCACCGGCATCGTGGACTACGGGGAAGTGGCGCGGAAGCTGGCAGAGCTCATTTCCGCTGCCGGCGGCAGGGTGGTCACCGGGGCGCACGTGGGTTCCATTGTGGAACATTCAGACCGGGTGGAAGTTGCCACGGGACAGGCCGCCTACTCCTGCCGGCGGCTGGTGGCGTGTGCCGGCCTCCAGTCGGACCGCCTGGCGGAACTGGCCGGGATGAAGCTGGACGTCCAGATCATTCCTTTCCGCGGAGAGTATTTCGAGCTGCCGGACAGCAAGCGGGATTACGTCTCCCACCTGATCTACCCCGTACCGGACCCGGACCTGCCCTTCCTGGGGGTCCACCTCACGCCCACCATCAGCGGCACCATTACCGTGGGCCCCAATGCCGTCCTGGGCCTGGCACGGGAGGGCTACCCCAAGTTCTCGGTGAACATCAAGGACGTGGCCCGCTACGTGCGCTTCCCCGGACTGTGGCATGTGGCCAGGGCCAATGCCGCCACCGCGGTGCGCGAAATCCGCAACTCACTGTTCAAGGGAAGCTACCTGCAGGAATGCCGCAAATATGCCCCGGGACTGTCCACAGCGGACCTCTTGCCACATGAGGCGGGCATCCGGGCACAGGCCGTGCGCCGCGACGGAACGCTTCTCCACGATTTCCTGCTGGCTGAGACAGACAGAATGGTCCACGTCCTGAATGCCCCCTCCCCTGCCGCAACTGCTGCCCTGCCGATCGGGGAGCACCTGGCAGCCAAGGCCGCGCTCCGCCACGCTGCCTGAAGGGCAAGCCCGCACCGGCCGCGGCTAAACTGGCCCCGTGATCAACAGTGAGCAGCCCCCCAGGCAAACGGTCCCGCCGTCGCGGGGCAAAATGGCCGAGCGGCTGCTGCCCGGGGGCGAGGAACCCGATCCGCGCTTCACGCTGGCGAACGAACGCACTTTCCTCGCCTGGATCCGGACGTCGCTTGCCCTGCTGGCCGGTGGCATTGCCATCGAGGCGTTCACGTCCGGCCTTTTCATTGATCCTGTCCGGAAGGGCCTGGCCGTCCTGCTGCTCCTGCTGGGCATGATGCTCAGTGGCGGGGCCGCCATGCGGTGGCTTCGGGTGGAACGGAGCATGCGCACCAAGGCGCCGCTGCCTCTGCCGTTCTTCGTTCCCCTGCTGGCCGGGGCAGGGGCGCTGGCTGCCGCCGTCGTCCTGGTCTTCATCCTCTGGCGCTGATCCCGTGGCAGCCAGCGGCCCCAGCCACCACGGCGATCCCGGCCTCCAGCCTGAGCGGACGGCCCTAGCCTGGGGCCGGACCATGCTGTCGCTGGTGACGGCGAGCGCCTTCTTCCTTCGCTGGCTTCCCACCTATGGTCCGCCCATCCTTATGCTGCCGGTGATCTCAGGCGGCGCCGCCCTTGCCATCTACCTCACGCAGCGGCGCCGGTACCAGGCCAGGTCCCATGGGTTGGCAGGCGAAAGCATTGAAGCTGACCTGCCGGCCGTGCTGTGGACCGCGTTTGCGGGGGTTGCCCTGGGGTGCGTCGGCATCGTGGTGGTACTGGCCGGCTAGAACCGCTCCGGCGGGCTAGAACATGGGCAGGACGAAGCCGGCCAGCAGCGCCACGGAGCCCACGGCCGTCAGGCAGCGGCCCAAGACCGAGGCCGTCCTGCCGGCTTCCTCCGGCATGGTGGTCTGCCACTGCGTGGGGCGTTTGGGGTGGTAGTAAACAGCCAGCGTGTCTCCGGGCGCCAGGTCCCTGATGTCGTAGGGGGACATCGGAGCGTTGTGCACCTGGTGTTTGCGGTCGAACCAGCGGAACCCCACGCCAGAGGAATCGGAATAGACCACCGCTTCGGCCACATCCCAGGGATGCACGAAGCGGCGGAGGAAACCGGTATAGAAAAGCAGTCCCAGCCCGGCGGGCAGGCACAACCAGGTGAGCACTTCCAGGATGGGACCTGCCATATCAAGCGCAGTGGGCATGAAGTTGATGGTACAGCGCGGGGGCTGGCTCCTTCAGCACCTGGTACGTACGCTGAAGGAGACCGGACCAAAGTAAGGGGAAACCATGAACGACCAGGACATTTTGACGCGCATTCAGGCCTTGGTGGAGGAGGAACACTCGTTGCGCGAGGGCCCTGGGGACGGCCAGGCACCGGACCAGGCGCGGCTCAAGTACGTGGAGGAAAGCCTGGACCAGTGCTGGGACCTGTTGCGGCAACGGCGTGCCAAGAAGGACTCGGGTGAGGACCCGAACGACGCCGAGGCCCGCCCCATCAGCGAGGTGGAGGGCTACCGGCAGTAATGCGTATTGCAGTAGCGCAGATCATCAGCAGCGCCGACACCGCCGCCAACCTTGAACTGGTGTGGGACTATGCCGCCCAGGCCAGGAACGCCGGGGCGCAGCTGGTGGTCTTTCCCGAGGCGACCATGCGCGCCTTCGGCCATTCCCTGACGGACATCGCCGAGCCCCTTGACGGCCCGTGGGCCAGCGAGGTCCGAAGGATCGCCAAGGAGCTGGGGATCGCCGTTGTGGCCGGCATGTTCACGCCGGGAACAGACGGCCGCGTCCGCAACACCCTCCTGGTCACCGGGCCCGGGGTGGAGGCGTCCTACGACAAGATCCATCTCTTCGATGCCTTTGGTTTCCTGGAGTCCCGGACGGTGGACGCCGGGGAAGCGCCGGTGACCTTCGAACTGGAGGGGACCGTGTTTGGCCTGGCCACGTGTTACGACGTGCGCTTTCCGGGCCTGTTCACGGCAAACGCCAATGCGGGCGCACAGGTGAACATCCTGTGCGCGTCCTGGGGTGCCGGTGAGGGCAAGGCGGAACAGTGGGACCTGCTGGTGCGCGCCCGGGCCCTGGACAGCACAACGTTCGTGGTTGCCTGCGGGCAGGGCGACCCCGAAACAACGGGCGCGGGCCCGGCGGGGACGGCACCCACCGGCATCGGACACAGCGCCGTGATCACCCCCCTGGGAAAGGCGGTTGCGGCGCTGGGCGGGAAGCCGGAACTCGCCGTCGTCGACATCGATCCGTCAACGGTGGACGGCATCCGTGCCAAGCTGCCGGTCCTGGCCAACGCGCGCAGGTTCTGACCGGGTGAGGCCACGTTCATAGCTTCGAAACACACGCAAAAGAGCGGCCGACGGCGGGTCTCACCTGCCGTCGGCCGCTCTTTCCCTTGCCTGAAGGGAAGCGCAAGGGGCGGAGCACGTGGAGACAGGCAGTGGAACAGAGGGTGTTTACATGCCCGAAACATGGCTGATACGTGAACTTCACGCAGGGACGATTTGTGTAACGTGGTCGCAACTTTAGGCTGCACTGGCTGAAACACACGCCGCCAAAAATGGATCCCGGGGGAAATGCACGGGACCACAACGGGTCCCGCACCACGATCACGTTGCGAAGGGACCCACCGGTGGAGATCACTGCCCAACACGTCTGGCTGATGATTTCAGCCGCCATGGTCCTGCTGATGACCCCCGGGCTTGGCCTTTTCTACGGCGGCATGACCCGCGCCAAGGCCGCCCTGAACATGATCATGATGAGCTTCATCTCGGCAGGAATCGTCGGCGTGGTCTGGGTCCTGTGGGGCTACTCGATGACCACCGGGGACGGCGTCCTGGGCCTCTTTGGCAATCCCTTCACCAGCTTCGGCCTGCAGAACCTGATGGGTTCACCCGACCTCCTCAAGGCCGGGTACAGCGCTACCTTCGCCATCATCACGGTGGCCCTGATCAGCGGCGCCATCGCGGACCGCGCCAAGTTCGGCGCGTGGGCCCTGTTCGTTCCCGTCTGGATCACCGTGATCTACTGCCCGCTCGCCTACATGATCTGGGGTGGCGGCCTGATGAGTGCAGGGGGTGCCGTCACGGAGATCTTCGGCCAGGTGATCGACTTCGCCGGCGGCGCCGTAGTTGAAATCAGCTCGGGAACGGCGGCCCTGGTGCTGGCCGTGATCGTTGGCCAGCGGCACGGTTTCGCGAAGGACCCCAACCACCGCCCGCACAACCTGCCGTTCATCATGCTCGGCGCGGCGATCCTGTGGTTCGGCTGGTTTGGTTTCAACGGCGGCGCGGCCACCAGCGTTGAGCAGGCCGGCCTGATCTGGATCAACACCCTGGTGGCTCCTGCCGCGGCAATGCTCAGCTGGCTGGTGGTGGAGAAGGCCCGCCACGGCCACCCCACCTCACTTGGCGCCGCTTCGGGCGTTGTCGCCGGACTGGTGGCCATTACGCCGTCCTGCGCCAACATCAGCCCAGTGGCCGCTATCGGCCTGGGCCTGGTGGCCGGAGCCGCCTGCTGCGTGTTCGTGGACCTCAAGTACCGGTTTGGCCTTGATGACTCCCTGGACGTGGTGGGTGTCCACCTGGGCGCAGGCCTGATCGGCACCCTGTCCCTGGGGTTCATCGCCCTTCCCGTCAACGGCCAGGGCGGCGGCCTCTTCTATGGCGGCGGGGTCCAGCAGCTCATCGCCCAGGTGGCCGCGGTGGTCATCACGCTCCTGCTGTCCGGCGTTGGAACCGCGGTCATTGCCCGGGTGATCCACAAGACCGTTGGCTTCCGTGTCAGCCACGAGGCTGAGACCGCCGGCGTGGACCTGGCTGAGCACGCCGAGACGGCCTACGCCTTCGGTGAGATCGGAGCGGGATTCAACCCCCTGCGCCAGGCCGCCGCCCACATCCCGACCGCACCGGCCCCGGCTGAACGGCACGTCAAGGAAGACTCCTTCGCGTAGGTTCCCGCTTTAGTCCGCAAGGATCTTGTAGAGCGCTCGGCGCAGCTCATCCATCTTTTCAACGGCGGCAGCCCGCTGTTCCCCGGTCACTCCGGCGCGGAACTGGTGGATGGCTCCCATGAGCTTGGCGATGCTCTGATGGAAGTCCCGGTCCGCACTGTCAGGTTCGGCGTTCCACGCGTTCTCCATCTCCTCGGCGTGTTCCGCAACGTAGGCCCGGCCGGCGTCCGTCAGCGCAAACTCTGTTCCACGGCCCTCGCCCACGGCCTCGATCAGGCCCTCGTCCACCAACTGCTGGAGCGTGGGGTAGATGGATCCCGGGCTGGGCCGCCACACGCCGCCGGTCTTGGCGGCAATGGTCTTGATCAGTCCGTAACCATTGGACGGCGCCTCTGCCAGCAGGGACAGGATGGCCGCCCGCACATCACCCCGGCTTGCCCTCCGCCCACCACGGCCAAAGCCGGGGCCGAACCCAGGGCCAAACCCCGGACCGAATCCGGGACCAAAGCCAGGGCCGAACCCTGGACCAAAACCCGGACCGCGGTGCCCGTGGGGCCCCCGCTGGCTCCTCCCCCGCTCGAAGCGGCCGCCGCCGAACCCAGGGCCCGGATGTTTCTCGTCGAATATGCCTTTCATGGTGGCATCGTCCTTTCACATTGATCTACTCGCTATATATTCAGCGATAGTTAACGATATGTCGGTAACTATCGCTCGTCAATGGTCTGGCGTGACCAAATCCTGACCTGTCCGGGTCTGGTCCGTCCCCTGGCCGGAGCGTATCCTGATCCCACCTTCGAGCGCGGGGGTGGGGAATTGGCACGGAAGCGAAGGCACAGGCGCGGTGTGGGGGCAGCCCTGGGAAGGTTCCTGGGATTCCTCGCAGCCAGTGCCCTGTGCGGGGTGCTGGCGGCAAGCCTGGTGGTGCCGGCCGTCGCGGCTGCTGGAATAGGCGTCAGTTCTTCCATCGGGTTTTTCGAAAACCTGCCCTCGGAACTCACCGTTCAGCCGCCGTCGCAGGCCACCAAGGTCCTGACGTCCGACGGGCAGCAGATTGCCACTTTCTTCGCGGAGAACCGCGTGCGGGTCCCGCTGGACCAAATGTCGCCCTTCATCAAGGACGGCATCGTCGCCATCGAGGACAGCCGGTTCTTCGAGCACGCCGGCGTGGACCCGCAGGGGATACTCCGGGCCGTGGTGTCCAACCTGACAAAGGGCGGCCAACAGGGTGCCTCCACCATCACCCAGCAGTACGTCACCAATGTCCTGAACGAGGCACAGCTTTCGCAGGACCGGCCGGAAGCGGTGGTCCTCAACGGACAGAAAAACCTCGGCGACAAGCTGCGCGAAATGAAGCTGGCCATTGCTTTGGAGAAGAGGTTCACGAAGGACCAAATCCTGGAGGGGTACCTGAACATCGTGTTCTTCAGCAGCAACGCATATGGCATTGAAGCCGCTGCGCGGTATTTCTTCAGCACCACCGCCAAGGACCTCACCCTTCCCCAGGCGGCTCTGCTGGCTGGCCTGGTCAACAGCCCCACCCTTTACAATCCGGTCACCAATCCCGACACGTCGGTTCTTCGAAGAAACCACGTCCTGTCCGAAATGCTGCGCCTGCACAAGATCACGCAGGCGCAGCACGATGCGGCCGCGGCCACCCCCATCCAGCTGACCATCACACCCCAGCAGCAAGGCTGCGCCAACGCTGCCATGGCACCCTACTTCTGCGACTACGTTTCCCACCTGATCCTGAACAATCCCGCCTACGGGCCTACCGAGGCGGAACGCGAGCGGAGGCTCTACCGCGGGGGCCTCACCATCACCACCACCCTGGACAGCAGGCTCCAGGCGGCCGCCCAGGCCCAGGTGGACGGGACGGCGGGCGAAAATCCGGACCACTGGGCAGCCTCACTGCTCAGCCTCCAGCCCGGCAGCGGAAAAATCCTGGCAATGGCCCAAAACACGGTGTTCCTCCCCCAGCCCGGCAGGTTCGACACCAACCTGAACTTCAACGTGGATGCCAGGGATCCCCAGGGAAACACCCTGAATGGCGCCGGTGGGTTCCAGCCGGGTTCCACCATGAAGCCCTTCACCTTCGCCGAGTGGCTGAATGAGGGTAAGCCGCTCACCGCTCAAGTGGACGCTTCCCGCCGGGTCTATCCGTTGGGGTTCCCGTGGAAGGACAGCTGCGGCAAGGTGCTGGGTGCGTACAGCACGGCGCAGGCAAACCCTGCCCTCGGCGCTGCCGATGACCTGCAGAATGCGGAGGACGGCTTCTACCGCCCGATGCCGGTCAACTACGGCCTGTACAACTCCATCAACACCGCCACTTTTGCCTCCGCAGCCCAGCTCGACTTCTGCGGCATCCAGAAGATGGTGGACGCCGTCGGCCTGCACAGCGGCCTGGACGGCACCCCCGTCAACATGCACCAGCTGGGCAACCTCCTGGGCGGCACCGGCGTGGCACCCCTGACCCTGGCAAATGCCTTTGCCACGTTCGCTACGGAGGGCCGCTACTGTGCTCCCATCGCCCTGGTTGATGTCATTGATGCCGCCGGGGCTAAACTGCCCGCCCAGGCCCCCGACTGCCATGATGCCGTCAAGCCGGATGTGGCCCGCGGCGTCAACTCGGTACTGCAGGACGTGCTGAAGAAGGGTTCCGGCGTCTGGATCAATCCGAAGGTGCAGGACAAGGTTCCCGCCGCCGCCAAGACCGGCACGTCGAACACCAACGGGTCCACGTGGGTGGTGGGGTACACCACCGGCCTGGTTACTGCGTCCTTTTTTGGAGATGCCCTGGAGGGCCAAAAACGGGCGGGCCAGAATGTAACCATCAATGGCACGTTCTATCCCCGCCTCGACGGTTACATGATCGCCGGGCCGCAGTGGGCCAACTACATGCTCCAGGTGGCACCGCTTTATCCCGCGGGTCCGTTCGCGCCTCCGCCCGCATCGATGATTGGCCCCAACCCCAATTACAGGCCGTAGCCAGGGGGCCAGACCGACAGGTACTGCTACGCCGCCTGCGAGCTGTTCGGGAAAGCAGACCCAGACGCCTACCCCGCGCCCTTCCAGAGCCGCTTCCACCAGGACCGCTCCGGCTCCGGTGCGACCGGAGCGTCCGCAACACGCCGGTCACGGCGGCTGCGCCAGCGCTCCACTTGCTCCTCTACGTCACGGGTGCTGGTGACCACCGGCGGGCCGCCCTGGAGCTGCCGGCGGGCGTCGATGACGCGCCGGTTGAAATCCTGCAGGATGTCGCGCACCTGCTGCTCGGTGTATTGGGCGTCCAGTTTCGCGTCGAGCCCGGCGTCCTCGGTGCGCAACAAAATGGCTGCCGGGCCCAGGCCGCTGATGTTCTCGCGTTGGATCAACCCCTTGACCCACCAGTCGGGATCGTACGATTCACCCAGCCCGGGGATCGGTTTACCCGCGTACTTCAGGTTGTCGAACTTGCCCTGCGCCATGGCATCGCGGACCAGGTACTCGGCGCGGGCGGCATCGGTGACTTTCCTGCGCTTCTCCCGTTCCTGCGCATCGAGGGCGTCCAGCGCAGCTTCCTCTTCGGCAGTGATGCCGGCACCCCGGTATGAACGGGCCTCGGCGGCACGCTCGAGTCGCTTGCGGAAATCCCCTGCCCCGCCGCCCATCGCGCCACCGCCTTCCCTTTGCTGGTCTTAGGCTTCCAGTATTCAGCGGTGGGCCTGCGGGTTCAACGCCTGGGGATCCACCGCCCGGGGGTGGGCGGACGACGGCGGGCCCTCCCGCCGTCGTCCGCCCACCTGGCGTCCCGGCCAAGGTGGGGCGGCATCAGGCGTTGGCGTGCTCGGCGAGGATGCCGTCGATCTGGCCTACGGCTTCCTTCAGGCCTTCCTCCATGCCCATCTGCATCATCTGCTGCAGCTGTTCCTCGGATTCGAAGATGGACAGCATGGTCATCCGGGTGCGGTCCCCCAGCGCTTCCAGGGTCACCGTGGCGTGGCTGACGCCGAATTCCCCGGTGGGGTTGCCGTCGCTGTCCGCGAACCCGTCGTCGAATTCCAGCCGGCGGGGCGCGTCGATGCCGGTGAACTCCCACCAGCCGTGTGCCCGGTCTCCTTCGGGGCCGGTCATGAAGTAGCTGGCCTTGCCGCCCGGAACGAAGTCATGCTTGTAGAACGTGGCGGGATAGGTGGGCGGCCCCCACCAGCGCTCCAGCTGGCGCGGGTCCTCAAAGAGCTGCCAGACGCGTTCCACGCCGGCGTCGAACTCTGCGACGAGGGTGAGGCTCAATGCTTCGGGGTTCTTTTCCGTACTGATGACTGTCATGGCAATGCCTTCCTATCCTTCAGCGAGAATGTCGGCCATCCGGTCGGCACGCTGCCGCCAGATCTGCTCATAGCCGTCGAGCAGCCGGCGGGCTTCCTGCAGTCCTTCATGATTGCCCCGCACGATCTGCTCCCTTCCGTGCTTTTCCTTGGTGACCAGGGATGCACGCTCCAATACCGCCACATGTTTTTGGACGGCGGCGAAGCTCATGGCGTAGAGCGCAGCCAGGCCGGAGACGGAGTACCCGCCCAGGGTGACGCGGCGGACAATGTCCCGGCGGGTGGAATCGGCAAGCGCCTGGAAGAGGCGGTCCAGTTCGTTTTCACTCAGCGTTTCTACAACCATTTGGTTGTACGTTAGTCCGGCACCGGGGGCACGTCAAGGGCTATTTGTTGCCGCCTCCGCCGAAAGGCTGCAGCCGGTATCTTGAAGCCCATGAGCATCTTCCTTGCCGGCGCCGGCCCGGATCCGCAGGCTTTCCCCGGCATATTCGACCGTTTCGCAGACGACGTGCGGAGGCATGCCGGCCCGGGCCGCACACCCCGCGTTGCCGTAGCGGTCCATCCCGGCGGCGGGAGCCTGCAGGACATTCTGGAGGCCTGTGCGGGTCCCCTCCGCACCAGGCTTGGGGGCGCGATCGTGGCGGTCCCGCTGGCAGCAGGCAGCCCGGCCGATCCCACCGCATTCAGCGGCGCGGACGGCGTGGTGGTGGGCGGAGGCCTGACGCCGGCGTACTGGGAGGGCCTGCGCCCGGCAGCTGCCGCGGTGTCCCGGCTGGTTGCCGGCGGCACCCCCTATCTGGGGTTCTCCGCCGGTGCCATGGTGGCGCCCCGCCGGGCACTGATCGGCGGCTACCGGATCAACGGGGTGGAGGTATGCGGGGAGGAGTGCGGGGAAGGCCTGGACGCCGTGGACGTCCGGGACGGCCTGGGGCTGGTCCCGTTCGCGTTGGATGTGCACGCGGCCCAGGCCGGAACACTAAGCCGCGCGGTGGGCGCCGTGGCTGCAGGCCTGGTGGAACGGATGGTTGCCATTGATGAAGGTACGGCCGTAGTGCTGGAAGCCGCCGGTGCCGGTGATTACCGGGTGATCGGCAGCGGGAACTGCTGGGACATCCGGCAAACCGGCGGCACCGCGGCAGTTTCCGTTTCCGTTCGGGCCGCCGGCTGACCGGACGGCAGCAGCCGGCGGATTGCGGGAGCCCCGGCGTTCGGGCCTACGCGTCGAAGTGGGTTTGGATGTTGCTCCCGGAGAGCTGCTCAATGAGCTCCGTTGCCACGTCCCGCAACTTCCGGTTGCGGTTGCTGGAGACCTTGGTGAGGATCTTCATCGCATCCTCCTGGGAGCACCGGTTCTGCGCCATGATCACGCCGCAGGCCAGGTTGATGGCGGTCCTGCTCTCCAGGGCAGCTTCCAGGTCATCCGCCCGGTTCTGCGCGGCGTGGATGCGGACGGAGAGGTGCAGCGTGTTGTGGGCAGCGGCGGCGAACCCGGCGGCCTTGTCGTAGACGTCCGCCGTGAAGATGCCCGGCCTGGTTGCGAAGAAGTTCAGTGCGGCG
This sequence comes from Pseudarthrobacter sp. C4D7, assembly GCF_013359725.1. Lineage (GTDB taxonomy): Bacteria > Actinomycetota > Actinomycetes > Actinomycetales > Micrococcaceae > Arthrobacter. The sequence goes on along the minus strand of NZ_JABFMW010000012.1, from coordinate 47,641 downwards.
CTGGCCTCACCGCTGATCTCCAAAGGCACGCCCAATGTGCTCTGCACGCCCCGCTTTGTGAGCTCGCGGCTGTACGTGGTCCACCGGGGATCGCGCGCGACGTCGTCAACCAGCACCGGCGCCATCTCACGCAGTGCGCGGATGCAGGGTCCGTCCCCCAGCGCCTGCTCAATGAGGTCCAACTCCAGGGCCCTGGCACTGGAGCCTGCCGCCGTGGTGGGGCGGCGACGGAGCTTCAGGGTAACGGCGCATTCGATGGTGTCCCCCGCGGCCTCTGATACTGCAGCCGCCGCCATTCCCGAGAGCCCGGACAGGAATTCCACGGCATTTTCAGCGCCCACCAGGACCTCCTGGAGGTGCTGCACGGTCACGTTGTCAGCAGGATTCAGCATGGGGTTCATCTTACGGTTACGGCGCCCGCCTGGTCCGGAAATTCACGGAGCGGCCGGCATTCCCGCCAAGCTGCCCTGACGTATACCGCAAACCCGTGCGGGAGCGTAGTGTCAAAGGTAGGAGATTTCGGGATGGCAGCAGGATCCAGGGGTTGAATACATCGGGACGTCAGCGTTCAAGAGCGGCGGCCACCAGTCCGGCACCAGGTGCGGGGCGCAACCCGGGATCGAGGCCATATGGCCGTGAACCACGCACAGGCAACCCATCCCCCTATTCCCGCGCCGATGAGCGGACCGCAGGCATGAACGCCGACTGGACCGGCGACCCTGACCAGCTGATGGAAGCCGACGAGCAGCGCAGGGATGTGGCCCGTCGCTTCCGCAGCACGCAGGTGCCGATGATCAAGCTGTGGACGTACTACTACGGTCTCGGCGGGGACGCTGACGAGATGTCCTTTGATGCCTACCTCAATGAAGCGCTGCATCTCCCGGCATCCCAGGTGGCGTTGATAGCGACGGCCATGCGGGAATTGTCAGCGGGTGGGGACCAATGACCGGCAGTGGGGAGCAGCCGCTCCCGGAACCGGGGGACCTGCCGCTGGAAGCGATGGAACTGTCGTTGCAGCAGTTAGTGCTGGAGAGTCCGGACATCAAGGCCTTCCTCACCGAGCTGGCGGTACTGGCCAGTAAGCGGTTGTCCAGCCCCGGGAACAGGATCCACAGCGGCGTCACCGTCCTGCGGCAGAAGCGGCCGCAGGCCGTGGCGGCAAGTGACGCCGCAGCGCAGGCCCTCGATGAACTGCAGAACCGATTCGGCCAGGGCCCGTGCCTCACCGCGCTCCGGCAGGGAAGCACGCTCCTGGTGCCGGACCTGGCCGCCGAAGACCGCTGGGGGCCATATGTCCGCACCGCCGAACAGCACGGCGTCTCCTCCATCCTGGCCGTGCCGCTTGACCTCGCCGGGGACGCCGAGGCCGTCCTGAACCTCTACTCCGGCCGGAGCAACGGATTCTCCGGCGAAGACATCACCACCGTAGAGTCCTTTGTGGCCCAGGCAGCCAGCTCGCTGCGGCTGATCCTGCGGATTTCACAGCTGAAGGAAGCCCGCAATGACCTCACCGCCGCAATGCAGTCACGCACGGTGATCGACATGGCCATCGGGGCAATCATGGCCCAGAACCGTTGCGACCGGGAGACAGCTTTCGGCATCCTCACCCGCGCCTCGAGCACCAGGAACATCAAGCTCCGGGAAGTGGCAGCCACCGTCATCACCTCGATTTCCGGGGAACAGAGGATTACCGCGCATTTCGACGACTGACTGTGCCGTCCGTCACACGTGATGAGATTCACTCGCAATAATTCGGCAATATGGTTGAGCCGGCCCTCGAGCCATGGGCACTATTGACTGGCAGGGCGGGAACCATCCGCCCTTGACATCCTGGTGACGCAACGAGGCCCACCGGTGAGCGCAGGCCACCGACCCTCCGAGCGCGGACAGGCCACTGCCGGACGATCGAACCGGCTTGATACAGGAAAGTACTGAACAATGACGTTTAACACTGCCGAATCCGTGACGCTGAAAATCTGGGACCGGACCTCCCTCCACGAGACCCTTGATTCCGCGGTCTCGGACCTCTCCACGCGGCACAACACCACCACGTGCCGCATCGCCGTCACCTGCAGCGGACCCAACACCTTCACGCTGAGCGTGCGCGGGAATGAGCCCGCACTGGCCCTCTAGGGGATACCCCGCGAAGGGGCGTTGACGACGCCGGGATCAACCCGGCGTCGTCAACGCCCTTTTTGCTGCCCTCACAGCAGTGTGATGACGATCACAAATACTTTTGCGTGAGGTTTCGCCCTGCCACTGCGTCTTACATGTGAGGGCGCAGGACGCGCCCCTGAATCCAGTTCCACAACAAGAAGGAGCGACGCACATGACCACGCAGACGCAAACCCCGGCCACGGTCCAGCAGAAGCAGACGGCTGCCGCCCCCGGCCACGAGCTTTCGGCAGCAGGCGGCAATGACGGCCGTGGACGCACCACAGTGGCAGACGGCGTCGTGGCCAAGATCGCCGGCATCGCCATCCAGGAAATCGAGGGCGTGCACGCCCTGGGCGGCGGCGCAGCCCGTGCCCTGGGCAACCTGCGCGAAAAGGTTGGCCAGAAAGACCTGACGCAGGGTGTCAGCGTCGAGGTGGGCCAGACCCAGGTTGCCGTGGACGTGACCCTCGTGGTGGAGTACCCGCACCCCCTGCAGCAGGTGGCAGACAACGCCCGCGATGCGGTCTACTCCGCCGTGGAGGACCTGGTGGGCATGGAGGTCACCGAGGTCAACATCACCATCACCGACATCCACGTTCCGTCCGAGGATGACGACTCGGACGACGCCGGCCACGAGCCGAGGGTTGCATGACCCCGGTGGTTGCCGGGGCGGCCGGCGGGGCCGTCCTGGCGTTGGCCGCCCTGGCCTTCGGCTTCTGGGGCTTCCTGCTGATGGCAATCTTCATGGGAATCGGAGCCGTCCTGGGCAGGGCAGCCGAAGGCCGGCTGGACCTCGGCGCCGTCCTGGATGCCCTCCTCGGCCGCCGCTCGTCATCGTGACGGTGCAGGCGTCCACGCGCCAGGGCCATACCCGGATCGAGCAGGCCGCCCTGCGCCACACCCTGGAAGCGGTGGCGGCCGGCGCGTTCAAGGTTAGAAGCGGCGACGTGTCAGCCACGCTGCACGACGACGCGGGGAAGTTGGGGGTGGACCTCCAGGTCCGCCTCCCCCCTCCCCCGCTGCTGGGGCCGGCCCTGGCGCCTGGCGCATCCGGACCGGAGCGGCAGCCGGCGTTTGAACAGGCAAGGATCGCCAGGCTCAGGATCTCGTCCCTGGGCCAGCACATTACCGGGTTGCAGTGCGGCCGCATCAATATCCGCCTTGGAGCGGGTGGCCGCGCCATCCAGGAAGACCGGGTGGACTCCGGTCAGGACAGGAGGAGACCGTGAACCAGGCGCGCATCACCAACCGCATCATCCGCCGGGAAACGCATTCGTCCCGCTCGGGGTTGTCCATCCCCACCGCAATCCTGGTGTTGGCCGCCTGCCTGTGGCTGGGAACCGAGAGCATCTTGTCGATGCTGGGGCAGCCTGCACTGCTTGCCTCCCCCGGCCACCTCGCATCGCTCACGGCAGAAGTTCCCCATGCCGTCCTGCCCGCAGGCCTGGTGGCCGGCGGAGCCGTCCTGGCGCTTGTGGGCGCCGGACTGCTGGTCGCCGCAGTCAAGGGTGGGCGGCGCGGAAGGCGTGCCATGGTCAGTGACCGCAGCGCCCTGGTGGTGGATGACGAAGCAATTGCAGCCGCTATTTCCCGCAAGGTCCGCCTGGCAGCCAACCTGGCCCCCGAGCAGGTGGCCACCACCGTGGCCCGGAACCACGCACGGGTAAGCGTCCGCCCGACGTCGGGCATCACCCTTGACCCGGAAGTCCTCACCGCGGCAGCCGCTGACGAGGTGGCAGGGCTGCGGCTCCGCAGGGCCCTCCGGGCGCGGGTCCACATTGCCACGGAAGGAGCAGTAGGCCGATGAACAGCACGAACAGGGCCGTGAACAGGCTCTTCCTGGCCATTGCCGGGCTGGTGCTCCTGGGCGCGGGTTTGCTGGCCGCGGGAGCGGGACTGGTTCCCGGCATCGCAGACCAGTGGACCGCCGTCGCCGGCGGCTTGCTGGAACGGTGGCAGGCACTGCTTTCAACCGCTCCGGCACCGGAGCCCCTGGGCAGCTGGTGGACCCTCGCCCTGCCCGCGTTGCTGCTCCTTGGCGCCGTTGCCAGCATCTTCTGGCTGACGCGCCAGGGCGGCGGACGGACCGGAACTGCGGCCGGCGAACAGGATCCGGAACTTGGGGACACAGCAGTGGACGTCTCCTACCTGGCAGCAGGTGTGGAGCAGGCACTGAAGGGCAACAGGGCCGTCGTCGGAAGCTCCCTTACCGCTTGGCGCGGCCGCAACAAACGGAACGAATCCAGTGCCCTCCGGCTCACGCTGCAGGCCCGTAAAGGCGCCTCCCCGCGTGAGGTGGCGGACCTGGCAGAGGACCTGGTTGGCGCAATTGACGCGCAGCTGGGCCATCACCCCACCGTTCTGGTCCGAATAGGAAGTGGAACCAGGACAAAGCTGGCCAGCGCACACCGCGCCGGCTGAGCAGGAAACAGGAAACAAAGGAAAGGAATCGATCATGGGACTCGACGACAAGCTCAACAACGCAGCCACCAACCACCTCGGCGCCGCCAAGGAAGGCGCGGGAAAGCTGACCGGCAATGAGGAGCTGGAGCGCGAAGGCCAGCGGGACCAGGCCCAGGCCAAGCTGCAGGAAGCCGGCGAGAAGGTCAAGGATGCCGCCAAGGGCATCGGCAGCAACCTCAAGGACGCTGCGGCCAAGGTCAAGGAGGGCTTCAGCAAAGAGTAGGCAGTTCCCCCTGCGGCAGGCCCGTTCCACCCTTGTGGTGGGCGGGCCCGCCTGCCCCTCAGGCGCTCGCGCCGATAGTGAAAGCAGAATTCGGTGACAGGATTACCCTTGGTGCGCGACCAACTGGACGTGGTCCCCGATGCCATCCTGGCCGGCAGGGCAGCCGACGGCGACACGGCGGCCTTCGAGTCACTGGCCCGGCGCTATGGTCCGCACATGCGGGCGGCCGCCCGGCGCCTGACGGGTTCATACGCCGACGCGGATGACGTGGTGCAGGAAGTGCTGGTGCAGGCTTGGCAGCAGCTGGACACCCTGCGCGAACCCGCCGCAGTGAAGGGCTGGCTGCTCCGGCTCACCGGCAGCCGCAGCATCGACCTGCTGCGCAGGCGGCGCAACCACGCCAGCTTGGCCGCAGCGGACGGGGATGCACCGGCGGACACCGTTTCCCCGGAAGCCGGGCCGGAGGCGGCGGCCGTTGCCGGCGCCGGCCTGGAGTCCCTGAAGGCGGCCCTCTCGGCATTGCCCGAGGAGCAGCGGCGCTGCTGGATCCTGAAGGAAATCAACGGCCAAAGCTATGAGGAGATTGCCCGGACCCTGAACATCAGCCCAGCCAGTGTCCGGGGACGGCTTGCCCGTGCCCGGACTACACTGGTCCGCGAAATGGAAGATTGGCGATGAGCATGCCCAACGACACGTTTGAGTGCGGCCACACGATCGAGGAACTGAGCCTCTACCTGGACACCGGTGAATTTCCCGACCCGGCGCACTTGGAGTCCTGCCCGGAATGCCGCAACGGCCTCGACTCCCTCCGCCGGCTCGCCGCGGCGGGCGGAGAACTGTTCGCCAGTGATCTGGCAGCAGCCGGCAGCGGCAATGACGACTGGATGAAGGACATCCTGGCAAACCTCGCACTGGAACTGCGGCCGGGGCGGAGCATCCCGCTGCGTTCCGACGATCCCGCCGACACCCTGTCCGAAACAGAAGGTTCCATCCTGGCCCTGGTCCGCTCCGTGGCAGACAGCCTGCCGGGAGCTGTCGCCGGAAAAGTCAGGCTCGATGGTGACGTCACGGTTCCGGGCAGCCCCGTGGCGGTCCGGCTGGACCTGGCGGTCCTGTTCGGCCACGCGCTCATGCCCAGCGCGGCGTCGCTTCGGCAGGACCTGGCCGAGGCCCTGGCCCGCCACACCGAGCTGAACATCGCGGCCATCGACATCACTATTACCGACGTCATCGAAGCACCCCGGGAGGAAAAGTGACCAGCGCTTTGCAGCAGGCCATCATGGCGGTCGACGGCGTCACGGAAGTTTTCCCCGCCCGCAACCTGTGGCAGCGCCTCCCCGGCCGGGCGGCGTCCCTGCTCCAGCGGAACGCTGCTGATGCACCGCCGCTGGTGGAGGTCCGCGAGGAAAGCGGCCGTGCCGAGGCAACCGTCCGGATCGGCGTCAGCCCGGACGCCCGGACGCCCGACGTGGTGCGGGCCGTGGCTGCCGCCGTACGGAACCACCTGGCCCCGGAGAAGGTGGCCGTCCAGGTCACCGTGGTCCGCATCGCCGCCGGCGATCCGCCGGCCGCAAGCCAGGAGGACTGACCACCCCACCGGCACCGGGCCCTTCAGGGCTTTCGCCCCTGGTGGGGAGGGGACGGCGCCGATAGGTTCGGCTCATCACCAATGAACGGCCCTGAGCCAGTGATCCGGCCGCGGGCACGAGGAGGATCGCATGGGCCATATCAAGGTAAGCATCCCCATCAATGCACCGGTGGACCGCGTAATTGAGGTGGCATCCGACCCCAGGCACTGGGCCGCGTGGTGGGTCAACCTGGGCGAAGCGGAAAAGATCGAGGGCGACGGCGGCGTGGGAACCGTCGTCGAGCACAAGTACCTGATGGCAGGCGTCCCGTTCCACGTCACCACGCGCGTAACAGGCAGGGAAGAGACCCCCGGGGGCGGACAGCGGCTGCGCCTGGAGTTCGACGGTCCGCTGAAGGGCCGGCAGACGTGGGACTACACCCCCGACGGAAGCGGCAGTACCCTGGTGACCGCCGAGATCGACTACAACGTCCCCGGCAGCGCCATCGGCAAGTTCGCCGATGAACTGATTATTGAGCGGATGCAGGAAAGTGCACGCCAGCAGACGCTGGAGAACCTCAAGCTCATGGTTGAGGCCGGTTCCAGCTGACCCTGGCGGATCCCCTGTCGAATCGGAGTGCCTGCCGGCGTAGCATTCGTCAGGTAGATCCCAACGACCGTGAGGGCACATGGCCACCCAGCATAGAGGCACCAGGTTCCGGTTCGATGCTCTGGCGGTCCCCGTCATCCAGGCGCCCATGGCCGGCGGGCCCTCCACCCCGCAACTGGCAGCGGCGGTCAGCGAAAGCGGCGGCCTGGGCTTCATCGCCGCAGGCTACAAGACCGCCGCGGCAATGCGCACCGAGATCGAATCCGTCAGGGGACAAACGGACAAGCCGTTCGGCGTCAACCTGTTCGTCCCCCAACCATCCGTCATCGACCCGGCGGCACTGCAACGCTATGCGGATTCGCTGGCCCCGGATGCCGGACGCTTCGGAGTTGGCCTGGGCGAGCCACGGCATGACGATGACGGCTGGGACCAGAAGCTCGAGGCATTGCTGGACCTTGCACCGCCCGTGGTTTCGTTCACCTTCGATGTTCCCCGCGCCGGCGACATAGAGGCACTGCGGCAGCGCGGCATCTACGTAATCGCCACCGTCACCAGCCGCGACGAAGCCGTGCAGGCCCTTGCCGCAGGCGCCGACGCGCTCTGCGTCCAGGGTCCGGAAGCGGGCGGCCACCGCGGAACCTTCGCGGCGGATGCCCCTCCTCCCCTGGTGCCGCTGCACGGAATCCTCGGCGGCCTGTCCGATCTGGAAGTCCCCCTGATTGCAGCGGGCGGCATTGCCACCGCAGAGCACACCCGGGCAGCACTCGCGGTCGGGGCAGTGGCTGTGCAGGCCGGAACCGCGTTCCTCTGCGCGGACGAAGCGGGAACCAAGGCGGCGCACCGGGCTGCGTTGTCGGCGTCGGACCATTTCACCACCACCGCCGTCACCCGGGCCTTCTCCGGGCGGAATGCCCGTGGCCTCCAGAACGAGTTCATGCGCCGCCACGACCGCGACGCCCCGTATGGCTACCCGGAGATCCACCACCTCACCTCTCCCCTGCGTGCCGCGGCGGCGGCCGCCGGGGATCCGGAGTGGCTGAATCTGTGGGCGGGCATTAACTACCGCAGCTGCATGCAGGCGCCTGCGGCATCAATCCTGGAAAGCCTCGCGCCGTAAGGGCACCCCACCCCTCACCGGATATGCAGCATGGAGCTCAGCGCCGCGTCGAACGACCTGCCCTCCCAGGGCCGCGGGACATGCAGCTGTGTTGCTGTTGGCCGCTCCGCCCCGCCGGGGTTTTGGATCCGGGAACGATCTTTGCGGGGGTTTTTCATGCGGGCCTGCTTTCCAAAGAGATTGGTATCTGCCAGGAGCAAGCCAACAACCTCAAGCTGACTTGAGGTCAAATCGGCCGCATGGCAGACTGCTCCGGTGCCCCAACCCAGCCATGACACCCTGATGACCGTTGGCCAGATCGCCTCCCGGGCAGGGATCAGCGTCCCCACCTTGCGGTATTACGAGGAGCGCGGGCTGGTCCACTCCGAACGCGCAGCGGGAAACCAGCGCCGGTACAAGCGCCTGACCCTGCGCCGTCTGGCCGTCATCGCCGCAGGCCAGCGCGTGGGCCTTTCCCTCGAAGAGGTCAAGGCCGCACTGGATGACCTTCCAGTGGGCCGGGCACCGTCCCAGGCGGACTGGACGGCGATGAGCCGGCAATGGGCCGGACTGGTGGCGCAGCGGATCCGCGAATTGAAGGTCCTGGAAACCTCGCTGGAAGGCTGCATCGGCTGCGGGTGCCTGTCCGTAGAGCGCTGCTCCCTGATGAACGCAGGAGATGCCGCCGCCGGGGAAGGCAGCGGCTCGCGCTGGCTGCGCCGGGCCCGGCGGGAAGCAGCGGGCACGCCTTAAAGCCCGACGGCGGGCCGGCCCCTTGTGGGGGCCGGCCCGCCGTTTACGCCTTGGGAGCGAAGGTGATGCTTTAGAGCGTGGCGGTGTCGATGACGAACCGGTACCGGACATCCGATGCCAGCACGCGCTCGTAGGCCTCGTTGATCTTCTCGGCCGGGATGACCTCGATCTCGGCGCCGAGGTGGTGCTCCGCGCAGAAGTCGAGCATCTCCTGGGTCTCCCGGATGCCGCCGATCATGGATCCGGCGAAGGAACGGCGGCCGCCGATCAGCGCGAAGGCGTTGACGGGAAGCGGTTCCGCCGGGGCACCGACGTTCACCATGGCGCCGTCGAGCTTCAGCAGGCCCAGGTAGGAGCTGATGTCGATCGAGGCGCTGACCGTGTTGATGATCAGGTCGAAGGAGCCGGCCAGTTCGGAGAAGGTGTTCTCGTCGCTGGTGGCGTAGTAGTGGTCGGCACCGAGCTTCAGGCCGTCTTCCTGCTTCTTCAGTGACTGTGACAGGACGGTCACCTCGGCGCCCATGGCGTGGGCCTGCTTGACGGCCATGTGGCCCAGCCCGCCGAGACCAACGACGGCAACGTTCTTGCCGGGACCGGCGCCCCAGTGCCGCAGCGGCGAGTAGGTGGTGATGCCGGCGCACAGCAGGGGTGCGGCGACGTCGAGGTCAATGCCCTCGGGAATGGTGACGACGAAGTCCTCGGTAACCACGACGTGGGTGGAGTAGCCGCCCTGCGTGATGGTGCCATCGCGGTCGACGGCGCCGTAGGTGCCGGTGTTGCCCTTGAGGCAGTACTGCTCTTCACCCTTTTGGCAGTTGACGCACTCGCGGCAGGAGTTGACCATGCAGCCAACACCAACACGGTCGCCTACTTTGTGCTTGGTCACCTCGGCCCCCACCTCGGTGACGATGCCGGCAATTTCGTGGCCAGGCACCAGGGGGTACTGCTGCGGGCCCCAGTCGCCGCGGACGGTGTGAATGTCCGAGTGGCAGATGCCGGCGAACTTGATGTCGATCAGGACATCGTGGGGACCCACTTCGCGGCGCTCAATGGTGGTAGCCACCAGGTCCTCCGTGGCGGACGGGGATGCATAAGCCTTGACGGTAGTCATGGTTCTCCTGTGATCTGTTGGGGGGACAGCTAAATATTACCGGGGTTGTTCGGAGCAAACCCGGGAAAAGGTGGCTTGAGGGTGGCCCTGTTGTGACTGGTCTTGAGAGTCCTACCCTGATGTCCCCTGGATCACGGCCGCGGCTACGGGCGCAGGAGCACCTTGATGGCGCGGCGTTCATCCATGGCCTTGTACGCGTCCGCGGCCTGCTCCAGCGGGAGTTCAAGGTCGAAGACTTTTCCTGGGTTGATGGCGCCGCTGAGGATCAGGTCGATCAGCTCCGGAAGGTATTGCCGCACCGGCGCCGGGCCGCCATGCAGGTGGACGTGCGAGGAGAACAAGTCCCGGCCGGGCAGTGCCACGTCATGGGACACACCCACGAACCCCACATGCCCGCCCGCCCGTGTGGCGTGGATGGCCTGCAGCATCGATTCCTGGGTCCCCACGGCTTCGAGGACCGAATGGGCGCCGAGGCCGCCGGTGAGTTCCTTGATCTTCTTGACGCCGTCGTCCCCGCGCTCCTCCACAATGTCCGTGGCACCAAACTCACGGGCGAGCGCCTGCCGGTCCGCGTGGCGCGACATGGCGATGATCCGGTCGGCGCCCATCTGCGCGGCCGCAAGGACCCCCAAAAGCCCTACGGCGCCGTCGCCCACGACGGCCACGGTCTTGCCGGGACCCACCTCGGCCGCCTTGGCGGCGAACCATCCGGTGCCCAGCACATCGGAGGCGGTCAGCAGCGACGGGATCTTGTCCGCGTCCGGCATGCCCGGGGTTGCCACCAGGGTGCCGTCAGCCAGCGGGACGCGCAGGTACTCCGCCTGTGAACCGCTCACGCCCTGCCGGTGGACGCACGCGCTCTGGTAGCCGGAGCGGCAAATTTCGCACGTGTTGTCCGACGCCAGGAAGGACCCCACCACAAACTGCCCCGGCTGGACATTCTTCACGTCAGCGCCGATCTCTTCGACGATTCCCACATACTCGTGGCCCATCGGCATGGGCTTGGAGATTTTGTCGGCGCCGCGGTACGGCCACAGGTCGGACCCGCAGACGCAGGCGGCGACGAGTTTGATGACCGCATCCGTGGGCCGCCGGAGGGCCGGCTTGTCGCGATCCTCAACACGGACATCTCCGGGCGCATGCATGATGGTTGCGCGCATGATTGGGCCTCCAAATGGTGAAACGGCTGACAGGGACACTCCCATCAAACCCGGGCCCGGCACCTTTGGCGAGGGTCCAGCCGTAACTGGTTCCGGCAGAACCCCTTTAGGGTCCAGCTATTCGTCGTAACGTGTTGCCTATGGATAACCGAGCCGAGATACGGCAGTTCCTGTCCTCACGCCGTGGGCGGATCACCCCGGAGCAGGCAGGCATCGAGCCCTATGGTGGCCGCCGCCGCGTTCCGGGGCTCCGGCGCGAGGAAGTGGCGCGGCTGGCAGGGGTCAGCGTGGACTATTACACGCGGCTGGAACGGGGAAACCTCCACGGTGTTTCGGACAGCGTCCTGGATGCCATCGCCGGGGCCCTTGAACTGGACCGGGCCGAGCACGACCACCTCTACGACCTGGCCCGGGCAGCCAACACCTCCGGCCGCCAACGCGCCGGGGGCACCAGCGGTACCGCACCTTCCACGGTCCGGCCGGAGCTGCAGTACCTGCTGGATGCCATCACGGAGGCCCCTGCGTTCATTGGCAACAACCGCCTGGACATCGTGGCCGCCAACACCCTGGGCTACGCCCTGTACTCGGACATGTACCGCACGCCGTCACGGCCGGCCAACCACTCACGGTTCATCTTCCTGGATCCCGGCGCCCGCACCTTCTACACGGATTGGGATGGTGCGGCCAACACCAACGTGGCCATCCTCAGGCGCGAGGCCGGCCGCAATCCCCACGACAAGGGCATCGCCGGACTGATCGGTGAACTGTCCATGCGCAGCGACGAATTCCGCACGCGGTGGGCGGCGCACAACGTCCGCCGCCACTACGCCGGAACCAAATTCTTCCAGCATCCCGTGGTGGGCCTCCTCGAGCTGAACTACCAGGTGCTGGGGCTTGAGGAAGACCCGGGGCACACCCTCACCGTCTACCCCGCCACGCCAGGCACCCCCTCCGCGGAAGCCCTCAAGCTCCTGGCGTCCTGGGCGGCCACCGAAAAAATCACAGAGACGGCCCAAGGCCATGTGCCGGCCTAAGGCCCTCACTCCTCCCGAAAAGAAAGCAGGTGCTGGCCCCGGTGCGTGACTTGAGTTCTGATCCGTTCGTGACCGAGGGGCTCGAAGCGCTGAAGCGCGAAGCGTTTGGGCCTGCAGGGTTTGCCCAGGGCGCGAAAGAGGTGGTTCAGGTACTGGTCCACAGGGTGTCCAGCACATTGGGCCATGGTTATGTCCGCTCAAGTACCGACACCAGCGTGAGCGGGCTGGAGGACGGCGAGCAAGGGTTTTCCTACGAAGCACTGATTGTGTGGCTGGATGAACACCGAAGCCGCGCGTACGAGCCTGGCTCAGGGACCTGGACGACGGCGGAAGTGCATGTGTACCCGGAGAGGCCTGGGTTCGTGAAGCTGTTTGACGAGGAACTTCTGAGGAAGGGGGACGACGGCCGGTGGCACCCTGGCGCAGAACCGGCCGACGCCGCGCTGTGGGCCCGGCAGCTCCTGGCCTACCCCCGGACAGCGGACCACATCCCCGGCTGGATGTGGGACATCTTCAGGGCAGAAGGCGTGGAACCACCGCTCTACAATCCGGAGTTCAGCTCGGTCGACTGGAACAACAGGCGACGTCCTGTGGCCGCCTGGGGGACCGACACCGCTGCCCGGCCCGCGGTAATCGATCCAGCACTGGAACCGGGTTTCTTCAAGGGCATCGGCAAAAGGCTTTTCGGCGGCTAGGCGGGGTCAGGGATGGTTCGACGACGGCCCGGAAGGTTCAACGTCATCCTCCCGCCGGCCTGCCAGCCCGCCGAAGCGGTCGACGGCATCCTGCGCAGCACGGTACAGGGAGGGGTCCGACCAGGGTGCCCGCGCCCAGGCGTCCACGGCCGCAAGCGCCTCGGCCAGCAGCCTGGTGGGAAGCTCCCCATGGACTCCGCGGGCCAGGACGGCGTTCCGGTCTGCTTCCAAGGTGTCCGCCATGGTCCGGGTGCTGACCCGCTGCCAGACATCAGCTATGGCATCCACATCGGTCAGGCGCTCCCGCAGCGGCCAGTTGCCAATGAAACGGGCTACCCAGGCCTGGTGCCGGCGCTGATAGCCCTTGATGAACTTCTGCCTTTTCCACTGCGGGTATAAGCCCAGCACGGCGAGGCACGGAACAAGGACGGCCAGCACCGCCAGCACCCAGCCTGCCTGTCCGGTGTCACCGCCCTGGACTGCATCCTTGTACAGTCCCAGCATCACTCCCGCCGTGATACACCCCAAAATCCAGGTGGCGCCCAGGATGGTGCTCCGGCGTTCTTGTTTCCTGGAGGGGTGGAGGGCCGGCGCCGGTTCCGCGGCAATGGTCGCCTCAGCCTCGGTCAGGCCGGTGTTCAGGAGCCTGCTGGTGCCTGCACCGGGCACGCCTGATTTGTCCGGCACGTCCACGTAGACCGGTGCCAGGCCTGTCTGGTCCTGCGCAGCCTGATCGGCAAGCCCGCCCATGTTCCCCCCTCAACCCACGTGATGAACCGCTTCCAAAGTCTACGGTTAGCCGGCCGTCAGGTGGGTACTCCTTAGACTGGCCTGTGGACGTTGTATGCCCGGAATGATGAAGGAGTAAACGATGAGTGGAGTTGTTGTAGTAGGCGTTGACGCGAGCCCGTCCGCACGGAAGGCCGCAGAAGTGGCGCTGGACCTTGCCGAATCGCTGGGAGCGTCCCTGCATGTGGTGACCGCGTTTGAGATGGAAAGTGCAGAAACGTTTGGGGTGGGCTCGGACAAGGTGCGGATTTCCAACGCCGACAGCTCCGAGATGGTGGCAAAGTCGCTGGGCGCGTCGCGGCCGGGGGTGGAGATTACCCACTTCGCGGCACGCGGCAAGCCGGCTGATTCGCTGATCAAGGAGGCTATCCGCCTGGACGCCCGGGTGATCGTGGTGGGCAACCGCAGGATGCGCGGCATTGGCCGGCTCCTGGGCAGCGTCGCCAACAGCGTGGCGCACAACGCCCCGTGTGACGTGTACATCGCCAACACCTACGAGGACTGACCTGCCACAGCAGGAGGTGGGCGGACGACGGCGGCACCTCCCGCCGTCGTCCGCCCACCTGTTGTGCATGGTCAGGCGGGGTACTCCTCGTCGGTGACGTGATCGAGCCAGGTGACGACGTGTCCGTCGGCATCCGCTTCCTGCATGGCGATGTGGGCCATGAAGCGCTCCGGGGTTGCCCCGTGCCAGTGTTCTTCCCCGGGTTCGATGTAGACGACGTCGCCGGGACGGATTTCCTGGACCTTGCCGCCCCGCCGTGCCACCAGCCCAACGCCATCGGTGACGTAGAGGGTCTGGCCCTTGGGGTGGTGGTGCCAGGCGGTCCGGGCACCGGGGGCGAAACGGACGTGCGCGCAACCGATGGCTGACTGTTCGTCAGGATTCCGGATCCCATCGATCTGCACGGTCCCGGTGAACCATTCCCTGGGACCGGCTCCGGTCTGTCCGCCGCTCTTGGTGTATTTCATGGTTTCCTCCTGTGGTTACTGATGGATTGAAACTGTCAAAGGTCAGGCGTTGGGGACCGTGACCCTGGCGGTCACGGCGGCGATGACCGCTGAAACGGTAAGGATGGCTGCGGCAGCCAGGAAGGCGCCGCCGTGTCCGGCGGCGTCGAACAGGACGCCACCCAGCGTTGATCCGATGGCGATCGAGGTCTGGACGACGGCCACCATGAGGCCCCCACCGCCCTCGGCATCGTGGGGCATTGCCTGCGCAATCCAGCTCCACCAGCCCACCGGAGCGGCCGTGGACAGCAGCCCCCAAACAGCCAGGAGAACCACCACGACGGCGAGCCGGCCGCCGGTGGGGACCAGGGCCGCTGCGATGACCGCCATCAGCGCCGGGATGGTGGCCAGCGTCCGGTACAGCCCCTTGCCCAGGAACCGGCCAATCAGCATGGTCCCCGCAAACCCGGCCGCACCCATCACCAGCAAAACGAGCGATACCGTTGCCACCTCCGCGCCGGCCACCCGTTCCAGGAACGGGCGGACGTAGGTGAACAGGACGAACTGGCCCATGAAGAAGGTGCCGCACGCGGCCATTCCCCAGGCGACCGGCGGCCTCTTGAACGCGGCGAAAATCGCGAGGACGTTTCCGGACGCCTGCCTTTCCACCGACATGGAAGGGAGGCTGATCCATTGCCAGACCAAGGCGATGCCTGCCACCGGAACCAGGCAAAAGAACGCTCCACGCCACCCGATGATCGACCCCAGGTAGCTGCCCAGCGGCGCAGCCAACACCGTGGCCAGGGCGTTGCCGCCGTTGAAAATGGCGAGGGCGCGCGGCACTTGGTGGGCAGGCACCAGCCGCATGGCAGTGGCTGCGGACATCGACCAGAATCCGCCAATCACCACGCCGATGAGTGCACGGCCCACCATGAAGAGCAGGTATCCCGGGGCCAGCGCCACGACGGCACCGGAAACAGCCATGAGCGTGGTGAGGCCCAGCAGCAGGGTCTTGCGGTTCAGGCTGCCGGCCAGCGTGGATACCGTCAGGCTGGTGACCACGGCGAACAGGCCCGAGATGGCGATGCCCTGCCCCACCAACCCTTCGGAGACGCGGAGCTCGTCGGCCATCGGGGTGAGCAGGCTGACCGGCATGAATTCCGAGGCGATCAGGGCGAAGACGCACAGGGACATCGCGAAGACGCCGCCCCAGTGCGCTTGCCGCTGCGGGCTGGGCTTTTGGGGCGCACTGGTGTTGGTTGGAAGTGTTTTGGGGGCCATGCCTTCCATCGAACCGTACTCCCCACGCCCTAGCGAGGGCCCTGCTGAAACCGGTTTTCGCAGTACCCCTTTACGGCACCGATGCCGCAGACGGAACCTCCGGGCGTGATGCGTTGCCTGTTTCCGGAGGCTGCGGCTTGTAGACCCACGCAACCAGCACCACCGAGATGATCATCAGCAGGAACCAGGCCACCAGTTTTTCCAGGCCCACGGGGTGCCAGCCATCCACCTGGCTGGGGTAAAGCCAGGCACCCGACCATGTGGCAATGTTCTCGGCCAGCCAGATGAACAGCGCCACCAGCAGGAAGGAAACCACCAGGGGCATCCGGAACTCCCGCCGGAACACGCGGAAGTGCATCACGCACCGGCCAAAGACCACCGCGACGGCGGCCAGCAGCACCCAGCGCAGGTCCCAGATGTAGTGGTGGGTGAAGAAGTTGGCGTAGATGACGACGGCGAGGATGGCGGTCACCCAGCGGCGGGGGTACGCCGCGAACTTCAGGTCGAAAAGCCGGTAGACCCGCACCATGTAGGAGCCCACGGCGGCGTACATGAACCCGCTGAAGAGCGGCACCGCGCCGATCCGCAGCACGCCTTCGGCGTCGTAGGACCAGGAACCCATGTCCGTCTTGAACAGCTCCATCACGGTCCCCACCAGGTGGAACAGGACGATGACCCGCAGTTCGCGCAGGGTTTCCAGCTTGAAGGCGACCATCAGGATTTGGATGACGACGGCGGCGACGGTCAGGAAGTCGTTGCGCGCAAGGGCCGCCGTATCCGGATACCAGAGCCGGGCAGCCATGAGCACCGCCAGCAGCGTTGCCCCGAAGATGCAGGCCCACCCCTGTTTGAGTCCAAAAATGATGAACTCGGTGAGCCTTGCCTTGGCACCCCCGGCTGGAGCCGTGGCCAGGAAGCGGCGGGCGCGGATGTCGATCCGCTGCTCCACGGTGGTGGGATTACGCACTGATCCCCTGGCGCTGGCGGGGCCTGCGGTTCCGCCTAAGGTCCTTGTCCAACCGGTTCAGGCAGTAGTTCCGGTACGAGTGCCGGACCCGCTGCGGCAGCCGCGGATACGTCAGCGCCAGGAACCGCATGGCGCGGTGGAAGCGGCGGTCATGCCGGTCACTCCAGGTGAGGCCGAAGTCCTGCCGCAGCTGGGCCGGAAGGAGGCCTGCGGTGAGGAACCTGGCTGCGGGCATGACGCCCCGGTACCACCACGGGACGTTGGCGGGGTACAACAGGTCCCGGGCCACCTGGAGGGCAGCCTCGCCGGCGGACAGGGAGGCCAGCTGTTCGTCCCAGTACCGGGAGAATGCTGCGCGGTCTGGAGGCCACAGCTCCGGGGGCAGCTGCAGGGCCGTGCCCAGCCTGGCGTAGTGCTGGTAGATGGCGTCGGCAGAGGCGTCATCGAGCGGGCCGTAGATGTTACGGATGACGGTGCTGGCGGTGTCGTAGAGCGTGGCTGCCACCCACAACTGCAGTTTGGGGTCGAAGGCGCTGTAGCCCTCGGAGTCCGGATCGGTAGCGCGGCGGACGGGAGCGTGTGCGCGGTTGACCCGGCGGCGGACCTCGTTGACCTGCTCCTCGCTGCCATAGGTAATGGCGTAAACGTAGGTCAGCGTGCTGTTGAGCCGGTCCAGGGGGCGTTCGGCGAATGAGCTGTTCTCCGCCACCCCGCGGCCTACCAAGGGGTTGGCGAGCTGGAGGAGGATGGCGCGCCCCGCACCGGCAAGCAGGATGGCTTCTGCCCCGTATTCCACCGTTCCGCCCGCCATGTGAAAAGGGTACCCGAGCGGCCGGGCAGCAGGACGGGGCGTTCGGCCCCTTGTCCCGGAGCGGAGGAGGAGAACAAGGCCCTGTTCTGGCCCTCCCCCGCCCGGAGTCAGGCGTTACCGCTCCAGCAGCGACACGTCCCGGACGGCGCCCTTGTCCGCCGAGGTGGCCATGGCGGCGTAGGCGCGCAGCGCAGCCGATACCTGGCGGTCCCGGTCCTTGGGCTTGTACCCGCCGTTGACCAGGAGTTTCTCGCGGCGTTCGGCGAGGATCTCGTCGGAGACCTCCAGCTCCATGGACCGCTGCGAGATGTTGATGCTGATGATGTCGCCGTCTTCAACCAGTGCGATGGTTCCCCCTGATGCAGCTTCCGGGGAGATGTGGCCGATCGACAGGCCGGAGGTGCCGCCGGAGAAGCGGCCGTCCGTGATCAGGGCGCACTTCTTGCCCAGGCCGCGGCCCTTGAGGAACGACGTCGGGTAGAGCATTTCCTGCATGCCCGGACCGCCCTTGGGGCCTTCGTAGCGGATGACCACCACGTCGCCTTCCTTGATCTGCTTGTTCAGGATCTTTTCCACGGCCTCGTCCTGGGATTCGCAGACCACCGCAGGGCCGGAGAAGGTCCAGATGGACTCGTCCACGCCGGCGGTCTTCACCACGGCACCATCCACTGCGACGTTGCCGCGCAGTACGGCCAGGCCGCCGTCCTTGGAGTAGGCGTGCTCCACGGACCGGATGCAGCCACCCTCAGCGTCGGTGTCCAGGGAGGTCCATTCGTTCGACTGCGAGAACGCGGTGGAGGAACGGACGCCGCCGGGAGCCGCGTGCCACAGGGCCTGCGCCTCGTCGGTGGCCTTGCCGCCGCGGATGTCCCAGTCGTCCAGCCAGCCGTCCAGGTCGTTGGAGTGCACGGAGTGGACGTCCTTGTGCAGGAGCCCGCCGCGGTTCAGCTCGCCCAGCAGGGCGGGGATGCCGCCGGCGCGGTGCACGTCCTCCATGTAGTAGGTCTTGTCCTTGGCCACGTTCGGGGCCACCTTGGCCAGGCAGGGCACCTGGCGGGACTTGGCGTCCATCTCGGCCAGGCCGTAGTCCACTCCCGCTTCCTGGGCCGCGGCCAGCAGGTGCAGGATGGTGTTGGTGGATCCGCCCATGGAGATGTCCAGGGCCATGGCGTTGTCGAACGCTTTGGCGGTGGCGATGTTGCGCGGCAGCACGGAGTCGTCGTCGCCGTCGTAGTAGCGCTTCACCAGCTCGACGACAGTGGCGCCGGCTTTCTCGTACAGCGCCTTGCGTGCGGTGTGAGTGGCCAGCACGGAGCCGTTGCCCGGCAGGGACAGGCCGATGGCCTCGGTGAGGCAGTTCATGGAGTTGGCGGTGAACATGCCGGAGCAGGAGCCGCAGGTGGGGCAGGCGTTCTCTTCGATGAGGTTGATGTCGGCATCGGAGATGGACTCGTCCACGGCGTCGGCGATCGCGTTGACCAGGTCCAGGGAGCGGACGGAACCGTCGGTCAGGGTTACGCGGCCGGCTTCCATGGGGCCGCCGGAGACGAACACCACGGGAATGTTCAGGCGCAGCGCTGCCATGAGCATGCCGGGGGTGATCTTGTCGCAGTTGGAGATGCACACCAGGGCGTCGGCGCAGTGGGCGTTGACCATGTATTCGACCGAGTCGGCGATCAGGTCGCGGGACGGCAGCGAGTAGAGCATGCCGGAGTGTCCCATGGCGATGCCGTCATCCACGGCGATGGTGTTGAACTCGCGCGGCACGGCGCCGGCGGCGAGGATCGCGTCAGAGACGATCCGGCCCACGGGGGCCAGGTGGGTATGGCCGGGGACGAACTCGGTGAAGGAGTTGGCCACGGCGATGATCGGCTTGCCGATATCCGAATTGGCGACGCCGGAGGCACGCAGCAGTGCGCGGGCTCCGGCCATGTTGCGGCCGTGGGTGACTGTTTTTGAGCGGAGTGCAGGCATGCTTACCATCCTCTGGCCTTGCAGGGCTGGGTGGAAGACAGCGCTGCTACTAGTAGTAGGAGTACCAGAGTAATAGTATTTTGAGGTGAACAATCCCGGCCGCCGCAAAGAACTGGGGCTTTTCCTCCGGGCCCGGCGCGATCAGGCCCTGCGTGCGGAGTACGGACTGCCGCCCGTGGGCCGCACCCGCGAGCGCGGACTCCGCCGCGAGGAGGTGGCGTTCCTCTCAGGCGTCAGCGTCACCTGGTACACGTGGCTGGAGCAGGGCCGGGACATCAGCCCGTCCCGGCAGGTGCTGGAGGCCATCAGCCGCGCGCTGCACTTGTCCAGCACCGGCCTTGGCTATGTGCTGTCGCTGGGCGGGTACGCGTCCACAGCACCGGCGGCTCCGGCCGCGGATTCCGCCCCACCCCACATCCAGCGGCTGTTGGATGCCCTGGATCCCAATCCGTCCTTCGCGTTGTTTCCGGACTGGGGCGTGGCGGGCTGGAACACGGCCTACGCGGCGCTGTATCCCAACATCGCCACTGTGCCGGCGGCGGACCGCAACCTTTTGTGGCTGGTCTTCACCGATCCCTACGTCCGGAACCTGCTGCCGGACTGGGAGACCACCAGCAAACGATTCCTGGCCGAGTTCCGCGCCGAAACCGGGCAGCGGCTGGGCGATCCGGACATCCAGTACCAGGTAGAGCGGCTCAAGGAAGCGAGCCCGGAGTTCCGGCAGGGCTGGGACCTCTACGACATCCTGGGCTTCGAGTCCCGCGAGCGCCTCTTCCACCACCCCGCGGTGGGGGTGCTGCAGCTGGAACACCACCAGGTCTCCCCGTCGGACCGGCCGGATCTGCACCTTGTGGTCTACACGCCGGCCCCGGGCAGCGGCGCCGCGGCGCAGATGAAGTCCCTGCTGGCGGGGACCTAACCGGGCTGCGCCGCGAGGTAGGCCAGTGCCGCGGCCGCCTGGGCACGCGTGGCCACGGCGAGGGTGGGATGGACGGCGGGGAGGAACGACGGCGAGTGGTTGGCCGGGATGTCAGCGTCCACCGTGCCGTTCGCCACCGCCCGCCGGTAGGTTTCCGGCGGCACCGAGCCCACCACCCAGTACACGTACGGAATGCCGAAGGCGTCGGGGATACGGCTGAAATCCTCGGACGCTGTCTGCGGCGCGGCACGGTAGACGGCATCCGCGCCGAAGGCCTCCGTGAAGGCGGCGGTGACCCGGGCATTGGCTTCCGGATCGTTGCTGGTCAGCGGGTACTGGTCGTAGTACTCGAACTCCGGGTCCTGCGGGGATCCCGCCGCTGCACACTCCCCCCGGACAATCCGCTCGATCGCCGCGATGATGCCGGCCCGCAAAGCAACGTCGTAGGTGCGGAGGTTGAGCAGCAGCACGGCCCGGTCCGGGATGACGTTGGCCGTGGCTCCGGCCTGCAGGGACCCAACGGTCAGGACGGCGAACTTTCCCGGCATGGTTTCCCGGGACACCACGGTCTGGAGACGGAGGACGATCGAGGCTGCAAGCACCACCGGATCAACCGCCTTATGCGGCATGGAGCCGTGGGCGCCGCGGCCGTGGACGGTGATCCGGACTGAATCACCGGCCGAAAGGATGGGACCCGGCGTGGTGCCGATGGTTCCCGCCTCGGTGGGCATCACGTGCTGGGCCAGCGCGACGTCCGGCCGCGGGATCCCGGCGGCCAGGCCGTCGTCGAGCATTGCCTGCGAACCCGCCGCCGTTTCCTCCGCCGGCTGGAAGAGGGCGGTGTAGGTCCCCCGCCAGGCATCCCGGTGCCCGGCAAGGTACTTCGCCGCCCCGAGCAGCGCCACCACATGCATGTCATGCGCGCAGGCGTGCATCACCCCCGGGTTGACGGAGGCGTAGCGTGCCCCCGTTGCCTCCGCCATCGGGAGGGCGTCCATGTCGGCACGGGCCAGGACGCCGGGGCCGGTCCCGTTAGCCAAGACACCCACCACTCCGGTGCCGCCGAAGTGGCGGACATCAAAGCCCCAGCCGGCCAGCTTCTCCGCAACCGCTGCGGAAGTCTGGTGTTCGGCGAGGCCGAGTTCCGGATTCCGGTGGAACTGTTCGTAGAGCGGAACCTGCCAGTCCAGCTCCTGTTCGATGCCGTCCGTTGCGTTGCGGGGCAGATCCATGTGCAGGCTCCTTCCGGCCGGCGGCTCCGGCCCCTGCGGCCAACTTTAGGCCGGGACCCCCTGCCGCACCATGGCCGGCTTGAACTGTGCACCCGCGCCCGGGAATACCGGCACCTCGATCCGCGCGTGGGTGTGGATTTCGGTGACCGTTTCCTTGGTGTGCCGGGCAATGTTCTCCATAGTGGTCACCCACATGCCCTCCATGGCCTTCACCCGTTCCATCAGCTGCTCCAGGGCCACGGCCTTGGAGGGCCGGCCGGAGATGAAGGGGTGGTTGGTGAGGACGAAGCAGCTGCCCTGGGAGTGGTGCGCCTCGGCTTCTAGCGTCCACATTTCCAGGACCTTGGCAGGGCTCTCGATCACGCCGCTGCCGGTGACTCCGGGGTAGAACGCGTACTGCTCCCAGTCGTCCAGGGTCCAGTCCACGGGAATCTCCACAATGTCGCGGGGATCGTCCGCGGCGACGGCGAAGCGGTAGGGGGCATCACCGTCGAGCAAGCTGGAATCGTAGAGGAAGCCGCGGTCCGCCAGGAGGCCCGGAGAGTGCCAATTGAGCTCCCACCAGGGCGCCCGGTAGCCCACGGGCCGTACCCCTGCGACTTTGGCCAGCGCCTCCAGGCCGCGGTCCATATAGCTGGCCTCGGTGGCGGCGTCGATGCCCTGCATGGGCTCGTGCAGGTAGCCATGGTGGGCCACCTCGTGCCCGCCGTCAACGATCTGCCGGACCACGTCGGGGTAGGACTCGGCGGTGAAACCGGGGATGAAGAAGGTGGCCTGGATGTCCTGCCGGGCCAGGATGGCCAGCAGCCTGGGAACCGCGATTTTGGGGCCGTAGGACTGGTGGCTCATCAGCGACATGCGCCGGGTGCTGGTGGGATCGTGGGCGATGGTGCAGGATTCGGCGTCCACGTCGAAAGTGAAGGACGCTGCAGCCTTGAAGCCCTCGGGCCAGGTGATGGGGTGCAGGGGGTCCGCGATGGCAGGGTTGTTCACGGGAAATCCTTTCGGCGGGCGCTGTGGGCGCCCGCCAGGTTCTATGGGAAGCGGAGTTCAGAGGGCGGGAAGGGCGGGCGTGCTCTCCGCCGCTTTGCTTCCTGCTTCGGGAGCGGTGGCGCCGGGGATGGCGTCCGCCTTCTGTACGGCGCGGGGTTCGAGGGCCAGGTAGCGGATGTGCTGGCGCGGGCCGAGGATGGCGTACACCCCCGCGCTGGTGAGTCCACCGGCCAGCCAGGACAGGTCCCAGCCGCCCAGGGCCACGGCGATGGGGCCCTGCATGATGGGGATCAGGCCGTACATGAACAGCCACGTTGCGAAGATCCCGGCCACGAGTGAGATGACGCCGGCGAAGTTGACCACCGGCAGCCGCTTGGTGCCGACGCCGTCGAACAGCCGTTCAGTCCCGCCGGGCCAGCGCTTCTCCAGCCAGAAGTAGTGCACCAGCATGATTCCGCCCCAGGCGGCCACCCAGGCCACCAGGCCGATCAGCCAGGCGTCGAGTACAGCAGCGAAGTCCTCCTGAAAGATGAAGAAGACGACGGCGCCGAGCGAGAAGACGCCGACGAACAGGTTGAGCTTGCGGCGGCTGATGGAGATGTCCAGGGCCTGGGTGGCCACCGAAAAGGTGTAGATGTTCAGGATGTTGGTGGCAATGGGCCCGTGGAGGACCATGAGCAGGACGGGCAGCGCCATGGCTCCGAAGTTCATGACGATCAGCTTGCCGGGATCGATCTCGCCGCTGTTGGTGGCAAGGCTGGCGCCCAGGACACCGAGCCAGACGACCGGGATGAACTGGCCCAGCACCGAAGCGAGGTAGACCTTCTTCTTGGGGACGCTGGTGCTCACGAACCGGGAGTAGTCCGCGGCGTAGGTGAACCAGGTGATGCCCCATCCAATGCCGATGGCGGTCATGACGGCGCTCATGGCGGCGATCCGCTCGGAGCCTTCCAGCACGGCGCCGGCAGGACCGGCGTAGCTCCAGTTGATGTCCATGCCGAACCAGGCCACTGCGGACATGACGGCCAGGATGAGGATGGTGGGTGGCACGGTCCATTTCTCGAAGGCGGCAATCGCCTTGTAGCCGAACCAGGCGATGGCAACCTGCAGGGCCATGATGAAGGTGGCCACGCCGATCTTCCAACCGTAGTTCGGGGCCTCGGGGTCAACCCAGCCAAGGGTTCCGAAGAGCGCCATGACCAGGTCCAGGATGATCCAGGTGTTGACCGCGCACCAGCCGATGACCAGCAGTGCCTGGATTGCTGCCGGCAGGTAGTTGCCGCGCCGGCCGAATGCCGCCCGGGCCAGGACCATGCCGGTGGCTCCGGTCTTCTGGCCCAGGAGGACGAAGCAGCCAAAGAGCAGCATGCCGATCAGGTTGCCCAGGACCAGGACGGTGATGGTGTCCGCGAGGCCGAGTCCAAGCTGGATACCGAGTGCCCCCAGCACCCAGTTGATGGGTGCCAGGTTGGCGCCCGCCCAGATCCAGAACTGGCCGGATACCTTGCGTGTTCGTGCTGATTCGGGGATGGGCTGCAGCCAGGCTTCGTGGTCCACGGCGCTGTGGTCCTGTGTGGCCTGGTCAGGTTGGCCGTGCGTGGCTGTTGAAAGCTTTTCTTGCATGGGGGCCTCCGTGAGGTGGATAAGTACCAAATAGGCTATGTGGCCCCCATCACAAGCAACAAGATACAATCTGTCTAACAGATCCCCCTACTACGTTACGGACTGTCGTGTCAGTGTTTCTCGGCGAAATACTCGCCCACCCCGCCCTCGCCGCTGCGGAGCCCGTGGTCCATCCCCGGGGCGTGGCCGCCGACGCCCAGCCGGTCCGCTGGGTGCACTCCAGCGAAGTACTGGATATCGCTCCCCTGCTCCGCGGCGGGGAGCTGCTGCTCTGCGGCGGAATCACGCTGGCCACTGCGGATCCGGCAAAACGCGTGGACTACATTCGCGCACTGGCGCAGCGCGGCATTGCCGCCCTGGCCATTGAGACCGGCGGTGCACTGCCGGAGATTCCCGCGGACATGCTCCAAGCGGCGGAGGAATTCGGCCTTGCCGTCGTGGAGCTGCGGAGGGTGGTCCCGTTTGTTGGCGTCATGCAGGCCATCAACTCCATGCTTGTCAGCGAGTCCGTGGGGCACCTGCAGCAGGCGGACGCCGCCACCCGCGCCATGGCTGCCGAGCTGGCCCATGGCGCCTCGCTGGACAAGATCCTGGGCGTGTTGGTGGGAATGACCGGCGCTGCCGTCCGTCTCACCTCCCCGTGGGGCGTCACCCTGGGCAGCGCCGTCCCGGAGGGCTGGAGCAGCGGGCCGGACGGGGACGCCGGCGAAGGAACAGCGGACGACGACGGCACCGGGCCGGGCGGGCACGGCGGCTTTTACCCGGTGCCCGGCGGAACAGTCATCACCGTGGACATCCCCGTCCGGGGAGTCCTCATGGGGCGGCTTGAGGTCCACGTACCCGTCGCCGCGGACACAGCACTGGCCCAGGTGGCCGGCGAGCGCGCCGTGGACATCCTGGGCCTGGCCCTCCTGCAGCACACCCCGCCGGGACTGCATGCGCTGGCGGGTGCCGAACTGATGCGCGCGGTGCTCAACGCCGCGCCGGAATGGCGCCTCGAGCAGCTGGCACCCGGCGCCGGTTTCCCCACGGACTCCCCCGCCGTGGTGGCAGCCATTCATGCGGCGGCACCGCAGGAGCTGCGCGGCGCCGTCGAAAACTTCCTGAGCTCGCAGCGGATTCCCAGCGCAGCGTACCTGGATGACACCGAACTGGTGGTGATGATCGGGCTGCCGTGCACCGAAACGGCCGGGGTGCGGCGGCAGATCCTGGAGTCCCTGCGGGGACTGGACGGAGACCATGATGCCGTGATTGCGGTGGGACCGCTGGCAGCCGGGGTGGCGGAGGCGTCCTGGTCACTGGCGGAAGCGCGGCGGGCCCTGGAAGTACGGCAGACCCAACGCCGGAACGCATCGGCGCGCAGGCGGCACCCGGCACGCGGCCTGGTGGTGCTGGACGCCCAGGACACCGCCGTGGAAAGCCTTGCCCTGACCTGCATGGACGCCTCCTCCCGGGAGGCATTCGTCAACCGGCAACTGCGGGCGGTCCTGGACCACGATGCGCAGCGCCAGTCCCAGCTGCTCGAGACCCTGCAGGTGTGGCTGGACTCCGGCTGCAACACCGCACAGTCGGCGCGCGAACTCCACCTGGAGCGGCAGTCAATGCACCACCGGCTGCAGCGGATCTTCGAGCTCTGCGGCGGCGATCCGCGCGGGACAGGGCGCCTCGCGGCGCTGCATCTGGCAGCGAGGCTGGCCGGGTTGCCCTGACCCCTGCAGGCCTTGCGCTTCCGGACGTATGCTTGCCTGGCATTGCCCTGTGGCCGGGCCAGGACCCGGGCCACCCGGATGGAAGGGGTGCGGTTGATGGCACAGCGGGATACGTCCTCGGTGGGTGCACCGTGCTGGGTCGACACCTGGCAACCGGATCCACAGGGCGCCAAGGAATTTTATGGCGGACTGTTCGGTTGGACGTTCGACGAGGCGCCGGGATTCGAGGGTGAATACTGGAAGGCGCGCCTTGATGGACGCACGGTGGGCGGCGTGGGACAGGCCCCGCCGGGGTCGCCCGCGGGATGGCTGACCCATGTCCGGGTGCGCGATGCCGCGAAGGCCTCGGCCCTCGCGGAGCAGGCGGGAGGCCGGCAGCTGGGGGCCATCGGCGCGGGCTCGCGCCTGGTTGCCGATTCCGCCGGCGTGCTGTTCTGCCTGCGGCAGGCGGGCGTCAATGACGGCGTTGGGATGGCAGACCAGCCCAACAGCTGGGCCATGAGTTCGCTGCACACGCCTGACCTTGCAACGGCCCGGGCGTTCTACGGGACAATGTTCAACTGGGAACTGACGTCGCCGCCGGAATCGCCGTTTTCGCTGTGGCTCCTGGAAGACCAGCTGGTGGCGGTTGCCGCCACCACCGACGGCGTGGCTGTGCCGCCGCACTGGAGCGTGAATTTCGCGGTCACTGATGCGGACAGGACCGCCGCCCGTGCCGTTGCCCTGGGCGGCGGGATGGTGATGGCACCCATGGACAGCCCAGGATTCCGAAGCGCCGTGATCAGCGACCCCTGGGGCGGCGTGGTGGCGGTCAGCGGGGTCACCGGCTAATCCAGTGCCCGGCACCCACTGCCGCAATGGACCGCTTCAGCCCGGCCGGCCGCCCAGCCGGGTGGTGACCTTCGCGGCGGCGGCCATGCAGGCCTCACCCAGGCTCTCGAACTGTTCCCTGGAAACCCTGAACCGCGGGGCCGGTATCAGGACGGCAGCCACCACGTCGCCGCGGTGGTCCCGGACGGGCGCGGCCACGCCCACTTCGTCCATGGATGATTCGCCGTAGTTCCCCGCCCATCCCCGCTGCGCAACTTCCTGGAGCCGGGCCTCGTACGCTGCCAGGCCGTCGTCGTCCAGTCCCGGAAAGGTGATGGCGCCGCTGCGCAGCAGCTCCCGCACCCGCTCGCCCGGAAGCGTGGACAGGAACACCTGGACAGAGGCGCTCATGGCATCCCGGTAGCGGGCACCCAATGGCGTGGTGTGTTTGATCTGGTGGTGGCTGGCGATCTGCTCCACGCAGATGGCTTCGTCGCCGCTCCACAGCATGAGCGCGCTGGTCTCGCCGGTCTGCTCGGTCAGCTGCCGCAGGACCGGGTAGGCGACGCGGCGTTCCTCCATCTCGGCCAGCAGCGGTCCGGCGACGGCAATCAGCCCCAGGCCCAGACGGAACCGCTTGGTTTCCGGGTCACGTTCCACCAGGTTTTCCTGCTCGAAGGTTGCCAGGATCCGGGAGACGCTGCTTTTGTGCATGCCCACCCGGTTGGCAATTTCGGTGACGCCCAGCAGGGGTTCGTCCGCGGTGAAGGTGCGCAGGACGGCGATGGCATTGACGACGACGGAGGCGCCTTTCGCGTCCGGCCCGCCATTGGTGCCGGTTCCGCCGCCGTTGCTGTCTGGGGTTTTCGCAGGAGTCATGGTGGACACCATCTTTCCCTATGGTCGGGGGTGGACGCCGAAAGCGGCGCCGTGGTGCACGGCGCCGCTTTGGCTGTTCAGGTGGTTATCCCTGGACGATGTTGTGTTCCGGCCCGAACGGGAACTTGGTGATGTTCTCCACCGAGTTGTCCTCGCCGATGACCAGGATGTCGTGCTCGCGGTAGCCGCCGGCGCCCGGCAGGCCGTCCGCCACCGTGATCATGGGCTCCATGGAGACCACCATGCCCGGTTCCAGGACAGTGTCGATGTCCTCGCGCAGTTCCAGTCCGGCTTCGCGGCCGTAGTAGTGGCTGAGGACCCCGAAGGAGTGGCCGTAACCGAAGGTGCGGTTCGCCAGGAGGCCGTGGCTGATGTAGATTTCGTTGAGCTCGGCGGCGATGTCCTTGCAGACGGCGCCGGGCTTGATCAGTTCCAGGCCGCGGCGGTGCACCTCGACGTTGATGTTCCACAGTTCCAGTGACCGTTCGTCCGGCTGGCCCAGGAAGAGGGTGCGCTCCAGGGCGGTGTAGTAGCCGGAGGTCATGGGGAAGCAGTTGAGCGAGAGGATGTCGCCCTGCTGCAGCTTGCGGGTGGTGGCCCAGTTGTGGGCGCCGTCGGTGTTGATGCCGGACTGGAACCATACCCAGGTGTCGCGGACCTCGCGGTCCGGGAACGTCCTGGCGATCTCGTGGACCATGGCCTCGGTGCCGATCAGGGCGACTTCGTACTCGGAGATGCCTTCGCGGATGGCGTTGCGGATGGCTTCGCCGCCCAGGTCGCCGATGCGGGCGCCGTGCTTGATGACCTCGATCTCCTCGGCGGATTTGATCATGCGCTGGCGCATTGCGTCCTGCGAGACGTCCAGCAGCTGGGCGCCCGGGAACGCGGCGGCGATCTTTTCGCGGGTCAGGCCCGGGAGGAAGTCGTCCTCGACGCCCAGCCGGGAAGCCTTGACGCCGCGCTGGCGCAGGGCTTCCTGGAGGCCGAAGTAGAAGTTGTCCCGGCGCCAGTCGGTGTAGACGATGTTCTCGCCGTAGGAGGTTCGCCATGGCATGCCGGCGTCGATGTTGGCGGTGACGGTGACCGAGTCGTCGGCGGTGACCACCAGGGCGTAGTTGCGGCCGAACGTGGTGTAGAGGAAGTCGGAGTAGTACTTGATGCCGTGGTAGCTGGTGAGGATGACCGCATCCAGCTCCTTGGCGGCCATGATCTTGCGGAGGCCGCCGAGGCGGCGCTCGAATTCCGCGTCGGAGAACGTGAGCTTGCCCTTGGTGCCGTTGTGCAGGACCTTGAGGCGCTCGAGTTCGGCGATGGAGGAGGCGTTGTCGGCAGTGATAGTCACGGGTGGTGCCTTTCTAATGGGTGCCAGCTGCTGTGGGTGCAGTTGGTGTCGGTTTGCGTAGTGAGGTAGGTCTGTGTGCCCCGACGGGGTTGGTGCCCTGGTCAGAGGTGCTTGAGGGGCTTCCGGGAGGTTTCGGCGGCGAAAAGAACGGCCATAAGGGATACGGCAGCCGCGGCCACGAGGTACCAGCCGGGCGCCAGCTTGCTCTGGGTCATGCCGATCAGCAGGGTGGCCATGAAGGGCGCTGTGCCGCCGAACAGGGCGTTGGAGAGGTTGAAGCTGACGGCGAAGCCGCTGTACCGGACTTTGGTGGGAAACAGTTCGGCCAGGAAGCTGGGCAGCGTTCCGTCGTTGAGGGTGAGCATGCCGCCCAGCAGGATCTGGACCAGGACGATCACCATGAAGTTGCCGGTATCCAGCAGCATAAAGGCGGGAACGGTCAGCAGGATGAACAGGACGGACGCGGTGATCAGCATGCGCTTGCGGCCGAACCGGTCTGAGGCGAGGCCCGTGAGGAAGATGAAGCCGATGTAGCTGGCCAGCGCGATAGTGGTGGCCAGGAAGGATTCGGTGGGACCGAAGCCCAGTTCCTCGGACAGGTAGGTGGGCATGTAGCTGAGGATGACGTAGAAGCCGACGGCGTTGAGCAGCACCGCGCCGCAGGCGATGACCAGCTGCTTGCGGTAGGTCCGGAACATGTCCAGCGCGGGGGCTTTGGGAGCGGATTCCTCCTGCTCGGCCAAGGCGCGGAACGCCGGGGTGTCCTCCAGCTTGGTGCGGATGTAGCGGCCAATAAGTCCCATCGGGGCGGCCAGCAGGAACGGCAGCCGCCAGCCCCACTCGTGCAGTTGGTCGGTGCTGAGGACCGAGGTGAGGAGCGCCGCGATCAGGGAGCCGAGGAGCAGGCCGGCGGCGGTGCTGGCGGGCACGACGGCGGCATACAGTCCGCGGCGGTTGGCGGGTGCGTATTCCACCAGGAAGGCTGAGGCGCCGGCGTATTCGCCGGCCGCCGAGAAGCCCTGGACCACGCGGACCAGCAGCAGGAGGACCGGTGCCAGCATGCCGATGGCCCCGTACCCGGGGATGAGGGCGATGCAGAAGGTGGAGACGGACATGATGACGATGGAGAGGGAGAGCGCCTTGCGCCTGCCCAGCTTGTCGCCGATGTGCCCCCAGAAGAAGCCGCCCAGGGGGCGGACGAAGAAGGAAATGGCAAAGACGGCGAAGGTGGCCAGCAGCGCGGTCTGCCGGTCAGCCTCGGGGAAGAACACCGAGGAGATGACCGCGGCGAGGTAGCCGTACACGGCGTAGTCGAACCACTCCACGAAGTTGCCGATGAAGCTGGCGGTGACCACCCGGCGTCGAACGTCCTTGCTGGCCACGGAGTTGTCCGCACCCTGGGCTCCGCGGGCGGGACCGGTGACGTCAGCGGCGACGGCTCCTGCGCGGGGCGAGGTTGATTCGGTACTCATTGAACCACCACTAAGAGTAGGAGTTGCATTGCTTGCAACATGGTTGTTTCAAGATAGGCCGTGATCCGGAACACAGTCAAGGATTTTCTGCAGCATTACATTGCGATCCGTCAGCATTTCACGGGCGGAGGGGTCGATTGCATGCCAGAAGAAGCCAAAATTCCTTAGTTGCGTCCAAGGCAACGTGGTTGTAACAAGAGCGAAAAGGGACGCTTAAAGCAGCAATGGCCGCCAAGCGGGAAGGCTTGGCGGCCATGGGAACTGCAGGAGAAAGAGAGCTGGAACCCGGGTGTTACCGGACCGGCTGGGGCTCAGCCTGGATCACCGGATGGTCCCAGTGCAGGTTCCCCACGGCCGATGCGCCCTGCGGTGACCCCACCTCGGTGAAAAACTCCGCGTTAGCGCGGACGTAGTCTGTCCACTCGTCCGGCACGTCGTCGGAATAGTAGATCGCCTCCACCGGGCACACGGGATCACATGCGCCGCAGTCCACGCATTCGGACGGGTGGATGTACAGGGAACGTTCGCCTTCGTAGATGCAGTCCACCGGGCACTCCTGGATGCAGGCTTTGTCCTTCACATCCACGCAGGGCTGCGCAATCACATACGTCACAGCGGCTACACGCCCGTGTACACGGTCTTGCCCCAGGTGAAGAACTCCAAGGCGGACCTTCCCTGCTCGCGGAACGTGTTGGTGGAGGAGTCTTTTACGCCGCCGAACGGCACGTTCAGGTCCAGTCCCGCAGTGGGCCGGTTGACCTTGATGACCCCTGCCTGGGCGCGGGCCGAGAAGTCGGTGGCCAGGGCCAGCGAGTCGGTGCAGATGCCGGCGGTCAGCCCGTAACGGGAGTCGTTAATGGCGGCCAGGCCGGCCTCGTAGTCGGGCACTTCCAAGACGGCCACCACCGGGCCGAAGATTTCCTCGGTCACGGCTGGATCGTCGAAGGCCACGCCGGTGAGCACCGCGGCAGGGAAGGACAGCGCTTCGGAAGAGTCGCCGTCGTACTTTCCATGCAGGAGGGTTGCACCGCGTTCGACGGCGCCGCGCACCGCTGCCTGGTCCTGCTCGAACTGCTGCTGGCTCACCACGGCGCCCATCGCTGATTCGAGCCCGTCCCCCGGCGTGTACTTGGCTGCCTCGGCCACGAGGGCATCCAGGAACGCCGTGCGGATGCCGGGGGTGACGTAGACCCTGGAGGTGGCGGTACAAGCCTGGCCCGTGAGGCCGAAGGCACCGGCAGCCACTACCTGGGCGGCTTTGACGGGATCGGCGTCGTCCAGGACCAGGACCCCGTTCTTGCCGCCCATCTCCAGCTGAACCCGGGCGCGCCGGCCGTTGAGGATTTCCTGCAGGCCCAAACCAACGCTGGTGGATCCGGTGAAGGACATGCCGGCGATGCGGGGATCGCGGGCAAGGGCATCGCCCACTACCCGGCCCTTGCCGTGGACCACGTTGAACACGCCTGCAGGCAGCCCGGCATCCTGCAGCGCACGGGCCAGGTGCGTGGCTGAGAGCGGCGTGAGTTCGGCAGGCTTGATCACCACCGCGTTGCCGCTGATCAGTGCCGGCGCGGTCTTCCAGGCGGGGATGGCGATGGGGAAGTTCCAGGGTGTGATCAGCCCGACGACGCCCAGGGGTTCCCGACGGGTGGTGATGGTGGTGTCCGGCAGGCCGCTGGGCAGCACTTCGCCGGTGGCGGCCCAGCCGAGTGAACCGAAGAAGCGCAGCACGTCGGAAGCCCGCTTCACCTCGCCCTTGGCCTCGGCCAGGGTTTTGCCTTCCTCGCGGACCAGGTCCTCCGCAATGGCGGCCTGGCGTTCGATCAGCAGGTTCCCGGCGGTGAGCAGGATGGCGCCACGGGAGGGCGCCGGCAGCGCTGCCCAGGCCGGTTGGGCAGCGGCCGCAGCGGTAATGGCCGCGTCCACGTCCGCGGCAGTGCCGCTGGGTGACAGCGCCGCCAGTTCCTCCGGCCGGGCAGGGTTCATGCGCCGGGTGGCTGCTTCTCCCAGCCACTGGCCGTTGATGAGGTGCTGGGCGGTCAGGTGTGCGTGGGTAGTGGTCTCGGGATCCAGTGCGGTGGAGGTCATGGCGTTCCTTCGGGATGTTGGGTGTGGCTAGAGGCTGCGGATGAGGCCGCCGTCGCACCGCAGTGCCACGCCGGTGATGTACGACGCCGGCGCGCTGCACAGGAAGGCGGCTGCGGCGCCGAATTCAGCGGGTTCCCCATACCGCCGCGCGGGGATGGTTTTGCGGGACTCAAGCCGGATCTCTTCCAGCGTGGTGCCGCGGCGCTTCGCGGCGGCCTGATCCAGCTCGGTAACCCGGTCCGTGGCGATCCGGCCCGGCAGGAGCAGGTTGACGGTGACCCCGTCGAGTGCCACTTCGGCAGCGAGCGTCTTGAGGTAGGCGGCGAGCGCGGCGC
Source organism: Pseudarthrobacter sp. C4D7 (assembly GCF_013359725.1). Taxonomy (GTDB): domain Bacteria; phylum Actinomycetota; class Actinomycetes; order Actinomycetales; family Micrococcaceae; genus Arthrobacter. The sequence goes on along the minus strand of NZ_JABFMW010000012.1, from coordinate 14,597 downwards.
GTCCGGTATTGGAGATGGCCAGATTGGGCAGGGGGGCCGACACGCCGCTGGAGCCGACGGCCAGGATCCTCCCCCACCGCCGTTCCCGCATGCCGGGGAGGGTGCGGGACACCAACTCTTGGTGTGGCTTGACCAGGGTTTCGAAAGCAGAGGCGATGTCCTCCGAGTCCAGGGTGGCGGCAGCGCCGGGCTTGGGGCCGGGTCCGTTGAGGACCAGGATGTCCACCGGGCCCAGCCCTGACTGGGTCTGGGCCACGGCCGCTTCCACTCCCCCGGGAGCGGTGAGGTCGGCTTCGACGGCGATGGCAGCGAACCCCGGAAGTCCGCCGTGCGCTGCCTGCAACCCGCCCACGATCTCTTCGGCTCGGTCCCGGCGCCGGCCCACGATGGCAACCCTGGCTCCCTCGGCGGCCAGTGCGCTTGCCACGGCAAGTCCCAGCCCGCCGGTGGAGGCCGCCACCAGCGCCGTGCGTCCGGCGATACCCAGATCCATCAGAGGCTCCCGGCCGGTACGGGGGCACTGGCCAGTTTCAGTGCGGTGGTGGCTTCGCAGAGGTGGGCGGACATGGCGTGCCGCAGGTTCTCTGGGAAACCAGCTGCCGGGGCCCGGACGCCGGCGTCCTTGATCCAGCCCCGTTCCCGCAGGCATTCTTTCCGAATGGCCAGCGCCACCTTGGCCTGCTGTTCAAAGTTGATGAGCGGCAGGTACGGCACCAGCTGGGCGGCCGCGGCTGCATAGCCTTCGCGCTGCCAGGCCCGAACGCAGGCGATAAGCGCTTCCGGGTAGGAGAATCCCGTCATGGCACCTGCCGCCCCGGCGAGGAGTTCGTCCAGCAGGCCCTGGCCGCCGAGGCCGCCGAACACCGAAATCCCGGTGGCGGCGCTGAGCGTGGCGATGGCCACGCTGGTGGGTGGAGCCTCGGCCTTGATGGCGATGACGTCAGGACTTGCCTTGACCACCGCGATGAGGGCGTCGGTGGAGATGGTCACGCCGCTGGCCAGAGGGTAGTCCTGCAGCACCACCTTGGCGCCGGTGGCACGGTGGATGGCGTCCAGGTGCGCGGCCACCACGTCGGCCTTGGGCGAGTTGGCCTGCACCATGACGGCCGCGAGCCGGAAGCCTGCTGCCTCCTGTGCGGCGCGGATTTCCTCGATGGCCGGCCGGGTGGCCAGTGCCGTGACCCCCACCACCAAAGGCAGACTGGTGCATTCGACGGCGATTTCCAGGACCTGGCGCCGCTCTTCCGCCGTGAGGGCGGCAGCCTCACCGAATACGCCCAGGACGGTCAGGCCGGTGGCGCCGATGGTTTCGTAGCGCTCCACGAGGTCCGAGAGGCTGTCCAGGTCCACGTCCAGGGTGCTGCCCTGGAACGGGGTGGCAACGACGCCCCACACGCCCGGAGCCAGGGATTCACGATTTTCAGGCGCGACGGATTGCGGCATGAGTGGTCCTTCTTTTGTTGGAACTCTTAGTGGGAAACGTGTGTTCAGCAGCCCGGCCACACCGGCGGACGTTTTTCCTGGAAGGCGCGGACGCCTTCTGCGGAGTCTTCACTGTCCAGGGCAGCCATCAGGGCCGGAAGCCGGAGGCCGCGCGCTTCGGCGGCCGTGAGGTGCGAAGTCCGGGCAGCCATCTGCTTGACCGCCCGGACGGAAGTGGGGGCACAGGCCAGGATCTGGTCCACCCAGCGCTGCACGGCGGCGTCGAGCTCTTCGGCAGGAACCACCTCGTTGACCAGGCCCATGGCGTGCATCTCGGCTGCACCGGCTTTCCGGCCGGTGAGCAGCATGCCCATCGCCTGGGTGTAGGGGACGCGGCGCACCAGCTGGTGGATGCCGCCGTCGAGCGCCAACCGACCCACCCGGGGCTCGGTCAGCCCGAACTTTGCGCTGTCAGCCGCCACCACAATGTCCGCACCCAGGACGATCTCCATCCCGCCGCCCAGGGCGTAGCCGTTGACCTTGGCGATCACGGGGATGTCCAGGGTGGTGCGCAGGCTCAGGCCGCCGAAGCCGTTGGGGTCCAGGCCGGCCCAGTATTCCAGGCCGGTCTTGTCCACGGCGGAGGCGGACATGTCCGCTCCGACGCAGAAGGCTTTGGACCCGGCGCCCGTGATGACGACGGCCCGCACGGACGGGTCCTGTTCCAGCTGCTCCCAGATCCTGTTGAGCCGGGCCTGCGCACTGCCGTCGACGGCGTTGAGGACGTGCTGCCGGTCGATGGTGACGGTTGCGACGCCGTCGTGGATGAAGAGGGTCACCTCATCAACCCGCTCCGCCACCGCGGTCACCGCAGGACCCCCAGCTGCTGCAGGCGCGCAATGGTCTCGGCGTCGAAGCCGTTTTCCAGCAGGACCTCCACGTTGTGTTCGCCCAGGCGGGGTGCAGCGCGGCGGATGCTGGGCGGGGTGGCGGAGAGCCGGATGGGGGCGTTGAGCATTTTGACGGTTCCCACCCGGGGGTGTTCGGCCTCCACGATCATGCCGTTCGCCTCGGTCTGGGCATCGGCCAGTGCCTGTTCCAGGGTGTGGACGGGGGCGTTGAGCAGCCCTTGTTCCTCCAGTTTCCCGGTCCAGTACTCAGTGGTGTTGGTGGCGAAGTGCCCGCGGAAGATGGCCTGCAGGGCGGGCTTGTTCTTGAACTGCTGCTCCAGCGTGGCGAACCCGGGCCGCTCGGTCAGGTCCTCGTCCAGGCCCAGGGCGTCGGAAATCCGGGCCAGCGGGTCCGGGGTGAATCCGCCCACCATGCACACGGCACCGTCGGTGGTCTCGAAGACGCCGCTCAGGGGCATGGCGCCCCAGTTGACCTCGTAACCGCGGTTGAGCTGCATGCAGGCCTCCTGCATCTGCAGGTGGAGCATGGAGTCGTACATGGTCACCTCCACCTTCTGTCCCACGCCGGACGCCTGCCGGGTACGCAGCGCCAGGAGGATGCCCTGCATGAGGTGCATGCCGGTGATGTAGTCACAGAGGGTGGTGGGGTAGATGGCCGGCTTCTGGTCCTCCGATTCGCGCCGCCACATCACTCCGGAGTATGCCTGGGCAATCGCGTCCTGCCCGCCCTTGTGCGAGTACGGCCCCACCGGGCCGAATCCGGTGCCGGAGGCCCAGATGATGCCGGGGTTCTTTGCCTTGAGGTCCTCATAGCCGAAGCCCATCCGCTCCATGACGCCGGAGCGGAAATTGCTGACCACCACGTCGGCGTCGGCCAGGAGCCGGTGCAGCACCTCCCGGCCTTCGTCGGTGCGGGTGTCCACGGAGACGCTGCGCTTGTTGCGGTTAATGGACAGGAAGATCGGGTTGTCCTGGCCGTCCTGGTCGGGGAACGAGTTGCGGGAAATGTCGCCCGCGCCGGGGCGTTCAACCTTGATGATGTCGGCACCGTAATCGCCCAGCAGCTGGGTACAGGACGGGCCCATGAACACCTGGGTGAAGTCCACGATCCGGATGCCCTCCAGCGGAAGGGGCACCGGTGGGGCAGCCACGGCGGGGCCTGCCGCCGTCGTACGTTCCGCCATCCGCTCTGCCGTTGCCGCGCTCATGCCAGGACCGCCGCTTCGCTGTCCAGGGTGGCGTTCGACGACGGGACCTCGCCGGGGTCGGCGCCGTGCCGGCGCATTCCCAGCTGGATGTCCGCTGCCGCTACGTCGCGAACCAGCATGCCGGACTCGACGGCGAGTGCCGCGGCGACGCCGACGGCCTGGCCCATGGCCATGCAGGGCGGGATCTCGCGGGACATCTTCTGGGCCTCCGGGGTGGCGGAATAATGGCGGCCGGCCACCAGCAGCTGGTCCACTTCCTTGGGCAGCAAGGACCGGTACGGGTAGTAGTAGTCGCGGCCGCGGGCCACGCTGTCCTGGAAGTGGCGGCGGGAGGTGACGTCGTCCTTGGTCATCACATACTCGCCCTGCAGCAGCCGGGTCTGGCGGACGCCCATCTGGGAGGCGACGTCCAGCATGTAGCACTTCTCGAACCCGGGAAGGTTGGCCCGGACGTAGTCCACTGCCTCGGAGATCTTGTCGCGGGCGGCGAACTCGGCGGCGGTCATGTCCGCCGGGTCCACGCCGTCGAAGCCGGTCATGTGCGGGGCGTTGCACCAGACCACGCCGTCGATGGGGGTCTTGAGCCACCACAGCTCCCAGGCCCCGCCCAGGAGGCGTTTGATTTTGCGGTTGATGGCGCGGGCTTCCTTGGGGTTGGCCTGCTCGAATGCTTCGGCGGCGGCGGTGTCCACGTTGCCCAGCCGGAACACCAGGGTGGTGAGGTAGTTGTCCTTGGCATAGCTGGCGCCGGCGCGGGAGGCCACGTCGATGTCGCCGGTGGTGTCGATGACCACGTCCGCCATGAAGGCCTGGGGGCCGAGCTTGGTTTCGCAGACCACGCCCTTGATCACGCCGTTGTCCACGATGGGGCGGGAGAACCAGGAGTGCAGCCGCAGGTCCACCCCGGCTTCACGGACAAGGTCGTTGGAGACGCGCTTCCAGCCGTCGGGGTCGAACGCGGCGGCGTAGCAGATGGGCTTGGGGTTGGTGTGGGAGTGGAAGTCGAACGTGCCGTAGCGCCCCCACTTGTTCCAGAGTTCCTCCGACGTGCGGCGGTCCTCGGCGGGCGGGACGATGGCCAGGCCGAGTTTCTGCAGGCGTTCCACGTATTCGGACACGATGCCGGTGACGGTGATGTCCTGGCCGTTGATCATGTCATCCAGGACCAGAACCATGCCGCCGGAGGCCAGGCCGCCCAGGGAGGAGTAGCGTTCCAGGAGGGTCACCTTGGCGCCGGAGCGGGCGGCGGTGACGGCGGCGGCCACGCCTGCGGGGCCACCACCAACCACCAGGACGTTGGAGCGGGAGATCACCGGGGCGGTGAGGTCCGCGGTGGTGGTGGAGAGCTCCAGGGAGCCGATTTTGGGCGCGGCGAAGCTGGGTGTGTTGTTCATAGGGGAGTCCTTACTTTCCGACGAAGATGCCGTTTGAGCGGCGCGCGGCGAGGTAGAAAACGATGCTGAGGATGGAGAGAACGGCGACGTAGACCGGGAAGACCCAGGTGAGGTCCAGGGACTGCAGCCACACCAGGAGATAGGAGGCGGTACCACCGAAGACGGCCACACCGATGCCGTAGCCCAGGGCCACGCCGGTGCCGCGGATGTTCTTGGGCATCAGCGAGGAGCTGACCACGTTGTAGAGGGTCATGTTCAAAACCAGGACGATCGAACCGCCCAGGAGGACCGCTGCGAATCCGCCGATGCCAGGCTGTACGTACAGGAGCATCAGGAACACGGACGGGATGGCCAGGACGCGGGTCACCAGGAACCAGCGGGACATGGACCGGCCGTCAGCGAGCTTGCCGATGATCCAGCTGCCGGCCACCAGGATGACACCCAGGACAGTGGTGAGGGCGAAGACCGCGGTGGGGTCTTCCTTGAAACCGCTGCGGGCGGCGCTCGGCAGTCCTACGTTCCAGGCGTAGTTGTAGGCCTGGGCGGCGCCCACCACGAAGACGATGGCAAGGACGGAGAGCCAGTGCTTGCCCACCCCGGACCACACGGTCTTGGCGGTGTTGGACGCGCGTTCCTCTTCCTTAAGGGTTTCCGGGAGTGACCGGCGCAGGTAGAGGACCATGAATCCGAACAGGGCGCCGATGATGAACGGGACGCGCCAGCCCCACTCCCCCATGGCCGCTCCGCCAATCACCAGGCTGCAGACGAAACTGACCAGGGAGGCGAGCAGGATCCCGATGTTGACGTAGAAGGACATGATGCCTGCCACGTAGCCTTCGCGGCCTTCCGGTGCCAGTTCGACGGCGTGGGAGGTGGACAGCGGCGCCTCAATGCCGGTGGAGATTCCCTGCAGGACACGGCATGCCACGAGGATGATGCCGGACCAGGCGCCGATGGTGGCGTAGCTGGGGGTGACGGCGATAACCAGGGTGGTGCCGGCCATCAGCATGATGGACAGGAGCATCACGCGGCGGCGGCCGATGCGGTCCGCAAGCGTGCCCAGCAGGAAGCCGCCCAGCGGCCGGAAGGCGAATCCGACGGCGAATACTGCCAGCGCATTCAGAGTTGCGGAGAGGGGCTCGGTGCTGGGGAAGAAGTTGGGCCCGATGAAGGCGGACAGGAGGCCGAAGACCATCCAGTCGTACCATTCCAGGGCGTTGCCCAGGCCGAGCCCCAGAAGTCCTTTGCGGACTTCCGGGGTGAATTTGTCGCGGTTGCGGGGGGACGGGGTGGTGGAACGGGATGACGGTACGGCGTTGTCCGTCGCTTGGATGTCGAGCATGGAAGTGTCCTTACGCTGGCGCCGGGGAGGGCGCAGGAGGGTATGACGCAGCGGCGCCTGTTGGAGGAGGCGCAGGATGCGAAGGTGGCAAGGATTGTCCGGGGCCACGGGTTGTGTCCGGACAGTCAGGGGGAAACGCAGGGGCCGGTGGAGACCGGCTGGCCTACCACTTGTGTGGTGCGTTCACCCAGATGGCTACGCATACCTCTTCGTAGCTGTTCTTGTACCAGTGCGGGGTTTCTGCCGGATAGGTGATGGAGTCGCCCTCTTCCAGGCTGTAGCAGACGCCGTCCAAGTAGACGTCCTTCCGGCCCGAAATGATGTAGCAGAACTCTTCCCCGCTATGGGTAAAGGGTGTTGCGCTGGTGTCGTGCCCTGGGGGCGTCATGATCCATTGCGCTTCGATGGTGCCGTCACGGTCCGGGGTGAGCAGTTCGTGAACTGCCTCGCCCATGGATTCACGGGTGACGTTTTTCAGGTTCCGCCGTGCGGATCTGCGGACGACGGGTGACTTGGTTTGGTCCTGGCCTATGAAGAACCTTCCCACGGGAATGTCCAGTCCATGGGCCAGCTGGGCAAGAGTTGTGAAGGACGGGTTAGCCATGCCGCGTTCGATCTGGCTGACGATCGCCTGGCTGAGCCCGGTGACGTCGGAGAGGTTGGCCAGGGTCATGCCCTTTTCCTTGCGCATGGCCCGCACTTTATTGCCAACCGTGGCCAGCAGTTCGCTGGTGGCCGGCGGTGCGGTGGTGCTACTCTCGGTGGTCATCGGTTGTCTTTCACTGGGTGAGCTTACTCACATAACTATAGTGAAGATTTTTGGCCAAACAACCCCTTTTCTTAATTATTGTGAAGATTCTGCCCTGACGCGCTTAAATGGGGCCCAAAGACACCAGCGGATCCCCGCCGCCTGACCCATACTTGCGCCATGGACGAGACCGCCGCCAAGGAGCGCATTTCCCGAAGACCGGACCGGATCCTGCTGGCGCTGGTAGGGGTGGTTGCCGTCCTGGTGGTGGTTGCGCTCGCAGTGGTCTTCACCCGCGGCGGCCCGGCCCCGCTGGATGAGGCGAGCCCGGCCGGCGTGGTCCAGCGGTACAGCGCGGCATTACTCGACGGGGACACCGCAACGGCCGCGTCCTACCTCACCGAGGGTGCCAAAAACAGGTGCCGGGGCGCGTACGCCAACGATCCGGTACCCGCCCGCGTCGTCCTGGTTTCGACGACGGAGCGCACCGACACGGCCACCGTGCGGGTTTCGATTGTCCGGTCGTCCCAGGGCGGACCGTTCGGCCCTTCCGAATACGAAACGGAAGAAGCCTTCTCGCTCCTCAAAGTGGACGGCAAGTGGCTGATCGACCAGCCGCCGTACCCACTGGTGGACTGCACCGCAGTGCCGGTGAAGCCATGACGGCCCCGGCAGCACCCACGGTCCCCGCCCCGGCCGGCGGCTTGGCAACCCTGCGCCGGCTGATCCTGTACGTCCTGCTGTTTGCCTTGGTGGTCATCGCGGCCTCAGGGCTGCAGGGCCTGCTGGAACGGCTCTTCCGGACTGCATCCACCCTGGTCCCAGGCGACGTGGCCGGCCTGGCACTGTCCCTGGCCTTCACACTGATCGGCGGCCCGCTGGCACTGCTGTTGTGGTGGTTCGTGTGGCGGCGCCTGGACGACGAATCCGAGCGCCGGGCACCCGGGTGGGGCCTCTACCTGACCGGGATGTACGTGGTCTCGCTGATCATCGCCACCACGTCCCTGCTCAACCTGGCCACATTCTTCATCGATACCCAGGCCAGCCAGTGGGCATCTCCGCTGGCCAATGGACTGGTGTGGTCGGCCATCTGGTGGTGGCACCGGTGGATGTGGAAGCACCCCCGCAAAGCCTCTTCACACCTTGAGGACGTCCGCGCCGTCGTCGGCTCCGTTTTTGGCCTGCTGCTGGGCGCGGGCGCCGCCATTGCCGCGCTGGGCACCCTGCTTGACGTGGCAATCCGCGGTTTCACGGCAACGGCCGCCTTTGAGCCGTGGTGGTTCCCCGTCCTGCGGTCCCTGGTGTGGGCAGCCGGCGGCGCGGTCATCTGGTGGTGGCACTGGTTCCGGGAGGCTGGCCGGCGGTTCCAGACAGGGCTAGTGGACGTCACCATCATCGCCGTGGGCATCTTCATCGCCGGGATCACCGCGCTGGGCGGGCTGGGGATCATCCTGTTCGTCCTCCTGCGGCTGGCCTTCGACCGCAGCGGCCCCCTGAACGATCTTCTTGAGCCCCTCGCCCCGGCCATCGCCTCAGCCGCCGTGGGGGCACTGGTCTGGCGCTACCACCGCACCACGTCCGTGACCCGCTCCACCAGGACGCGCCGCGCAAGCCTCCTGGTGACGTCCGCAGTGGCCCTTGCCGCAGCTGCTTCCGGCGTAGGCGTGGTGGTCAACGCGCTGCTGGCCGCAGCAGTCTCGCCGCTGGCCGGCAGCGCCACCCGCACGCTGCTCCTGGGCGGCATCAGTTCCCTGGCAGTCGGCGCCCCCGTGTGGTGGCTCGCGTGGAAGCCGAGGCACCAGCCGCGGAGCGCCGGAGACATTCCGCCTGGCCGGCGGGTCTACCTGGTGGCATTCTTCGGCGTCAGCGCGGTGGTGGCACTCATTACCCTGCTGGTGATCGGTTACCGGCTCTTTGAATTCCTTCTGGGCGACGTCACGGGCGGCAGCCTCCTGGACCGTGTCCGCGCACCCCTTGGCCTCCTGGTGGTGGCAGGGCTCGTGGCGGGGTACCACTTCGCACTGTGGCGGCAGGACCGGGAGCTGCTGGCAGCTGCGGCACCCTTGCACAAGCGCGCGGTGGAGCGGGTCACCCTGGTCACCGGCTATCCGCCGGGTTCCGTGGATCCCATGGCATTGGCCCGCGGCATCACTGACGCCACCGGAGGCGCCAAGGTGACCACCTGGCTGCAGGCGGACGACGACGGCACCGGACTTCCGTCGTCGTCCGCCCCCGCTCCGGGCCTGGAGGAAGCAGTGCGGGAGGTGGCGCACGCCCTGGCAGGGATCACCGCCCAGCACGTGCTGGTGGTTGCCGGCCCAAACGACCGGCTGGAGGTTATCCCGTTGGCGGCCGTGGGCGGGGCGCCCATTCCCGGAGGTCCTGCACCCGGCCGGGTCCTCCGGACCTGAAAGCGGCGAGGCTGACACCTGGCATTGACGGAAGGAGGCCGGCCATGCCTTCAGGCGGGCGCGCGACGCGTTGCAGCGTGGCAACGGCAAGGAACAGCGGACGCCGGGCAGGCGCCTTCGCGGCAGTCCTGCTTGCGCTGGCCGGGTGTGCGCCCGGCAGCCCACCCAGCAGCCCGGCGCCTGCAGTGCCGGCCTCCAGTTCCCCGCCCGGGGCGGCAACGTCCGCGACGGGCTCACCGTCCGGGCCCTTGTCGGACGCAGAGCTCGCAGGAATCATCAACGGCGTGGGACGGGCGCGCAACCTGCCGTACCCTGCGGCCCAGGACTCAACGCGCCTGCGCTCGGGTGCGGCGAGCGGGTCCTTCCCGCCAACCCGGACGGAAACCACGCCAGGTGAGTGCGTGGCCCTGGTTCCCGGGGACCCGTTCACCCACTGGGCCGACAAGGACATCAGCTTCGCGGACGGCGGCATGCCGCCGTCCGGCGGGGAGTCCGGACCCACAACCACCATCGGGATTGTCCTCAGGAGCGCGGAAAAGGCGTCCATCGCAAAAGCCGATTTTGGCTACACAGATAACCTCTTGTCCCGCTGCGGGCAGTTCGACCTTGCCTATACGGAGGCGGACAGGACCTCCCCCTACGCGATCCAGTTGCTGACCGCTCCCCCTATCGCCGACAAGCAGCACGCGTTCATGCAGGTCACCAAGCCGAAGGGCGCGGGGGACTTCGGCTCAGTCGGCTTGCGTGTCCTCCACGGCACGCTGTCCATTTCACTGACCCTCGCTGTTGCCACCTTGAACTCTGGGGCCGACGCCAAGCCGGCCTTGGATTCGATGGCTGAACTGGCGAAGGAGCTCATCAGCGAAGCGGGCAAACCCCAAGCACCAGCGGTACCCAATGCGCCCAACTCGTTGACGCCCGACCAGATGGTGGCGCTGTTCAAGGGCATGACTACTCCCGGTGGGGAGCCGGTCAACCTGCCGCAGGCGAGGATCATCGGGCTTCCGCAGGGCTCCACACCCACCGTCCTGACGCCGCCGCCGGACTCTCCCTGCACCCTCGATGAACAGTCATACGACGCGTCGCTGGCTGGTTCCGTCTCGGGGCAGGGGCAGATCCAGGGGGCCACCAAAATGGACTACACCGACTTCACTGTCGTCAACACGCCTTCGGCAACGCAGCCGCCCTACCCGTTCGACGCGAGGGCTGAACAGCTCCGCAGCTGTGCGTCAGTGCAGGAAATCCTGCTCGGTGGCGGGAGCCGGACGTGGTCCTCCGTCACCGCTTTGGCCACCGCCATCACCGCTGACTCAAGGTACGCCGTGGCGTACCAGCTCAGCGACGGAACTGGTGAATGGCACGTGCAGAGCGGGGCGCGGAGGGGCACGCTGTCGGTCGAGGCGGCCGGCCGAACGGCCTCCCAGGCCGAGGCACAGTCCAAAGCCGACGCACTGGCATCGTTTTTCGCCGCCGTATTCTCACGCGCAGGCAAGTGAATGTGCCACCCGCCCGTCCCCCACGTCAGCCTTCCTCAAGATTTGCGCAGTTTATCCGGCAGCTGGATTAATTTGCTTCCCGTGAAATTACGCGATGCCTAGGGTGGGCTCACACGCTTTACTAGGGGGATACGTGGAAAGCTCGGTTGAAGGGTTCCGTAATGCCGAAAAACAGGATCCGCAGCAGGCCGCTGTGGCGGAGCCACCGGGCGTAGATAACAAGAGTGCGGAGTGGACGTCTGACTGCCTGCTCACCATGCGAAGCCCCGTCCGGTTCACCCGGGCCGACTGGCCCTAGGCCCAGGCAAACCAGGTTCACTCCGGTTTCACCCCAGGAACGTCCGGTGCACTTCGCTGCCGTAGCGGCCGACGATGGCCCGCTTGGCATTCCGGAAAGCTTCCAGGTCGCCGGCCTCACCACGCTGTTCCACGCGGAGCTTGGCAAGTTCGTCCGAAATCACGTCCAGGAAGAGTTCGGCGAGCAGGAGCCGGGCGGAATCGCGGAACCGCCCCCGGCCGTCCACATAGAGCTGGACGGTGGGGGCCGCGGTGTTGATGATGACCTTCCGCTCCTCCTGGGAGTAGACGGCACGGTCCGTGGTGTTGTGGAGGTTCCTGAAGTCATAGCCGGTGAAAAGGTCGACGCCGTGGTCCCGGCTTGCTCGGTGGGCCTGGCGGCGCGGGGCGGACAGCGTTCCGGCGGCCACATGGTGCGGCGGCTGGTCTGCGGCATGGCGTGAAGCGTTCTCGGCAATGACCACTTCGCAGAGCGCCCAGTAGTCGCCCGCCCGGACGGTGATTTCACCGCGGTCCCCGGCCCTGTCCCCCGTTGCACTCCATTCCAGCCGGAGAGTCTCCGCCAGGGTGCCGACTGGAACGGTCACGGGCAGCGGATCCAGCCGGATTGAGGCCGGAAGATCCAGGCCGAACTCCAGCATTTCCCCCTGGGGCAGCTGGTGCGGGTCCAGCAGCAAGGCAATGTGGAATGGATGCAGGGGCGGACGGTAGTAGAACGGCGTGGTGAACCGCAAGGCCGCTGGTGTTTCTCCCTCCCGCGCGTGGGCGCGGTCTTCGTCCAGGCCAACAGCTGCTGTTCCCAGGCCAAGGTCCCGGACTGCGGCCTCGCTCATATGCTGCAGCAGGTGCTCAATCATTTCGGCCGTCCGGCCGGAGGTGGTGGCACGTTCGAGGTGCGTGAGTTTTTCCTTCTCCGCCTGGACGGCTCCCGCGATCATCCGGCTCACTGCGCGCGAGAAGGCTGCAACGAACGGGTCCTTGGCGTTCAGGCCCTCACGCTCGTCGCTGATGATGGCCACGCCCCTGCCCAGCATGTCGGTCAAAGCCGGGCACCGGACCATTCCAAAGAGGTACTCGGTGCCCACCTGGTTTTCGAACTCGAACATTTGGCAGTCCAGCACGGCCATGCCGGACTCAACCACCAGGCCGGCAGTCCGCTCGTCGCCCTTCAACGTCAGTTCGACGCCCTCGGCCCGCTTGAGCGTGACGGTGAATGCGTACTCGGCTCCGTCGACGCTGAAACTGCCGGGCGCATCCGGGCCCACGAGCGTTGTGGCCGGCGGTTCACGGAAGCGGAGGCTGTCGCGGCCGTAGTCCCCATTCCCGGGGTGTCCGTGCAGCAGCTCCACCGTGCGCCGTTCCAGGACGTCCCGCAGGTAGATGTTGTCGGCGAGGAGCTGGCGCAGCGTTGCCTGCTGGGTGATGGTGGCGTGTGGGTTGTCCACGACGATGGTGACCCTGGTGCCGCTGCCGCCCCCAGGGATCCCAAGCCGGGCGTAGTCCGCGGGGAACGCCTGCCGGTCAGCGCCGTCGTCGTCATAGAGGTAGCCGCCATTACTGCCGCGGAAGATGTCAATGCGGGTGAACCGGCCGGCCTGGATGGTCTCGATCCAGCCGTGGCCCAGGCCGAAGATGGCTTGCTTGAGCCCGCGTCCAAAGTAGCCGCGGCCCGCTCCTTCGCCGCGGGCCAGGGGGCTGTGGGCACCGCCGTAGCTGAGGACGCGGCCGGCCTGCTCGAAGGACATTCCCTCCGCCTGGTCGCCCACGGTCAGCACCGCCCCCGAGTGGTGCCGCTGGTATCCGACCTGGATCCAGCCTGTCACCTCGCGGCCGGCTTCTTCCAGCCGTGCGTAGCTGTCATCGCTGTTGGTGATGAGCTCCACCAGCGCCTTTTCAACCGAGGCAAAGCGCCGGGAATCGATCCCGATCACACGCTGGTCCACTTGGATCTGGGCAACCGTCATGGTGCTTCCCTCGCTCACAACCGAAGCTGATGGCCGGCCCCAAACGCGGCGACGGGCCGGGTAGGTGGAGCGTAGCAGGATGCGGGGAGATCAGGACACCCCGGCAAGGAAGCAGGCGTGCTCGACGTGGAGGAGGGTGCCGCCGTTCACGGGCTTAGGGCGCCAGGTGATGATCACGCACCATGTTCCCTCCGTCACATCAGCGCTACGCTGGGCCGCAGCAGGCGTAGGCTGCAATTGCATGCAAATGCATGAACTTATCTAACGGATCCGAAGGAGATGCCCCATGAAGGCATGGCAGTTCACCGGTACCAACAACCCCCTGACGCTGAACGAAGTGGCTGAACCCAGCGCAGGTCCGGGACAGGTGGTGGTCAGCGTCAAGGCCGCCGGGGTATGCCACTCCGACGTCACCGCCATTGACGACGCCGGCTGGATGCCCCTGTTCCCGGAACTCCCGCGCACCATGGGCCACGAGAATGCCGGCGTCATCACCGAAGTGGGCCCCGGCATGGAGCACTGGAAGGTAGGCGACCGGGTGGGCCTCTCCCCCGTCATGACAGACGGCTTTGCCCTGGGCTACGGCACGTGGGACGGCGGGTTCGGCCCCAAGCTGCTCGCCACGGACGACAACCTGGTGAAACTGCCTGATGAGGTGTCTTTCGAACTGGGTGCCATGGCCACCGACGCCGGCCTCACCGCCTACCACGCCATCATGGCCGTGGGCGGGGCCAAGGCGGGCATGAAGGTAGGCGTGATCGGCCTGGGTGGGCTGGGCTACATTGGCGCCCGCGTCGCAGCTCTCTCCGGCGCCGAGGTTTATGGCGCCGAGGTGAACCCCGAAACGCAAAAGCTTGCCGGCGAGATCGGCCTCGCCGGCGTGGCCGACTCCATCACCGCCTTCAAGGACAAGAAACTGGACCTCATCGTGGACTACGCCGGATTCGGCACCACCACCTCGGAGGCCCTCGAAACCCTGGCCGAATTCGGCACGCTGGTCCAGGTGGGGATGGGACGCCTCGAAGCGACCATCAACACCTACCCTCTGATCATCAACCAGCTGTCCATCAAGGGATCCAAGTCCGGCACCAAGGAAGACCTGGAGAACCTTTATGCCCTCATGAAATCCGGCGAGCTCAACCCGCCCATGAACCTCATCAAGCAGGAGGACATTCCCGGCGCCATCGACAAGCTCCGCAAGGGCGGCGCGGTGGGCCGCTTCATCGCGGTGTACGGGGACTAAGCCCGGCAGGCGCCTTTCCACGCGGACGACGGCGGGCGGGTCCCGCCGTCGTCCGTTTCCCTTTGCATAGGCGGCTGCCCCGCGGCCCGCAGGTTGGTCCGCTAGTTGTAATTCCCATGGAGGTTGTGAACAGCGTGGCGTGATGTAAAAAGCGAGGGCCT
>NZ_JABFMW010000011.1 GCF_013359725.1 Pseudarthrobacter sp. C4D7 | reverse complement strand
TGGCCCAGACCTTGCCGTGCCGGTTGCCGAAGCCCTGGGTGCCGGCGGCGAACAGCAGGGAAGAATCATGCCCGGTGCGGCCGTGCCGCCCGGTCCGGACCCAAGTGCCCTGTTGGATCCGGTGGCGCTGGGGCTGGCGTTCCCGGCACCAGCGCCCGGTCAGGTCCAGGAGTTCGACGGCGTCCGGCGCCACCGGCAGTACGGTTGCCAGTTCATCCACCTGGAACGGGGTGGTTCCGTCGTTGGTGACGGTGTGGCGCAGTTCCAACAGCCCGCCGGGATGCAGCGTGAGGATGGATTCGACGGAGAGCCCGGCGTCCGGATCGGACTGGTCGATGACGGCGGTGTTGCCATCGGTGCTCGCTGCCAACGTGCGGAGGCGGGGTGAAAAGTCCAGACCGGAGACGCCGTCGGCGATGCGGTGCCCGCGCAGACCGGGGCGCCCACGCCAACTGGAGGAGGCCTGCGGCAGGAGGCCGCCAGAAACCCTGGCGTCGATGGCGGAGTGGGGGACTGGCTCACCGAGGATGGCCAGGTCCGGCAGGGTGTTGCCAAGATCCGCGCCCCAATGGATGACCTCGGCCTCCTCGCTGTCGAAGCTGACCACCAGGCTGGTGCCGGCGGAACGGAGGTGCAGGGGGTCCATAGGATCTCTTTCGGTATTTCCAGTGTGCGTACGGTGACGCGGTACGGGTAGCTCAAAGGGGGAAAGGGGGCCGGGGACCGCCGTTGCGAGGAAGGGAACGGCGGCGCCCGGCGGATGGCTGCGACCACATACGCAGCCGCATCTGGGAGTTGGAGGCTACTTGAAGAGGGCGTTGACCTGTTCGTTAGCCGCCGTCAGGGAGCTGGCCGGGGCCTTGCCGGAAACCACTGCGTCCATGGCGGGTTTCATGATGCCCTTCACCTTGGCCGTGTTGTCCGTGATCGGGTACAGGAAGGTGGTCTTGTTCTTGACCTGTTCGGTGAACGCGGTGACGTCGACGCCCTTGGCCGTGAATGCTTCAGCGGCTTTATCCGAGGACGCCTTCAGTGCCGGGAACACCACGGCCTTGGAAGCCACGACGTCCTGGCAAGCCGAAGAAGCCAGGTATTCGACCCATTTAATAGATGCGTCCTTCTTCTTGGTCCCGGCCCAGATGGAGTCGGCGAGGCCGTTGAACATGGACGCGCGCTTGCCCTCCGGCCCCACCGGGGTAGGTGCAATCCCAACTTCGATGCCCTTGTAGCCGGTGTACTGGCCGATCATCCACGAACCGTGGGCGTTGATGGCGGACTTTCCGGCGGCGAAGGTGTCAGCCATGCTGGCGCCGACCGTGGTCTCCAGCATGGGCATGTAGCCCTTGTCAGCCATCCCGGCGAACCAGGTCATGCTTTCCTGGAACTTGGGGTCGTCGTAGTTGTAGTGGGTGCCCCACGGGTTTTTGTCCGTGTGGGACCAGCCGGTGGTGTTGGTCAGGTAACTCCACTCGGTCTGGCCGGAGGAATCGCCGCCACCGTTCAGGCCCAGCCCGTAAACGGCCACGTTGTTCTTGTCGAACCCGGGCTCGTCGCCGCGCTTGCCGCTCTTGTCCACGGTGAGGTGGGCGATGACCTTTTCGTAGCTGCCGCCGTCCTGGGGGTTCCACGTAAGGCTCTTCATTTGGTCTTCGGAGATACCGGCATCACTGAGCATGGCTTTGTTGTAGAACAGGCCGATGGTGTCCCAGTCCTTCGGAAGGCCGTACCGCTTGCCGTCCTGGCCAACCCAGAGGTCGGCGAGGCCGTCGTTGTAGGCCGAGAGGTCCACTTTGTCCCTGCTTACAGCGTCATCGATGGCGAGGAGTTGCTTGTTCTTTGCCAGTTCGCCGTACCGTCCGAGGTGGTCGGTGAACACATCGGGGGCGGTGCCGCCGACGAAACCGTTGGTGAGGGTGCTCCAGTAATCGTCCCAGCCGCGTTGGGTGATCTTGACACTGATGTCCGGGTTTGCCGTGTGGAAGTCGTCGGCGCACTGCTGGTAGGCGGGGAGCTGGTTGGCGTCCCACAACCAGTAGTTGATCTCGCCCTTTGCGGATTCGGCGGAGCCGCCGTTACCGCAGGCGGAGAGGGCCAGGACTGCTGCGGCCGCAGCAGCGATCGCGGTTGCTTTCTTCTTCATGACAGGTCCTTTCGGGGTGGATCCGGGCAGGCCACCATGGCCCGCGCAGAGCTAACGGAGTGAAGCGGGTGAGCTATTTGATGCCGGAGAAACCGATGGAGTTGACGATCTTCTTGCCGAAGGCGGCGAAGAGGATCAGGACGGGCAGGGCTGATACCAGCGTGGCGGCCATCAGACCGGACCAGTCCGGAGCGCCTTGGGGCGATTGCGATTTGAAGACGCCGAGTCCAACCTGCAGGACTCGTACATCGTCCTGGGAACCGACCAGCAGTGGCCAGAAGTATTCATTCCACTGGCCGATGAAGGTGAGCAGTGCAAGGGTGGCGATGGGGGCGGCGGCGTTGGGGAGCACAATCTGGAAGAAGATGCGAAGGTGCTTGGCGCCGTCGAGCATGGCCGCCTCCTCCACCTCGCGGGACATGTTCAGGAAGAACTGCCGCAGGAAGAAGATGGCGAACGGGGTCATGAAGACGTAGGGCAAGACCATTCCGAGCATGGTGTTCAGCAGGTCCAGGTTCTTGATCAGCAGGAAGTTGGGCAGCGCCGTGAAGATCGGCGGGACCAGCATGGTGCCGAGGAAGAGGCTGAACACGGCGTTGCGGCCCTTCCACCGGAGCCGTGCGAAGGCATAGGCGGCCATGGCGCTGAAAAATACGGCGCCGGCGGTGGTGATGGAGGAGAAGACCACCGAGTTGCGGAGGTAGACCCAGAAATCGATGGCTGCGCCGGAGCCGCCTTCGGCAACTGCTTCAGCCGGCGTCTGGAGTCCGAAGACGCGCTTGAAGGCGCCCAGGGTGAAGTCTGCCGGCAGGAGGCTGCTTGCGTTGCCGGCCAGGGCGTTGTTGGTGGACAACGCGGTCCGCAGCACCCACAGGAAGGGCAGGACGGAGACGGCGATAGCCAGGATCAGCAGGGCCCAGGCGCCGGTACGGCCTGCATTGAAGCGGGGCCGGGATGGACGACGGCGGCCGGCGGGTTTTGCGAGCGGGGCGCGGCTTGCGGTGGTGGTCATGGAGGACTCCTTAGTCCAGGTCCGACTCGTTACCCTTGAGGAACTTCATCTGGATGAAGGCCACCAGGGCGAGGATGATGAAGAGAATGACGGCGATGGCCGATCCGTAGCCGAAGTCCGACTCGGTGAAGGCCCGCTGGTAGATGTAGTACTGGATGACGCGGGTTGCGTTGACCGGGCCGCCGCCGGTGGTCACCGCGACGGTGTCGAAGACCTGGAAGGATCCGATGACGGTGACCACCAGGACCAGAACCAGGACCGGACGCAGCAGCGGAATGGTGATTTTGCGGAAGGTCTGCCACGCCGATGCGCCGTCCAGTTTTGCCACCTCATAGACGTGTCCCGGGATGGACTGCAGGCCGGCGAAGATGAGGAGCGCCGTGTAGCCCATGTGCCGCCACGTGTTGATCACCGCCTGGGTGGGAATTGCCCACTCTTCGCTGCCGAAGAACGCCACCCTGGGCAACCCGGCCCACTCGATGAACTGGTTCACGACGCCGATCTGGTAGTCCAGCATCCAGAACCACAGCAGAGCTGCGATGACGTTGGACATCAGGTATGGCAGGAGCAACGTGCCCCGGATGAGGGTGGATTTGGCCACGTTGTGCATCAGCAGCGCGAGGCCAAGGGCCAGGGCCGTCTGCAGTGCGATGTTCAGGAACACGTACTGGCCGGTGACGGCCAGCGAATTCCAGAACAGTGGATCCTTGGCAATTGCCTGGTAGTTCTCCATCCCGATCCATTCCGGCTCACCCAGGATGTTGTACTCCGTGAAGCTCAGATAGATGCCGCGAATTGTTGGCAGGACGTAGAAAACGACGAACCCGATCATGGCCGGAGCAATGAACAGCAGCGCAACCCTGAGGTCTCCAAACCGGCGGTGGCTGCCCCGTGGCCCGGATGAGAAAGCAGCCCGTGAAGCGGAACGGGAGCGTGTGGCAAGGGTGGTCATCTTCGACCCTTTCCTGACTGTGATGAGGATAACTACTGCCGAAGAATCTATACGAGTAGAAATCCAGGCGCAAGATCTTTTCCCTGTTTTACATTGGATCTTTCTCTTCCCGGCCAAGTCTGCATTGACCCGAGTAGATTCTGGTGCGAGACTACGTGGACAGTAAAACGGGGACGATCGGTCCAAGGAAAGGCAGCAAAACAAAGATGTTTTCAATCGGTGTAGTAGGCGCCGGCCAGTTCGGTGGCCAGTTCGCCCACCTGTTCAACCTTCACCCCGGTGTCAGTGCCGTGCACATTGTCGACGAGCTTCCGGAGCGGGCTTCGGAAACCGTGGACCGCTACGGTCTCGCGGGCGCAAAATCAAGCTTCGAGGAACTCCTGGCCTCCGATGTGGACGCCGTCGCCATCTTCACGCAGCGCTGGACGCACGGACCCCTGGTGGAACAGGCACTCAGGGCCGGCAAGCACGTCTATTCAGCCGTCCCCATGGCGATATCCGAGGACGAGATCGCCCGCATCATCGACGCGGTGCGGGACACGGGCCTGGTGTACATGATGGGGGAGACCAGCTACTACAACCCGGCCACCGTCTATGCCCGGGAGCAGCACGCGGCCGGGAACTTCGGCCGGATCTTTTATGCTGAGGGCGACTATGTCCACGACATGGACCTTGGCTTTTATGACGCCTACCGGTACAGCGGCGGCGAACGGTGGAAGGAAACCGCCAGCTACCCACCCATGCTGTATCCCACCCACGCCGTCGGCGGGGTACTGGGTGCCATTCCCGCCCATGCCGTCAGCGTCAGCTGCGTCGGAGTCAAGGATGACCGCAATGACGGCGTCTTCGACAAGGACGTCAGCATGTTCAGCAACGATTTCTCCAACGCAACGGCGCTGTTTGAGCTGAACGATGGTGGAGTTATGCGCACCAACGAAATGCGCCGGGTGGGCTACCCCTCCCATATCCGGGAGTCCCGGTTCCGGTTCTTCGGCACTGAGGCCAGCTTCGAGCAGCTTGCGAAAGTCACGGTGTGGCAGGACAAGCGCAACGTCCACGACATTTCGGAGCAACTGGAGACCCGGCCCAGCATCTCCCTTGACGATCCGTCGCTCGCTAACGTGGCGCCGGAACTGAGGGATGCTTTCGTTTCCGGCCTCGCGCCGGTCCACGACCCGAAGCGACTTCCCGAGGAGTTCCTGGGCGCGCCGAACGGGCACGAGGGAAGCCATCATTTCCTGGTGGATGACTTCGTCACGGCTGTGAATAATGGCACCCTGCCGCCTGTTAACGCCTGGGTGGCCGCCCGTTTCACCCTCCCCGGAATAGTGGCCCACCAGTCTGCTTTGCACGGCGGCGTTCGGCTTCCCATCCGTGACTTCGGCGATGCGCCGGGTACTGCTCATACCTAAGATGGACAGCATGACTTCTCCGGTAGCCCAAGCCACACGGGGCCCTGTGACCCGCAAGGACGTGGCCAGATATGCCGGCGTGAGCACCGCCGTCGTCAGTTATGTAGTTAACAAGGGTCCCAAGAAAGTCGCCCCCGCGACCGAGGCAAAAGTCCAGGACGCCATCCGCGTCCTGGGCTACCGCCCCAACGCCGCAGCGAGGGCACTGAAGCTGGGATCCACCGAAACCATCGGGCTTGTCATCCCCGATAACGGCAACCCGTTCTTTTCACTGCTGGCCCACGCTGTGGAGGATGCGGCCGCGGAACTCGGGTATGCGCTGCTCCTCACCAATTCAGACGGAAACCTCACCAAGGAACGCAGGAACATCCGCAACCTGGCATCCCGGCAGGTCGACGGCGTGATCCTGTCCAGCGTACTGATGGAACCAGACCTCGCCGACCTTGAATCGGCAGACATACGCACGGTCCTCCTCAACCACAGCGCCGACGCCCCGGGCTTCAACAGCGTCGGCGTTGACCTGTTTGCAGGGGCCAAATCCGCGGTCGAGCACCTCATTGGCCACGGACACACCACTATCGCACTGGCAATGGGAACGAACGCAGGGAACTTCCTCGACGGACGCGAACAGGGATGGTTGCAGGCTCTTACTGAGGCTGGCCTCCCTGAAGGTCCCATCGTCCGAAGCCTCTTCACCAGGGCTGGTGGATACGCTGCCGGTCAGCGGCTGCTTGCGTCAGCAATCCAACCCACTGCGATTTTTGCCAGCTCAGACATGCAGGCAATCGGCATCATGCGGGCACTGCATGAAGCCGGTCGGTCAATTCCCGACGACATCGCCATAGCCGCATTCGACGGATCCGAGGAGGCGGAGTACACCTGGCCGCCGCTGACCACAGTAAAACAACCGGCACAGGCCATGGCAAAAGCCGCTGTCAGCGCCCTCATTGGAGGCCGCCGAAACGTCAACTCCGAACACTTGATCTTTCCAACAACTCTGCAGGTACGGCAATCCTGCGGCTGCCGACGGATCTGACTCCCAATCGGCGGCTGCCGTAGCAGATTGGGTTCCCGAAAAGCGGGCCGCAAAGAAAACACCCAAGGGCCGGCAGCCCGTACCGTCACTCGGTTGCACGTGCCCTCAAACACGCGCCTTCACGGGGCCAATTCGTAACCGATGAGCCAGTGCAGACCATAACGGTCGATGACCTGGCCATCAGCCGCACCCCATGACTTTACGCCAAGCGGATCAACCACCCGGCCGCCGTCAGACAGCATGTCGAACCACCCGTGAAGAACTGCAGGTTCGGAGGTTCCCAGCAACGAGAGCATCAACCCTTCCGACCGCACCGATGCCTGGCCAGCCGCCGCGTCCGCTCCGGCCACGGCGACTGCCCCGGACAGCACGCCATGGGCTATCGCGTCCGCTGGTCCGTCGTCCCGGTTGAATTCCTGATAACTGAACAGGGAAAGCTCGCCGCCGAAGACGTCCGCATAGAAGCGGAGGGCTTCACGCGCCGTACCGGGAAATATGACATAAATTTGCGGCGCCGTCATGGCCACAGCATACACAGCGACGACGGCAGATCCGCCGGACGGGTTGGGTCTGGCGAGACCCGGATTCTTCGGCGGGGCAGACGGCCACCTGTGGAGGTGTCCGTCCTATTGTTCAGGGGTGGAGTGCACCGCGGGGACCCGGCATCGGGGACGGAAGCCCCGGCAGGCTTCGAGGCACTGGCGTCGCGGCTGTATGGCTGCAAGCAAAAATGAAAAGGCCCCGCGGCCGTCAGGACTCTGCGTATAGGGCTAGCCTGTACGTAAGACGGCAGGTTCGTTCGCTTTTCGACAGAGACCTGGGGGTTAGGTAACTGTTCTCCTTTTCACGGTGGGGCCAGGGTGGCAGCAGGAGACTAACAATCGCCTTCGGGTTTCAGGGGCCGGATGAACGGAAGCGAATATGGCCACTGGCCATCAACCCGTTTTGGCGTCGCCTTCTTTCGGGAGCGTATTCGTTGTGACCGGTGAAGAGCTCGTGGGCCGGGGTCTGCGGGGGCTGTTGTTGGACAACGGGTTCACCGTTGCCGGCGAGTCGGGCTCTGTCCGTCAGGCGGCGCGGCGGATCCCCGCGCTGCGTCCCGACCTGACGATCATTGACGATGACCTTCCCGACGGCTCCGGTGCCGGGCTGTGCCGAACTATCGCAGCCGCAGATGCCACCATCCGGTGCGTGCTGATGACAGGTGAAACCGACGAAGCCGTGCTGATCGGGGCGATCCTGGCCGGAGCGTGGGGATGTCTGTCGCAACGGGACGACAATGAAGAACTGCTCAGGCTGATCCGGAGGGCAATGCAAGGGTACACAGCCTTCAGTCGTCGGTTTCAGACCGGCATCCTGGCCCCGATCCACGCCGACGGGAATAACGGGCCTGACGGGCGGTTGGGGATGCTTTCAAAGCAGGAAATGAAAGTGGCGGCAGGGGTTGCCCGTGGGTTGACCAACGGACAAATCGGACAGGAAATGTTCCTGGCCGAAAAGACCGTGAAGAACATGGTCTCCTCTGTGCTGATGAAATTCGACATGGCACGAAGGACCGAGGTCGCCATCTTCGTCTCCGGAGAACTCGAAGACACAGGAGACCCTGCACGGGAGTACCGGCGCAGCCGTGACCCGGACCTGATCGCGGAAGTCACCGCCGCGCTGATTATCTGCACCAGCGAGGCAGGCAGCATGCCGCCGTCGCACAGCATCCTGCTCTTGGACGCCATGCGGCTTGCTGACGCCTTGGCCGTTACCCGCCCCCGGACTCACGCCGCAAACACCCGCAGGATGAAAGTTGTAGGCCCTGAGGAACGGACATCAGGGCCGGCAGACCCCTCTGGCACAGGCAGCGCGCCCGGCCGTGACCCGCACTGAACGGGCCGTGCAGTTTCGCCGCGGTCATGCTCCTGGAGACCGTTCAACCGCGGAAATACGGCCGGCTAGCGGAACCCCGCGCTGGCTACCCTGCCCACGTTGAGCACATCCTTCAGCATTGCGAAGGCCGCGCCCTTGGGGCTGGAGCGCCCGCCCTGGACGGTGATGTCCCCTGCGTCCGGGCAGCTGAAAACCATCGCCTTCTCCGGGCCGGCAATGGCGAAAAGCGGGTCTCCCGCCGGCACGGCTTCCAGGCGGACCGTCACCACCATGGGGCGTTCAAGCGACGCGGCCGCCACAGCGCGTAAACGACGTCCGGACCCGGCGGCAGCCAAGGCCGTGGCAGCCGTGGAAAAGGCAATGGGCTCCGTCTCCACCGCGATGGTGGAAACGTCCCAGTCCCAGAGGAGCCCGGCGATAAGCCGGACTTTCGTGGCTGAATCCTTCCCGGACAGGTCCGCGGACGGGTCTGCCTCCGCGATGCCGCGGCGCTGCGCCTCCCGGACTGCGGACTCCAGCCCGGCACCGCGGGCAAGTTCATCCAAAACAAACGTGGACGTTCCGTTGGGGCAGGCCCGGACAGCGTTGCAGCCCATGCCCCTCAGCGCGACGCGGGCCATGTCCGCCGTGGGGAGCGCGGCGCCGGTGGCCCCTGAGATGCGGATCCGGCTCCCGCCCTCGGCAGCCGCGCGCTCCAGGACGCGCCAATGGCTCAACACGTGGCTTTTGGTTGCTGTCACCACATCCACCCCCTCCGCAAGGCGGCAACCGCTTCCTGCAGAGCGCGCGCGTGGGCCTCCGGCGACGAGGGCAGGGCCTGGACCAGCACGGTGGCGCCGGTCCGGGCCAGCGTCGCCCCGATGGGCTGAAGCCGGCCCCACGAGGAGCGCTCCGGCACAGCGGAACCCGGCGTCAACAAAGCCTCGGCAGTGTGGCCCCGGACGGCGGCGACCTGCACCAGCGGACCCTGCTCCAGGACAGCATCGAGAAACGCATGCCCCACGGCGCCGAAGCCGGACAGGACCAGCCGCACAGGTTCCACCATGGGTCCTACTTCTTCGTCATCCTGTACCGCTCGATCTGCCGCAGCCGCCGCAGGAGGCTGTCCCGCCGCGGGTGCGGTACGGCGTCGGGCTCTTCCGCGGTGAGGTCGATATGCCTGGTGCCGTACTGCCAGAGGAGAAGGTCGTCCAGGAGCCGGTCCGGTCCGGGGGAGTAGCGGTGGTCCAGGGCCTTGCGGACCTCCGTGATCTGGTTGGCGCTGAGCAGCCCGGCCAGCTGCATGGTCTGGTTGAGCCCGTGCGCGGCCAGGAGCTCCGCGGCCCAGCCCCAGTCATCGTCCACCTTGCGGTCCACATGCGGGAGCAGGGTTCGCCAGACGTCCCGGATGCGGTTGGGCGTCAGCGGAGCCGCGCCTTCGCCGTCCATGTCCCAGTAGCCGCGGACTTCCTCATAGCTTTCATGAAGGTCGGAGAACGCCGTTTCCACGGTTTCCAGCATGGCCGCCGTGGCCGTGAACTGCCGGTCGAAATGCGGTGTCCACGCGCGCGGGTCCTCGGCCTTGAACCGGATGTCGTGCTCGATCTCGCTCCACGCGTGGGCAAAGATGGTGCGGATCTGGCACTCGAAGAAATAACTGCCGTTGGGCTGCAGGTCCGGATTGAAGACCTTCTGGTACTCCTTGACGGCTTCATTCTGGATGGTGCGCAGGATCAGGTGCCGGCTGGAATACCCGTACGTGCCGGACTCGATGGAGCCGATGTCCTTTTCGCGGTCGCCGCGGCAGTCGAAAAGCTGGCGCTGGCGCTTGATGATATTGGCCACGGCGGCGTTTTCTGCCGGCAGCTTGGTGATCACCCGGATGCCCACCATGTCATTGAGCGTGCGGAACGGGTCCGGGAACTTCAGGAGCCTCCGCCCACCCGGTTCCAGCGGCTCCTCGGTGCGCGAGATCTTTTCCTTGAAGGATTCCACCGTCTTGGTCCGGCCGGTGACGAACAGCGGCGTGACCTCACTGCCCTTCAGCATGTCCCGCATGATCAGCAGGACATCCCGGGTCACCAGCTTCAGGGCAGGCCGCACACGCTCGTAGATCTCCACGTTGTGCTGCACCGACTCCCGCAGCGGTGCGTCCAGACTTTCCCAGTTACTCGCCATGGGTCCAGCTTACGGCTGGGCTCCGACAGAACGACGGCGGCGCGAAGCCGTCCCGTGGCGGCGGTGCCGTTGCGTACCCGCGCCAATCCCCCTTCCGCCTCGGAGGCTGCCAGGGGACGCGATAGGGGGCCGGCAGGGGGCGCCAAAGTGTTGACGCGCCGCACGGGGACGCCTAGATTCCTTCCCAACTGGGGGCAGCGGCACTAAGCCGCCGGTACAGGTCTGGTCGCCGCGAAGGCACACGAATTTTCCATCCGGCGGCGTGAGCGTCAATACAGTGAGCGGGGCTCCCTGTCGCCTGCACTTTCCAGGGACTGCAACCATGACAAACCTGACCAGGACACGGCGCATTGCCGCGGCAGCAGTGGCGCTGATCGCAGCCGGTGGGGCCGGTATCAACGCAGCACAGGGGTCACCCCATGACGGCCCGGGGCACTATGCACCTGGTGCCGCGGGAAGCGGGGACCCCTACTTTCCCTCTGCTGGCAACGGCGGATACGACGTCCTGCACTACGATCTCGACCTCCACTACGCGCCGCCGCGGCACCCCTCCGTGCTGGCCGGGAAGCTTACGGCGGAGGCAACCATCACCCTCCGTGCCACCCAGGACCTGGACGCCCTCAACTTCGACCTGCGCGGGCTGGCCGTGACCGGCGTCGACGTGGACGGCAAGGACGTCAACCGCGGTGCCGGACCGGCCGAATGGACGCAGGTGCAGGACGACGCCAGCCGCACCTGGGAACTCACCGTGGGCCTGCGGCCAAAACTGAAGGAAGGCCAGGAGGCCACCGTCACCATTGATTACGGGGGCGCCACCGGCCGTCCCGAGGACACCACCGGGGCTCTCTACGGCTGGGTCACCACCGCTGACGGCGCCATGGTGGTCAACGAACCCGACGGCGCGCCCACGTGGTTCCCGGTCAACGACGACCCCGAGGACAAGGCCACGTACTCCTTCCACATCACGGTCCCGGAAGGGAAGACGGCGGTGGCCAACGGCCTGCCCGACGGCAGGCCCAGGACCAGCGGCGGATGGACCACGTGGAGCTGGGAAGCAGCGGATCCGATGGCCAGCTACCTGGCCACGGCCAGCGTGGGAGACTTCACCCTGTCCTACGGCAAGGGGCCCCACGGCCTGCCGATCATCAACGCGGTGGACCGCGATGTGACAGGACCGGACCTTGAAACCACCAACGCAGCCCTCGCCTTGCAGCCCCAGATGATCACGTTCCTCTCGGACCTGTTCGGACGCTACCCGTTCGAAGCTTTCGGCGCGATCGTGGACGACGACTCCGTCGACTACGCCCTGGAAACCCAGACCCGTCCCGTCTATTCAGGGGTTGCTGAAGAGGGCACGGTTGTCCACGAACTGGGCCACCAGTGGTTCGGCAACAGCGTCAGTCCGGCGGACTGGAAGGACATCTGGCTCAACGAAGGCTGGGCAACCTACATCGAGTGGCTGTGGGCCGGGCACACCGGCAAGGCAACGGTGGCCCAACAGTTCGCCGACACCGTAGCGGAACTGGACAGCGGGAACCTTTGGAGCATGGACATCACCGATCCCGGACGGGACAACCTGTTCTCCGGGCCCGTCTATCTCCGTGGAGCCGCCGCGCTCCACGCCCTCCGCGCCAAAGTGGGGGATGAGGCGTTCTTCGCCGGCGCCAGGGAGTGGCTGGAACACCATGCCAATTCCTCCGCTACCACCGAAGATTTCGAAAAAGTGATGGAGGACGCCTCCGGCCGGCAGCTGGGCGCGTTCTTCAACGACTGGCTGCGGGAAGGTGACCGGCCGGCGATGCCGTAGTGGAACCGCGCACCACCAGGGACGTCTCCAGGGTGACGCCGCCGTGTTCCAGCGGCTTGCCCTCCATGAGCAGGCGGAGTTGCTCGCCGGCCCTCTGTCCCAGGGCAGTGGCGGGCAGGTGAACGCTGGTCAGGCCCGGGTTGCTGGTGGCCGAATAGGGCAGGTCATCGAACCCGGCCACGGCCAGCTCCTCCGGAATTCGAACGCCCTCCACGCGGGCCTCCTGAAGGACACCATATGCATGGGTGTCGGTGGCACAGGCGACGGCGGTTACCCCCGCATGCTGCCATTCCGGCCAGGCGTGGGCGAACGCCGCCGCCGCCTCCCCGACGTCGATGGTGGTGCTGATGATGCGCTCCGGGGTGACGGTGATGCCGCGCGCTGCTGCCTCCGACAGGAATGCCGCGCGCCGCACCGCGAACGT
This sequence comes from Pseudarthrobacter sp. C4D7, assembly GCF_013359725.1. Classification (GTDB taxonomy): domain Bacteria; phylum Actinomycetota; class Actinomycetes; order Actinomycetales; family Micrococcaceae; genus Arthrobacter. Next base: position 92,243 of record NZ_JABFMW010000011.1, on the reverse strand, counting down.
CTCCGTGCCGGTCACGCTGTCCACATAGGCCGCTTCCCGGTGCCCGGCGTCCGCCAGGTGCGCCGCCAGCTGGCGTGCCCCGCTGGCGACATCCAGGTTCACGGAGGGCGCGTAGGCCTCCAGCCCCGGTGCGTCGAGCAGGACAAGGGGCGACGGCGACGCGAGGTCTTCGAGGAATCCCGCGTTGGGTGCGTCCACCAGCAGGCCCGCCGGACGCAGGGACATCAGCCGCCGCACGTCGTCGGCCTTCGGAAATTCGCCGGCCTCGGTGACGGACAGCAGCAGCTGGTACTGCGGGCCCAGGGATTCCCGCACGCCGGCGATGACCTTGGCGAAGAACGGGTTGGAGATGTCCGGCGCCACCAGGATCACGACCGAGCTGACGCCTTTGGCCAGGGAACTGCCGATGCCGTCCACCACGTAGCCCAGTTCCGCAATGGCGTCACGCACCCGGGAGATGTTGTCTTCGGCCACCCGGCCGGCCGTCTTGCCATTGGCCACCAGGGACACCGTGGCCACCGAAACACCGGCCCGCGCGGCGACCATCGCCGCCGTCACCCGCCGCGGCCGCGGACGTTGCTGCTGCACCTGTTCCCCGGAATCCATACGTTGATCGTAGTAGCCCCCGGACCCCAGCGGGCCCGGCCCGGAAAGACCGGCCCGGCCAAGGCTGCCGACTTCCATGCCAGTCAAGGCATCAAGCGTTTGACGTGCGATGATGCCGAAGCCACGTCAAGCGTTTGACGTAGGCCACAGAATGCTGCCATGATCACTCCCGGAATACTGAAACCCCTGCCTCCCCGGCAGGCCCCAATGACGTGGAGCACCATCGTGGAACCTCATCCCCCAGCGAATCAGTCCCGGACGAACCCGGCAGGGCCCAGGAAGATCATTCTGGACTGCGACCCCGGCCACGATGACGCCGTGGCCCTCCTGCTGGCGCACGGCAACCCCGACATCGAACTCCTGGCCGTCACCACGGTGGTGGGCAACCAGACCCTCGAAAAAGTCACCCGCAACGCCCTGGCCGTCGGCACCATCGCCGGCATCACCGGCGTCCCCTTCGCCGCCGGCTGCCCCCGCCCGCTGGTCCGCAGCATCGAAACCGCGCCGGACATCCACGGCGAGTCCGGCATGGACGGCCCCGCGCTTCCTGAGTCCACCATTGAACTGGACCCGCGCCACGCCGTCGACCTCATCATCGACACCGTCATGGCGCACGAACCCGGCACCGTCACCCTGGTCCCCACCGCCGGCCTGACCAACATCGCCTTGGCCGCCCGCAAGGAACCGCGCATCGTGGAACGGGTCAAGGAAGTGGTCCTCATGGGCGGCGGCTACCACGTGGGCAACTGGAGCGCCGTGGCCGAGTTCAACATCATCATCGACCCCGAAGCCGCGCACATTGTCTTCAACGAGAAGTGGCCGGTGGTGATGGTGGGCCTGGACCTCACCCACCAGGCGCTGGCCACCCCGGACGTCGTGGAGAAAATCGCAGCGATCGGCACCGGGCCGGCGAAGTTCGTCACCGAACTGATGGACTTCTTCGCGCACACCTACAAGGACGCCCAGGGCTTCGACCACCCACCGGTCCACGATCCCTGCGCGGTCGCGTACGTGATCGACCCCAGCATCGTCAGCACCCGCAAGGTCCCCGTGAACATCGAACTCCAGGGCACGCTCACCCTGGGCATGACCGTGGCCGACTTCCGCGCCCCCGCACCGGCCGATTGCCACACCAGCGTGGCCGTGGACCTGGACCACGCACGGTTCTGGGACCTGGTCACCGACGCGCTGGTCCGCATTGGCGAGCCCGGCGCCGGTGCCACAAACACCGGCGCCGGCGCGTCCGACGTCGAACTCAACGAAGGTGCCCAGCTCACCGCCGGAGGGGTCAAGTAGATGGCCACCGCAACCATGACTGAAACCAGGACCGGCCGCGGCAACATCGCCGCCCTCATGACCGCACTGCTGGCCGCCTGCGTGGCGTTCCAGCTCAACGCCTCCATGCTCAGCCCCGCCCTGGTGACCATGGGCCAGGAACTCAAAGCGGACCAGGCCCTGATCGGGCTCTCCCAGACCTGGTTCTTCACCGCCGCCGCCCTGTTCTCCCTGTTCCTTCCGCGCCTGAGCGACATCATCGGCCGCAAGAAGGTCCTGGTGGGCATGATGCTGCTCATGGCCGTGGGCTCCGTGATCGCCGCGCTGGCCCCGGACATCACCTGGCTCTTCGTGGGCCGCATCATCCAGGGCGTCAGCGGACCCACCGTCCCGCTCTGCCTGATCATGCTGCGCTCCGCCGTCAGCAACCCCCGCAAGTACGGCACCCTCATGGGCCTCATCACCGCCGTCAACGGCGGCGTGGCCGGTGTGGACTCCTTCGTGGGCGGCTACTTCGCCGAGCACTTCGGCTTCCGCAGCATCTTCTGGCTGATGGTGGTCCTGGCCCTCGCGGCCACCGCCCTCATCATGTTCCTCGCCACCGAGAGCAAGCCCGGCGCCGGCACCCGAATGGACTGGCGCGGCGTGTTCTTCATCGTCGTCGCCGTGGGGGCCCTGCTTACCGCGCTCAACGAGGCCGCCAAGCTCGTGGCCGGATTCGACTCCGGCACGCTGATGCTGAGCCTGGCGCTGGTGCTGGTCTCCGCCGTCGCGTTCTTCGCCTTCTGGCGCACCGAACAGCGCGCCGCCCGGCCCATGGTGGAAACGGTGCACCTGCGCCAGCGCGCCACCTGGGCCCCGCTGCTCACCACCACGTTGACCATGACCGGCATCTTCGCCGTCATCAACGGCATCGTGCCCGCTTACGTCCAGGCCGCCGACCCCGGCTTCGGTGTGGGTCCCACCGAAATGTCGCTGATCATCCTCACCCCGTACGCCCTGCTGGGCTGGCTGGTGGGCCCGCTCAGCGGACGCCTCGCCCCTGTCCTGGGTTACACCAAGGTGCTGCGGATCGGGCTGCTGGGCAGCATCGCCGCGCTCGCCGTCATCGCGTTCCTGGGCCTGCACAGCCTGCCCATGATGATTGCCGGAACGGTCTTGCTGGGCATCATGTACGCCGGTACGGTCAACATCATGCTCAACGGACTCGGCGTTGTCCTCTCGCCCGCCGGCAACCCCGGCTTCCTCCCCGGCATGAACGCCGGCGCCTTCAACCTGGGCGCGGGCCTGAGCTTCCTCATCCTGCCCGCCGTCCTGGTGGCCACCTCCGCGCTGGGCGATGCGACGGCGTCGTACCTGACTGTCGTGGTGGTGGGCCTGGCCCTCACCGTGGCAGCGTTCGCGGCGTCGCTGCTGATTCCCAAGCCGGTTGAGGCCGAGGTGGCCGCATGAGTGCCGCGGCTGCCGCTTCGGGCCGGATCGTCGTCGTCGGCTCCCTGAACGCGGACCTCACCATCTACTGCGACCGGCTCCCGCAGCCCGGTGAGACGGTCCATGGCAACGGGTTCGCGGTGAATCCCGGCGGCAAGAGCGCCAACCAGGCTGTGGCCGCAGCCCGCCTGGGCGGGCATGTCAGCCTGGTGGGCGCCGTGGGGGAGGACGCCAACGGCAACATGCTGGAGGCGTCGGTGGCCGGGGCAGGCGTGGATGTCAGCCATGTGCGCACCTCCAGCGAGCCCACAGGCGTCGCCGTCATCGCGGTGGACGCCCGCGGGGAGAACAACATCATCATCTCGGCCGGTGCCAACGGCACCCTGTCTCCGGCCGACGTCGCCGATGCCGCGGACGCGCTGGAGGGTGCCGCCGTGGTGAGCCTCTGCCTGGAGGTTGGCATGGACACCGTGCTGGCCGCAGCGCAGGCAGGGCACGACGCCGGCGCAACAGTGCTGCTGAACCTGTCGCCGTATGCGGAGATCCCGGCAGCCCTGGCCGGCTTGGCGAACGTCCTGCTGGTCAACGCCCATGAGGCCGCGCTGTTCCTGGACTCCGAGGTTCCCGGGGCCGAGGCTCCCGCGGGCGAATGGGATGCCGTGCGCGAACGGTTCGCCGGGCGCGGCATCCAGCAGGTCCTGGTGACCCTGGGGTCGCAGGGGTCCGTGGTGCTGGACTCGCTGGCTCCGCACGGTGCCCGGGTGGGGCGGGTCCACCCCACCACGGTTGGTGCCGTGGACACCACCGGGGCCGGCGACGCGTTCACCGGTGCCGTCGCAGTGCGGCTGGCCGCGGGCGATGCGCTCGCCGATGCCGCCGCATACGCCTCCGTTGCCGCGGCCCTGGCCACCACCCGCAAGGGGACGCAGGCGGCGTATCCGGAAGCGGCCGACGTCGAACGCCGCCTCCGCACGGCCTAAAACCCTTGGCCTAAACCCCCGGCCGGAACCATCGAGAGCTCCCCACCGGCACAAAACCCCGTCGATTGCTCCGTACTTGTCGTTTTCGCGCCCCAAAACGACGTTTATGGAGCAATCGATTCCGGAAGGGCAACCCCTGTGTGGCGCGCGAGCTGCGCGAGCAGGGCGTCTTGGAACTGCGGGTCGGTGGCGGCCGCGTGCGGGGTTTGACGGTGGTGGTGGTACCAGTAGCCGCCGCTGGATAACGCGGCCGGGTCATCACTGGTGGCCAGCCACTCCTGGGTGCGGTGGCCCAGTTCCAGGCTGTCCGGGGCCGACCGCCCGCCCATCCGGGTGGGCACCCAGCCGGGATCCACGGCGTTGCTGGCGACGCCCGGAACCAGCCGGGCCACGGCTGCCGACAGCGCAGTGACGTGCAGCTTGGTGGTGGAGTAGGAAGCCGTCGTCGTGCGGCCTGCCCAGTCCAGGCCGGCCAGGCCGGTGTCGCCGCCGCGGTGCATGCCGCTGCTCAGGTAGATGAGACGCCGGGGTCCTGGCATGAGGGCGGTGAGCACGTAGGGGGCCACGACGTTCACCGGCAGCAGCGCCGGGCCGCTGAGGACGCCGGCGTTGTGAATCACGGCGTTGATCCCGCCGATTCCATTGACGTCCTCCGCGATCTGCCGGACATCCTCCAGGACCGAGAGATCCCCGATGACGCACTGCGCCCCGCGGTCCAGGAGGTGCCGGACGGCAGGGAGCCTTTTTTGAGAGCGTGCGTGCACGATGACGTCGTGCCCGTCCCGTAAGAGCGTGTCCGCCGCTGCGAGGCCCAGTCCGTCGGTGGACCCGGTAATGAAGACGCGTGCCATGTCCCTGCTCCCGCTGGTGGTTGTCCTGATTGTCACTTCGGAGAACACCTGGTCCACCGAGCGTGGGCCGAAGATGGTCCGTGTCACAAGGGTAGCGACCACCCGGCGACGCAGGCCCCCGGCACGGACGACCGTGCCGCGGGCGACGCTGACCTTATCCGGGCTGCGGCTGGCAGTAGGAGCAACCTGCCGCAGCCCTGGAGCTGGCTAGCTGCGCTTGCGGCGCAGGACCAGGGTCAGCAGTACGCCGAAGGCGAGGAACAGCAGGCCGACCGTCAGCAGGCCGGTGTCCACGCCCGTGTTGGCGAGGACCGTTGGCGCGGCGGAGTAGCGCAGCGCCATCTGAGCCGTGTTTCCTGCTGCCGCGCGGACCTCAGTGTTGCCTGCGGGGGCCCGGACTGCCGGAACTTCCGCATCCGGGGTGGTGACCGTGGGGGGATTAACCACGGGCGGGGTGACAACCGGGGTGGTCACGACCGGCGGGGTTACTACTGTGGCGGTCGAATCGCCCACCGTTCCAATCGAGGTTGCCCCAAGGGAGACCGGCAGCGTTATCGGGGCGACGATCTGGGTCCCGGAGAGGACGCCGTCGGTGCCGCTGGTGGATCCGGCGGGTGCACCAGCGGGTGCCGTCGTGGTGCCCGCTCCGGTTCCGGAGCCTTCCACGCTGGCCGCCGAATCGCCGATGAGGCCCACGGAGGTGGCGCCCAAGTTGATGGGGGCAGTGACCGGTGCCACCACCTGGGTTCCGGAGGCGATGCCGTCGGTGCCGCTGGTGGATCCGGCGGGTGCGGGTGCCGGTGCGGGTGACGTCGTGCTGCCCGCACCGGTTCCGGAGCCTTCCACGCTGGCCGCCGAATCGCCGATGAGGCCCACGGAGGTGGCCCCGAGGTTCACGGGAACGGTGATGGGCGCCACCACTTGGGTTCCGGAGGCGATGCCGTCGGTGCCGCTGGTGGATGCTGCGGGTGTGGTTGCCGGTGCAGGTGCAGGTGCAGGTGCTGCAGTGCCCGCGGTTTCGGTGCTGGCTGCGGAGTCGCCCAGCAGTCCGAGTGAGGTGGCCCCGAGGTTCACGGGAACGGTGATGGGCGCTGCCACCTGGGTGCCGGACAGCAGGCCGTCTGTACCTGAAGTGGTGTCGGCTGCATTGGCGGCAACGCCGCCAAGCGCCAAGAGGCCGCCTGCGAATGCGGTGCCAAGCAGGCACCTGCGAATGTTGCGATGACTCATTGGAATTCTCCTGAAAGTTGGATGGGCCTACTGCCTGGCCCTGGAAATGGCTCGTATCCCGCACGCGGAAGCGCAGCGGGGAGTGCCTCAACTAATCAGGAGAAGATCCGGGGTCGAATGACACCGGTGCAGGGGCCGTGAGTAACCGGCCGTGGACGGCATCTGTGACTGCCGCCGGGATGTGGAAATGGTTGGCGCTGAGATAACCAGGAGCCGTGGGCCCGCTGCCGCCGGAGGAGCCCGCGCCACCAGTCGTGGAAACCGGGGCGCTCGGAAGCGGTCCCACCGGCTCGTTGCCCGGGGCCGGGTCCGCGAAAGATGGTGGATCGGCGGTTGCTGATGCGTGCGCTGGTACGGTCAATCCGGTGTTCAGGCCGCTGGTGGACGTTCCAGGCTGGATGACCGGGGCCGCGGGCGCGATGACCGATGGCTCGTCCACGGCTGGGGCCTGCAGTGCTTCCGCGGCGGCGCCCGTCCCGTCCTGATCGTCTGGATTCGGCAATTCAGGGACCACGGGATCGGGGATGACGGCACTGGCGGGATCGGAAAGATCCGGAAGCTGCGGTGCGGTTACCGGCGGCGAGAGCACTGTCCCGGTCACTGGTGCCAGGACAGGATCCAGCGGGGCCAGCACCGTTTCCGTCACCGGAATAACCGTGCCGACCGTTGACTCAACGATTGTGTCGGCGGCGCCGGCGATGGGTTCGGCGATGGCTTGGACGGTACCTGCCGGTACGCCCGTCCGGACCACCGGAAGACTTTGGACGACGTCGTCAGCCAGGCTTGCGATGTCGCGCACCACTGGGGTCACGGACGGGGCGGGGATAAGGGAAGGGACCGCGGATGCCGGCGCTTCGGCCAGGCCGCCGTTCAGCGCAGCTGCGACGGGTTCCAGGACATCGCTGACCTGGTGCGTGGCATGGCTGGACGCTGAACTCAAGGAGGAGCCGACGGCGCCGAGAAGGGAATCCTGGGATGGGCCCGTGTCGGCCGATGCTGCGCCCGCTGAAATTGCGAGCCAGGACGTGGCGGCCGCTGCAGCGAGCAGAACGGGGCGAAGAAACGCCCAGCTATTGTTTTGTGACTGCACTTGGAACGCCTCCCCCCAGAGATCGTTACGTAAAGCAACGCTTTCCACCATAAACGCAGGTCGCTGCACAAGTCCAACGATTCGAGAAATCGGGAAGGATGAAACTTTTCCCTGCCCTGGAACGTTCAGGGCGGCGCGTTCTGCCGCCAGGGTCAGTCAGTATCTGTGGGGGCGGCGCGATGATCGATGGCGGCAGTGACCTCATCGATGCGGTCCATGGCGGCGTTGAGGTTCTCGACGGCGGCCCAAAGGTCAGGGTGCTGCCGGCGGACCTGCTCCAGGCCGGTGCCGGTGGAGCGGAGGGAACCGAGGTCGAAACTGACGTTGGTCCGGGCGCCGGCCACGGCAGCGCGGAGGGCCCCGAAAGCAACCACGACGTCCGCCACCAGGGAACGGTTGCCGCGCGTTGCCAGCCAGGACAGGTCGTCAATTGCGGCGGTGGCCCGTTTGCCAAGGACGGCGGAGGATGCGGCAGCTTTCACCGATGCGCTGCGGATTGCCTCGTCCCGTTCCGGTCCCGGATCCAGCCGGAAGGCGGCCCCGAAGGCTTTGGAGGCGGACGCATCGTCATCCGCCAGCTGCAGGGCTTCCCGGCGCAGCGCCTGTGCGCGGGTTCGGATCTCGGCCGCCTCCCCGCCGTCGTCGTTTCCGTCGCCGCTGTAACCGGCCACCATCGACGTCAGTGAGGCTGCCACCGCCAGCATCAGGCCGGTCCCGCTCCGCCCGGTGAACCTGTGGACTCCGCCAGCGCGCTGGTCCACTCCTCGACGGTGGAACCCTGGGTGGTTGCTTCAGCCTTTTCCATTCCAGGACCGTGCCCACAACGGCTGCCGGCTAAACGTCAGGCGCCGGGGATGGCCAAAAAAGCTCGCACACTGGCCCGGTTATGGCGGGCCGGGGCGCGCAAAACGGTGGACGCGCCGCCGTTGGCCACCCGAAAGTGGGCCAGTTTGATGCCCTGGCCTTGGATAGGACCGGTAGTGTCGGCAGGATGCAACGCCACCGCTATTCCTATGGCCCGGACCCCAGCCAGTGGGGGGAGCTCTTCCTGCCGGATCTTCCTGCGGGCGGCACGCACCGGGGCGTGGTGGTGGTGATCCACGGCGGCTACTGGCGCTCCACGTACGGCGCCGATCTGGGTGAGCCGCTGGCGAAGGACCTGGCCGGGCACGGCATGGCCGCCTGGAACCTGGAGTACCGCCGCGCCGGCAATGGCGGCGGCTGGCCGGGCACCTTCCAGGACATCCTGGCAGGCATCGACACGCTTGCCGCACTCGCAGGGCCCTACTCGCTGGACCTTGGCAGGGTGGTGGCGCTCGGCCATTCCGCCGGCGGCCACTTGGCGGTATGGGCTGCGGGCCGGGACCGGCTGGCTGGGTTGGGTGCGGAAGCCTGCCAGGTTAAAAACGCTAACGACGGCGTCCGCCTCACCGGAGTGGTCAGCCAGTCCGGCGTGCTGAACCTGGCCGAAGCCGAAAGGCTGGGCCTCAGCAACGGCGCGGTGGGCAACCTGCTGGGCGGGCCGTCGTCGGACTTCCCCGGACGCCACCGCACGGCCGATCCCATGGCCGCGCTGCCCCTGGAGGTTCCCGTCTACGCCGTCCACGCGACCGAAGATGCGGATGTTCCCCTTGCCATGTCCACAACGTACGTCGAGGCCAGCCGTTCCGGGCCCGCCCCGGCGCAGCTGGTGAGCGTACCGGGCGACCACTTCGCGCTGATCGATCCCGCCGCAGAAGCATATGTGACGTGCCGCGAACTGGTTGGAAAGCTGCTCGGCTGACACGAACTGCTGACGCAGGCCTCTTTCTGGCAGAGTATGACCATGCTCACAGTGATCGGCGAAGGCCTTGTTGACGTTGTCCAGCGCGCTTCCGGAATTGAGGCCCATGTGGGCGGAAGTCCCCTGAATGTCGCGGTGGGCCTGGCCCGGCTTGACCATCCGGTGCAGTTCATCGGCCGTTACGGCCGGGACGCCTACGGCGACTCCGTGGCGGCGCACCTGCGGGCCAGTTCGGTCATGCTGCCGCTGCCCCCGGACGAGTTGCCCACCAGCGTGGCCACGGCATTGATTGACGACGACGGCGCCGCCACCTACACGTTCGACCTCGCCTGGGAGCTCCCCGGCATCGGCGACCGGCTCGGCTTCATGCTGCAGGGCACCACCCTGCTGCACACCGGCTCCATCGCCACGATGCTGGCGCCGGGGGCCACCGACGTGCTGGCCGCCGTCGAACATGCCCATCCCTCGGCCACCATCAGCTTCGACCCCAACTGCCGGCCCAGCATCATCACGGATGTGGACTATGCCCGGCGGCAGACGGAGAAATTCGTGGCGCTCTCCGATGTGGTCAAGGCCTCCGACGAGGACCTCGCCTGGCTTTATCCCGGGCAGGACGTGCTGGATTCGGCACGCAAGTGGCTGGCGCTCGGCGGTGAGGAAGGGCCGGCGATGGTGGTGGTGACCCGCGGCGCGGACGGCCCGTGGGGCGCGTGCCGTTCCGGGGAAACGTCCGTGCCCGCGCCGAAGGTGGACGTTGCGGACACCGTGGGCGCCGGGGATTCGTTCATGGCGGCGCTGCTGTCCGGCCTGGTGGACCGGGAGCTTGACGGGGCCCAGAACCGGCAGGACCTGCGGGACCTTCCCGCTGAGGGGCTGGCGGAACTTCTGGCCCATGCCGCCCGCGCTGCTGCCGTCACGGTTTCCCGCCCGGGCGCCAACCCGCCGACGCGGGAGGAGCTGCATTCCTTGGGTCAGTAGCTGCAGGAGTCTTGAGCGTTCACTCTCAGTGAGTGGGCAGTAAAGGCGATGGGGTTCTCACTCCTTGCCGAGGCCCGCGGCTGAGGTCTTTGCGGTGGAAACGCTGTTCAGGGCGCGCAGGTCAAAGATGCCGTTGATGTCGGCCTGCTTGGTGGTGCCTGCGGTGACGCCGTCGGCCAGGAGCTTCTGGTACGTTCCGGCCAGCGGGTCGACGGTGAAGACGATGTTCTTCAAGGAGCGGTCGATCACATCCGCTTTCAGCTCGGCGCCGGCCGCCTCCTTGAGGGCTGCGTTGATGACGCCTGCCTTGTCGCCGGCGGAGGCGCTGTTGAGCCACTCAACCGATTTCACGTGGCTCCGCAGCAAGGCTTTGACGGTATCCGGATGCTCCGCCGCGAACTTCTGGTTCACGATCAGGATGGTGGTGGGGAACTCGCCCGGCTTGCCGGACAGTGAGCCGTCCCAGAGGTCCTTTTCATCCACCAGCACCTTCGCGCCGGCATCCAGCGCCAGGCGTGACGCCCAGGGTTCAGGCAACCACGCGCCGTCGAGCTTCCCGTCCTGGAACAGCTTGAGGGTCTGGGCATTCTCGGTGGGATTGATGGCCACGTCACCGCCGCCGTCCACGGTGGTCTTGTACCCCTGGGATGAGAGCCAGGCGCGCAGGGCCACATCCTGGGTGCCGCCGAGCTGCGGGGAGGCGAGCGTCCTGCCCTTGAGGTCGGCGGCGGAGTTGATGTCCGGCCTGACCACCAGCTGCGCCCCGCCCGCGGCGGCGCCGGCGATGATGTTGATCGACTGGCCCTGGCTCTTGACGTAGGAGTTGATGGCAGGGTTCGGGCCAATGTAGGTGGCGTCGATGGCCCCGGCATTCAGGGCTTCGATGGCTGCCGGGCCGGCGTTGAACACCTGGGTGGTGAGCTTGGTGCTGCCCAGTTCATCAGCGATGAAGCCTTTGCTGACGCCTACCAGGGCCGGGGCATGCGTGACGTTTCCAAAATAGCCGAGCTTCAGTTCCGCGGCGGGGCTGCCGGACGGGGCAGCTTCCGGTGCGGCTGCCGGTGCACCGCTGGACACGGCGGACGCGACGGCGGCACCCCCGCCGATGAGGGCCAGGACGGCGGCCGCGATGCCGATCTTCAGGCCCACCGGGCGTTTGGGCCTGGCTGACTGGCCTGCGACGATGCGGGTGGACCCGGGCTGGGTCCCTGGGGTCTTGTCCTGCTGGTTTGCCATGGAAAATCCTTTGCTGGGGCGGATGCTGAAACGAGATTACGGAGCGCCCAGCTGCCCCACAATCAATCCCGTAGCGGGCGTTCACGCGGCGACGCGAACGCTCAACGCGCCGTAGCGCGGCGTCAGGAACCGTCATCCGGCGTCTTGCGCAGAGTCAGCCTTCCACCCAGCCCGCGGTAAGGCCGGTCACCCGGCTTCCGTCCAGGTCGCCCAGCTTGGTCCGGACAAAATCGTGCGCCCACGGCGACGTCTGGATCCGGAAATCAGGGTTGCTGTCCTCAAGAGTGGCCAGCACGACGGCGGCAACCTCCGCCGGTTCCTGGGCGCTGCTGCTGGCAAACTGCCGGCTGGTCCGGGCCAGGTATGCGGAAATGGCAGGACCGTATGGTCCGGCAGATGCCACGAGTGCGCCCGCATCGATTCCCGCGTTGGCGACGAAGTTGCTCGCCACGGCACCGGGTTCGATGACGTGGACGCCCACGCCCACGGTCTTTGCCACGGGTTGAAGGCTTTCCAGGAACCCTTCGACGGCGAACTTGGCGGCGCAATAGGCTTCATTGAAGGGCTGGCCCACCACGCCACCCACGGAGCTGATGGTGATGACGCGTCCATGGCTTTCCCGCAGCAGCGGCATGGCGGCTCGGGTGAGCGCCACAACGCCGAAGAAATTCACTTCCATGGCGCTGCGGAAGTCCTCGACGGCGAGCATTTCCAGGGTGCCCACCGCCGCGGAGCCGGCATTGTTGAGCAGCGCATCGAGCCTGCCGTACGTGTCGCGGCAGTAGGCCACTTCCCGCTCTATGGCTGCAGCGTCAGTGACATCGAGTGGGCGGATGTCCAGGCTCACTCCGGCTTCCCCGGCTGCGGTGCGCAGGGCATCGGCGCGGGCCACATCGCGCATGCTGGCGATGGTGGTCCAGCCCGCGCGGGCGGTCTCGATGGCCGTTGCGAGCCCGATCCCGGTGGAGGTTCCGGTGATCAGGACTACTCGGTTGGCGTGGCTGGTGCTTTGTTCGTCGGTCATGGGATGTCCTTGCTGCTGGCGCTGCGCTCATCGGTTTCCTGAAGTGTCCCCTGGATGGAGCCGTCCCGCCAGCCTGGCGCGGGCCGTCCCAGCCCGCCCGTCCGCCAGGGGGGGCGCCTCACGCGGCTTTGACCACGGGGAGCTCGTCCCAGTCCGTCGTATAGCGGGGCGAGCGCATGCCGCGTTTCATGGTCCAGTCCAGGCCGGACCTGATCCCTGCGTGCCCCAGCCCGATGGTTCCCCTCCCGAAGCGGCGGCTCACGTCCTCGAGCAGTGGCCCGATGCCGCGTTCCTCGTGCCGGTTCTCGAAGGGCTCCAGCGGGGGCTGGTTCCCCGTGGGCCGCAGGTCGGTGAGCATCAGGCCCGCCTTGGCGTAGCGGAGCCCGTCCCGGGCATTGGGGAGCAATGCGTGCGCCGCCCTGGTGAGCAGCAACGGATCCGCGGTGGGCATCGGCAGCCGGACGCACACGGAGGGGTAGGCCTGTTCCTGGTCCCGGAAGGGGGACGTGGCAGCAAACGCGGTGAGGACCTTTGCCTGCAGCCGGTGCTTGGAGAGCCTTGCGGCCGCCTGCTGGGCGTAGACGCTGAGCACCTCCCTGAGCCCGGCGGCGCTGGTCACTGGGGTGGCGAACGAGCGGGAAAAGATGAGCTGGTCGCGGCCGATGCGCTCTTCCTCCATGGGAATGCACGGGGTCCCCCGCAGTTCCAGGACCGTGCGCATCAGCACCACCGAAAACTTGTCCCTGATCATCACCGGATCGGCCATGACGAGGTCCAAAACAGTGAAGATTCCCAGCACATTGAGCCGCTTCGTCAGGCGGCCGGCAATGCCCCAGATCTCCTCCACGGGCAGCCGTGCCATCAGGGTCTGGCGCATCCCGGCCGGAACGGCGGCCCACAGGCAGACGCCGCCAAAGCCGGGATTGTTTTTGGCCCATTTGTTGCACAGTTTTGCCAGGGTCTTGGTGGGGGCGATGCCCACGCACACGGGAACCCCCACATGCCGCCGGACGGACTCCTTTATTCTGCGGCCCAGGGACAGCAGATCCTCGGGGGAGCCCTTCACGCCCAGAAACGCCTCATCAATGCTGTACACCTCAAGCCAGGCCGAATACCTGCCCAGCAGCTCCATCACCCGGGAGCTGATATCGCCGTACAGCTCATAGTTGCTGGATTTTGCCACCAGCCCCCACTCCTTGGCCCTCGGAGTGAGCTTGAACCACGGTTCACCGGTGGCGATGCCCAGCGCCTTCGCTTCCGGGGAGCGGGTCACCGCGCAACCGTCATTGTTGGAGAGCACCACCAGCGGGCGTCCCTCCAGCGAGGGGTCGAACGCCCGTTCCGCGGAGGCGTAGAAGCAATTGACGTCCACGTGCGCGATCTGCGGCATCTGCCGCATGGGGACAGCCTTGGGCACCGGACCCCCTAGACGTGGTGCAGGCATCTGGTGGCAACGCCCCAGATGGTCAGTTCGGACAAAGTAGGGACGTGGATGTCCGCGTACTTGGGGTTCTCGGTCTGCAGCACCACGCCGGACCGGGTGATGCGGAGGCGCTTGACGGTAAGCTCCCCGTCCAGCACCGCAATCACCACGGACCCGTCCACTGGTTCCAGGGCCCGGTTGACGATCAATTCGTCTCCATCGCTGATGCCTGCGCCCTCCATGGAATCGCCCGTCACGCGGACCACGAAGGTGCTGGTGATGTCCTTGATCAGGTGCGCGTTCAGGTCGATCCGGCCGTCGAAGTAGTCCTGCGCCGGCGACGGAAAGCCCGCCGCGACCGCCACCGGCGAAATCAGCACCGAGAACAACGAAACGCCCGCATCTATCACGCGGGGACCGACAATAACGCCCACAACACACCTTTATTCGAAAATATGTTCGATAGTTTCAGTGTAGACCCGGGGGCTGACAACGGGCAGTCCCCGGGGACCAGCTGCGCGCGACGCCGGCCAAAGCCCCACGTAGACTTACGGAATGCGGCTGGTAGCAAGCGATATTGACGGAACAATCCTCGGACACGATGGAAAAATCAGTGACCGCACTGTCCGGGCTTTCCACGCCTGCCGGGATGCCGGCGTCGAACTGGTGTTTGTGACCGGCCGGCCGCCCCGCTGGCTGCACCCGCTTGAGGAACAGCTGGGCCACACCGGCCGCGTCATCTGCTCCAACGGTGCCGTGGTCTGGGATCTTGAGGCGGACCGGCTGGTTTCCGCCCGCACGCTTTCGATCGACGCCGTGCTGGAAGCGCGCCGCATCATCAAGGCGCTCCGCCCCGCAGCGCTGTTCGCCGCGGAAACGCTCACGGGATTCCACCTTGAACCGGGCTTCATCGAGAACGAATCCAGCGAACTGCTCGCCGAATTCACGCCGGCGCCGCTGAAGGACACGCTCACCACCGGGGACGGCGTGGTCAAGTTCCTCGCCATCCTCCGCGACGGCACCCCGGACGACTTCCTCGCGGAGGTGGCCCCCGCCGTCGGGCACCTGGCCGCCACCACCCACTCCTCGCCGGGCGTTGCCATGCTGGAACTCTCGCGCCCGGGCGTGAACAAGGCCGTCACCCTCGCTGAATACGCCGGCGCGCTGGGCATCGATGCTGCTGACGTGGTGGCCTTCGGCGACATGCCCAACGATATTGAGATGCTCCGCTGGGCAGGCCACGGGTACGCGATGGCCAGCGGCCATCCCGAAGCCATCCGTGCGGCGGGGCAGCAGGCGCCGCACTTTGACGACGACGGCGTGGCCCAGGTTCTGGAGGCCCGTCTTGCTTCCCTGGGCGTCCAGTTTTCCTGACGCCCCGCCCCTTCGGAGCCCGGCCACCCATTTTCACAGCTTCCGCTCACCTGGCGTTTACCTTCGGCCAGTAAGGTCAAGCGTGGAGAGCAGGCACCCTCCCGCCGGCTCGAAGGGGGCAATGATGGCACGAAACGTCAGGCAGCACGCGGCCGATGGGCCGCTGCGCACAGCAACGCCCGCCCCGCACTGGAAGCAGCTGCGCCAGGGCGACCGGGTCCGGGTGTTGTTCACGCCCGGGTTTGAGGCAGGCGGCGTGGTGGACACCATTACGGCAGACCACACGGCGGTGTGGGTCCACCTGGACGGCGGCCGCGGGCGGACCCTGCTGCACTGCGCTGACGGCGTGGACATCCGTCCCTGCGAAGAGACCGCCTGCCTGGACTGATCCCTGGAACCGCCTCGCTGGGGGGAGCGGTAGGCTCGCAGTGTGAGCCTGCCATTCTTTGAGCACCCTGACGACGACGGGCGGCAGCTTCCCCTCGCCATGGCCCACCGCGGATTCTCGGCGGACGGCCTGGAAAACTCGATGGCCGCATTCCGGGCGGGCGTCGAGCTGGGCTTCCGCTACCTCGAAACGGACGTGCACACCACCGCGGACGGGGTGCTGTTGCTGTTCCACGATGAAACCCTGGACCGCGTCACGGACGGCCGGGGCCGGGTGGCTGAACTGCCGGCGGCAGATGTGGCAAAGGCGCGGATCAACGGCCGCGAGCCCATCCCCACGTTTGACGAACTGGTCACCCAGCTTCCCGGGGCGCGGCTGAACCTCGACGTCAAGGACTGGGGCTCTGTCCAAAGCACCGCTGCGGCAATCGAGCGGCATCAGGTGCACCACCGCGTGTTGGTCACCAGCTTCTCGGACCGGCGGCGTCGGGCGGTACTCAAGCTGCTCAGCCGCCCCGTCGCTTCGTCAGCCGGAGTGGGGTCGAATGCCTTGTTCACGCTGCTGGGTCCTGTGCTTCCCCGGCCGGTTTTTCGACGGCTGATGCGCGGAGTCCTCCGGGACGTGCAGGCGTTGCAGGTGCCCGTCCGCTATGGCCGGGTTCCCGTTGTCACCCCGGGCTTCATCCGGCGCGCGCATGAGCTGGACCTTGTGGTGCACGTGTGGACCATCAACGATGCTGACGAAATGCACCGCCTCCTCCAATTGGGCGTGGACGGCATCGTCACGGACCGGGCGGACCTGCTCCGCGACGTCATGCGCCTCCGCGGACAGTGGCCGGAGAAGCCCGGGCAGGCCGGCGGGGCGCCAGGCTAGCCCCGGTATGTTCGCGCGGGCGGGGGGACAATCCCCCCGCCCCGCCGCCTGCGTCGGAACTTCAGGAAATCTCAGTACCGCGCGGAATGGCCCGCGTTTCCCCTGGAGCTGCCAGTTGACGCTCCAGGCCGTCCAGATCCAGGCGGGTGTTCCAGGTGCTCCAGTCCTTGGGCCGCACCGACGGCCGGCCCAGCAGGTACCCCTGGCCCGCGCTGATCCCCAGCTCGGTGAGGACCTTGAGCTCCCCCACCGTCTCGATGCCTTCGGCCACCAGGGTGACGCCGATGGATTCGGCAAAATCCACCAAACATGCCGCCAGCGCCCGCTGGAGGCCATCCTTGTCGATATCGCCGATAACGTTGCGGCCAACTTTGAGGAAGTCGGGCCGGAGGTGGATCATGCGGCTCAGCGCGCCGGCACCGGTGTGGGTGTCATCGACGGCGATGCGCAGCCCTTTTTCCCGCAGCGGATTGATGGCGGAAAGGAACTGCAGGTATTCCTCTTCCGGAATGTCCTCGGTTAATTCGAGAACCACCCGGTGGATGGGTAATTCGATGTGGTCGAACAGTTCCGGCAGCCGCGCGTCCAGGCAGGAAGTGGGGGAAATGTTGAGGGATACATAGAGGTTTTCGGGCAGGTCCTTGGCGGCGGCAGCCGCCGATCCCAGCGCAGAAAATTCAAGGTTGGCGCCCAGCCCCACCGCGGCGGCTTCGGCAAACCACAGCTCGGCGGCTGCGCCGTCGTCGCTGACGAAGCGGGAGAGTGCCTCCGCGCCCACGACAGTCTTTCCCTCCAGCCCGTAGATGGGCTGGAAAGCGGTCATCAGCATCTGGTGCTGAAGCAACGTGCTGATCCTGGACGTGCTGCGGATGGCGTCCAACTGCTCCGCGAACTGCGGCGGCAGCGCCGGCGGAGTGAGGCGCATGCCCCTTGCGGATTCCAGCGTCTCCACCATATTGGCGTCGCTGCGCCGCGTCTCGAGAAGATACTCCAGCAGGGCCCTTTCGGGCACGCCGGGATTCTCATCGAGGCTGTTGCTCAGCCGCTGCCTGACGGCCGTTCCCGCAGGATCCGTATCCGCCAGCACGGCGGCGATAATTCCCCATGCCTGTACCCGAACCGACATTAGCAACGCCCCCAGTTGACGAAGTAATGACCCGATGGCCCCATAATGTTCAAATGTCCAAACGCCTTATAAATTACGGTGCTGCGAAACCTGATTTCCGAGGCGGCGAAAAACCAGACACCGCACGCTGATCGTATAACGGCAGCCCGAAAAGTGCAGTAGTTTTTGCATTACTGGTTAGCGCTTTCCTGCTGGTCAGCCAGCAGTTCGGGAATTCGCTCCGGCGGAACGGGACGGCTGAAGTAGTAGCCCTGGGCGCTGTGGCAACCCAGGCCGCGCAGGATTTCCGCCTGCTCCGCCGTCTCAACGCCCTCCCACACCGCTTCCAGCCCGCAGGCCCGCACCAGCTGCAGTACCGCCGCCACCAGCGCGGGCTGGCTGGGGTCGCTCTCCAGCCCGGTGATCAGTGACCGGTCCACTTTGACCCGGTCCACGGGCAGCCGGCGGAGGTAGCTGATGGACGAATAGCCGGTGCCGAAGTCATCGATTTCAATGCCGACGCCCAGGCCCCGGAGCCCGCCCAATGAATAGCGGTCCAGTTCGTTTCCCTTGACGATCGCCACTTCCGTCAGCTCCAGGACAACCTGCCCGGGCATGACGCCGGTTTCCTTGAGCGTGTTGCGCACGTCCTCAATGAACTGCAGGCTTTGCAGGTCGGTCGCGGAAATGTTGATGCGCACGGAGAACCTGCTGTCCGCCAGGCCGGCGTCGATCCAGGCGCGGAGCTGCTTCACGGCGGTCCGCAGGACCCAGAGGCCCAGTTCTGAGATCAGCCCAGCCTCTTCTGCGAGGGGAATGAACTCGTCAGGCATGATGAAGCCACGGGTGGGGTGGTTCCACCGGACCAGCGCCTCCACGCCTTCGATCCGCCCGGTGGCAAGCTCCACCACCGGCTGGTAATGAAGCGTCAGCGCGTCGTTTTTGATGGCCGCCCGCAAGTCGTCCACCAATTGGCTGCGCAGCCGGCGCATCAGCAGCAGCGAGGGTTCGAACCGGTGCAGTTTGTTCTGCCCCTCGGCCTTGGAGGCGTACATGGCGACGTCCGCCTCCATCAGCATGTCCTCCGGGCTCTGGCCCCCGCTGCCCACGCTGAGCCCGATGCTGGCCCCGCAGCGCACGCTGCGTCCGGGAAGCTCAATGGGTTCGCTGAGGGAGGCCAGGATGCGGTGGGCCACGATCGTGGCCTGGTCCGCTGAGGCGGAGGGCATCACAATGGCGAATTCGTCGCCGCCCAGGCGGGCTACGACGTCGGACGCCCGCACCGCGGTCCGGAGCCTTTCGCCGACGGTGACCAGGACCTGGTCGCCGGCGGTGTGCCCCAGGCTGTCGTTGATGGATTTGAACGCGTCCAGGTCCATCAGCAGGATGACCGGGCCTTCTTCGGTCCGGCCGCCGTCGGCCGCCGCCCGGGATTCCAGTGCGTCACGCAGGGCATCGAGCAGCGCAGACCTGTTGGCCAGCCCGGTCAGTGGGTCCTGCATGGCCATCTTCTGCATCTCGAGGTGCGCTTCGTGCAGGAGCTGGGTCCGGACCTGGACCCGTTGTTCAAGTTCCTCGTAGATCACCTGCAGGTCCTCGGCCAGCAGATTGGTGCCCATGATGATCGCATCGAGTTCATCCCTGGCCGGCGACACCTCTATCCGCGACGTGAGGTCGCCGGAGGCGAGCCGGACAATGCCTTCCAGGAGCTGGGAGAGCCGGGGATCGTCGTTGGCAAACATGGGCCAGTCCTCCTTCGGCGCCTAGTTGGCCAGGCCGCGGTCAGTGCCGAGGGGAAGGCTGACGGTGACGGTGGTTCCGGTGCCCAGGGTGGAGGCTACATCAATCCGGCCGCCGTGCCGGTCCACGATGTCCTTGGAAATGGCCAGGCCCAGCCCCGTTCCCGGGATGGCTCCGTTCATCGCGTTGGAGGCCCGGTAGAACCTGGTGAACACGTGGTTGATTTCCTCGTCCGAGATGCCGATTCCGGTGTCCGCGATCCGCACGGTGGCCCATTTGGAACCGTCCGCGGCGGCGTGGGAGACGCTGCCCACCTCGATCCGGCCACCGCTGGGCGTGAACTTGATGGCGTTTGAGACGAGGTTGGTGAAGACCTGCTGCAGCTGCACCTCGTCGGCCAGGATCTCCGGATCCTCCGGAACCGACTCCACATCGATGGTCACATTCTGCAGCGTGGCCAGCGGGCGGAGGGCGGCGGCCACCAGGTCCAGCGTGCGTCCCAGGCGTACGGGCGCCAGCTGCATGTCGGCGGTATCCAGCCCGCCGCGGGACACGCTGAGCATGTCCTCGATGAGCGTCCGGAGCCGTTCGGTGTTGCGCACCACGATGTCCAGCATCTGGTGGACCTCTTTGGACACCGGGTGTTCGGTGCTCTCCTGGATCATGTCCAGGTACGCCATGATCGATGTCAACGGCGTGCGCAGCTCGTGGTTCACGGTGGCCAGGAAATCCGTCTTGGCCTTGTCGAGTTCCCTCAGTTGCTTGACCACCTGCTGCTGGCTGCTGATCAGGTGGCTTTGGATGAGCCCATAGGCTGCGTTGCCGGCCACGTGCTGGATCAGTCCCAGTTCGGCGCTGGACCACGTCCGTGGCCGGTCCATCATGGCGATCCAGATGATGCCCAGGGACGAGTTGCCTTCACCGATGGGTACGGCCAGCGTGGAGGCCGCTCCTGCCACGGCCCTGGCCGGCTTTTCGTCGGCCCTGGCCTCGGTGTCATTTCCGTCCGGCGTGGGCGTCACTGTCCCGGCCCACAGGGCGTCCGCAGCGGCCCGGGCCTCGTCCTCGCCGGGGAGGGCGTCCGCGGGCAGGCCAGCCAGTCCTTTCCGGTGCCAGGCTGCGGTGATCACTGGGACGCGGTGGTCCTCGAAGGTGGTCAGCAGGACATGGTCGGCTTTGAAGGTCCGGCCGAAGCCGGCAACGACGTGCTGGGCGATTTCCTGGGGATCGTTGGTGGCGCGCACGGCGGCAGAAACCTCGCGCAGCTGCTCACGGAGTCCCTCGGCTTCCTGGCGGGCGGTGCGGCGCCGGGCCACCTGCTCAATCAGGACGGAGGCGCGGTGAACCAGCTCTTTGGGATCCGCCGGCTTGACGATGCAGTCGTGGACGCCGGCCGGTTTGGCCGCGGCCAGCTCCTGTGGATCGTCCAGGTCCATCATGACCAGGACGGGCGCCGCGGACCGGACGGGGGAGAGGAGGGCATCGGCGACGACGATGGAGGGCTGGCCTGCGTCCAGCAGTGCGGCAAGGCTGCCGGCGTCCGTCGCTTCCTGGACGCCGTAGCCGGCGTCCCGCAGTGCCTGGGCGTTACGGGACAGGCGGCCGGCGTCGGGATCGGCCACGACGGCGGTGCGGGCCAGGCGCACGACACTCGGCAGAGCCGTCACAGTGTTCCCTTCCTCCCAGTTGAGTACATTCTAGGGGGACGGGAGCCACGTGGGTCCATACTGCCCGCCGCCCCGCTTCTGCGCTCTTGCCGCCCTCCCCGTGGCACGCCGTAATAGGGCCGCTGCCGTGCCCGTTGGCGGGGATGGAACATATATTTGAACCGTGTCTTCCCCAACGAAATCACCGCGGTCCGTCCTGCAGAAATACCTGATGATCCCCAAGCTCGTCAGATTGTCGCGGGGTGCGCCGAAGGACCGGCACAAGGCGTGGGACACCTACTGGGCCGGAATTACCGCCACGGGTCCCGGCGGTGAGGTCCTGTGGGATTCGGGCAGTGACCACGAGTTCCTGGGCTACAAGGAAAGCCTCCTGCGCTACCTGGACCCAGCGCTTCCCGTGGTGGATGCCGGATGCGGCCACGGCAGTTTCACCCGGGCGCTCGCGGGTATCTTTCCCCGGGTGGTTGGCGTGGATGTTTCGCCGCACGCCATTGCCCGGGCCCGGCAGGAGTCCGCGGGGAACGGCAGCCCGTCCTTCGAAGCCCGCGACATGACCGCGCCGGGTGCCGGTGCCGCCCTTGCGGAGTCCCTCGGCGCAGGCACGGACGGGGCCAACATTTTCATCCGCGGAGTCCTGCATGTCCTCGCTCCGGCGGACCAGGTGGCACTTGTGGAAAACCTCCGGTTCCTGGCCGGCCGCAGCGGCACCGTCTTCATGGCGGAAACCAACTTCCAGGGAAACCCGGTGGAGTATGTTTCCCACCTGGGAGCCACCACCCGAGGCATTCCGGCGCCGCTGGAACTTGCCATCCGGGGACTTCCCATGCCGGGGCACTTCGGGCCCGCGGAGCGCGAACGGGCGTTCCCGGCATCGGCCTGGGAAGTCCTTGAAGATGGCCACACGGTCATCGAAACCAACCCGGTGACTGGCGTGCCGGGCCAGGACCGGGTGCCGGGGTACTACGCGGTCCTCCGGCCCCGACGGTAGCTCGCGGGCACGCCGCCCCCGCAGGCCCGGCGGGATATCCACAGCAGGTCCGCAGGCCGCTTGACAGGGGTCGGATCCGGAGGCTCCATGGTAAGTAGACTTACTGATCAGTCCCGAGGCGAAAGGGAGGCCGCGCCGGCTGGGAGCGATGGGTCCGCACCATCGGCTCCCTCACACTGAACGCCATCGACCCGCGCAAGACCCACAGGAACCATCATGAGCAACCTCATTCCACCCGGCGAGCTTCGCCGGATGCTGCTGCCCCCTACGTATGGACGGCATGTCACCCCTGCCGCCGAATTCACCATCCTGTCCGTAGAGGTGTGGGCGGCAGGGCTGGTGGTAAACATCCACCTTCCCTCGGCGGGCGTCCCCGAGCCAAAGCTTGTGCTCCAGGACCATTTCGGAACCGACTACACGCTGCAGGAATCGGCCACTGTTGGCGCCCGCAATCTCCAGGTCTTTACGCCGTCGGTGCCGGCGGGTACCAGGAGCCTGACCATCCGGGCGGCCGATGACGCCGGCGGCAGGCCCGTGGTGACCTTCGCGGTGCCCCTCATGGCGGCGCCGGAGGGCCGGCCGGACCTGGAGGCGCCCGGCCGCGCGGGTTCCCCTGCCGCGGAGGACGAGTCCTACCGGTCCGAACTGCGCCGCCCTGCCTGATCCAGCAGGGGCCGCATGGTCATATTGTGGTGCTGGCAAGCGCTTTCCATTGTGGTGCTGGCATGATGGAGCGCATGCGCATTCTCATCGCTCCGGATAAATTCAAGGGCTCCCTGACGGCGGCGGAGGCCGCGGCCTCGATTGCTGAGGGGGCGCTCCGGGTGTATCCGGACGCCGTAGCCACCCAGTTTCCCATCGCCGATGGCGGCGAGGGCACCCTGGAGGCGGCGGTGGCGGCAGGCTACGAGGAGCGGCTGAACGCGGTGGTGGGCCCCATTCTCGCTCCGCTGGGCGCCGCATGGGCCATCCACAAGGCCGGCGACGGCAAGGTGACCGCTGTCATCGAGACGGCGCAGGCATCCGGCCTCGCGGACATGGAACCGACCCCCGCGAATGCATTGCGGGCCCACAGCTACGGGTGCGGACAGCTCATCGCCGCAGCCCTCGATGCCGGCGCCACCGAGATTGTCCTGGGCCTGGGCGGTTCCGCCATGACGGACGGCGGCAGCGGGGCCCTGCGCGCCCTGGGCCTGAAGCCACTGGATTCGGCCGGGAATGTCGTTCCCCTGGGCGGAGGATCGCTGGCCGATGTGACAGCCCTGGACACGGGCGGGCTGGACCCCCGGCTGTCCGCCACCACTTTCCGCATCGCCGTCGACGTCCGCAATCCGCTGTACGGGCCGTCCGGGGCGGCCCACGTCTTTGGCCCGCAGAAAGGCGCGGACCAGGACGCGGTGGAAATGCTCGACGCCGGGCTGCGCAACTGGGCGTCGATGCTTCGGGAAGCAACGGGCCGGGACGTGAACGTCCCCGGGGCAGGCGCCGCCGGTGGGTTCCCGGCGTCGTTCCTTGCCTTCACCGGCGCCACGCTGGAAGGCGGCTTTGCGCTGGTGGCGGGGCTGACCGGGCTGGCCGGCCAGCTTGACCAGGCGGACCTGGTGATTACCGGCGAAGGGTCCATGGACTCCCAGTCACTGACCGGCAAGGCGCCGATCGCGCTCGCGGACGCGGCCCGGGACCGCGGCATTCCCGTCATTGTGGTGGCCGGCAGGATCCTGGTGACCTTCGAGGACCTGGCCGGTCACGGCGTGGTGGCCGCGGCCCAACTGCTGGACGTGGCGTCGGGCCCGGAGGACGCCGTGGCAAACGCCGGGAAATACCTGGCCTGGGCAACGAGCCAGGTGCTCGAAGGCGCGTAGGCCGCAGGGCGTTGGACTTCTCCTAGGTGCCGGTCTGGTAATGCGGCTCGGCAACGGGCTTCGATTCCGGGGACCCCTTTTCCCGGAGGTAGACCGACGCCCCCACCAGGACGCCGACCGCCAGGAACTCGCTTTGCCAGTTCTGGAAGGACTCGAACCAGAAGCGGCTGGTGCCCAGGTACTGCAGGAACGTAATGGCGGGCTGGCCATGGGCCTGCTGGTCCTGGTTGTACTCGTCCACGCCGCCCGCCGCGTGGAGGAGGAACGAGGCAAGGAACAGGCCGAAAAACAGGATTGACAGCGAGTGCTCGTACAACCTGAGCACCGCGCCGCCGCGCCGGACCGGCCACGGCGCGGCGCTGCTGACGGACGCTTCCCGCGGGTCCTGGTCCTGTGGCGCCTTCCTGTCCATCGGCTTGGACTCGGATGAACCCTTCTGGAAGAGGAAGACCGTGAGGACCACGTACATGCCCATCTGCAGGAACTCCGATTCCCAGTTCTCGAACGTGGCCTCAACGAACGCGCCGGTCCCCAGGAACTGCAGGACAGAGACGGCAGGCTGGCCGTGGGCCTGCTGGTCCTCGCTGTAGGAGGCGGCACCCGAAAGGACCATCCCCACGAAGAACGCGAGGAACAGGCCTGTGTTGGCTAGCAGCAGACCGTGCTCCCTGGCCCACTTACGCATCACTCACTCCTTGTTGTCGGCCGGCAGGATCCTCCCGGTGGCCCGTTTGTTCAGGCGAAGCGGAACGAACACCAGCATCACCACCATGACCCCCAGAAGCGCACCGCCGGCCATCACCCCGGCAGACCTTCCTGCCGCGACATCGAAGACCAGGGCGGCGGTTCCCGCACTCAGAAGGGCGATGCCGCCGAGGGCAATCTTGGTGATGGTGTCGGCGCTTGAGACCAGCATTTCCTTGAGCCGTTTCCTGAAGAGCCGCCGGTGCACGCTGACCGGAAGGAGGATGAAGGCAGTGGTCAGGGCGGCAACCACCACGTTGGCGAGGTAGAGGCCAACCTCCCAGTCGTCCAGCTTTTCGAACCTTTGCTGGAACGGCAGTGTCAGCAGGAAGCCGGCCAGGATCTGGACTCCGGTCTGGAGGACGCGCAGCTCCTGAAGGAGTTCGGCCCAGTTGCGGTCCAGCTGCTCTTCCCGGGTTTCGTTCCGGCCCGTTCGGCCGGTGTAGTCCTCCACTTCGGACATCGGCGCTCCTTCATTTCCGGCGGCGGTCCAGGTCTTCTTTCTACTCCTCCCGTACCCAGAAACAAGCCCGGCCGTTGCGTCCGCAATAACATTTGGTAAGTTTACTTATTATTACCCGTGGTGGTGGATTCGCTCCGCTGCCCGGGATAGCGTCGAAGGGCACGGTACGGCGGGGCCCTTCGCTGGATCGACACAGCCAACCGACACCAGGCAGGCGGACTATGAGCGACACGGACAAGCAGACAAGCCAGCCGGCGGATCCGCGCGGCGGCTACCACTCGGGTCCCTTCCCCGAGCAGGAACAGAAGCAGCCCGGGCTCACGGCCCCCATGGACCCCAAGCCGGACCACGGGGAACTCAGCTATGAGGGACACGGCAGGCTCCGCGGCAAGGCAGCCCTCATCACCGGCGGAGACTCCGGCATCGGAAAAGCCGCGGCCATCGCATTCGCTCGGGAAGGGGCCGACGTCGCCATCTCCTATCTGCCGGAGGAGGAAGAAGACGCGCAGGACACCGCTGAGTGGATCCGGAAAGCCGGCCGCCGGGCCCTGCTCCTTTCCGGCGACGGGCGTGAGGAGGCCTTCAGTACCCGCATCGTGGAGGATACCGTCGCCGAGTTTGGGCGGCTCGACGTCCTGGTGCTGAACGCGGCCTACCAGAAGAACCGGGAAAGCCTGGAGACCCTTCCCACCGAGGAGTTCGACAGGGTTTTCCGGACAAACCTGTACTCGCTGCTGTGGTCGGCGCGCGCCGCCGTGCCGCATCTGGAGGCCGGGGCGTCCATCATCACCACGGCTTCCATCCAGGCCTTCAACCCCTCGCCGGAGCTCATTGACTACGCCATGACCAAAGCGGCGCAGGTGGCCTTCACCAAAGCCCTGGCCCAGGAACTCGGCCCGAAGGGGATCCGCGTCAACGCGGTGGCTCCCGGCCCCATCTGGACACCCCTGATCCCCGCCACCGAATGGCCGGACAAACTGCCCACCTTCGGCCAGGACACGCCGCTGGAGCGCGCGGGGCAACCCGCCGAACTGGCTGCGGCCTACGTCCTGCTCGCATCCGGGGACGGCTCCTACATTTCCGGCGCAGTCCTCCCGGTCACGGGCGGCAAGGGGCTGTAGGCACCACCGGGCAGTACACACAGACCAGCATTATCGGCAACGCACAACAGGAGGAAGCATGACGCAGGAAAATCAGCAGGCTGAACCCGAGTCGGCCCCGGGCGGCTACGGCACCCCCACCGCCGAGCAGGAGGCTGCCGGCACCCAGGGCGGCCAGCCGTCCGGCAACGGGGGCGCTTCGTCCGCCGGCGCCGACACCAATGAACCGCAGTCCGGAGCAGGCCAGGAACAAGTCCCGCATGACATGGACCTCCCCTCCAGCGCCGCGGAGATCGACGAGTCGAATGACGACTCCCAGGGCTCCTCACCGGTTTCGTCGGAATCCGGCCAGGAAGCCACCGGTATTCCGGACGGAAGCGGAAATGACCTGCCGCAGGAGGAATCGCCCAACGACGACGACGAAAGCTTCGACGCCGGATAGGCCGGCTCCGCTGACCGGCCCCCGTTTCGCTGCCCGCCCGGGCAGTGAAACGGGGGCTTTCGGCGCTTAAGCAGGCTGCGCGCCCGCGGGGGGCTCAGTCCTTGCTGCTGAAGGCGGCGTCGAAGCTGGTTTGGGACGCGGGAAAATCGTATTTCTTGAGCGCTGCCAGGGCTTCGGGGGCGCCGTGGAGCCGGTCCATGCCGGCGTCCTCCCATTCGATGCTGATGGGGCCGTTGTAGCCGATGGCAGCCAGGGCCCGGAACGAGGCTTCCCAGGGGACGTCGCCGCGCCCTGCGGAGACGAAGTCCCAGCCGCGGCGGGGGTCGCCCCAGGGCAGGTGGGAGCCCATGACCGTGTTGCGTCCGGTCTGGCGGATCTTGGTGTCCTTGCAGTCCACGTGGTAGATCCGGTTCTTGAAGTCCCAGATGAACGAGACAGGGTCGATGCCCTGCCACATCATGTGGGAGGGGTCCCAGTTCAGGCCGAACGCTTTGCGGTGGCCGATGGCCTCGAGGGTGCGGACGGTGGTCCAGTAGTCGTAGGCGATTTCGGAGGGGTGGACTTCGTGGGCGAACCGGACACCGTTTTCGTCGAAGACATCCAGGATGGGGTTCCAGCGGTCGGCGAAGTCCTGGTAGCCGGCGTCGATGACTTTTTCCGGGACGGGCGGGAACATGGCGACGTACTGCCAGATGGCGGAACCGGTGAACCCGACCACGGTGTCCACGCCGAGGGCTTTGGCGAGTCGGGCAGTGTGTTTCATTTCCTCGGCGGCGCGCTGGCGGACGCCCTCGGGGTCGCCGTCGCCCCAGACCTTGGATCCGACGATGGCCTGGTGGCGGAAGTCGATGGGGTCATCGCAGACGGCCTGGCCCTTGAGGTGGTTGGAGATGGCCCAGACTTTGAGGTTGTACTTGTCCAGGAGTTCGAGTTTTGACTCGACGTACCCCGGCTCGTCCCAGCGCCAGGCGTCCAGGTGGTCGCCGGAGACGGCGATTTCCAGGCCGTCGTAGCCCCAGCCGGAGGCGAGGCGGGCCACTTCTTCGAGGGGCAGGTCGGCCCACTGGCCGGTGAACAGGGTAAACGGGCGGGGCATGCGGGGCTCCTTGGCTGAAGGACGGGGGTGGCGGGCTCTACTGTGCGGGCGTTAGCGGCGGACGACGGTGAGGGTGCTTTTGTTGGCCGCGGATTCCTCCACGGCGTTCAGGATGTGCTGGACGTTCAGTCCTTCTTCGAACGACGGCGAGGGCTGGGTTCCGTCGTTGATGGCGGTGAGGAAGTCGCGGATCTGGTGGGTGAACGTGTGTTCCCAGCCGATGATGTGCCCCTGCGGCCACCACGCTTCAAGGTACGGGTGGACGGGCTCGTTGACCAGGATGCGGCGGAAGCCCTGTTCGCGGACCGGGACGGTGGCGTCAAGGAAACCGAGCTCGTTGAGGTTTTCCAGGTCGAACAGCAGGCTGCCCTTCTCGCCGTAGACCTCGATCTGGAGGCTGTTCTTCCGCCCGGTGGCCACCCGGGAGACCTCCACTGAGGCGATGGCCCCGGAGGTGAGGGACAGCGTGGCCCAGGCGGCGTCGTCGACCGTGACAGCCTCGGCGCCGTCCGGCCCCGGACGCTGGTCCACGAAGGTGTTAAGCCTGCCGGATACCTCGGTGACCTGGTCGCCGAGGAGGAACAGGACCTGGTCGATGGCGTGGGAGGCGATGTCGCCGAGCGCACCGGACCCGGCGGTTTCCTTCCGCAGCCGCCAGGTCATGGGTGCCTGGGCATCGGCGAGCCAGTCCTGCAGGTACGCGGCCCGGACATGGCGGACGGCGCCCAGCCGGCCCTCCGCGATGAGTTCCCTGGCCAGGGCCAGGGCCGGGACGCGGCGGTAGTTGAACCCGATCATGGACTGCACGCCGCGGGCCCGGGCCTTTGCGGCGGCGGCGGTCATGAGTTCGGCCTCGGCCAGGGTGTTGGCCAGGGGCTTTTCCACCAGGACGTGCTTGCCGGCCTCCAGGGCCGCGATGGCGATCTCCGCATGCATCCAGCCCGGTGCGCATATGTCCACGATGTCGATGTCGTCCCGCTCGATCACGGTGCGCCAGTCCGTAGCCGATTCCGCCCATCCGTACTTTGCGGCAGCCTCTGCCACCGCTGTGGCGTCCCGGCCAACGAGCACCTTCTGCTCGAAAGCCGGGACGTCGAAGAAACCGGCCACGTTCCGCCACGCGTTGGAGTGGGCCTTGCCCATGAAGGCATACCCAATGGCGGCCACCCCCAGTGGACGGGAAACCGGGCGCGAAGTCCGTGGGGAGGCCGGGGGCTCGGACGGGTGTGCGGGTGTGGTCATGATGCGTTCCTGCGTGCTTCCTGCTTGCTGGACGGGTTTTGCCGGGTTAGATGGTTGCGGTTTCCGGCGCCCAGTCCTCAGGGAGGGCTGCGGAAGCCGGGGCGGAGCTTTCGACGTTGACGAAGGTGCCCGAATCGACGGACTCCGAGATGGAAACCATCGTGTCCAGGACGTGGTACGCCAGGTCACCCGTGGCACGGTGCGGCACACCGGCCCGGATGGAGCGGGCCATGTCCAGGACGCCCATGCCGCGGCCGTTGGCGGGACCAGTGGCGGGGACGGTGGTCCAGTCCTCGTCGCCGGCACGCCAGAGCTTGATGTCGCCGGTGAAGTAGTTGGGGTCCGGCAGCGAGATGGTGGCCTCGGTGCCGGTGATCTCCACGAAGCCCATGCGGGTGCGGGGGGACTCGAAGGAGAAGACGCTGTGCGAGGAGGCGCCGGATTCGAACTGGGCCATCGCGGAGACATGGGTGGGTACCTCGACGGTGAACTCTTCGCCGGCCTTGGGTCCGGAGCCGATCACGCGCACGTCCTTGGCCTTGGAGCCGACGGCAGCTACCTTGCGGATGGAGCCGAAGGCCTGGACCAGGGTGGTCAGGTAGTAGGGGCCCATGTCGAACAGCGGGCCTGCGCCGTGCTGGAAGAGGAAGGCGGGGTTGGGGTGCCATGATTCCGGGCCGGGGGTCTGGAACGTGGTCAGCGCCGTCAGCGGGGTGCCGATGTCGCCGCGCCTGATCATGCGCAGTGCCGTCTGGACCCCGGCGCCCAGGAACGTGTCCGGGGCGCAGCCCAGGCGGATGCCCGCGGCGTCGGCGGTTTTGAGCAGGCCCAGCCCGGATTCGCGGTCCAGGGAGAACGGCTTCTCCGTCCAGACGTGCTTGCCCGCGTTGACGGCGGCAGTGGCCACCTCCACGTGCGCTGCGGGAATGGTGAGGTTGACGATGATTTCGACGTCGGGGTGGTTCAGTCCCTTGTCCACCCCACCCCACTCGGGGATGCCGTATTCCTTGGCGCGGGCCTCGGCGGCATCCTCGAAGAGGTCGGCGATGACGTGGACCTTCAAGTCCGGGAACGCCGTGAGGTTGTCCAGGTACTGCTTGCTGATCACGCCGGCGCCGATGACGCCGACGCCCACCGGGCCGCTGCGGGCCGGCTTGTTCGCGGGGGTGCTCATGCGTTGGCTCCTTCGGCTGCGGTGCTGCTGTTGCCCTGCAGGAACGCAAGGCTCTGGGCGATGCCCTCGAAGATGTCGCCGTCGTAATCGTCAAACTCCACCACGCCCACTTCAAGGGACTTCGCGGCGGCGATGACGTCCATGACCGGGACCTTGCCCTGGCCGGCCGGCTGCTGTGCCTTGTTGTCCCGGTTCAGGGGGCCGTCCTTGATGTGGATGAACTTCACCCGGTCGCCAAGGTTGGCGAGGATGTCGATGGGGTCCTGGCCGCCCACGGCAACCCAGTAGGTATCCACTTCCAGGACCAGCTCCGGGTCCAGCAGGGATTCGAAATACTCCAGGGCGGTGCGGCCCTCGATGGAGGACTCCAGCTCCCAGGCATGGTTGTGGTACCCCACGCGGATTCCGTATTCCGCGCCCTTCCGGGCGGCGGCGTTGAGCTTGGCCGCGGTGGCCTGGATGTCCTCGGCCTTCTGCCAGTGCTCGGCGGGCAGGAATGGGTCGATCACCGTGGTGATCCCCAGTTCCTTGGCCGCGGCGAAGATTTCGTCCTGGTCCTGGCTCATCAGCGGCGCATGGCCGGAAGGCGCGGTGAGGCCGTTGTCCTTCAGCGCGGCACCGAGTTCCTTGGCGGTGGCCACGAAGTTGTAGGGCTCAACCTGGGTGTAGCCGATTTCTGCAACCTTCCTGATGGTGCCCGGAAGGTCCTCCGCGATGGCGTTGCGCAGGGTATAGAGCTGGAGTGAGTAGGACATAGGTTTCCTTAGCGTTCTGTGGTGGATCTTTGTGGGCTTGTGTCAGCGGCCGGCAAGGGAGCCGCCGATGCCGCCGACGCTGAAGTACTTGTTCAGCGTGGCGAAAACGATAACGGGCGGGAGCATCATGACCACGGCCAGGGCCATGACGGAGGTCCAGTCCGTGGCGTTCTGCTGGAAGAAGGACTGCACGCCCATGGGAAGGGTGAAGATTTCGTTGGACCGCAGGAACACGATGGCCACCAGGTAGTCGTTCCAGGCCAGGAGGAAGGCGAAGATCGCGGTGGAGAGCACCCCGGGGAGCGAGTTCCGCAGGACCACCTTGGTGAACGAACCGAAAACGGAGCAGCCGTCGATCCAGGATGCTTCCTCGAGGCTGATCGGGATGGAATCGAAGTAGGCAGCCATCATCCAGGTGGCCACGGTCATGGTGGAACCCACGTAGATGATGGTCAGGCCCAGGAGGTTGTCCACCAGGCCCATGCCGGCAAACAGGATGAACAGCGGCACCACCGAGGTGATGATGGGCAGGGACTGCATGACGAACAGCAGCAGCGAGTACCCGGACACTGCCTTGCTGCGGCCGCGGGAGAGGACGTAGCCGGCAGGTGCGGCCACGGCCACGGACACCACCACGGTGGACAGGGTGGTGATCAGGCTGTTCTTGAGCCAGGTGGCGGCCAGGGTCTTGGAGAAGACGTTGCTGAGGTTCTCGAACGTCAGGCCGGTGGCCGTGCTGTTGGGCCCGGGCGTGAAGGCCAGCAGCACGGTGACCATGATGGGCACCAGCACGATCCCCGTGATGATGAGGATTGCCGCGAAGCGCCACCAGCGGCCCCGCTGGCCTGCTTCGGAGAGGACCCTGGGCCGTTTGCCGCCGTCGATGCCGAGTGTGGGGCCGGACTCGGGGTGGGCGTGGAGGACTGCGCTCATTATTCGACGCTCGACTTTCGGATCTGGCGGTACAGGATGACCGAGATGACCACGAGGGTCATGGTCATGAGGAAGGCGATGGCCACGCCGGGGCCGGTGGCGAAGTCCTGGAACACGGTCCGGTAAGCCAGGACCACCAGGGAGGTGGTGGCATTGACCGGGCCGCCGCCGGTGAGCAGGTAGATGGTGGGGAAGTCGTTGACGCAGAAGATGGTCATCAGGATCCAGCTGATGTACGTGGAGCGGGCAATCAGCGGCAGGGTGATCTGGGTGAACTGCTGCCAGCGGCTGGCGCCGTCCATGCTGGCTGCCTCGTAGACGGTGGTGTCCACCGACGCCAGGGCGGCGGAGATCATCATCATCATGAACGGGAAGCTGACCCACACCTTGAACGCCATCACGGTGACGGACGCCAGGGTGGGATCTGCCAGGAAGAGCGGAGTGCCCATGCCCAGGTTCCGGAACATCGACGGAATCAGGCTGTCCGGGGTGGCCACCAGCCAGTTCCATGCGGTGGAGGACACCACGATGGGCACCACCCAGGGCAGGAGCAGCAGGACCTTGAAGGTGCCGCCGGCCGGAATCTTGGTGCGGAGAAGCAGGGCCAGGCCCAGCCCCACCAGCCATGACCCGAAGACGCCCACAATGGTGAACCACAGCGTGAACTGGGCAGCTTTCCAGAATGCCGGCGAGCTGAGGACGGTGGCGAAGTTCTGGCCGCCCACGAAGTTGCCGGTCTGGAGCAGGTCTCCGTCATGCGTGGCCTGGACGGCGGCGTAGATCAGCGGGTAGCCGTGGATCAGGACAAGCAGGACGACGGAGGGGAGCAGGAGCCAGAAGAACGTCCTGGTGGCCTGGGCGGAGAGCTTGCTCTTGCGTTTTCCGGGGACGGCCCCGGGCCCGCCGGGGGCAAGCCCGCGGCGGGCCCGGCTAAGGCCGGACTGGGTGGTGGTGCTGGACATGGGCGCTCGGACCTACTTCTTCAGCACGGATTCAAGACCGGACTGGAAGGTCTGCAGGGCAGTCTTGGCGTCGGCCTTGCCGGTGATGATGGTTTGGCTGAACTGGTTCAGTGCCTGCCCGCCGTCGAGGGCTGCAAGGTTGGCATTGAGCGTGCTGCCCTGGGCGGCGAAGGTCTTGGCAATGGGCTGCCATTCCTTGACGATCTTGACGTTGTTGGGATCGTCGGCGAACTCTGGCATCTCGGTGATCGACTTGAAGACCGGCAGGGCGGACATCAGCTTCTTCTGCCACAGCTGCTTCAGCTGGCCCAGGTAGTACACCAGGAACTCTTCCGAGGCCTCCTGCGACGGGGTGTTGGTGTACATCATGATGTTGTTCGGGAAGACCAGCGTGGCCTTGTCCCCGTGCGGGCCGGTGATGGGATCGGCCACCAGCAGGTCGCCCGAGGTGTCGCCCACGCGCTGCGGAACGTTCACCTGGAACAGGCCGTAGCCGGCCTTGCCGTCCTTCCACTGGGCGGACATGTTGTCCGTGGTGTAGCTGACGGCGGCCGGGTCGATGATGCCGTTGGAGACCAGTTCCAGGACGAACTCCATGGCCTCGACGTTGCGGTCATTCATCAGGTCCAGCTCGCCGTCCTTGTTCCAGACGCCGCCGCCGTTGTTAACCATCATCATGATCATGGAGTGGTTGGCGTAGTTGTTGCCTGCGCCCGCGCCGGTGGTGAAGCCGAACGCGCCCACCTTCTTCAGTGCCTTGCCCGCTTCCAGCAGGGACGGCCAGTCCGTGGGCAGGGCAACGTTGGCCTTCTCGAACAGGGACTTGCGGTACCAGAAGACGCGCATGTCCAGCTGCCACGGGACAGCCACGTAGCCCTTGTCCGACTTGAACGGGTCCAGGACGCCGGGCAGGAAGTCATCGAACTGGCCGTTGGCCTTCAGCTTGTCGATCACCTTGTCCGCATAGGCGATCTGGCCCTGCTGCTCGAACTGGAACGCCTGGAAGCCGCCGCCCGTGGACACCGCCGGGCCCGTCTTGGAGGCGATCGCGGAGGAGAAGGTCTGGTAGAAGTTGTTCCACTGGATGATCTGGTAGCTCGCCTTGGCGCCGTTGGCACCGGAGAAGCCCTCCGCGATGCCCTTCGCGGCATCGTTGTAGGCCGGCGTTGCCCATGGCATGTCCCAGAATTTCACGGTTCCGCCGGCCCCGCCTCCGCCTCCCTGCGACGCAGAGCCGCCTCCGCAGGCGGCAAGCAGGGGTGCTGCGGCGGCGGCAGCCGTCAGGCCCAGGAAACCGCGCCGGGAAAAGGGGCGGCGTTCGGAAGTTGCGTTCATGGTGTGTCCTTTCGGGACCGTCTTGCGCTGTGCGCCGTTGGTGCGGTCCTGCTCATCGTTGAGAGTGGAGGTGGGACTGGACTGCTTGTTCGGTTGCGTATCGGTGGGCTGGTTACGTGGGACGGAGGGTTGCGGAGAGGTCGGTCAGCCGGGCAAACCCGGCCAGGTCTTCCGGGCGGGTGCCGGCGCTGAGATGGTTCTTCAGCCGCCGCCAGGCTGCCCGGTGGGCGGATTCGTACAAGGTGGGAAGCAACAGTTCGCCCTGGGCCCCCGTGACCCTGACCTCGGCGGGCCACGCGGCGTCCGGATCGGGGACCCGGACGTCCACTCCGCCGTCGGCGGTGTAGAGGTGGATGGCGACGCCGGCCGGACGGGCGGCGGTGAGAACGCCCTGGGCGGTGAACGGGGCCCCGTTGGCCAGCGTGGCGGAGACCGCGTATCCGGTGGCGTTGCTGCGGATGACGCCGGCTCCCTGCAGCTGCCCGCAGACGGCGAGTACCGCGGCGAGGTGCCTGGCCAGGAGCTGCCGCACGTCCGTCCCCGGTGCTGCCGTGGCAACAGAGTCCAGCAGTGACGCTGTGCCCAGGGCGCCGCGTACAGCGCTGCGGGCGTCAGGAGCGCCGTCATTGCCGACGAGTGCGGGGCTGGAAGCCCAGTGCAGGTCGAGGACGACGGCGGCACCGGCAGCCTGGGCAGCGTCCGCCAGCTGCGCGGTTTCCTCGGGGACGGGATCCACCACCAGGACGCCGCGCGAACCGGAGCGCACGGCCCGCACGGCTTCGGCGGTCCAGCCCGCCCCGCCTGCAATAACCGCGATGTCGGCTGCCCCGCCCGCGGGTGCGGGGCCGAACGTTGCCGGAAGGGAGGCGACAGCCAGGGCCACCGCGCCCGATTCTTCGGCCTCCGGCGTTGCCGTCACTGTGTAAGTGCTCATGCCGTGGCTCCCGCGGTCTGCGTGGCGCCCGGGTGCCCGGCGGCCGCGTTCTGGACGGTGGCGCCGGAGATGGCCAAGGCAAAGGTGAGGTCGTCGATCAGGGCCTGGGCAGAGGGGGCCCGGCGGGTCCCGCGGGCAAGTTCAGCCAGTTCGCGCCACTCGCCCTCGTAGCCGTTGTGGCCGTAAGGGCCGAAGGTGGTGGTTTCGCTGCCGCGGGAGAAGGTGGCCACGGCGGAGCCTGCCTGGACATAGGACGGCGTGAAGTCGATGCGGAGCGCGGAGTCGTCACTTATGGCTTCGAAGGTCCACGCGGGCTTCCAGGTGTTGTTCATGACTGCCCGCAGTTCGATGACGCGGGTTGGGGTGCGGAGCGAGACGGCGTAGCCGAACGGCCGGACGTGCCGCGCCTGGAGGACTTCGATCTCGTCGTAGTCCGGTGTGAAACGCCGCACCAGGGGAAGGTCGTGGATGGCCAGGCCCATGATGCCGCCCTGCATCATGCCCTTGATGACCTCGATGTCCGAATAATCGGGCGTCCCCGTGGCGGGGCGGGTGATGATCTCGGTGGCGAAGTCCTCGAACCGGGCGTTGGGCGGCAGGACAATGGAGGAACGGATGGTGTGTGCCTGCGCGGGTAGGTCGCCCCAGTGCTGTTCGGCAGCGAGCCAACCGGGATCGAAAGTGTGCATGGCGCCCACCACGATCGGCACGCCGGTGGAGGCGCTGACTTCCGCGATCCTGGCTGCCTCGTCACCGTTCATCGCGAACGGCTTCTCGCAAAGGACCGCTTTCTTTCCGGCGCGGCAGGCGGCAATGACCTGTTCGGCGTGGAACTGGTGGGGACTGCAGATCGCCACGATGTCCACCTCCGGATTCTCGAGGACGGCCGCCATGCTGGTGCTGGAGGCGGCACCAACGCGCGCCGCCACTGAGGAGGCCACGCCGGGGTCCACATCCATCACGTGCCGCACTTCCAGGATGTCCTTGAGCCGCGCCAGTGCCGGCAGGTGGATCGCCTGGGTGACGGGGCCGCCGCCGAGGAAGCCGACGCCGAGGGGCCGGCCTGCTGGCGCTGCAATGTGGGACAAGGTCAATTACCTCTTTGTAAGCGGACTCTTGGATGGTGGCGGGATCACTGCGGTGGATGGTTGGTATCCGGGCGGTGGATGTGCCCTGAATCACAACGTAGATCTACTTTTGCCGCGCGTCAAGCAAAAGTTGTTTGTGTCGCGTCGTTCTTCTGCCGTAATGACAGCACTAAGTAACAGTGTTATGACTTAGACATGACTTCAACGACGGGCAGGCTGGCCGGAAAAGACGCCGATGTCGGCAGCCTGTCGCGGGCAGGCGACCTGTTCCAGCTGCTCCGCGACGGCAGGGCACGCACCCGTGCCGAACTCGCCCTGAGTACGGGACTGGCCCGCTCCACGGTGGCCTCCCGGATCGACGCCCTCATGCTGTCCGGCCTGGTGGGGCCAGCAGGGGAGGCGCTCTCCAGCGGTGGCAGGCCGCCGTCGCGCTTTGCCTTCAACCCGTCCGCCCGGCTGGTCCTGGCCGTGGACGTAGGGGCCACGCACCTGATCGTCGCGGTCACCGACCTTGGCGGGAAGGTCCTGGCGGAACGCCGGCTGGCACAGCAGGTGGCGGACGGTCCGGAAGCCGTACTGGACCAGGTGGTGGCGCAGGGAAAGGAACTGCTGGCCTCGGCCGGCCGCACTGCCGCGGAACTTGCCGGGATCGGCATCGGCCTGCCCGGTCCCGTGGAACACGACACCGGAAAGCCGGTCAAGCCGCCCATCATGCCCGGCTGGGACGGATTCGATGTGGTCAGCTACGTCCAGCGGTCCCTGCCTGTCCACGTGCTGGTGGACAACGACGTGAACATCATGGCCCTGGGGGAGCAGTCCGCCCACTGGCCGGAGCACAACAACTTTTTCTTCGTCAAGGTGGCCACCGGCATCGGCTCCGGCATCATCAGCAACGGGGAACTCCAGCGCGGGGCCAACGGCACCGCCGGCGACCTGGGGCACGTCCAGGTGGCGCGGGGCGCGGATGTCCTCTGTGCCTGTGGAAACTACGGGTGCCTTGAGGCGCTCGCCTCAGGTCCCGCCGTCGTGCGCTCCCTCCGGAACCAGGGACTGGACGTGGCCAAGGGCTCCGACGTCCTCCGGCTGGCCGCCGACGGCAACCTGCAGGCCATCCAGGCCCTGCGCCAGGCCGGTCGGGACATCGGTGAGGTACTGGCCACCGTGGTCAACCTGCTCAACCCCTCCGTCATTGTGGTGGGCGGCAGCATGGGCGAAACAGGGGAGCACCTGGTGGCCGGCATCCGTGAAGTGGTTTACCGGCGCTCCCCGCCGCTGGCCACCTCGCACCTGCGCATCAACGTTTCCCACGCCGGAGGCCAGGCCGCCGTGCTTGGCGCGAGCAAGCTGGTCACCCAGTACGTGCTCTCGCCCGCCATCATCGAAGCCACGCTGGCAGGCGCCATTGCCGGGTGAGGCGCCATTGCCGGGTGGGGCCAGAGTCCTTCCGGCCCCACCCGGACGGCGGTTCTAGGCTTCCTCTTCCGGCTCCGGAGCCTCGGTCAAGAGCAGGGCGGTACCGCCGTAGGCCGGCAGTTCCAGGAAGAAGCTGTGCAGGTCATCCACCTGCCCCACGGTTTCCCCGCTGAACAGGTCCTGGACGTTGGCGCCGGAGGGCAGCTCGTTGGACTGGATGCTGCCGGCGATGTCCTGCCCGGAGAAGTTCAGGGCAGTCACCTGCAGGGCCCCGTCCGCCAGCCGGTTCACCAGCACCAGCGCGGCGCGGTTGGAGACCTCGGGCACGTCCAGCAGGGTGCCGGTGGCAATCCCGTTGTCCTCACGCACGGCCAGGATCCGCTGGAGGCGCCGGGCGAACGAGTCCTGGTCCTGCAGCTGGTCCGGCAATGAGCCGTACAGGCTGCGGGCCCGGGGCATCCCGGCCGACGAATTGGTGGCGTCCGGGCTGGTCCCCATGAGGTCGTGCGCGCCGCGGTTGATCCAGCGCGTGTCACCCTGGGAGGTGAGCTCGCCGACGCTGCTGCGGTCCAGGGCCATGATGCCGGTGAGGTCCCAGCCGGACAGGGCGAAGACGCCGGGCTGCAGGGCGTTGTACATGGCCAGCAGCAGGTGGACGTCCCGGATCTGCCCCTCCTGCTCCGGGGTGACGGTGGCCGGGTCCTTGATTCCCAGGGCCGCCATGATGAAGCTGACCGTGGTGCAGGCGATGCCGTTGGTGGTGAACACGGCGTTGTAGGGCGCGTTTTCGCCGGTGAGCCGGTCCCGCAGGGTCTGCTGCACGTTTTCGGCCAGCTGGGCGCCGGTCAGTTCCTCGCCGTTGAGCTCGAACATTTCGTCCCGGTGCCCGGCGGCGAAGTGCAGCAGCTCGTAGGTGAGTTCGTCATGGTTCTGCAGGGCGTGCACCAGCGAGGCCTGGTCCACCCCGATTTCCATGGACAGGCGCAGGGTCAGGCGCAGGAACTCCGTGTCCGCGGTGACCAGGGCGTAGTGGTACGCCGGCCGGGTGATGAAGTCGTAGGAAAGGTCCGGGCCTGATTCAGAGGTGGCCTTGATGTCGTCAATGGTCAGGTTCAGCTCCTGGAAGGAGAACCCGCCCACCTTGCGGATCATGGAGCCGATGAGCTGGTTGGCGGCCTCGGACAGCGGGTGGCCCTCGGACCAGCCGGGCTGCTCCTCCGCGCTCTTTTCCACGCCCAGGAAGCCATTGGCATCGAGGCGCAGCGCCCCCGTACCAAGGTCCACCAGCGAGTGCAGCGCGTCGCCCACCACCAGGCGCATGCCGGCGAAGGTGGGGTCAAGCCAGTTGATGGAGGGCTGGCCGGCCTTGAAGTAGTGCAGGTAGACCCAGCGGCGGGTCTTGCCGGTGGTGTCCACGATGGGCCGCGTGGCACTCCAGTTGGTTTCCTTGACGCCGGGTTCATAGAAGATAACCCGCTGCAGCCTGCCGATGATGTAGCCGGCCTTCTGCAGCGCCTGCTCCGAATCGGGGCTGAGGTTGACAGAATCCGCGCCCTCCGGGACGTCCGGGAGCAGGTTCCAGTCCTCTTCCGGAATGTCCACCATGTGGTAGATGCCCGGGTAGTCGCGGAAGTTCATCTCGGCCAGGCGGAAGTCCGCACCTTTGCCTGTGTGGCCGGGGACGATGTCGTCAATCACGGTGCCGTCGTGTGCGGCGGCCACCTCGCACATGCTGCGGAACTCTTCTTCGGTGCCAAAGACGGGGTCGATCGCCATGCTGATGCGGTCAAAGTGCCCGTCCACGCTGGGGGTGTGGGACCAGCCGCTGATGCCGCCGGCAAGTTTCACCGGCCCGGTGTGGATTCCGCGGATCCCGATTTCGCGGAACGCCTTCCACATTTCGGGGTCGCCCAGGGCGGAGAGGAAGGACTGGCCGGTCCGGGTGATGAAGGACAGCGGGTAGGCGGTGAACCACACAGAGGCGCGTTCGACGGCGGCCCGGGGGTTGGGGTGCGCGTACGAGTTCTGCCACATGCTGGCCTGGCCGGACAACTGCCGTGCCAGGGTATTGGCATCGCCCAGCATGGCCTGGTTGCGGAGCCACTCGACGTACGCTGCATTCCGCCCATCGAATTCGAAGGACGGCCTGCTGCCGACGAACTGCCGCCGGCGGGCGATGGGCCGCAATGCCTTGGGCCGGGCCGCGAAGAACTGCTCGTCGAAGGTGACCTCCAGTTCCGGTGACGGCTCAGCAGCGTCCTCTTCCACTTCCGCGCTGGCATCCGCTGCTGCATCCGCTTCTGAAGTACGCTCGCTGGTGTCCGGCTCCCGCATAAGCTCCTCTTTCCATTGCTCGTTTCCGTGCTGGCATGGATGCACCTGGACCCCTTGCCCAGGGTCAGGTACCCAAGCGAGCAGGGAGTATTCGGTGTTCCCCCTCCCGATGCTACTGCCCGGCAGAGCCGCCGGAAGGTAGACCGGCGCGCCGCTCCTCCCTAAGCGGATGAATCCCCCCTCTTTTGCCGGTTTTCCCCACCGGCGGACCGCCGGGCCGTATTCTTGGAGCAAAGGTTTTGCAGTGGGCCGAAGCGCTGATGGCAGGACTGGAACATGGCCGCTGATCCTACGGGGCAGGTTGGCTGGGGACCGCTTCCAGTTACGCCGGAGCCGGTTTTCGACAGCAAGGATGTCGAAGACTTCCTCTGGGACGTCACCCGTGACCTCATGACGGGCATCAAAGGTGAGCGCCGCAGCATCGGCTGGGCGGCCACCCTCTTCCGCCTGGGCAAGGCGCGCACCCTCGCGGCCAGCACGGAGCAGGCGCGTGAAGCGGACCGCGAACAGTGCTCGTTTGCGGACGGCCCGGTCATGGAAGCCGTGCGCACCGGGGAATTCGTCCTGCTCTCCGACCTGGGGCGGGACCGGCGCTGGCCCGGGTATTCCAGCGCCGCCGCCCTCCACGGCGTGCAGTCCCTGCTCTCCGTCCCCATCCTTACCGAAGGCGCCACCAGCGCGGCCATCACCCTCTACGCAGCGTTCCCGCATGCCTTCACCAGCGATGACCTGGTGCGGGGACAGAGCTACGCGCGGCAGGTGTCCCGTGCGCTCCGCGTGGTAGTCCGGACTGCCGAACGCGCCGAAGCGACGGCCGGGCTCGCCGTCGTCCAAAGTTCCCTGGTCCTGGTGGACCTGGCGGTGCGCAGCCTCATGAACGAATACGGACTCAGCAGGGAGGGCGCGCTGCGCTTCCTGCAGACCCAGGCGCTGCACCATGAGGTGGACCTGCGGGATGCGGCGCTGAACGTGGTGGCGCCCAGCGGCATGGACCGTGGCGCGGCGCCGGTTTCAGGCCGGCGGCCGGAAGCGTACGACGGCGTGGCGGAACTTCCGCGGCCGTCGGCGGCGGGGCGGGACTTTCCAGCCGGAACGTCGCCCCGGAAGGATGCTGCAGCGGGGAAGGAACCCCCGCCGGCGGCGGAAGGGAGGACGGCATGACTATGGGGAAGCAGGAGCTTCGCTCTGCTGCAGGAGGACCCGCCAGGCATCCCTGGCACCGGTTCGTTGCCCTGGGGGATTCCTACACCGAGGGCATCGGCGATCCCGAGCCGGGTAGCCTGGGCGGTCTCCGTGGCTGGGCCGACCGGGTAGCTGAGGAACTCGCGGGCAGCCAGCCGGACTTCGCCTACGCCAACCTGGCCATCCGCGGCATGCTGCTGAAGGAGATCCTCGACGTGCAGTTGGAGCCGGCCCTGGCCCTGAAACCGGACCTTATTGCGATGTCCGGCGGCGGCAACGACATCGTGTTCCGCCATGGCGATCCGGACAAGCTGGCGGAAAAGATCGACGAGGCTGTCGGCATCCTGGCAGCCACCGGTGCCACCGTGCTGCTCTACGCAGGTCCCGACTGGGGCGAAACGCCTGTCTTCGGCAAGATCCGCGGACGCGTGGCGGTCTACAACGAGCACCTGCACAGCATCGGGGCGCGGCACCACGCCATCATGGTGGACCTCTGGTGCCTGCCGGAGCTTCAGCACGCGCTGATGTGGGATCCTGACCGGCTGCATCTGTCCCCGCTGGGGCACCATTCCGTGGCCGTGGCCACCCTTGACGCGTTGGGGGTGGCGCATGCGCTAAAACCGCACCAGCCGCGACCGCTCCCGGCCCATGGGTGGACGCAGGCCCGGGCTGAAGACCTGGTCTGGGCGCGCCAGTATTTTGTTCCCTGGGTGCTCAAGCAGTTGCGTCCCCGCCAATTGGACGGACTCGCGGCCAAGCGGCCGCTGCCGGAGCCTGTGTTTGGGCTTGGCCGGCCTGGACCGTTCCCGCCCGGCCACCCTGGTGCGGACCTGCAGCCTGGAGTGTCCGGCGGTCCTGCGCCGGAGGGGCAGGCAGCGTAGGTGTCCGTGCCTGCCGTGCCTGCCGTGGCGCCGGAAGGCGGATCGAATTCAGGGACGGCGGGCGTCCCTGGCCATCACAACGAGTGCAGGGACGCCCGCCAGGACGGCCGGGGCTGCCAGCAGCAGGCCGTATCCGGGCTGGAACACTGACAGCCCTGCGGCAATGACAGATCCGGCCAGGGCGCCGATGAGCACTACGGACCATGGCCTGCGGCGGTCCCGGGCGTTGAAGAACAGGAACCCTGCGACGCCGGCTGTGGCCACGCCCAGGGCGGCGACGATTCCGGAAACGATGGCAGCCCCCGGCCCGGGTGCGTCCTTGAGCTGGTCAATGAGCGCCACGGGTACTGCAAGCATCCAGCAGCCCAGAAGGAAGGCGATAACGCAGGCCGCCAGGCGGCCTTTGGGCACCGGGTCCAGGGCGCGGATCTGCTCCGGCGGCAGGTCGGACTGTTGGACGTCGCGGTGGTTCGCCGGCGGTGTTGGCCGCGGCAGGCGCATGAAACTCTCAAGCATGGATCCCCCGAACGTAGTGCTTGACGTCCTTCCAACCTACACCGGGGCCCTTCCGGGCTGCCCCGACGTGCGCAGGCTCAGCGCTTCTTCGGCGACCGCTTCGATGCGGCGTTCAGCGCCGACTTCACCGCAGGAGGCAGCACGCCCGGTTCCGTTTCAGGCTCGGCCACCGTTCCACGGGCCTTCGCGATGGCCTTCATGCCGTGGTAAATCACCAGTGCGGCCGCGGAACCCAGGGCAATGCCGGTGAACTTCAGGTCTCCGATGGTCCAGGTGTAGTCGGCGATGCCGATGATCAGGGCGACTGCGGCCGTGGTCAGGTTGACGGGGTTGGAGAAGTTCACCTTGCTCTGTACCCAGATTTTGACGCCCAGGATGCCGATCATGCCGTACAGCATGGTGGCGGCGCCGCCCAGCACGCCGGCCGGGACGGTGGCAATCAGTTCGCCGAACTTCGGCGAGAAGCTCAACAGGATGGCGAACATGCCCGCAACCCAGTAGGCCGCCGTCGAATACACCTTGGTGGCGGCCATGACACCGATGTTTTCCGCGTAGGTGGTGGTGCCGGAGC
Source organism: Pseudarthrobacter sp. C4D7 (assembly GCF_013359725.1). Taxonomy (GTDB): domain Bacteria; phylum Actinomycetota; class Actinomycetes; order Actinomycetales; family Micrococcaceae; genus Arthrobacter. Next base: position 49,174 of record NZ_JABFMW010000011.1, on the reverse strand, counting down.
CGCCGCCGAAGCCGGCCAGGACCGTGGCTGCACCGTCGGCCATCAGGGCGCGCCCGGAGACGCCGTCGAGGTTCTGGCCCGTCATGGCGGCAACCGACTTCACGTGGCCGATGTTCTCCGCCACCAGCACCAGGACCACAGGGACGAACAGGCCCAGGACGCCGATATGGAACTCGGGGGTCTGGAAGTGCGGCAGGCCGATCCAGGCTGCGGCGTCCATCTTGTCGTACGTCACCTCACCACGGAACATGGCCACCACGTAGCCCACCACCACGCCCACCAGGATGCTGAGCCGGCCCAGGATGCCGCGGAACAGGACGCTGACCAGGATGATGGTGACCAGGGTGACCAGGGCGGTGATGGGGGCGGCGTCGAAGTTCTGCTTTGCGGCGGGGGCCAGGTTCAGGCCGATCAGCGCCACGATGGCACCGGTGACGATGGGTGGCATTAGCCGGTTGATCCAGCCGGCACCAAACTTTTGCACCACCGCACCCACCAGGGCCAGGGTGGCACCGGCCAGGACCACGCCGCCCAGCGCGCCGGGAATCCCGAACTGCGCCTGCGAGGCCGTGATGGGGGCGATGAATGCGAAGCTTGAGCCAAGGTAGCTGGGCACCCGGCCTTTGGTGAGGACCAGGAACAGAAGTGTGCCGATGCCGGAGAAGAACAGGGTGGTGGCGGGCGGCATCCCGGTGATGATGGGGACCAGGAAGGTGGCGCCGAACATGGCTACCACGTGCTGCATGCCCACGCCGATGGTCAGGGGCCACGCCAGCCGCTCGTCGGGGGCCACCACCTGGCCGGGCTTGATGGTTTTGCCGGTGCCGTGCAGCTTCCATTTGATTCCGAGCATGCTCATGGGAAGGAATGCCTTTCAGGGGGTGCCGCGGAGGGGCGGAGATCAACTCGATCCAGAATACCGCCAAGTAATTCCAGGGCGCCCGCTGTGGCCAAGGTCACCTGGCGTCACGGGAAGAGGGCGAAGGAACTTGAAGTTGCAACTATAGAAAGCAACAAAGGCCTCCCCGGCAGGCGGGCGGCGCAGCGAAAGGTATGCCAATGACTATTGCCCACGAAGAAGCGGTTATCGATTCAGCAGCCGTGGACGCCATCTTCGCCCAGGCCCGCACCGCCAACACCTTCACCGGCGAGGTAACCGAGGAACAGGCCCAGGCCATCTACGAACTCACCAAGTTCGGCCCCACTGCCTTCAATTCCCAGCCGCTGCGCGTCACCTACGTCCGCTCCGCAGAGGCCCGCGCCACCCTGGTGGATGCCATGTCCCGCGGCAACCAGGCCAAGACGGCGTCCGCGCCGCTCGTGGCCATCCTCAGCTACGACACTGACTGGGCCGGAAAGTGGGACAGCTTCCTCCCCGGTTACAACGCCCCCAAGGCCATGTACGACGCCGATCCGGCCCTCGCCGCAGCCACGGGCAACAACAACGCCCACCTGCAGGCCGGCTACTTCATGCTGGCCGTCCGCTCGCTCGGTTTCGCCGCCGGCCCCATGACGGGCGCGGACTTCGCCGCGATCGACGCCGCCTTCTTCCCGGCCGGCGACCAGAAGAGCTTCATGGTGGTCAACATCGGCCGGCCCGGCGCGGATGCCTGGGGCGAAGCCAAGCCCAAGTACTCCTACGGCGAGGCTGTCCGCACCGTCTAGTCCTCAACGTCCGCTCAAGTTTGGCGTCTTTTTCCCGAACGCCCGCTCACTTTTGGCGTCCTTTCAGCAAACGCCCGCTCACCATGGTGAGCGGGCGTTTGCTGTTTTTCGGTCAGACGTGAGCGGGCGTTTGAACGTTCATTGCCAGAGGTGAGCGCGGGTTTAATGGGGCGGGTGGGAGACTGGGGCATGCCGACCCGGAACCTGATTTTCGTGGCCTTTGTCGAGCCCGTGGCCGAAGGCCAGGTATTCCCGCGGGCGGACTGGCCGCTGCACATTACGCTGGTGCGGTTTGACCTGCGGTACGACGCCGGCGCTGCCGCCACCACCGGCGCCACCGGCACCGGCACCGGCACCAGGGACGCCGCGGACACCGCCGAACGCATCGCCGCGCTCGCGGACGCCCCGGCAGCCGCAGCGCTGGGTGCCGCGCTCAGGTTAGGGGAGGACGCCGCGTTCGGGCGCAACGGTTCGGTGCCTGTCAGCCTCATCGAGCCCCAGCAGGACCTGCAGGGGCTGCACGGGCAGCTGGTTGCCGTGGTCGGCAGCGTGGACGGAAGAATCCTGACACCCGCCCACACCCTCGCCGGATACCGTCCCCACGTCTCACACCACGGTGGCAAGCGCCTCCACCCGGGCGACGCCGTCGTGCTTGACCGCGTCGCCCTGGTGGACATGGCTCCCGGTGGCGACCACGCCATCAGGCGCGCCTCCGGCTGTGGAGCCGCGAAGGTGAAAGCTAGGCGATGACGCTGTCCACCAGCGCCTTTGCCTCTGCCTGGACCTGCTTCAGGTGTTCCTCGCCCTTGAAGGACTCGGCGTAGATCTTGTACACGTCCTCGGTGCCGGACGGCCTGGCGGCGAACCAGGCGTTCTCGGTGACCACCTTCAGGCCGCCGATGGGGGCGCCGTTTCCGGGAGCCTCGGTGAGCTTGGCTGTGATCTCTTCGCCGGCCAGCGACGTGGCAGTGACGTCCGCGGCGGAGAGCTTGCCCAGCTTCGCCTTCTGCTCACGCGTGGCGGCGGCGTCGATCCGGGCGTAGACCGGTGCCCCGAACTGGTCGGTCAGGCCCTTATAGAGCTGCGACGGGGACTTGCCCGTGACGGCGGTGATCTCGGACGCCAGCAGGGCCAGCAGGATGCCGTCCTTGTCCGTGGTCCACACGCTGCCGTCCAGCTTGTTGAAGGAGGCGCCGGCGGACTCCTCGCCGCCGAATGCGCCTTCGCCGGACAGCAGGCCGGGGACGAACCACTTGAAGCCCACCGGGACCTCCACGAGCTTGCGGCCCAGGCTCTCCGCCACTCGGTCGATGATCGAGGAGGAGACCAGGGTCTTGCCCACCACCGAGGCCGGGTTCCAGCCGCTGCGGTTGCGGTACAGGTAGTCGATGGCCACGGCGAGGTAGTGGTTGGGGTTCATCAGCCCGCCATCCGGGGTGACGATGCCGTGGCGGTCTGCGTCGGCGTCATTGCCGGTGGCGATGTCGAAGGTGGATCCGCCGGCGGACATCCGCTGGATCAGCGAAGCCATGGCGGACGGCGAGGAGCAGTCCATGCGGATCTTCTCGTCCCAGTCCAGGGTCATGAATGCCCACTGCGGATCCACCGTGGGGTTCACCACGGTCAGGTCCAGGTGGTGGCGTTCGGCGATCTCGCCCCAGTAGTCAACAGAGGCGCCACCCATGGGGTCTGCGCCGATCCGTACACCGGCCTCGCGGATGGCGTCCAGGTTCAGGACGGACGGAAGGTCGTCCACGTAGCTGGAGAGGAAGTCGAACTTGCCGGTGGTGTCCGCGGACTGCGCGTCGGCCAGCGGAATCCGCTTCACGCCCCGCAGGCCGTTTTCCAGCAGCTCATTGGCGCGGTTGGCGATCCACCCCGTGGCGTCCGAGTCGGCCGGTCCGCCGTGCGGGGGGTTGTACTTGAAACCGCCGTCGGCAGGGGGGTTGTGGCTGGGCGTCACCACAATGCCGTCAGCCTGCGGTGCGCCGGGCGCCGCCTGGCGGTTGTACGTGAGGATGGCATGGCTCAGTGCCGGCGTAGGGGTGTAGCCGTGCCGGGCATCCACCAGCACCTGGACGCCGTTGGCGGCGAGGACCTCAAGGGCCGAGTTCTGGGCCGGCTCACTCAGTGCGTGGGTGTCCTTGGCGAGGAACAGCGGGCCCGTGACGCCCTGCGCCGCGCGGTACTCCACGATGGCCTGGGTGATGGCCACGATGTGCGGCTCATTGAAGGAGGCCTTGAGGCTGGATCCCCGGTGCCCGGATGTTCCGAACACCACACGCTGGCCGGGATCACTGAGGTCCGGCGCGATGTCGTAATACGCGTCAAGGAGCGCAGTGATGTCAACAAGGTCCTGGGGTTGGGCAACTGTGCCCGCGCGGCTAGCCATGGCTACAGCATGCCAGAACCTGGCATGAGTCAAAACGATCCGCCCAGAATCCGGACGGTGTGACCTGCCGTGACGGTACAAACCAAGTAGTCAACCTGAGTACACCGCCGCGAAAGTACCTATATACCGCCCGTTCCGCCCCCTGCTAATTTCAAGAAAATTCCACGAAAACACGCGAAAGGAACGGACGACGGCGGTCCGTCGGCGTCGTCCTGTCCGGCAAGGAAACGGGGACGTCCAATGGGGGCAGGAGACGGGGCAGCGGAGCAGTCCAGGCTGGCGGCCGAGCGTGTTGCGAGGCTTAAGCGGCGGCTGGACCAGGCCGAACGCTCCACCAGGGCGTGGGACGCCGGCGCGGTGGGGGAGCGGATAGTGGCCGACAAGCTCAGCGAGCTGGTTCCCCGCGGCTGGTACGTGCTCCATGACGTCCACTGGCCGGGCAGGCCCAAGGCGAACCTCGACCACGTCCTGGTAGGCCCCGGCGGCGTCGTGGTGGTGGATTCAAAGAACTGGACCGGTGAAGTGCGGATTGCTTCCGGGGTGCTGTGGCAGGGCCGCTACGCGCGGACGCAGGCCGTTGAAGGTGCACTGGCCCAATGCGCCGCTGTTGCTTCCGTGCTTGCTCCGCCGCACCGCAGGCTGGTGCGTCCGCTCATCTGCATGGCTGCGCAGCCGGACCTCTTTGGCGTCACCGCCGCGGACGTTGCGGTGGCTGGTCCCCAGCGCGTTGTTGGTGCCATCGAGGCGCTGCCGGCGGTCCTCGACCAGCAGGCTGTGGTGGGTTTGTACGAGGAGCTGGGCCGGCAGCTCACGCACGAGCAGGAGCCCGGAATTACAGCCCTGCGCAACGTGCGCCCCGGAACCGTGGTTCGGCCCGCGGGTGCTTTGCCGCCGGCGGGTCCGGCGGCCCCGGGAGGGAGCGCGGGGTCGGACGACCAGGCCGCCAGGGCACGCAGCGCCGCCCGGCATCCTGCCGGGCGCGCCCTGCCCCCACGGGAGGCACGGGCGGGCCGGACTGGCGCGGCGGCCACGGTGCCTGCCAAGAAGCGGCCGACGGGACCCGCTGTCCCGGCACGCCACGGCCGGAGCACCAACGCCCACCAGCATGGCGGAACCAGCGGCGGAAAGCTGGCACTGCTGGCCGCCTTTGTTGTTTTCGCGGTCTATGTCCTGCCCTACTTGGTCCGCTAAGCTCCTGTCCATCCCCTGCACGAAGCTGGGCCGCTGCGGCCGCGCGTACCGCCGCGCCCATCCGGCCAAGGCGCTCTGAATCCAGCGCCCATGCCTGCCAGTAGAGGGCAACGTCCTGGTGGGTGTGCTCCTCCAGCCGGACCAGGGCGCCGCGCTCCAGCTCCCCGTCGAGCTGGAGCTCCGGGATCATTCCCCAGCCCAGGCCGGCCTTGACTGCCGCGAAAAACCCCTGGGAAGAAGGCACAGTGTGCGTGGGCGGAGGGCCTGCCACGCCCTTCGCGGTGAGCAGTTGCTGCTGAAGGGTGTCTTTCGCGTTGAATTTCAGGACCGGCATGGCTGACCAGTCCGGAGCGCCGGACGTGGAGAAGCGGCGGTGCAGCCCGGGAGCGGCTACCGGGATGTACCGCATGGAGCCCAGCAACTCCACGCGGCACCCGCTGACCGGGACGGGATCGGACGTCACGGCGCCCATTACCGCTCCGTCACGGAGCAGCCGGCTGCTGAAGCCCTGGTCCTCCACCAGGAGGTCAAGGGCGGCGTCGTCCCAGCCGGCGGCCTGGTGGAGGACAGGGATGAACCACGTGGCCAGCGAATCCGCGTTGACGGCTACGGGAAGATGGGCCCGGGCCGGCGACCCGGCGCCCAGTGCTGCTGACGCTTCCGCCTCCAGCACCTGCACCTGCCGGGCCATCCGCAGCAGGAGCGCGCCGGCGTCGGTGGCAGTGCACGGCACCCGGCGGCGCACCAGCACCTGGCCCACGGACGATTCCAGTGCCTTGATCCGTTGGCTCACCGCAGAAGGCGTGATCCGGAGCTGGTCTGCCGCGGCCTCGAAGGTGCCTTCATCGATGACCGCCACGAGGGCTTTCAGGTGTTCAAGGTTCATGAAGATATTCTAATGACCATCAAGAATCATTCATTTGTCTACATTCCCATCCAACCCTACGGTGGTCGGTATGTGGACTGCGGGAATAACCGGAATGCTGACCGGGCTGGCGCTGATCGTGGCAATCGGTGCCCAGAACGCTTTTGTGCTGCGCCAGGGCGTTCGCCGGGAGCACGTTGGCGCCGTGGTGGCTGTCTGCATGGCCGGCGATGCGCTGTTGATCCTGGCCGGAACCGCGGGCATCGGTGCGCTGGTCACCCGGTTCCCCGCGGCGCTGGAAGTCCTGCGCTGGGCCGGAGCGGCCTACCTGCTGTGGTTCGCGGTGCGGTCTTTCCGCGCTGCCGCAAGGCCGTCCGCTTTGGCGGAGCAGGCCCCCAGGTCACGGAATTCAGTAATCGCCACCACGGTGGCGCTGACGTTCCTCAACCCGCATGTCTACCTGGACACCGTGGTCCTGCTGGGCAGCCTTGCCAACCAGCAGGGTCCTGGACTGCGCTGGATTTTTGCGGGCGGCGCCGTGGCCGGAAGCGTCCTGTGGTTTTCCGTCCTAGGCTACGGGGCAAGGATCCTGGCCGGGGTGCTGGCGAGTCCCCGCACCTGGCGGTGGATTGACGCGTCGATCGGCGTCCTCATGGTGATCCTGGCCATCCGTTTGGTCCTGCACTGAAGTAGGCTGGAGCCAGATTCGCAGGGGAGGAATCATGAGCAACCAGCCACCACAGGGCCCCGACTACCGGTATTCCGGAAACCAGCACAACGGTGCGCCGTGGCCCGGATACCAGCCGCCGCCCACGTACGGGCAGGGCCCGGCCTACGGCCAGCCCCAGTCCGGGCAGCCACCGTACAACCAGGCCCAGTACACCTACGGCCAGCCCCAATACACGGGCCAGCCCTCCTACTACGGCGGAGCGGTCCAACCAAAGAACCTGAGCATCGCCAGCATGGTCTGCGGCATCGCATCGGTCATTATGGGCTGGCTGCTGCTTCCCCAGTTCGCCGCCATCATCACCGGCCACATGGCGCTCCGGCGTGAGCCTTCCGGCAAGGGGATGTCCATTACGGGCCTGGTGCTCGGCTACCTGTGCCTCCTGGGCTACGGGGCCATCTGGCTGCTCTTTATTGTTGGCGTGGCCCTCGCCGGCTCGGCCGGCTCGAATACCGGCACCTTCTAGCACCCTGCGAGTGAAAAAGCGCGACGGCGGCCCAGGCACTTTCGCCCGGGCCGCCGTCGCGCGTGGCTGGACAGAGTCCCCGCCTGGAAAGAAGTCCTCGCCTAAGAAGAGCTCCCCGCCCGGAAAGACCTTCCTCCTGGACGGTGCGCCTTATCCCTTCACGGCCGCCGCAGCCGGTACGCCGGCGGAGCTCTCCGGGTAGATGGACTCCGCCGGCGCCCGGTTGGTTGCCTTGGCCCACGGGTAGTAGATGGCCAGGGTGGCAACGATCCCCACCAGCCAGGAAATGTCCGCGCCGCCCAGCAGCTTGGTGACGGGGCCGGTGTACAGCGACTGCGCCAGGAACGGGACCTGGATGACCACGCCGGCTCCGTAGGAGACCAGGGCGGCGGCGTTCCAGCGGCCGTACCGTCCGTCCGGGTTGTAGAGGGCCGGAATGTCCAGCCGGTCGCGCGAGATCTTGTAATAGTCCACGAGGTTGATGACGGACCACGGGGTGAACACCATGAGCAGCAGGAGCACGAAGTTCTTGAACAGGTTCAGGAAGTCCTTGCTGGCGAACAGCGCGATCAGGACACTGGCGCCGATGACGGCCACGATAAAGGCGATCCGCACGGCTTTGGAGACGGTGTCCTTCCGGTTGACGGCGGTGCTGATGGTCACCCCACACATGAAGGCGCCGTAAGCGTTGAGGCAGTTCACCGTGAGCTTGCCTGTGACGATCATCAGGTAGATGAAGACGGCGATCAGGCCGCCGCCGGCGAGGTCGCCCATGTACCCCACCTGGTTCTTCAGGAAATCCCCGCCCAGCTTGGCCGCCGACAGCCCGCCGGCCAGGGCGCCCAGGGTCATGGCCCACTGGGCGCCGCCCACGGAGCCCGCAAAGGTGTACCAGAACGTCTTGCGCTCCGAGGTATGGGCAGGGAGGTAGCGCGAATAGTCGGCAACATACGGGCCGAACGTCAGCTGCCAACCGGCGCCAAGGGCAACGGCGGTGAGGAAGGTGGGCCACTCGAAGCCCTTGACCATCATCACCTGGGTGACGTCGAACTTGGTGACGACGGCGACCGTCAGGTAGAGGAATCCGGCCAGTCCCAGCACGGTGGCGATGCGGCCCAGCGCGTGGATGTACTTGTAGCCCAGAATGGCCAGCAGGGCGGTGGCGGCACCGAAGATGAGGATGCCGACGGCGGGCGTGTCCACTCCCAGCATGAGGTTGATGGCCTGCCCTGAGAGGACGGTGCCCGTGGAGGCGAAGCCCACGTACATCAGGATGACCAGCGCCAGCGGGATCACGGCCCCGTAGACGCCGAACTGGGCGCGGCTGGAGATCATCTGTGGCAGCCCCAGCTTGGGGCCCTGGGCAGAGTGGAGGGCCATGACGGCGCCGCCCAGCACGTTGCCCACCAGAAGCCCCACAATGGCCCAGAAGGCATCCGCCCCGAACACCACCGCCAGTGCCCCGTCCACGATGGCCGTGATCTGCGCGTTGGCGCCGAACCACAGGGTGAACTGGCCCCGCGGATGGCCGTGGCGCTCGCCCGGCGGAATCATGTCGATTGATCGTGCCTCTACGGCGGTACTGCCTCCGGCCATGGCCAAACTCCTCAGTGATGAAAACGTAAGGTCCATCACAACGGGTTTCCGGCCCGGGAAACACTCCTATCCGGCCGCGGCTGTCCGGGAAACCAGACAGCCCGGCGTGTCGTCCCGGGATGCCCGGTGGGTCCGGCTGCTAGCGGAGCAGTTCCACGTCGGAGACAAGCTCGATGTGCGCCAGCATGGCATCTGCCGCCGCGGCCGGGTCCTGCGCCCGCACGGCAGCGGCGATTTTCCGGTGCGAGGCCAGCGACTGCTCCGGCCGGCCCGGCTGGCCCAGCGACTCCATCCGGGTTTCCAGGATCATCTCGGCGATGAAGGCCATCAACTGCGCCAAGACCGAGGAGTGGGCTGCGCCGGTGATCGCCTGGTGGAAAAGCTCGTCGCCGTGGGTGCCGCGGTCGCCGTCGCCGATTTCCTGCGCCATGACGTCCAGGGCGTTATCGATGGCCGCGAGGTCCTGGTCCGTGCGGCGTTCCGCGGCGAGGGCGGCCAGTTTCACTTCCAGGGTGCTGCGGGCCTCCACGATCTCCGGGAGCCGGCTCTGATGCTCCCGCAGGCCCTTGACCACCGAAGCCACGCTGGGACGCCTGGCCAGGACCGCCCCGGTCCCGTGCTGGACGTCGATGACACCCAGGACCTCGAGGGCAACCAGCGCCTGGGCCAGCGTGGCGCGGGAGACGCCAAGCCGCTCGGCGAGGTCGCGCTCTGCCGGCAGGAGGTCCCCGGGTTTGAGCTGGGCGGACTCGATGTAGGCCAGGATCTGCTCCACCAATTGCTCATAGAGCCGGGGCCGCGCCACGCGTTCCAGGCCAAGCCGTGCCGTCTTCTCCATCAAGCCCTCCCTTGGGTCTACCGGTCCAGAATACTGCCTCCGTCTATTGACAGATAGACTCACTGTCTAAGAGGCTAGTCCAGTGAGCCAGTAACTCACGTCACATTCTTTCCCCCCAACGGAGGACCAACGATGTCCGCTCCTGTCTTATCGATCATCATCCTGGCGGCGATGTTCCTGCTCGCCACCGTCCTGCCCCTCAACATGGGAGCCCTCGCCTTCGTGGGCGCTTTCCTGCTCGGCGCCGTGGTGCTGGGCATGTCCACCAACGACATCCTGGCCAACTTCCCCGGCGGCCTGTTCCTCACCATCGTGGGTGTCACGTACTTGTTCGCCATCGCGCAGAACAACGGCACCATCGACCTGCTGGTGCGGGGAGCCGTCAAACTGGTGGGCAGCCGTGTGGCGTTGATCCCCTGGGTCATGTTCGCCATCACCGCCGTGATCACTGCCGTGGGCGCACTGTCTCCCGCCGCCGTCGCCATCATTGCCCCCATCGCCCTGAGCTTCGCCGGCAAGTACAAGATCAGCCCGCTGCTCATGGGCATGATGGTGATCCACGGCGCGCAGGCCGGCGGCTTCTCGCCCATCGCGGTGTACGGCGTCACCGTCAACGGCATTCTGGCCAAGACCGACCTTGCCTTCAGCCCCACGGCGCTGTTCCTCTCAAGCTTCATCTTCAACCTGGTCATCGCACTGGTGCTGTTCGTGGTCCTTGGCGGCAAAACCCTCCTGACCTCCAAAGTGGGGCACTTCGTGGAGCAGGCAGCCGAAGCCCGCATGTCCGTCAGCGTCGGCGCCAAGGCGGCCGGCGGCGACGTACCGTTCAAGGGCTTCGGCTCCGGCATGTACGGACCGCGGGATCCCGCAGGCGACGGCATCGCCGCCACCAAGGAGCGCAAGGACCGGATCCCGCAACTGGTCACCATCGCCGGCCTGATCGCCCTGGCCGTCATTGCCCTCGGCTTCAAGATGGACGTCGGATTCGTGTCCATCACCATTGCCATCGTGCTGGCCCTCGTGTCGCCGGCAGCCCAGAAGGGCGCCATCAACAAGATCAGCTGGTCCACGGTGCTGCTCATCTGCGGCATGCTGACCTTCGTTGGTGTCCTGGAGGAAGCCGGCACCATCGAGTTCGTTTCCAACGGCGTGGCCGGCCTGGGAATGCCCCTGGTGGCGGCCCTCCTGATCTGCTTCATCGGTGCCGTGGTGTCCGCGTTCGCCTCGTCCACCGCCATCCTTGCCGCACTCATCCCGCTCGCCGTCCCGTTCCTCTCCACCGGTGAGATCGGCGCCGTCGGCGTCATCTGCGCGCTGGCAGTGTCCGCCACGATCGTTGATGTCTCGCCGTTCTCCACCAACGGCGCACTGGTGCTGGCCAACGCGCCTGAGGGTGTGGACAAGGACAAGTTCTACAAGCAGATCCTCGGTTACAGCGGCATCGTCATCGTGGCTGGTCCCATCCTCGCCTGGCTGGCGCTGGTGGTCCCCGGCTGGCTCTAGCCCGCCACTGCATCCGCCGCCGCACTTACGAAAGGAAGCCCAGCACATGAGCACCACCGAACCTTCCCGGGGCCCCCTGGCCGGACACCTCGTCGTCGACCTCAGCCGGGCGCTGGCAGGACCGCACGCCGGCATGATGCTGGCCGATCTGGGTGCCCGCGTCATCAAGGTGGAGAACCCCGGCACGGGCGATGACACCCGGGGCTGGGGGCCGCCCTTCGTGGGGCCGGAAGACGACCTGCAGTCCACCTACTTCATGTCCTGCAACCGCAACAAGGAATCCATCACCCTGGACCTGAAGAGCGGCGACGGCCAGGCGGTGCTGCGCGGGCTCCTGGAACGGGCGGACGTGGTGATCGAAAACTTCCGCCCCGGCGTCATGGACCGGCTGGGCTTCTCCACCGCGGAAATGCACAGCATCAACCCGCGACTGGTGGTCCTGTCCATCACCGGATTCGGCCACGACGGCCCCGAATCCCGGCGCAGCGGCTACGACCAGATCCTCCAGGGCGAAGCCGGGCTGATGTCCCTCACCGGATCCGGCCCGGATGACCCCCAGCGCGTCGGCGTTCCCATCGCGGACCTGCTCTCCGGCATGAACGGGGCCACCGGCGTGCTGGCCGCACTGGTTGAACGCGAACGCACCGGCCAGGGCAAGGTGGTGCGTACCTCCCTGCTCGCGTCCCTGATCGGCGTCCACGCGTTCCAGGGCACCAGGACCACCGTTGCCGGTGAGGTGCCGCAGGCCCAGGGCAACCACCACCCGTCCATTGCCCCCTACGGCCTGTTCAACTGCAAGGACGGCAGTGTGCAGATCAGCGTCGGCAGCGAAAAGCTCTGGGCCTCGTTCGCCGCGGCCTTCGGCCTGGACCCGGCCGCCCCGGGCTTCGCCAGCAACGCCGAACGGGTGCGGAACCGCGCAGGGGTGATCGCCGCCGTCGAACGCGCCTTCTCGGAGTACGGCGCGGTGGAACTGCTGGAAAAGCTGAACGACGCCGGGATCCCGGCCGGCAAGGTCCGCACGCTGGACGAGGTCTACGCCTGGGAGCAGGTGGCGTCCCAGGGGCTGGTGGTGGACGTGCAGCATCCGCTCCTCGGAAAAGTGAGCCTGCCCGGTCCGCCGTTGCGCTTCTTTGCTCCGGGCGACGCCGCGGAAACCACCCTCACCCACCACGACGCGCCGCCGCTGCTCGACGAGGACGGTCCGGCGATCCGGGACTGGTTGGGCCTCACCGCCGCCGCGCCAGGGGGAAAATAGCGTGGCGACGGCGGAAAAGGTGCGGCACCTGAAAGCAGCCGAACTGCTGGACGCAGTAGTGGACCCTGGCTCATTCGTCTCTTGGGACACCGAACCCCGGCAGCCGGAGCTCTCCGACGAGTATGCCGGCGACCTCGAGCGGGCCCGCGAACGCAGCGGCGTTGACGAATCCGTTCTCACCGGCGCCGGGCTGATCCGCGGCCACCGGGTGGCGCTGATTGTCAGTGAGTTCTCCTTCCTTGCCGGCTCGATCGGGCACGCTGCGGCACAAAGGATTGTTGCCGCCGTCGAACGCGCCACCGCGGAAGGGCTGCCGCTGCTGGCCGGTCCTGCCTCCGGCGGCACCCGGATGCAGGAGGGGACGCTCGCGTTCCTGTCCATGGTGAAGATCACCGGCGCAGTCCGGGCGCACCGCCAGGCGGGCCTTCCGTACCTGGTCTACCTGCGGCACCCCACCACCGGTGGCGTCATGGCCTCCTGGGGGTCCTTGGGCCACATCAACGTGGCCGAGCCGGGCGCGCTCCTCGGTTTCCTGGGCCCGCGCGTCTACGAGGCGCTGTATGGCCAAGCGTTCCCGGACAACGTGCAGGTGGCGGAAAACCTCTTCGGCAAGGGGCTGATCGACGGCGTGGTGGAACCCGGCCACCTGGCCGATCTGGTGGGCCGCGCGCTGGACATCCTTGCTGCGAACGGAGGTGCCGGAGGCGCGGCGCCGCCGTCCTCCCGGCCCGCACCGCCCCAGACGCTGGACGTCAGGCCCTCCACCGCAGATGCCTGGACGTCCATTGAGATTTCACGGCGGCAGCGGCGGCCGGACCTGCGCCTGTTGCTCAAGATCGGCGCCACCGACGCGCTGCCCCTTAACGGGACCGGCCAAGGGGAGAAGGACCCGGGCCTGCTGTTGGCCCTGGCACGCTTCGGTTCCCAGCCCTGCATTGTGCTGGGGCATGCCCGTCCGCTGCGGAAAGACGCTGCCGGCATGGGCCCCGGATCGCTGCGCGAAGCGCGGCGGGGCATGAAGCTGGCCGAGGAGCTGCGCCTGCCGCTGCTCACCGTCATTGATACCGCGGGCGCCGCCCTGTCCCAGGAGGCGGAGGAAGGCGGCCTGGCCGGAGAGATTGCGCGCTCGCTGTACGAGCTGATCGGCCTGGAATCACCGTCCGTTTCCGTGCTGCTTGGCCAGGGCGCCGGGGGAGGGGCGCTGGCTCTCCTCCCGGCCGACAGGACCATCGCGGCCCAGCACAGTTGGCTCTCGCCACTGCCTCCGGAAGGCGCCAGTGCAATCGTGCACCGCACCACGGCCTTTGCTCCCGCCATGGCCGAGGCGCAGGGCGTGGATGTTGCTGCGCTTTACGCGTGCGGCCTGGTGGACCACATCGTGGATGAGTGCGGCGATGCGTCCCTGGATCCCCGCGGGTTCTGCACCCGGATGGCGACGGCCATCGAGTACGAACTGGCTTCCGTGGCCAATGTTCCGGTGGCCGGACTCGTAGCTGCCCGGGCCAGGAAATTCGCCACCCTCGGCGTACGCTGAACGTCTCCTCGGTCCTTGGCCGCCGGCCCGCGCCACCTCTGCCGTGGGCGGGCCTTGCGGGTGCGGGCCTTGCGGGTGCGGGCCTTGCGGGTGCGGGCCAGCCGGGGCGGCCCGCCGGATCCGGCTAGCGCTGCTGCCGGCTCCTGGACCGCGAAGTGCTCCTGCGGAGCTGCAGGATGCGGGCCCCGCCTGCCGCTGCCACCAGGACGCCCCCGGTCACGGCGGCAATGAACAAGGCCATGCCCAGGGGGACCGAACCTTCCAGGCCCAGGAACTTGACCAGGACCAGCTCCTGGTTCTGCAGGATGAAGATGATCAGCAGGATCAGGATCACCAGGGCAGCCACCACGGCAGCCCAGATCACTCCGGCCCGGGTGACGTTGCGGTCCGAGGTGGTGTTGCGGTCCGAGGTGGTGTTGCGTTCTGCGGCGTGGCGCTCCGGGGTGGCCCCTGCCGGTGGCGTGGAGGCTGCTTCCGGTGTTCGCGGAGCGGAGGGCGGATACGGCGGCGCACTGCCGTAGGCGGCCGGAGCATCGCCTGAGCGTCCCGCATCCAATGGCGCCGGGTTGCTTTCCGGTTCCGGCCCGCTGTCCGGTCCCGGCGTGTACCGTCCTGTGCTCATGATCGCGCCCTTTCCCGGAATGCTAAGCATGCTTATGGTTCAACCATAGACGGCGGCACGGCCGAAGCACAACGACCAGGCCGGGCGGGAAGGCACTTGTCCGGTCAGTGGCTGTTGGCCACCACGTCCTGGGCTTCCTGCGGGCGGTGGAATTCGCAGGGCCCCTGGTGGCGGAGGGGGAGCAGGCAGGTCCGGCCCGTGGGCAGGTGGACCAGGGCGCAGCGGCCGGCCAGGGCAAGGTCCTCCCGGACATTGGAGTTGCTGAGGTCCGGCCTCTCATCCTCTGCCATGTCGGTGGTTCCGGGGCCTGCGGCCGGGTATTCAGCGTTCATGGGGCAACTCCTCATCGGGCGGACGGCGGGTGGAGGGTGCTGAAGCGTGCTGTTCCAGTCTGTCCCTGCAGCGGTTACCGGCGGGTTAATGCGGAGTTATGTTCAGGTCAATAACGTCAACGGGGTCCGGGGTGTCTTAACCCTGCTTTCCTAGAACCCTGTCTGGTGCGCCACCTGCAGCAGGAGGGCCTCCGACCCCATGGGACCCACCAATTGGACCCCCATCGGAAGCCCGCTCCCGGTGGTGCCGCCGGTCCAGTGCACCGGCAGGGAGATGGCGGGAAGTCCGCAGACGTTCACCATCGAGGACCACGGCGCGTATTCGCACTGTTTCCGGTAGTCGCCGTCGGCATCCCCCGGCCATTGAGCCGAAGGCCAGCGGCCGCCGCCGTGCACGGTGCCGGTAAACCAGCCCACCGGCCGCGGCGTTTGCGCCAGCGCGGGCATCAGCATCAGGTCCCACTGCCCGTACTGCACCAGGGTGTCGTGCTGGAACTGCCGCAGGAACGCCAGCGCTTCGGCGAGCTTGGCCGGACTGCGCTGCTGGGCGCGCCGGCGGAAGGTCCGGGTCAGGGGCGCCAGCAATGCTTCCTTTGACGGGCTGATGCGGGCAGCGCCCACTCCGGCGGTCCAGGCCGTGGTGAAGGCGTCGGGGTATCGGTTGTCGTAGCGGATGGCGGCCTCGCCCAGGATGTGGCCGGCCTGCTCCAGGAGCCCTTCGCCCACCCTGAGCGCCTCCAAGGCTTCCCGGTCCGGCGTGAATGGGAACGTGCCGGACCAGGGGCTGTCCAGCGTGACTCCGATCCGAAGCCGCGGCGGTTTCTTGCCGACGGTGGCCAGGTAGCCGTTGCCGGGCGCCAGCACGTCCATCATCAGTGCCGCGTCCTCCGCGTTCCGGGCAAGGGGTCCGGGTGTCACCAGGCGTGCGGGGTCTCCGGCGCTTTCCCCAGCGGCCACCAGGCCACGGCCGGGCTTGAGGCCCAGCAGCCCGCACGCCGCGGCGGGAATCCGGACCGATCCGCCGCCGTCGGTCCCGGGCGCGAACGGCAGCAACCCTGCAGCCACGGCGGCTGCGCTGCCGCCGGACGATCCTCCCGAACTCCTGCTGGGTGCGTGGGGATTGCGCGACGGCGGTGCGATGCGGTTTTCGCTGTAGGCCGTCAGCCCGAATTCGGGCACCTGGGTTTTGCCCAGGGAAATCACACCGGCCTCCTTGAAAAGGGCTGCGAGCGGAGCATCGGCCGGGGCAGTTTTGTGCTCCAGGGCGGCACTGCCATGGGTGGTCACCACGCCCGCCACGTCCGTGAGGTCCTTGAAGGCAACCGGCATGCCATGCAGCAGGGGCAGGCTGCCGGCGTCCAAACGGGCATGCAGGGCATCCGCAGCCCGTGCCTGTTCCATCGCCTGGTCCGCCGTGACCGTGATGAACGCCCCCAGCAGCGGGTTCTGCCGTTCGATCCGTGCCAGGAAGTGGGTGGCGGCCTCCACGGCAGACACCGCGCCACTGTGAAGAAGGTCCCGCAGGGCCAGGGCCGGGAGCTCGTGCAGTTCAGGCACGCTTCCCGCCCACGGCCGGTGTTCGGGCGCTCCACCTGCGGCATGCCGGTGCCGGGGGAAGGGGGGTCAGCTGCTGCGACATGGAAACCTCCTGGGCCGCCACCAGCCTAACCCGTGCCCTTCTGCAACCGGTCCGGACATGATCCGGGCAGCAGGGGATGGAAGGACTAGGCTTAAAGCTGACTGTGATCCACCAGCTCCGCCAAGACAGGACTCCGATGAGTGATTTCGATACCGTCCCCGTCCATGACGTCCCCGACGACGCTGTGATCCTGGACGTCCGGGAAGACTACGAGTGGGTGGCCGGCCATGCTGAAGGCGCTGTCCACATCCCCATGGACCAGATCCCGGCCCGGCTGGGCGAACTCGATCCGGATGAGGATGTCTACGTCATTTGCCGCACGGGCGGCCGGTCGTTCCGGGTTGCCCAGTGGCTGACAGGCCAGGGATACACGGCCATCAACGTTTCCGGCGGAATGGACCAGTGGTTGGAATCGGGCAAGCCCCTGGTCTCGGACAACGGACTCAAGCCCTTGGTCCTTTAGTGGCCGCGCCGCGCACCTATGCCTTCCTGGGGCCCGAAGGTACGTTCACTGAGGCTGCCCTGCTCCAGGTGCCCGATGCCGTACACGCAACCCGGCTCCCGGCGTCGAACGTCAACGCAGCCCTTGACAAGGTGCGTGACGGTTCGGCCGGCGCCGCCATGGTCCCGATCGAGAACTCGGTGGAGGGCGGCGTCACCGCCACTCTTGATGCCATCGCCACCGGCCCGGAGCTGCGGATCATCCGTGAAGTCCTGGTTCCGATCAGCTTTGTGCTGGTAGCCCGCCCGGGCGTGGGGCTGGACGATGTCCGGCGCGTGTCCACGCACGGCCATGCCTGGGCGCAGTGCCGGCTCTGGATGGACCGCAATATTCCCGATGCAGAATATGTGCCCGGTTCCTCAACGGCCGCCTCGGCCCTGGGGCTTCTGGCGGCAGACTGCCACTACGACACGGCAATCTGTGCGCCCCTGGTGGCGCGGGAGCAGCCGGGGCTGTCTGTCCTCGCGGAGAACATCGGGGACAACCCCGGCGCGGTGACGCGCTTCATCCTGGTCGGCAGGCCGGGCCCACTGCCTGAACGCACCGGCGCGGACAAAACCACCGTGGTGGTCCCGCTTCCCGAGGACCGCCCGGGCGCCCTCATGGAAATCCTGGACCAGTTCGCCAGTCGCGGCGTCAACCTCAGCAGGATCGAATCACGCCCCACAGGGCAGTACCTTGGCCACTACTTTTTCAGCATCGACGCGGACGGCCACGCCGCCGAAGCCAGGGTGGCGGATGCGCTGGCCGGGCTGCACCGCATCAGTCCCGGCACCCGCTTCCTGGGCTCCTATGCCAGGGCTGACAAGCAGGCCACGCTGGTGTCCGCGCACACCTCCGATGACGCCTTCACGGCGGCCCGGACGTGGGTTGGATCCATCCTCGCCGGCGGATCAGCAGCAGGTGAAAGCGGTTCCGGGGCTTCGCCCAAAGCGTAGGCAAGTGCCCTTGGAAGTACTTCCGTGGGGTGTGGACAATGCGTATGCTTGCCTGATCCACACGGGGTATGGCCCCTGATGAAGGGAGCGGGTCATGACCAGCAGCACTGACAATGACGGCCAGGGGATGATCGTCAATCCCAAGCCCACGGGAGAAAACCGGGACTGGGACGGGGACGACGCAGACCGTGCCGACCGCCTGCGCTTCGAAGAGGAGCAGGCCATGATCCGTGAGCAGTCCGAAGCCCACGCTGCAGCCAGGCAGGCCCATGCGGACCACAAGGCCGGCACCGAAGACGGGGCGAAGTCCGGGGACTGACCAGGACTCTCCGTCAGCCCTCTTTAGTGGCTGCCGTCAGATCTTTGCGCTGAATCACCGCACGGCATGCTGGCTGCGCTCCACCAAACCGCTGGCCTGTCCCTGAGCCTTGACCCTGACCAGGAGCGAGCGGGGTTCCACCTGAACCGTAAGCTGCGTGGCCTCACCCGCGGTGTCGCCGTCGAGCTGGGTGGGCATCGGTTCCGGGCATTTGATGACCACTTTGAGGGACCGGTAAACGGTCATGATGGGCAGCTTCCCGCTGTGCTTGAACATGATCTTCATGTACATCAGGAGCCAGCCCAGCGCGCTGCGGGGGCTCATGACCACGACGTCCAGCATGCCGTCATCGATCATGGCCTGCGGAATGAAATCAATGCCGCCGGGAATGAGCCCACAATTGGCAAAAAGCACGCTGCGGATGTTCCGGATCTGCTCCGGACTCCCGTCCAGGGTGATGGAGACCTTTTTCCGCCGGCCGGGGAGGTGACGAACGCCGGCCTCCGTGTAGGCGAGCCAGCCCACGGCCTTCTTGAGCCCCGCGTTGGTGTCAGCGAGGACTTCGGCGTCCATGCCGATTCCCGCGATCACCAGGAAGACGTGCTCCGAATAATGGCCGGTCCGGGAGTTCTCAATGGCCATGCGGGCGGTGTCGATGTACCGCTGCCGGCCGAAAAGCGCTGTTTGGACGTTGCTGTGCAGGTCGTTGACATCCAGGTCCAGGTTACGGGCCAAAAGGTTTCCCGTGCCCAGCGGTATCAGGCCCATGGCAACGTTGGTGTTTGCCAGGGCCTCGGCCACCACGCGGACCGTGCCGTCGCCGCCGCCCACCAGGACCACGTCGGGCTTGCCCGCCAGCGCAGCCTGCATCTGGGAGAAGCCCGGGTCCTCCGCCGTCGTCTCAAAAAACGCCGGCTCATCCCAGCCGGCGGCCAGGCAGGCTCTGTGGATCATTCCCCTGGCTTCATCGGCACGGGCCTTGATCGGATTCAGGACGACGGCCACCCGCTGCCGCGCCAGTCCTGAGTCGTAGGCTTCGCCGGCCACAGCGCTGCGGACATGCAGGGCCTTGAGGCGGCGCACCCCCCACCAGCTGGAGGTGGCGAAGGCAAGCGCCACCGCAATCAGCAGGTAGAGAATCCAGTCGCTCATGGTGCTTCAACAGTAGCCCGGCGCACGGCGGGCGGCGGCACGGAGCCGTACGCCCGCCGTCGTGCAGTGAATTGGATACCCTTGTCTGGTGATCGACGTAAAAGACCTCAGCGAAAACCCGGACAAGTTCCGTGCCAGCCAGCGCGCCCGCGG
Source organism: Pseudarthrobacter sp. C4D7 (assembly GCF_013359725.1). Lineage (GTDB taxonomy): Bacteria > Actinomycetota > Actinomycetes > Actinomycetales > Micrococcaceae > Arthrobacter. The sequence continues at coordinate 29,482 of NZ_JABFMW010000011.1, read as the reverse complement.
CGCGGACGAATCAGTGGTGGACGCGATCATCTCCGCGGATTCCGCCCGCCGTGCCGCCCTGCTCCGCTTCGAGAACCTCCGCGCGGAACAGAACGTGTTCGGCAAGAAGGTGGCGAAGGCCAAGGGCGAGGAGAAGCAGGCCCTGCTGGCCGAGGTCAAGGAGCTCGCCAACTCGGTCAAGGCCGCCTCCGCAGAAGCTGACGCCGCCCAGGCGAAGCAGGAAGAACTGCTGCGCACCATCCCCAACCTGGTGGAGGATGGAGTTCCCGAAGGCGGCGAGGACGACTACGTGGTGGTCAAGACCGTCGGCGCCCCACGCGAATTCCCCGACTTCGAGCCCCGGGACCACCTGGAAATCGGTGAACTGATCGGCGCCATCGACATGGAACGCGGCGCCAAGGTCTCCGGCGCGCGCTTCTACTTCCTGCGCGGCGTGGGTGCCCGGCTGGAAATGGCGCTGCTGCAGATGGCCATGGAGCAGGCCATCGACGCCGGCTTCATCCCCATGATCACCCCCACCCTGGTGCGCCCCGAGACCATGCAGGGCACCGGCTTCGACGTCAAGCACGACGCCGAGATCTACCGCCTCGCCGAGGACGACCTTTACCTGGTGGGCACCTCAGAGGTGGCTTTGGCCGGCTACCATGCCGACGAGATCCTGGACTTCTCCGCTGGCCCCATCCGCTACGCGGGCCAGAGCTCCTGCTACCGCCGCGAAGCCGGATCGCACGGCAAGGACACCCGCGGGATCATCCGCGTACACCAGTTCAACAAGGTGGAGATGTTCATCTACACCACGGTTGAAGAGGCTGCCGCGGAACACCAGCGCCTCCTGGCCTGGGAAGAGGAAATGCTGGCCAAGTGCGAGCTGCCGTACCGGGTTATCGACACCGCAGCCGGCGACCTCGGCACCTCCGCGGCCCGCAAGTACGACTGCGAAGCCTGGGTCCCCACGCAGAACGCCTACCGCGAGCTGACGTCCACCTCCAACTGCACCACGTTCCAGGCCCGGCGCCTGAACATCCGCGAGCGGGTGGTGAATTCTGAGGGCGCAGCCAAGGGCACCCGTGCCGTGGCCACCCTGAACGGCACCCTGGCCACCACCCGCTGGATCGTGGCGCTGCTGGAGCACCACCAGAACGCGGACGGCTCCGTGAACGTGCCGAAGGCCCTGCAGAAGTACCTGGGCGGCCTCGAGGTCCTCCCGGTTCTTTAGGCTTCTCCTCCGCCGGCGCACCCGAACCTGGACAACGCACCCGCTAACGGACAGTGCACCCCCGAACGCGGGGGTGCACTGTCCGTTAGCCGTTGATGGGCGGACCGGTGCGGGTATTCGGCAGGCCGGCCTGCCGGAGGCACGCCGCGAAGCGGGAAGGTTCGGAGGCGGTTGCCCAGTCCCACCTGACAACCCGGAAACCCGCCGCCCGGAGCCTGTCCTCGCGTTTCTTCTCCGCCAACACGGCTTGCCGCGCCGTCCGTGTGCCCAGGTAGTCGTCGCTCAGGTACTTTGAGTCGCCGTCGAACTCGCCGACCAGCCGGTACCGCGGCCAGAAGAAATCAGTCCGGGCGAGCAGCAAACCTCCCTGCCGGAACTTTGCCTGGAGCGTAGGGGCCGGGAACCCGAGAAGATGCATCTGTGCGCGGCTGAGGGACTCTCCGGCTGACTCTGAATGGGGCGAGGCGAAGTTCAGCACCCGGGCCACCCAGCCCCGGCGGGCGGCCGACGGGAGCTGGGAAGCCGCCTGGAACAGTTCGTCCTTGTGACCCGAGGTCCTGAAACGCGGCGGTTGCTGATGACGTGGTCCGCCAGCACCACTCCTGCCGCAAAGCTTTCCCTCGCCAGGACATGAATGACGGTATCGGGCAGCGGAGTGACCAGCAGGCCTCCGCGCTGGACCGACGCGGTATACCCGAGATGCCGGTGGGTGCCGTATGCGGTGACATGGGTGATGCCGGTTCGCCCGGATCTGTCAGGGGCCGCGGAGGTTGTTGGCTGCCTGCGGCCGGTGTGGCCCCTGGATGCCCCGGACAAGTGGACATATCGGGGCACAGCAAGGAGTTCCAAGTCCCATAGGACGGCGGCGGTGTTCAGGCAGAACGTGGATTGTGGTAGTTCCAGGTTCACTGCCCGGACCGTTTGGAGGTACCTTTCCCAGGGAGCCAGCGACACCCATTCGTCCTTCGCGGCGTAAACACCCTTGCGAACGCGGACAAGTTCACCCTGCGCATAGCGCCTGCTGAGTGACCGGGTGTCCCCGGTGGTGTGGCGTAGGTCCAGGGCGGAAATCAGGTGCATGCCACTCATCGTCGCCGGAGCGTGATGGGTGGCTGAAGGGACTGGCGGGTGCATGTGGATAACCGGCGCCGGGGCGTCCGCACCGCGAAGAGGACGATACACCCGTGTGTGCGGGGGTGCGGCGTCCGTTGGCTGGTGCGCAACGAACAAACGGGCCCCGATGTGGAAACCCGCCGCGTTAACCAACAGTTCAGTAAACGTGTGGTCCCCGTCCTAGCGCGTGTCAGTTACGTCTGCTTCACTATGTGGATGACAACGCTGACTGAAACTTCAGTCGCCGGCAACGATGACCGGCGAGACACCAACCGACACAACAGCAACACCAGCACCGGCTTCGCGGGCATCGACCGGAAGTTCATGGTCGCCCTGGACGTGGACGGCACGCTGGTGAACCACGACGGACTCATGTCCCCCGGCGTGCGGGAAGCTGCGCAGGCCGTGGTGGCTGCCGGGCACGAGGTGATGATCGCCACCGGCCGCTCCTTGAACGCCACGCTTCCCATCATTGAAAAGATCGGCATCGAGCGCGGATACGCCGTCTGCTGCAACGGCGGCGTGACCCTCCGGCTCCACCCGGAACTGGAAAACGGCTACGAGGTCATCCACAAGGCCACTTTTGATCCGGCGCCGGCACTGCGCGCACTCCGGGAACGCCTTCCCTCCGCCAAGTATGCGCTGGAGGACGCCGAGGGCAACTTCCTCTCCACCGAGCGGTTCCAGGATGCCAGCTTCGGCGTTGAGGCGGTGGGCGTTGACTTCCACACCATGCTGGAGGCAACCGCCGTGCGCGTGGTGGTGTTCAGCACCGAGAACACGCCCGAGGAATTCAACGAGGCCATCAACCATGTGGGACTTGCCGGCGTGACCTACTCGGTGGGCTGGACCGCGTGGCTTGATATCGCCGCCGCAGGGGTCACTAAGGCCAGTGCTTTGGAAAACCTCCGGCTCCGGCTTGGTTTCGAAGAGCACCTGACGGTTGCGGTGGGCGATGGCCGGAACGATATCGAGATGCTCACCTGGGCCGGCCGGGGCGTCGCCATGGGCCAGGCCCCGGCTGAAGTGTTGGCCGCGGCGGACGAGGTTACCCACTCGGTGCACGACGACGGCGCCGCCCACGTGCTGCGCAGCCTCCTCTAGGCACCACCCGGCAGTTTGCTCCATCAGATATGGCTCCTCGACACCCGTTATAGGAGCCATTACTGATAGGGCAAGCGGGAATTCAGGGCCCGCCGGCCAGCCAAGGCAGAATAGGTGCATGACCCTTACGACGTTCGCCCTCGTCCGCCATGGCCAGACCGACTGGAATGCCGAGCGCCGGCTGCAGGGATCAACCGACATCCCCCTGAACGACGTGGGACGTGGCCAGGCGCGGGACGCCGTCGCTACCCTTGCGCCGTACGAGTGGGACGTGATCGTCTCTTCGCCGCTGAGCCGCGCCGCCGAAACCGCCGACCTGATCGCCGAAGGGCTCGGGCTCACGGTGTCCCGGCGAGTCCCGGAGCTCACCGAACGCAGCTTCGGGCCGGCCGAAGGGATGCAGGCAGGCCCCGAACTGGAAGCGCTGCGTGTGCCCGGCGGGTTCAAGGGTGCCGAGACTGAAGATGAAGCCGCGGACCGCGGGCTCGCAGCGCTGGAATCCCTGGCGGCGGAGCACCGCGGCCGGCGGGTCCTGGTGGTCACGCACGGCACCCTGCTGCGCGTCAGCCTCAGCCGCGCCATCGGCCAGACCCTGGCCAGCGTGGACAATGCGGCCCTTAACCTGGCGCACCACCACGCAGCGGACGGCTGGAAATTGGAATACTTCAACGGCGGCCCGGTCCTGGCCGCCACCGGCAGCTAAGCCCCGGGAAAGTCCCGTCAGTAAGGGCCCGGCAGCCATGACGACGGCGGGACACGGCCCAAGCGGGTATCCCGCCAGGCGGTCAGCCCGTCGGCTGTCAGTCCACCGCGAGGATCAGCGCCAGCAGCCTCGCGGCCGCGGGACGGGCGGCGTGCTCCTCGTTCCACTGCGCCCGGGCCACTGCTTTGCTGACCGCCTGGGTGGTGATGCCCAGTTCCTGCGCCACCGTTCTTTGTTGGCCACGGACTCCGGGGGTCAGCAGGTCCAGCACCCGCCATTCCGCTCCAGAGCGGTCCCGCACGATGTGGCCCAGCAGCCGGAGGACAGCCTCGGCGTCGTGGGCTACGTCAGCCAGCGGACCCTCCACCGCAACCGGCACCCGCTCCTTGCTGTTGCGCAGTCGGTCTACCGCCCGGCGGGCATAGACCAGGCCGTGCCCGGACGCGTCCTTGACCTGGTTGGGCAACGGCTCGTTCACCGGTCCGGCACCGATTCCCACGTACCAGTGCCCGCTCCGCAGGGCGATCAGCGCGGCATCCACGGCCTGGTGCGGGCAATCGACAATGCCCTGGACTTCGTCCTCCACCGAGCGGTCAAAATCCAGGCGCGCCGGAATGTGCCGCAGCGCCTTGAGCAGTTGCGGCACCTGGTCGCCGTCGCGCCGGCTGTCCGTCTGGTTGATGGTGAGGGTGAACATTCTGGATCCACACTACCCGGAAGTAGGAATTGCGAAACGGCCGGTTCCGCACGTGGACCTTCCCTCCGCTGGTGGCTCCAGGCACGGCCGGGGGCCCGCATCACCTGGATGCGGACCCCCGGCGGTAGGCCTGCAGGCTAACCGGGTTCCGGTCAGTTTTCCTGTCCAGCAGCGGTGCCGGCGGCCGGGAAGCGGTCCCAGGCGCGGTGCGCGGCGAGGAGCGCCGACAGTTCGGCGGTCACCGAGGCAGCATCGCTGCCGCCCACAACGCCGGCGGCCCCCTGCGGGATGCCGGCTGCCTCCAGCGCCGCAGACCCGGAGCCCCAGGCCCCCATGGCCTTGGCGTGGCGGTACGCCTCGGACAGCATCAGCGCGACGCGCGGATCCAGCCCGTCAACCGGCTGCCCGGCCTTGGCGTCACGCCCGGCGGAGGCGTCGGGCGCGGGCCGCTTGCCCCCGGCCACGACCAGCGCGTCGAACTCGGTGGACCGAGCCGTGAGGAAGGTCCGCTGTACCGTCACAGCATGCCCGTCGGAGGAAAGCGTGCCCCCGGTGGGTGCAATGACCAGCGGAACCATGCCTTCGCCGTCGAGCGCCTTGCGGGCCGCCTCCACCTGGGCGAGGTCACTGGAGGAATCGGCGACGATGCCCACCACGCGCCCGGCAACCGGCCACGTTCCGCCCACCTGGGACACGGAAGGGCTGGGGTCCCGGTCCGGAACCTCCTCGGTGGCTTCCGGCGCAGGCATCCCCAGGCCGGCGGCCACCGCGGCGCACAGCCCGGCGTCGATGTTGGCCAGGGCCTGAAGCTGGCGTTCACGGACGGCAGTCTTGTAGCACTTGCCCAACTCAAAGGTGTATGCCTGGATCACGTGGTCCTGCTCCACTGCGCTCAAACTGCGGAAGAACAGCCGGGCCTGGCTGTAGTGGTCATCAAAGGAAGCCGGATTGCGCCGCTCCTTGATGGCCTCAGCAACAGCCTCGGGCACGTCCACGAACGCCCCCATGTCCTGTCCCGCCAGGAACGGGCAGCCGCCGTCCAGCGAATTGGGCCGGTAGGGGGCAACACCGCCATGGACCGCCGTCTGGTGCATGCCGTCGCGGAGCATGTCGTTGACCGGAGCGTGCGGCCGGTTGATGGGAATCTGCGCGAAGTTGGGGCCGCCCAGGCGCGAAATCTGGGTGTCCAGGTAGGAGAACAGCCGCACCTGCAGCAGGGGATCGTTGGTGACGTCGATGCCCGGCACCAGGTGCCCCGGGTGGAAGGCCACCTGCTCGGTCTCGGCGAAGTAGTTGGTGGGGTTCGCGTTGAGGGTCATGAGCCCGATGGGCTGCACCGGCGCCAGTTCCTCGGGGACGAACTTGGTGGGATCCAGCAGGTCGATGCCCTGGAACATCTGGTCCTCCGTGTCCGGGAACGTCTGGATACCCAGCTCCCACTCCGGGTAGGCGCCGGCCTCGATGGCGTCCGCCAGGTCCCGGCGGTGGAAGTCAGGGTCCATGCCGTTGATGATCTGGGCTTCCTCCCAGACCAGCGAGTGCACGCCCTGCTTGGGCTTCCAGTGGAACTTGACCAGCGTGGTGTCGCCTGCGGCGTTGATGAGCCGGAACGTGTGGACGCCAAAGCCCTCCATGGTCCGGTAGGAGCGGGGGATTCCGCGGTCCGACATGTTCCACAAGGTGTGGGCCTGCGCTTCGGTGTGCAGCGACACAAAGTCCCAGAACGTGTCGTGCGCGCTCTGGGCCTGCGGAATTTCGCGGTCCGGGTGCGGTTTGGCGGCGTGCACCACGTCCGGGAATTTCATCCCGTCCTGGATGAAGAACACCGGGATGTTGTTTCCCACGAGGTCGTAGGTGCCCTCATCGGTGTAGAACTTCGTGGAGAAACCCCGGGTGTCCCGCACCGCGTCCGCCGACCCCCGGGAGCCCAGGACGGTGGAGAACCGCACGAAAACGGGGGTTTCGACGTCCGCGGCAAGGAAGCCGGCGCGCGTGACTTTCGAGGCCGTGCCGTAGGACCGGAACACGCCATGGGCTCCCGCGCCGCGGGCGTGGACAACGCGCTCCGGGATCCGCTCGTGGTCAAAGTGGGTGATCTTCTCGCGCAGGTGGTGGTCCTGGAGCAGGATGGGACCGCGCGGGCCGGCCTTCAGGGAATGGTCAGTATCCTGCAGCCGCAGGCCCTGCGCCGTGGTCAGGTATTGGCCGGACTGGGCGCGGGCGGTGGCCGGCGCGCCGGTTGGGCTGCCCGTGGGGGATACGGCCTCTGGGCCGCGCTGGTCCGGTTTTGGCGGCAGCGGCTCCCGCGGAGTGGTGGGCTCTTCAAGCGCCGGGGGTTCGCTGGACGGAACCCCGGGAATTACGACGTCGTCTTCGGCTGGCATGTCTCGGTCTCCCCACAATTTGATGGTCCCAGCCTTCGCCGCAACGAAAGCTAAGCTTGCTTAGTACCTTACAGGTGCCCATGGTCCCTATGGCAAGGACCGACGTCCCCAAAGCACGGTCCGACGGCGGGGGTTGCCACCCTGCCCCTCCATCTGTTGCGATGGGGAAAGGGCCGCCCGCAGCGGCACACCCGAGGTGAGGATGGTTATGGCCGGCAGCACTGGGCACGATGGAATGCAGGACACGATGCAGCAGGGCGGCATGGACCAGGGGGAACTGGGCCTCGTGGACCGCTGGTGGCGCGCCGCCAACTACCTCTCGGTAGGCCAGATCTACCTCCGCTCCAACCCGCTGCTGCGCGAACCACTCCAGGCTGAGCACACCAAATCCCGTCTGCTGGGCCACTGGGGAACCACGCCCGGACTCAACTTTGTCTACGCGCACCTGAACCGGGTGATCCGCCGGGACAACCTGGAGATGCTCTTTGTGGCCGGTCCCGGCCACGGCGGCCCCGCCGTCGTCGCCAATGCCTGGCTGGAGGGCACCTACTCGGAAATCTATGCCCACGTGGGCAACGACGAGGCCGGCCTGGCCGAACTGTTCCGGCAGTTCTCCTACCCGGGCGGCATTCCCAGCCACGCGGCTCCGGAAAGCCCCGGTTCCATCAGCGAGGGCGGTGAACTGGGGTACTCCCTGGCCCACGCCTACGGATCCGTCTTTGACAACCCCCAGCTGGTGACCGCCGTCGTCATCGGTGACGGCGAGGCGGAGACCGGTCCGCTGGCCGCCAGCTGGCACTCGCACAACTTCCTGGACCCCGCCGCGGACGGCGCGGTGCTGCCCATCCTGCACCTGAACGGCTACAAGATCGCCAACCCCACGGTCCTGGCCCGGATGCCGCAGGACCAGCTGGAGCAGCTGCTGCGCGGCTACGGCCACGAGCCCTACTTCGTCACCGTGCAGGATCCGGACAACACGGAGCAGGCGCACCGCGACTTCGCCGCCGTGCTGGACCGGTGCCTGGCCGATATCAAGGCCATCCAGGACGCCCACCGGCAGCATCCGGACGCCGAAGAGGAGGGGGAAGGCGGGCACCACTGGCCCATGATCGTCCTGCGTTCGCCCAAGGGCTGGACCGGGCCGCGCACCGTGGACGGGCTCCAGGTGGAAGGAACGTGGCGGGCACACCAGGTCCCGCTGTCCGAGGTCCGCACCAACGGGGAACACCTGAAGCAGCTGGAGCAATGGCTGGAGTCGTACCGCCCCAGCGAACTGTTCGACGCCGAGGGACGGCTCCGGTCCGACGTCGCCAAGGGCGCACCCACCGGCGACTTCCGCATGAGCGCAAACCCGCACGCCAACGGCGGACTGTTGCGGCGCGCGCTCACACTGCCCGCGTACCGGGACCACGCCGTCGACGTGCCCAGCCCGGGCACCGACCGCGTCAGCCCCATGATCACGCTCGGTTCCTGGATGCGGGACGTCATCGCGCAGAACATGGAGAACTTCCGGCTCTTTGGCCCGGATGAGACGGCGTCCAACCGGCTGCAGAATGTCTACGAGGTCACCGACAAGGTGTGGCAGTACCGGATCGACGACGTCGACGAACACCTGGCGCGGTCCGGCCGGGTGATGGAGGTGCTGAGCGAGCACCTCTGCCAGGGCTGGCTGGAGGGCTACCTCCTCACAGGCCGGCACGGAGTGTTCAACTGCTACGAGGCGTTCGTCCACATTGTCGATTCGATGTTCAACCAGCATGCCAAGTGGCTCAAGGTGCACCGCGCCCTGCGGTGGCGCCAGCCCGTCCCGTCGCTGAACTACCTGCTGTCCTCGCATGTGTGGCAGCAGGACCACAATGGGTTCTCGCACCAGGATCCGGGGTTCATCGACCATGCGGTGAACAAGAAAGCCGAAATCATCCGCGTGTACCTGCCGCCGGATGCCAACACCCTGCTCTCGGTCATGGAGCATTGCCTGGCGTCCACCGACTACGTGAACATCGTGGTCAGCGGCAAGCAGCCTTCGCCCACGTGGCTGGGCCCGGCCGATGCCGCCAACCACTGCCGGCGCGGCCTGGGGATCTGGACGTTTGCCGGCTCGGAAGTCCCCGGCGAGGAGCCCGACGTCGTGCTGGCCTGCGCGGGCGACGTCCCCACGGTGGAAACAGTGGCAGCCGCCGAACTGCTCCGCGACGGCGCCCCCGGGCTCAAAGTGCGCGTGGTGAACGTGGTGGACCTGATGCGGCTGCAGGACGACAGCGAGCACCCGCACGGGTTGCCGGCCCATGACTTCGACGGGATCTTCACCCCTGACAAGCCCGTCATCTTCGCCTACCACGGGTACCCGGCGCTGATCCACCGGCTGGCCTACCGGCGCACCAACCAGCAGGGCCTGCACGTGCACGGCTACAAGGAAGAGGGGACCACCACCACCCCGTTCGACATGGCCATGCTCAACGGAATCGACCGCTTCACCCTGGCCATCGACGCGATCGACCGGGTCCCCGGCCTCGCAGGAACGCACGCGCTCCTGCGCCAGGACCTGCAGGACCGGCGGAACCGCGCCCGGGAGCACACCCGCACCCACGGCGAGGACCCGGAGGAGATCCGCAACTGGACGCTGGGCGGTTGACGCCCTAGCCCGGGAGTCCGTCCAGGCCGCAGGAAGGCAAATGGATCCAGCCCTCGCTGCGGGCGGCTGCGGCATGGGCTTCGTCGGGCAGGAGCGTCCGACGGCGGCCCACGGCCCGGGCGGTCAGCGAGGCGATGACGGCGTCGAACAGGTCATCCGAAGCGGTGATCCGGTCCCGGTGCGCGCCCAGGTCCAGCCACGGTGCCTGCTCCTCAAGGGCTGCCAGCAGGAGGCCCAGGCGTTCGGCTTCGGTGACGCCGCGGCCCTTGTAGCCACGGCCGTTGAGGCCCCAGATCTTCAGCGATGCCGCCGGGTACACCTCGGCAAGCCGGCCTGAGCCGTCGCGGAGCTGCGGGCCGTGCACCGCCGCGATCTTCGCCTGGATGACCGCGCAGCGCATGGCAGGGTGCGCCAGCCGGTCCGCGGAGACGCTCAGCGGAATCAGGCCAGTCCGGGCGGTGCAGAACCGGTCCGTGTCCCGGTACGCGAGCAGTCGCCGGCCCGCAATGCCGTCATGGTCCAGGACGGGCGCGGCGTCGAAGTTGAGGTGGCCGGTGAGGAACGGGATCAGGGCGGCCGGCCAGCCCACGGGGCAGTCGACGCCGGTCATGTCGCAGCTGCCGAACAGGTCTACGATCTCCTGGTCGTCAACGTCCAGGGCCAGGTGGACCAGCCGGGCCTGGTCCCCGGTCCATTCGATGACGGCCACGGCGGTCTTCTTGGTGGCCGCCGCCAGGTCCACGCCAAGGGTCCTCATGGCCGGTCAGATCCGCCGGTAGTGCAGGGCGCCGTCCACTGCGCCGGCCTCGCCCAGGTCATCCCCGCGGGCAAAACCGGCCCACAACGACCGCACCGCCCGGCCGGTCATGTCCACTTCCTCCCAGCGGGCGCCCGCGATCAGGCCCACACCGTCCCAGGTTTGGCGGCTGCCCAGCAGCAAGGGCAGATCGATGGTGTGGGCGGCGCCGAAGATGTTGCCGGGCGCATGCCAGTCCAGGACGTACCGGTGCGCCTGTCCACCCGCCTTCGCGTGCCGGCGCGCGAACCTTCGGGTGGCCCGGCCGTACACGGTTTCAGTCACCAGCCAGTCGATCGCGCGCACGGCGGCTTTACCCACCACCGGAACCGCGGCCAGCCGCATCAGGTGCGGGCTGCGGGGAAGGAACAGCCGGGCTTCCTCGGACGTATGGCCGATCAGCACCTCGATGGCGGGGGCCGTCCGGTTCCAGGCGGCCTCGATCCCGGACTCCTCGGGGAGCGGATCGTGGCCGTACTGGGTGCCAAACGGCATGGCGGCCAGCATCCCGAACTTTTTGGCCACCTGGGTCACCTGTGCCTCGAGCGCCACCACGTCCATGGCGGGGGTCTGTTCCGTGACGCCATCCGCGGCGATGCCCATGGCGTGGTTCATCTTCGCCCGGCCGCGCGTGATGCCCAGCGGGGCGCTTTGGATGATGGCGCGCTGGAAAAGGGTTGGAGCCTCGGGTGTGGCCATCAGGTGGGCGATCGCGTCGCCGCCGGCGGATTGCCCGAACGCGGTGACCCTGCCGGGATCGCCCCCGAACGCGGCGATGTTCCGCTGCACCCACCGGAAGGCCTCAAGCTGGTCCAGGAGCCCCAGGTTGCCGGGCCGCCCTGCGGGTGTGGCCAGGAAGCCGAAGAGTCCAAGCCGGTACGTCACCGAGACCACGATGACCCGGTTTTCGGCCACCAGACGGGCAGGGTCGAAGATGGCCAGGTCACCGGAGCCTGTGGTGTAGGAGCCGCCGTGGATCCAGACCATGACAGGCAGCTTCTCGCCGGGCGTGATGTCGGCGGGCAGGGTGATGGAGAGGTTCTGGCAGTCTTCGCTGCCCGGAAGCTCGCCGTATTTTGTGCCCAGGACGTCGTCCAGGAACGGCACCGGCGCCTGCGGGCATGCGGGGGCTGGGGACGTGGCGGCATATTCGCTGGTCCAGTCCGGGACCGGTATTGGAGCCTGGAAACGCGGGGCCCGGGCGTAGGGGATGCCGGAGGCACGCACAACGGTGCCGTCGTGCCGGCCGGTGACGGGCCCGCATGGGGGATGGAACAGAAGCTGGGACGTCAGGGCTGGCTCGGAACTCACAGCCCCACCCTGCCATAACTTCCTGAAACAACGACGGCGGGTGCCCGGCTTCGAAAAGCCGGGCACCCGCCGTCGGACCCTAAAGCAGTTGTTGGGGCAGGCCCAACCTGGGGATCAGTGTCCGGTGGGGACGTAACGCTTGATGGAGGCTTCCAGCTCGGCCTCGGCGGCGGCGCGGTCGCCCCAGCCTTCGGCCTTGACCCACTTGCCCGGTTCCAGGTCCTTGTAGCGGGTGAAGAAGTGCTCGATTTCCTTGATCAGGAACTCGTTGACGTCGCTCACATCCTGGATGTGGTCAAAGCGGGCGTCCACCGGCACGCAGAGGATCTTGGCGTCTCCGCCGCCGTCGTCGGTCATGTTGAACACGCCGATGGGGCGGGATTCGACGATGACGCCGGGGTGCAGGTCGAAGTCCTGCAGGAGCACCAGTGCGTCCAGCGGGTCGCCGTCCTCGCCGAGGGTGTTCTCGAAGTACCCGTAGTGCGTGGGGTACTGCATGGAGGTGAAGAGGACGCGGTCCAGGCGGACGCGGCCGGTCTCGTGGTCAACTTCGTACTTGACGCGCGATCCCTTGGGGATCTCGATGGTCACGTCGTGCTTCATGGGAATGCTCCTCGGCAATTGCAGGGGGTGCGCGGCACACTTGACGGGCCCACAAAAAGCGTGTCGGTGCCGCCGACTACACTTGAGGATATAGCGAGAGGCCCTGGAATCAGGAACTTGTGGGGAAATTTCAGGACTTGAGGACCGGCACCAGCATGACCACATCACCCGGCGGGGAACCACAGCGCGCCCGCCCGCCGCGGCGCCGGGGGAACGCGGTCACGGGGACCGGCACATCCTGGCACTGGGTCCTGGCCGCCCTGCTCCTGCTCGCGCTGGCCCTCCCGGGGGCCCTGCTGCTGGCCCCTGGGTTCCGGGGCCCGGACGCTCCAGCACCCGCCCCCACCCCGCCGGCCTGGCAGCAGATCCCTGCCACTTTGTCCGCCCCGCAGGTCCTCGCACCGCTCCAGCCGTCCGCGCCGGCGCCCTCGCCGTCGGCGGTGACGGCCAGGCTGGATCCGCTGTTGACGGCCGACGGCGGCGGCACGTTCACGGGCATGGTGCAGGACGCGCTCACAGGCCAGGTCCTCTTTGACCGGGGCGGCGCGGAAGGCCGGGTGCCGGCGTCGAACCTTAAACTGCTGACTGCCGTGGCCGCCCTGCGCACGCTGGGGCCGGAACACCGGTTCACCACGAAGGTGGTGCCCGGCCCCGCTGCCGGGCAGGTGGTCCTGGTGGGCGGCGGCGACGTCCTCCTGGGGTCGGGGGAGTCGCAGCCGGGACAGGCCATGGGCCACGCGGGCCTGGCAACGCTTGCGGCACGCACCGTGCAGGCATTGCAGGCCGCCGGCACCTCCGGAGACATCAAGGTCCTGGTGGACGACTCCCTTTTCACCGGCCCCGCGCTGAACCCCAACTGGTTGTCCGGCGACGTGGAAGCCGGCGAGATCGCCCCGCTCTACCCGCTGGCCCTAAACTCGGCGCGCTTTGACCCCGCCGTGACCACCGGTCCCCGGCCCCAGGACGCCTCCCTGGCCGCTGCCCAGGAATTCGCGGCCCGGCTCCGGGAAGCTGGTGCCGGCGCGGGACTGACCGTTGCGGCCGGCGTCGAACGTTCCCCCGGGGCGGCCCCAGCAGGCGCCGCGGCCCTGGCCGGCGTTGACTCGGCCACCGTGGCCGACCAGGTGGACCTGATGCTGCAGGTCTCGGACAACTACCTGGCTGAAACCATGGGCCGCATGGCCGCGCTGGCTACGGGGCGGCCGGGAAGCAATGACGGCGCCACGGCTGCGGTCACCGCTGAACTGGCGGCCGCGGGGATCACCCCGGACGCCGTCATGCTGGCGGATGTGTGCGGCCTGGCCATGGGCAACCAGGTCACCGCCCGCCAGTTCACGGACGTGGTGCGCGCCATCACCACCGGCACTGATACCAGGCTTCGCGCCGTGCTGGCCGGCTTCCCGGTGGGTGGCCTCTCCGGCACGCTGGACACCCGGTACGGGGATGCCACCACTGCGGGCGGCGCCGGGCTGGTCCGCGCCAAGACCGGCACGCTGAACACCGTGCTGGCGCTCAGCGGTTACGTGGTGGACGCCGACGGCCGGCTCCTGGTGTTCTCCTTCATCGGCAATGGCCTGGTACCGGGAGCTGCCGGCAACAAGGTGGCGCTGGACCGGGCAGCCACCGCCCTGGCGGGGTGCGGCTGCCGCTAGCGCGGATCTGCCAGGCCTGTCACAGGGCCCTCCGGCGCAGGGGCGGCCTACCCCGCATCAACGGTGCGGGGCAGCAACGGTTGTGCGGGTGCGGGCCGCTCATGCGGGGGGACCGTTCGCCGGTCAGCGAACTTAAGGACGATCCCGGGCCTGCTGTGTTCTGATGGGAACCATGGAGTCCACTGCGCGCGAGTCCGCACCGACGATGTCCCCTACCGCCCAGTCCAGCCAGGCCGAGTCCCTGATTAACTGGGACCTCGCCGCTTCTGCCGCGGCGCGGCTGGCTCCGGCCGGCCCGGTGCTTGACGAAAAGGCCATTGGCGCGGCGGTGGACAGCCTGCGCCACCTGGCTGACGCCTCCGTTCCGCATGTCCACGAGATCACCGGGCTGGAAGCGGCGCGCGACCTGCGGGACTCTTCCGTGCTGGTGGTGGACCGGGCGTCCTGGGCCAAGGCCAACACCCAGAGTTTCGCTGTGATGCTCAAGCCCGCCATGCAGAAGATGCTGGATACCCGGCGCGGAAACCTCAGCCCCGCCGCCGCCCAGGTCAGCGGGGCCATCACCGGCAGCCAGCTGGGCGCCGTCCTGGCGTTCCTGTCCAGCAAGGTCCTGGGCCAGTACGATCCCTTCGCGGCCCTGGCGGAGAACTCCACTGCCCCTGCCGCCGGCCGCCTGCTGCTGGTGGCTCCCAATATCGTGTCAGTGGAGCGCGAACTCAACGTCGCGCCGGAGGACTTCCGGCTCTGGGTATGCCTGCACGAGCAGACGCACCGGGTGCAGTTCGCGGCGGCGCCGTGGCTTCGCCACCACATGCTGGAGCAAATCGATGAACTCAGCGGCCACCTCCTGGGCAACGTGGACTCCCTGATGGAGCGTGCCTCAGCTGCCGCGCGTTCGTTGAAGGATCGCTCCGCCAACGGAAACACCCCCGGCCGCGGTGCCATCCTGGACCTGCTGCAGGACCCCGAGGAAAAGGCCGCCATCTCACACCTCACCGCCGTGATGAGCCTGCTCGAAGGCCACGCGAACGTGGTGATGGATGCCGTGGACGCCAGTATCGTGCCGTCCGTGAAGACCATCCGGCAGCGCTTCAACGACCGCGGCAAGGACCGCGGCGTGATGGAGAAGTTCATCCGCAGCCTCCTGGGCCTGGACGCCAAGATGCGCCAGTACTCCGATGGTGCCCGCTTTGTCCGCGCCGTGGTGGACGTGGCCGGCATGGAGGGCTTCAACAAGGTGTGGGACTCGGTGGACCACCTTCCCACCGAGCCCGAAATCCATGACGCCAAGCTGTGGCTCGAGCGGATGGGACTCTAATTGCCGTCAGACGCTGCGGCAGGCGGCCCCCGGGCTGAGGGCCATGGGACGCCGAGCGGCCGACGACGGCCCGGCAGGTTGGCGCCCGTCGTCGGCACGGCGCGCAAGCTGCTGCAGAACGCCCTGGCCGGCGCCGGGTATCCCCGCCACGTCCTGGTCGCCTGCAGCGGCGGGCCGGACTCCCTGGCGCTCGCCGCCGTCGCCGCCTACTTCGCCCGCCGCGGCCACGTGGACGGACACCCCTTGACCGTCGGCGCCGTGGTGGTGGACCACCAGCTGCAGGAGGGGTCCGGCGATATTGCCGCCCGCACCGCTGCTGCGCTCAGGGAGCTGGGCCTGCACCCGGTGGAAATCCGCACCGTTACCGTGGCAGGTGCCGGCATGGGCCCGGAAGCCGCCGCCCGCGAGGCCCGGCATGCCGCGCTCGAGGACGCAGCCGCAGGGCAGGGCGCGCAGGCAGTGCTGCTGGGCCACACCCTGGACGACCAGGCCGAACAGGTTCTGCTGGGCCTGGCCCGCGGCTCCGGCACGCGCTCCCTCGCAGGGATGCGGCCGGCCCGTCCAGGAACCGGAAACGCCATCCTCCTGCGACCCTTCCTGGAGCTCCGGCGGGCGGACACCGAAGAAATCTGTGCTGTGGAGGAGCTGGACCCCTGGCACGACCCCACGAACTCCGACCCCGCCTTCGCGCGGTCGCGGACCCGGGTGGAGGTCCTGCCGCACCTTGAGGACAAACTCGGCCCCGGCGTCGCCGAATCCCTGGCCCGGACCGCCGCCATCCTTCAGCTGGACGCGGACTACCTGGAAGGTGTGGCGGAAAGCACCTATGCCTCCCTGGTGGAACGGCACAGCACCGAACTGAGCCTGCCGGAGGAGCCGCTGCGCGCCCTGGCGCCGGCCATCAGGTTCCGTGTCATCGCCAAGGCGGCCGCCGAGGCCGGCGGCCAACAGCCCAGTTACCGGCGGCTTCTCGCGGCCGAAGCACTGCTCCGGCGGCGAGGCTCGGCCGGCCCCGTGCAGCTTCCAGGCGGCGTGGGCGTGTACCGCTTGTCGCTGGCGCAGCTGGAGGAATCGAAGGACGTTGCCGCTGCAGTTGACCCTGCGGGCCCCGGCTCCGTTCCCCGCGAACCCGCACGCTGTGGGAAGCTAGTATTCCGGCCCCACAAGCCGCCCGCAAAATAGTCGCACCCCCGCATCTACACAGGAGCCATTGGTGGATTCAAACGACGTCCAGGCAGATCTCAAGCACGTTCTCTACACCAAGGAACAGATCCAGCAGCGGATCACCGAACTCGCCGCACAGATCGACAAAGACTACGAAGGACGCGACATCCTCATTGTTGGCGTCCTCAAGGGCGCCGTCATGGTCATGGCTGACCTCGCGCGGGCACTGCACAGCCACATCTCCATGGACTGGATGGCCGTGTCCTCGTACGGCTCCGGAACGCAGTCCTCCGGCGTGGTGCGCATCCTCAAGGACCTGGACACCGACCTGATGGGCAAGGACGTGCTGATCGTCGAGGACATCATCGACTCCGGCCTCACCCTGTCCTGGCTTAAGACCAACCTGGAATCCCGTGGCACCGCCTCCGTGGAAATCTGCACCGCATTCCGCAAGCCCACCGCCGCCAAGGTGGAAATCGACGTCAAGTACGTGGGCTACGACATCCCCAACGAATTCGTGGTGGGCTACGGCCTGGACTACGCCGAAAAGTACCGCAACCTGGACTTCGTGGGCACCCTGGCGCCGCACGTCTACGAGTAAAACCCTCACGGGGCGCGCCCCCTGGTGAGGCCCGGGAGCATGGACAGCAGCAGCGTGGGCATCAAGGATGTGGCGCGGGAAGCCGGCGTCTCCGTCACCACGGTTTCGCACGTCCTCAACAACGTGCCCTCGGCCCGGGTCAGCCCGGAAACCCGGGAAAAGGTCAGGACGACGGCGGTCCGGCTGGGTTATGGCCCCAACCGCCTTGCCCGCGCCCTCCGGAGCCGCAGGTCCGGTGTGCTGGGCCTGGTCGTGGAGGATGCAGCCACCACGCCGCACGCCGGCCGCATCATCCTTGGCGCTGACCAGGCAGCCCGCGCCCGCGGGTACACCCTGATGATGGCCACCATCCCGGGGCAGTCTGAACCGGACGCCGCCCAGGCCGGTGTGGAGTCACTCCTGGCCGGGCAGGTTGATGGAATCCTCTACTCGGCGGCCGGCCGGCGCGTCCTGCCAATACCGTTCCGGCCGGGCGGCGTCCCCACAGTCCTGGTGGATGCCATCACCATTGACGGAAGCCTCCCCGCGGTGATGGCCGATGAATACGGCGGCGCAGCAGCCGGGGCGGCCGCACTCGTGGCCGCGGGCCACTACCGGATCGGGTTCCTCACCACCCGGGACGAAAACCCCTCAACCCACCAGCGCCTCCTGGGTTTCCGGGACGCACTCCAGCGCGCAGGAATGGCGGGTGCCGCCACCACCGTTGCGGCGGCGTCGCCGGATGCGCCCGGCGGGTACGCCGCTGCCCGCAGCATCCTGGCCGGCGGGAACCCGCCGTCGGCCCTCCTCTGCTGCAACGACCGCCTGGCGATGGGGGCCTACCGTGCCGCAGCCGAACGGGGACTGTCCATCCCGGACCATTTGTCCGTCGTCGGGTTCGGCGATGTGGACCTGCTTGCGGCCAACCTCCACCCCCAACTGACCAGCGTGGCCCTGCCGTACTACGGCATGGGGACGTGGGCGGCCAACCGGCTGATCGACGCGATCGAGCTGCAGGCCGCAGAACCCGGCACCCGCCAACATCATGACCGTCTGGACCCGGTGCTGCTGGCATGCCGCCTGGTCAACCGCGGATCCGTGGCAGCGCCGGGAACCCCGGCACCTCAGGCCTGACGCGGCATTCGGCGGTCCGCCGCACCATCTACGCCCACAGGGAACTTTTGGTTTTCACTATGCGTGATTTACTCCGGACGGTGTATAGCTAGAAGCTGACGCAGCACCATCACGCGCGCAGACTACTCGCCGTGAAGCACTACCGGAAGGGACGGGGCGAGCCCCCGAACAGATGAAAGCTAAGAACTTCTTCAAAGGCCCGGGCATCTGGATCGTCGTTGTGGTCGGTCTGCTCCTTGTGGCTTTTGCAACGCTCGCCCCCGGCGGTGCAGCCCGGATCGACACGGACAAGGGCCTGGAACTGCTCTCCAGCAACAAGGTGGAGCAGGCCAAGATCTTCGACGGCGAGAACCGCGTTGACCTGACGCTGAAGGATGACCTGCAGGTGGACGGGCAGGACAAAGGCAAGAGCGTCCAGTTCTTCTTCGTTGATGCCCGCGCGCAGGACGTCGTGAAGGCCGTTACCGACGCCAAGCCGGCCCAGGGCTTCACTGACCAGCCGATCGAAAGCAACTGGTTCTCCGGCCTGCTCTCCCTGCTGATCCCCGTGATCCTGCTGGGCGCGCTCTTCTGGTTCCTGATGACCCGCATGCAGGGCGGCGGCTCCAAGATCATGCAGTTCGGCAAGTCCAAGGCCAAGATGGTCAGCAAGGACATGCCGCAGGTGACGTTCGCCGACGTTGCAGGCTCCGACGAAGCCGTCGAAGAGCTCCAGGAAATCAAGGAGTTCCTGCAGGAACCGGCCAAGTTCCAGGCCGTCGGCGCCAAGATCCCCAAGGGTGTACTGCTGTACGGCCCACCGGGTACCGGTAAGACCCTGCTGGCCCGCGCGGTTGCCGGTGAGGCCGGCGTACCCTTCTTCTCTATTTCCGGCTCCGACTTCGTGGAAATGTTCGTCGGCGTCGGCGCCTCCCGCGTCCGCGACCTCTTTGAACAGGCCAAGGCCAACTCGCCCGCCATCATCTTCGTGGACGAGATCGACGCCGTCGGCCGGCACCGCGGCGCCGGCATCGGCGGCGGCAACGACGAACGCGAGCAGACCCTCAACCAGCTGCTGGTGGAGATGGACGGCTTCGACGTCAAGACCAACGTGATCCTCATAGCCGCCACCAACCGGCCCGACGTTCTGGACCCGGCCCTGCTGCGTCCGGGACGCTTCGACCGCCAGATCGGCGTGGAAGCACCGGACCTGATTGGCCGCGACCAGATCCTGCAGGTGCACGCCAAGGGCAAGCCCATGGCTCCGGGCGTGGACCTGAAGGCTGTGGCCAAGAAGACGCCCGGCTACACGGGTGCCGACCTGGCCAACGTCCTCAACGAGGCGGCACTGCTGACCGCGCGGTCCAACGCCAACCTGATAGACGACCGTGCGCTGGACGAAGCTATTGACCGCGTCATGGCCGGCCCGCAGAAGCGCAGCCGCGTCATGAAAGAGCACGAGCGCAAGATCACCGCGTACCACGAAGGCGGCCACGCCCTGGTGGCGGCTGCCCTCCGGAACTCTGCTCCGGTCACCAAGATCACCATCCTTCCCCGCGGCCGGGCCCTGGGCTACACCATGGTGGTTCCGGACAACGACAAGTACTCCGTGACCCGGAATGAACTCCTGGACCAGATGGCCTACGCCATGGGTGGCCGCGTGGCAGAGGAGATCGTGTTCCATGACCCCTCCACCGGAGCCTCCAACGACATCGAAAAGGCCACCGGCACGGCACGGAAGATGGTCACCGAATACGGCATGAGCGAACGCGTCGGCGCTGTCCGGCTGGGCCAGGGCGGCGGCGAACCGTTCCTGGGCCGCGACGCAGGCCATGAGCGCAACTACTCGGACCAGATTGCGTACGTTGTGGATGAGGAAGTGCGCCGCCTGATCGAGCAGGCACACGACGAAGCGTACGAAATCCTCACCGAGAACCGGGACATCCTGGATTTCCTGGCCCTGGAACTCCTGGAGCGGGAAACCCTCAACCAGGCCGAGATTGCCGACATCTTCAGGGATGTCCGCAAGCGTGACTTCCGCGAGGTGTGGCTGTCCAAGGAAACCCGCCCCGTCCAGCTGGCCGGCCCCGTGGAGAGCCGCCAGGAACGGGCCGAACGCGAAGCGCAGGAGGAAGCCAAGAAGGCCCGCCTGGACGAGCCGCTGGATGCCCAGCCCCCGCACGCGCAGGGCGTTTCGGAGGATGCTCCGTTTCACGGAGGCGCCCCCGACTCAGGGCCTGACACCCTTCGCGGCTAAGCTTTCCCTGTGACTTTCTTCGACGACGACGACGTTTCCGCCTCCGCCGCCCAGCCGGCGGAGGACGGTTCCCACCATTCCAGGACCGAAACGGTGGACCGGCCACGGATTGAGGCGGCCGTCCGCGAGATCCTCCTCGCCATCGGCGAGGACCCGGACCGCGGCGGCCTCGTGGACACCCCCAAAAGGGTCGCAAAAGCGTACGCCGAGGTCTTCGCCGGGCTGCACCACGATCCTGCGGACGTCCTGTCCACCACCTTCGACCTGGACCACGAGGAACTGGTCCTGGTCAAGGACATCCCGTTCTACTCCACATGCGAGCACCACCTGGTGCCGTTCCACGGGGTGGCCCACGTCGGCTACATTCCGTCGCACGACGGCAAGGTGACCGGGCTGAGCAAGCTGGCCCGGCTGGTGGACATTTACGCCCGCCGCCCCCAGGTGCAGGAACGGCTGACCACCGAAATTGTCGAGGCGATGGTTCAGCACCTCAAACCCCGCGGTGCAATCGTCGTCGTTGAATGCGAGCACATGTGCATGTCCATGCGCGGCATCCGCAAGCCCGGAGCGAAGACCGTCACCAGTGCGGTCCGCGGGCAGCTTCATGACCCGGCCACCCGTGCCGAAGCCATGAGCCTCATCCTCGGAAGGTAACCACACACCATGGATTCACTCGCTGCAGCCCCCGGTACGGGGCCCGCTACATCCCCGCTTCCCATCCTGCGCAAGCCCCGTCCGGCCGCGCGTTTTGAGGACCTCCCCACGGACCGGACCCTGGTCATGGGCATCCTGAACGTCACCCCGGATTCATTCAGCGACGGCGGCAAGCACGCAACCGCTGATACCGCCATCGCGGCCGGCCTGCGGATGTTCTACGCCGGAGCGGACATCATCGACGTCGGAGGCGAGTCCACCAGGCCCGGCGCCGACGACGTGTCCCCGGATGAAGAGCAGCGCCGCGTCCTCCCGGTGATTGAAGCGCTGGTAAAGGCCGGAGCGCTGGTCAGCATCGATACCACCCACGCCTCCACCGCGGCAGTTGCCCTGAAAGCCGGCGCGGCCATCATCAACGACGTCTCCGGCCTGACCATTGAGCCGGAAATGGTCGAGCTGGTTGCATCCTCCAAGGCGCCTTATGTGCTCACGCACCGCCGGGGCGACGCCAGGACCATGAACTCGCTTGCCGAATACACGGACGTGGCCGGGGAAGTGGTGGCGGAGCTGGCAGGCGTGCGGGACAAGCTCTACGCAGCCGGCGTCAGCCAGGAACAGATCATCATCGACCCGGGCCTGGGGTTCGCCAAGAACGACGCCCAGAACTGGGAACTCCTGCAAAACCTGGACCAGCTGGACAGCCTGGGCCACAAGGTCCTGGTGGCGGCTTCCCGCAAGCGCTTCCTCGGCACGCTCCTCACCGTGGCCGGGAAGTCCGCCGCCCCGGACGAACGCGATGCTGCTACCGCCGCGATCACGGCGATCAGTGCCAGCCGCGGCGCCTGGGCCGTGCGCGTGCACGACGTCGGCTCCAGCCTCGACGCGGTCAAGGTGGCGGCGCGCATGGCGGCGGCACCCTCAACACAAGCCGTACCCAAAACGCAATAGGGCCGGGGGACCCATGGACAGGATCACGCTGACCGGAGTGACCGCCGTAGGCCACCACGGTGTCTTCGATTTTGAACGCCGGGAGGGGCAGCCCTTTGTGGTGGACGCCGTGCTCCACCTGGACTTCACCGAAGCAGCGCAATCAGACGATGTCCGGGACACCGCCCACTACGGCGAGGTGGCACAGCGCATTACCGAATGGATCACCGGGCAACCCTTGAACCTCATCGAGGCACTCGCCGTTCGGATTGCCGAGGGCCTCCTGGCCGAATTCGCGCTCCAGGCCGTGGACATCACCGTCCATAAGCCCCAGGCCCCCATCCAGGTCCCGTTCGGTGACGTAGCCGTGACAGTCCACCGGCAACGGGCCTCCGCCGCCCCCGCGCAGGCAGGGGCCACCGCATGAACGGGATCTACACCAAGGCCGTGCTGGCCTTGGGAAGCAACCTTGGGGAACGGAACGAAACCCTGACCGAGGCCGTGGCGGACCTGGTGGACCCGCCGGAGGTCCGGCTTCTCGCCGTCTCGCCCGTCGTTCAGACCAAGGCGGTGGGCGGGCCCCCCGGCCAGCCTGACTTCCTGAACATGGTCATCACCGTGGAAACCATCCTCACCCCTGAGGAGCTCCTGGCACATTGCCAGGCGGTGGAGAACAAGCACCTCCGGGTCCGTGAGGTCCATTGGGGTCCGCGGACCCTCGACGTCGACGTCATCACTTACGGCGACCTCCACAGCGACGATCCCGTCCTGACCATCCCCCATCCCCGGGCGGCGGCGCGCGCGTTCGTCCTCTACCCGTGGTCGCTGATTGAACCCACTGCCACGCTGAACGGCGAGCGGATCAGCACCTTGGCAGTCCAGGCGGACGACTTCAAGGATCTCGCCCCGTTCGACGGGTTTGGAGACTTCGACGGTATGCCGACGGCGGGAATGGCGGAGGAGAGATGAAGCCCATCAACCCGCTGCGCCTGCTCCTGATCTGCGTCATCCTGGCCGTTGCCGGCTGGTCTGCCACGGTGGTCACCAGCCGTTACAGCATGGCCACGCCTGTACTGCCTGCCACCGCGCTGGCCACCATGGGCGTCATTGTCATCATCACCCTGGTGCTGGGCATCCGGATCCTGAGGTGGCGGAACAGCCACCAGCCCAACAGCAAGACGAAAAAGACGCAACTGGATCCTCTCCTGGCAGCCCGGACCCTGGTCCTGGCGCAGGCGTGCGCCTATGCCGGTACGGTGCTGCTGGGGTGGCACGTGGGTATCTTCCTGGACCAGCTGCGGATCTGGAGCCTGCGCAGCGACCAAAGCATCACCTGGCTGGCCCTGGCCATGGCTGCCGGCGGACTGGTCATGATCGTGGTGGGCCTGCTGGTGGAGCGGTTCTGCAGGATCCCGCCGGAGGATGGCGATACCGAGGGCGTGGATGGCAAGAAGCGCCGACACGCCCGCGGCGACGCCACCGGGGAAGGCGAATATGCATACCGAGGCGATTGACCCGCCGGGTATCGCCTGGCAGCGGGTGTCGACCAAATACATTACGGTCCGCCTGGTGGAATGGGCGCTGGCCAACATTGCCACCGTCCTGGTCCTGTCAGCCCCGCTGGTGTTCGTACTCCTGGGCTGGTGGCGGTGGCCGCCGCTGTGGCTTGCCGTGACTGTTCCGGCGGCCACCTTGCTGATTGCCCTGTGGCGGCTGGTGCTGATTCCGCGCCAAGTGCGGGCCCTTGGCTACGCCGAGCGCGACGACGACCTCCTGGTCCGCAGCGGCATCTTCTTCCAGCGCACCATGGCTGTCCCGTACGGCCGGATGCAGTACGTGGACATCGCCGTAGGGCCGGTGGAACGCGGTCTGGGCCTGTGCACCGTCAAGCTCCACACGGCCTCTCCCGGCACCAA
Organism: Pseudarthrobacter sp. C4D7; assembly: GCF_013359725.1. Taxonomy (GTDB): domain Bacteria; phylum Actinomycetota; class Actinomycetes; order Actinomycetales; family Micrococcaceae; genus Arthrobacter. Next base: position 5,342 of record NZ_JABFMW010000011.1, on the reverse strand, counting down.
CGCACGCATTCCCGGCCTCCCGGCAGCGGAAGGCGCCCGGCTCCGGGAACAGCTGGCTGCCCGCGGCGAAGCCAGGCTGGCAGGGCTGTGACAGCTGACGGCCAGTTTGCGGGGCCGGCGCTGCCACCCGGTGCAGCCCCGGGAACCACGGGACATCCCGACGACGAATGGCTGCGCGTGCATCCCGCCTCGCCCTTTGTCCGCGGCTGGGTGGCGCTGGCCGCGATCACGTTTTTCTTCGGCCGCGACCTGTTTGAGCGGACCCTCCAGGGCCAGCCCGTGTTCGAGGACGGGTTCGCCCGGCGTGCCCCATGGCTCCTTGGCGGCGGCGCCGCAGTCCTGGCCGTGGCAGTGCTGGGGTTCGTGCTGACCTGGTATTTCACCAAGTACCAGGTGTCCGGTGGCTACGTCCGGGTCAACACCGGGCTCCTCTTCCGGCAGCACCGGCAGGCGCGGCTGGACCGGGTGCAGGCGATCGACATAGTGCAGCCGCTGCTGGCCCGGGTCCTCGGCCTGGCCGAACTCAAGTTCGAGGTGGCGGACGCCGGAGAATCCGCGGTGCGCCTGGCCTACCTCAGGATCGATGATGCCCGCCAACTGCGTGCCACCATCCTCTCGCGGGCCTCCGGAGCTGCGGCTGCTTCCGGTGCGGGGCCCACGGCAGGGGCCGATGCCGCGGCACCTCCAGGCCCAGGCAACCCATCGGCGTCCTTTGGCCCGCCCGCACCTGAGGCGCCCGAGATCAAGGTGCTCAGCGTCCCGCCGTCGCGCCTTCTCGGATCGCTGCTGCTGAGCGAGCAAAGCGTATTCATCGTGGTGGGTGGGGTGGCTTCCGTGGTCCTGTCCGCGCTGACGGACAACCGCGCCTTCTACTTCTACCTGGTGCCCGCCGCGCTGGGCCTCATTGCCGGCTATTGGAACTTCTTCAACAAGGGCTACAACTTCACCGCTGCCGTCTCGCCGGATGGCATCAGGCTGCGGTACGGGCTGCTGGATACCCAGGCGCAGACCCTGCCGCCGGGCCGGATCCAAGCCGTGAAGATTGCCCAGCCGCCGCTGTGGCGTCCGCTGGGCTGGTACCGGATGCAGGTAAACGTGGCCGGCTACGGGGCGTCGGGCAGCGCCGCCGAAGGAAACACCAGGACCATCCTCCTGCCCGTGGGCAGGTTCGCCGACGTCATGGCCATGCTCTCGCTCGTGTTGCCGGACCCGGGGACGGACCAGCCGGAGGCGGTCTTCACCGCGGGGCTGGGCGGCCGGGATTCCGGCGGTGGCTTCACCACCACGCCGCGGCGCGCCCGGCTGCTGGCGCCGCTGGCTTGGAGGCGGAACGGTTTTGCCGCCACTGACACGGCGCTGCTGATCCGGTCCGGGCGCTGGTGGCGCGAACTGGTGCTGGTTCCGCACCAAAGGACGCAGTCCTTGGCGCTCCACCAAGGACCCCTGGCGCGCCGCTTTCGGGTGGCGGACCTGGTCCTGCATACAACGGCCGGTCCTGTGGCCCCGCGGTTGACCCAGGCCGGGCTGGACGAGGCGAGGCAGCTGTTCGATGAGCAGTCGGCACGCGCCCGGCTGGCCAGGAAGCGGCAAACCACCGAACAATGGTTGCGGCAGGTTGTTCCGGCTGGGGAGCCCACGCCGCTGCCGGTTGGGCCGGAGCCCGGCCCAACCCCGGGCGGGGCGGGAACCACCGAAGGCCACACCCACTACCAACAGGAAGGCCAGCAGCATGGCTAAGCCCGGACGCCTCGGCGTCGGAATCATCGGTGCCGGCAAGGTGGGCGCCGTGCTCGGTGCGGCCCTGCGCGCCGCCGAGCACGCCGTCGTGGGAGTGTCAGCCGTTTCCGAGGCGAGCCGGGACCGGGCCGAGGCGCTGCTTCCCGGCGTCCCCATCCTGGAGGTGCAGGACATTGTGGAGCGTGCCGAACTGGTGCTGCTGGCGGTGCCCGACGACGCCCTGCCGGACTTGGTGGAAGGCCTGGCGAAGCTTGGTGCCTGGCAGCCGGGACAGCTCGTGGCGCATACCTCAGGCCGGTTTGGCGTCGGCGTGCTGCACCCGGTCCGTGCCGCCGGGGCCGTCCCGCTGGCGCTGCACCCGGCCATGACGTTCACGGGTATGAGCCTGGACCTCACCCGGCTCCTGGACTGCACCTTTGGGGTGACGGCTGATGCTGCCATGCTGCCCATTGCCCAGGCGCTGGTGGTGGAGCTGGGGGCGGAGCCCGTGGCCATCGCCGAGGCAGACCGGACGCTCTACCACGCCGCTTTGGCCCATGGTTCCAACCACCTTGTCACCCTGGTGGCGCAGGCCTCGGAGCTCCTGCGCGAGGTGGGCGTCGAATCGCCCGAACGCATGCTGGGACCGCTGCTGCGGGCCACGCTGGAGAACGCCCTGGCCTCGGGGGAGTCTGCGTTGACCGGGCCAGTGGCCCGCGGGGATGTGGGCACCGTCCGTGCCCATGCCGAGGCGTTGCGGGAGTTCGACGGCGGCGGGCACGGTGACGTGCTGGAGGCCTACCTGGCGATGGCCCGCGCCACCGCCCTGCGCGCTGAAGGGCGAGGGCTCCTCAAACCTGACCAGCTCAAGGGGCTGCACGAGGCCCTCGATCCGAAGGAAGACTGAATGCCCATCCAACTCGTCACCACGGTGGCAGGCCTGAAAGCCGAAAGCGCCCGGTTGCTCACGTCGAAGGGCGGCGTTTCGCAGGGGCTGGTACCCACCATGGGCGCACTCCACGAAGGCCACGCAACGCTGGCGCGTACCGCCGTCGAGCAGAATGATGTGGTGGTGGCCAGCATCTTCGTCAACCCCCTGCAGTTCGGCGACGCAGCCGACCTGGACCGCTACCCGCGGACGCTCGACGCGGACCTTTCCCTCCTTGAGGAGCAGGGTGTTGACCTGGCCTTCGCCCCTTCCGTCGAGGAGGTCTACCCGGGAGGGCAGCCACTGGTGCGGATCACGTCCGGGAACCTGGGGGATAAATGGGAAGGTGCTTCGCGGCCCGGGCACTTCGACGGCGCTCTTACCGTTGTGGCCAAGCTGCTGCATTACGGGCTGCCTGCCGCGGGCCTGCCGGGTGGTGCTGCGGATTCCGCGGCCGGCCGCCTGCCGGCTTACCGGGCCTACTTCGGACAAAAGGACGCCCAGCAGCTTGCCCTGGTCCGGCGGATGGTTGCCGACCTGAACTTCCCCGTTGAGATTGTGGGCGTGCCAACGGTGCGTGCAACGGACGGCCTGGCATTGTCCAGCAGGAACCGTTTCCTGTCCGAGGCCGAGCGGGATGCGGCGCTGGTCCTGTCCAGGGCCCTGCGCCTCCTGGAGCAGCGGGCAAATGCCCACGAGCCGCTGGACCTGGACTCCGCCCTGGCACTGGTGGAGTCCCAGACCCTGGTATCGCTCGACTACTTTGATGTGGTGGACCCGGTAACCCTGGAACCCCTGGCCGAAAACTGCCGGGAAACACCATTCCGTGGGGAGGCCCTGGCGCTCATCGCGGCCAAAGTCGGCCCGGTTCGGTTGATCGACAACATGCCGCTGAATTCCTAGGGCTGTGCGTCCTCGCTGGCCATGAGCTGTTCCAGGAGCGCCTTCTCCGGGCGTCCGGGATTCCGTGCGACATAGCGCCGGAGGCGTGCTTTGGCGAGTTCGTCAGCGGGGTCGGTACTGGAAAGGAGTTCGTCGATGATCTCCTGCGCCTGCCAACGGAGGGACTCGAGGGCGAACTGCCGGATCTCGGCGGGCGTGTCACTGGGAAGCCAAGGGTCTGGGTCAGGCGGCACGGGGGCGAGCTGCTCTGCTGTCATAGTGGCCTCCTTGCATCAGTGCGCAGCGGGCCGAGTGGCCGCTGCGGCGTTCGAATGCACTGCACGTAGAAAACACCTTACAGCGGGAGAGACAAGTCTGTCTCGTGCCAGAATTAGCCTGGGGATGTGATGAATCCGGGGCCCGCGGCGTCATCCTCCTGCGCGTCTACCCGGCCGTCGCCGCCGTCGCCGCCGTCGCCGCTGTGCGGCCACCTGGACCCGGAGGAACGGATCCTGGCTGTGGCGTACGACCTGTTCTCGCGCCGCGGTATCAGGGATGTGGGCGTCAACGAACTCATCGGGCGGTCCGGGGTTGCAAAGGCCACCTTCTACCGGCATTTCCCCTCCAAGGACACCCTGGTCCTGGCTTTCCTCGAGCAGCGGGACAAGCAGTGGACAGTCGACAGCATTATTTCCAGCGCCCGGCAGCGCGGCAACACCCCCGTTGAGCAGTTGCTGGCGATCTTCGACGTTTTCAGTAACTGGTTCCGCCGTGACGATTTTGAGGGCAGCGCCTTCATTAACGTCCTGCTTGAAATGGGGCCGGCGCACCCTTTGGGCAAAGCCAGCCTGGACTATCTGGCCAAGATGCGCGGGCACGTCCAACGCCTGGCGGAAGAAGCCGGGCTGGTCCGGGCCGACGATTTTGCGAGGTCGTGGCACATCCTGATGAAGGGATCCATCATTTCAGCCACCGAGGGCGACCTGCAGGCGGCCCGGCGTGCCCAGGAGATGGCGGCCTGGCTGATCGAGCATCACCAGGCATAGCGCCCGGGGCACTGAGCTGACAGTCCGGGGCGCAGCGGTGCAGGGTGGAGGCAGGCCGGCCAGGGCCCGACGGTGAAGCAGCGCCCTGAGTGCTGATAGCGCCCATCATCCGGAGGGGACCAATGGCGTCTCGATCAGTGGCGTCGCGAGGAGCTCGTCCCAGAGTGGGTCGTCGGCTTGCAGGTCGTTGAGGTCCACGTATCGGTTGTCTTCGGGTTCCCACAGGGGGAGGTCGTCGAGGCTGGCTTCCAGGCAGGGGCAGAGGGCAGCTGCGTCCTGTTGCGGCCATGGGAAGGAACTAACCGACGGGACGTTTTCCATTGGTCTGTATCCCGTGGGCCAGCTTCCCGGTGGCCAGTGGGTTGGTGCGGGGTCGGGGTGTTCTGGGGTGTAGTGCCTGCCTGTGGGTGAGGTCCAGCCTGGTGGTTCATTCCTGGTGGCGGGGCCGGGTGTCCAGCGGGTGTGGTGTTTGAGGCGGTGGTGTTTGGGGCAGAGCTGGGCGAGGTTGCTGATTCCCGTGGTGCCGCCGTGTTCCCACGCTTTTAGGTGGTCGGTTTCGTTGTCGGGGGTTTTGTTGGTGCAGCCGGGGAAGGTGCATGTGGTGTCGCGCAGGCGGATCCAGCGTTTGATGGTTTCGGGGAGCCGGTAGTTTTTGCGGCCGATTTCCAGGGGTGCCCCGTCGCGGGGGTCGACGAGGACCCGGTAGAAGAACTCCGCCCCGTCCGCGACGAGTTTCCGGGCCATGGACGCCGGGATCGGCCCGAACCCAT
>NZ_JABFMW010000010.1 GCF_013359725.1 Pseudarthrobacter sp. C4D7 | reverse complement strand
CACCCTCCACCACCACCCCAACACCACCGCTGATTCCCATGAACACATCATCCACCGACCCACTGACAATCAATTCCGGCTCCCGCCAACGCCCAGGCCTCCCGCCACAAACGGCACCCGCGCCGGGCTTCCATCAGATAGTCAGCTTGCTTATTACTTTTCTCTTTCCTAGGCTGGAACACGTCAGGCAATCAACTGTCGAGCGGGACCTGGCGGGCATAAGCCGCCCGGCCCCCTCCAGCGAGGAGGAACAGTGTCAGAGCACAGCATCGCAGGCAAGAAGGTCGCATTCCTGCTGACTGACGGAGTGGAGCAGGTGGAGCTCACCAGTCCCTGGCAGGCTGTCAAGGATGCCGGTGGCGAACCCACCCTCATCGCCCCGAAGAGCGGCAAGCTGCAGGGCTACAACGGCACGGAAAAGGGCGACACCTTCGACGTCGACCTGACCGTCGCGGACGCCAACGCCTCGGACTTCGACGCGCTGGTACTCCCGGGCGGGGTAGTGAACGCAGACCACCTGCGCGTGGACAAGGACGCCCAGAACTTCACGCGGAGCTTCTTCGAACAGCACAAGCCCGTGGCATCGATCTGCCATGGTCCGTGGCTGCTGATCGAAGCCGGAGTGCTCCGCGGCCGCAACCTCACGTCCTACTTCACGCTCGAAACCGACCTGAAGAACGCAGGCGCCAACTGGACAGACGAGGAAGTGGTGGTCGACCAGGGCCTGGTAACCAGCCGGAATCCCGATGACCTCCCGGCGTTCAACAGCAAGCTGGTGGAAGAAATCTCGGAAGGCCAGCACGCCGGCCAGACCGCCTAAAGAAGGCCCCTAATGTTCCCTCGGGGGTAGGAAGAACCCATGCGGAGGAATTACTCCACCGGGTAGAGTGTTGCAATCTGCAGCGGCGCCGGCCGCGCACCACTCTAAAACCACCCCTGAGGGAACACCCATGTCTACCGAAGTCTCTCCGAACGCCAGCGGACAGCCCGCCCCTGACCAAGGAATCGGCAACGGAACCCGCAAAGGACTACTGCCGGCATCGCCGGAGAAGATGTCCCGGGAGTCCGTGACCATCATCAGCACGCTGCTGGTGGCCACGTTCGTGGTGATCCTCAACGAAACCATCATGAACGTCGCCCTGCAGCGGCTCATGGTGGACCTGCAGGTGGACGCACCCACCGTCCAGTGGCTGTCCACCGGGTTCATGCTCACCATGGCCGTGGTCATCCCCACTACCGGATTCATCCTCCAGCGGCTCTCCACGCGGGCAGTCTTCATGCTGGCCATGGGCCTGTTCGCCGGCGGAACGGCACTCGCCGCCGTGGCCCCCGGATTTGAGATCCTGCTGCTGGCGCGCATCGTCCAGGCCGGCGGCACCGCCATCATGCTGCCCCTGCTGATGACCACCATCCTTACCCTGGTCCCGCTTGCCAAGCGCGGCGCCGTCATGGGCAATGTGAGCATCGCCATCTCGGTGGCACCGGCCATGGGCCCCACCGTCTCCGGACTCATCCTTGAGCACTTCACGTGGCGCTTCATGTTCGTTTTCGTCCTGCCCGTGGCCCTCGCAGCGCTGGCCATCGGTGCCAGGTACCTCACCAACGTGGGCGAGGTGGAGAAGGGCAAGCTCGACGTCCTGTCCGTGATCCTCACCGTCCCCGCTTTCGGCGGACTGGTTTACGGACTCAGCCAGATCGGCGGCGGCCAGGGCGGCCAGTCGGGACCCAGTGCCGGCGCCGTCGCCGCCCTCGTCATTGGCGTTGCGGCCCTGACGGTTTTCGTGCTGCGCCAGGTCCGGCTCCAAAAGACCGTCGCCCCACTGCTGGATCTCCGTGCCTTCAACTTCCGGATGTTCACCGTCTCGGTCCTGCTGATGGTGGTGGCCATGATGGCGCTGTTCGGCGGCGTCATCCTGCTCCCGCTCTACCTGCAGGAAGTCCGCGGCCTGGGATCGCTCGAGACCGGCCTGGCACTGCTCCCGGGCGGCCTGGCGATGGGATTGCTGGGCCCCGTCATCGGCCGCGCGTTCGACAAAGTGGGCCCGCTACCCCTCACCCTCACCGGTTCCATCCTGATGGTGGTTGCCCTGTGGCAGTTTTCAATGCTCGACGCCGGCACGCCGGTGGGGTGGATCATCACCCTCCATGTGGGGCTGAGCTTCGGCCTGGCGCTGCTGTTCACCCCCGCGTTCACCACGGGGTTGAACCCGCTGCCGCCGCACCTGTACTCCCACGGCTCGGCCATCATGAGCACCACCCAGCAGGTGGCGGGCGCAGCGGGCACGGCACTGCTGGTGTCCATCTTCGCCGTGGTCAGCGCGGCGTCGGGCCTCGTCGCCGGGATGAGTGCCGCCTTCATGACGGCAACCGTCATAGCCCTCGCCGCCGTCGTCCTCTCCGCCATGATGCGCAAGACAGAAGGCGCCGCCCCGGGGCACGGCGCCGGACACTAGGCGGCCGGACACCAGGCGGCGCGGGCGTCCAGCCTGCGCCGTCACCCAGCCTGCGCCGTCATCCAGCCTGCGCCACGAGTAGTTAGCCCGCGAAGAACTCGCTGAGTTCCTTGATCAGCTTGTCCGGGGCCTTGATGGCACCGTCGTGGCCGAACCCGGGCAGGATGGTGTAGCTGGAGCCGGAGAGGACGTCGTGGATCTGGCCGCAGGCGATGCCGAAGTACGCGGGGCTCTTTTCGCCCACCACAATCAGCGTCTCCAGGGGCAGCGCCTGGAATGGTTCGGCCGGCATGTCCGCGGCGATGATGGCCTTGATCTCGCGGACGCCGGTGCGCATCAGTTCCCGCTGCTGCTTTCCCTCGGTGGTGCCCGCGGTCAGCTTGTTGGCCAGCGTCAGCATGGACAGCGGCATGCGCGACGAGAAGGACCCGCCGGCTTCCAGGCCGCGCTGGATGACGGCGAGGGCGCGGTCGTGGTCGCCGGCGGCGATGGCCCGTTCGTACTCCACAATCCAGTTGGCGGTGACGCTGCCGTTAACGGAGACTGCGGGATCGTAGACGGCGAGGCGTTCCACCGGAAGTGTCCGGGCGGCGTGCAGGGCAACCGCCCCGCCGAAGCTGTGGCCAAAGACGTCCGTGCTGGAGGTGTGCTTCATGACCGTGTCCAGGTCCCGGATGTCCACGTCCAGCGTGTAGTCCTCGGGCTGCGGCGACGATGAGCCGCGGCCGCGCCGGTTGAACGTGTGGACCGGCCGGCCCAGGGCGGCGCTCAACTTCTGGGCGAACTTCGTGTAGTCCGCTGCAGTCACCATGGAGGGCGGGACCACCACGACGCCGGACCCGGCCGATGCCAGTTCGGCGCCGGTGGAGAAGAGCTCAATCGTGCCGCCGTCGGGGGTCCTGATGTTCTCTCGCGTCATGCTCCGAGCCTAGCCGAGCACGGGGTTGCCGGCATCACGGAAGCTTCATCTCATGCCAGCTTGTCAATGAGCAACTGGCTTGCCGCGCGGATGGCCGGCAGTTCCCGGCCCAGTCCGCAAAGGATGATGCCGGCGTCCGCCGCCTGCATCGCCGATTCAGGGGTGACGGCGCCATCGGCCCGGAGGTAGATCAGGGATTCGACCAGGCGGAACGTGAAGTCCCCGCCGTCCGGTCCGGGCACGGCGGCTGACAGGCCGCGGCCCAGCTCACCGTACAGGAGGCGGAGCTCCTGCCTGTCGTTCAGGAAGCGGGCAAAACGCGTGCTCCGCACCTCGGGCAGGTGGTAGAGGACGCCCAGGTTCCACCGCGCGCTGCACAGCTGGGTGCCGTCGTAAAGCGCGACGGCGTGCAGCCGGCTTCCAGCCGGTCCATCGGTTTCCCGGCTCGCGGCAGGGAGCGAGGCCACTGCGCGGGCGAACGCCAGGCCGCCGGACACGGTCCCCTCCAGGAGGTCTTCAAGGATGTCGTCCTTGGTTTTGAAGTGGTGGTAAAGGGACGACTGCCGGATCCCCACGGCGTCGGCGATGGAGCGGGTGGAGGTGCTGGCGAAGCCCTGGGTGGTGAAGAGCTCAGCGGCGGCGTCGAGTATTTCCTCGCGGGCGGTGGCGCCTGGCCGGGAGGGCTGCTGGTGGCGGGGGCGTCCTGGACCGGCATAAGTCACGGGCCCATTCTTGCACTGATGGGCAGGCCTGGACTGGGCAGGCGGGGGTGGTGAGGGAACGGAAACCCGGCCGAAACAAGATGTCCATCCGCCTTTTACAGAGGCGAAACTGTTTGGGGACATCCCGCTGGAAAACTATCAAGTGACCGGTAATCCGCAGCTTTCGGCCGAGCGCTGCAGTGCCGGGAGGCTTCGCCCCCAAGATTCCTTTCCAGCCCTGGAGATTTCCAATGACCTCAACCGTCCTCCCCACCGTCCACCAGGACGATGCAGACCTGACGTCCCTTGGCTACCAGCCCACCCTGCACCGAAAGCTCGGCCGCTACGCTTCCTTTGCCGCCGGCTTTTCCTTCGTCTCCATCCTCACCACCATCTTCCAGCTCTTCGCCTTCGGCTACTCCTTTGCCGGCCCCGCATTCTTCTGGACCTGGCCCGTCGTCCTGGTGGGCCAGCTGCTGGTGGCCCTGAACTTCGCCGAACTCGCCGCCCGCTACCCGCTGTCCGGCGCCGTCTACCAGTGGGCACGCCGGGTGGGGGGAGAAGGCGTGGGCTGGTTCGCCGGCTGGTTCATGGCCATCGCCCAGGTGGTGACCGCCGCTGCGGCTGCCATCGCCCTGCAGGTGGTCCTGCCCCAGCTCTGGGATGGCTTCCAGGTGGTAGGCGGGGACCCGGCGCTCAACACCGTGACCGGGGCATCGAACGCCGTGGTCCTGGGCGCCGTCCTCCTCGTGGCCACCACCATCATCAACTCCCTGGGCGTCAAGCTGATGGCCCACGTGAACTCCGTTGGCGTCACCTGCGAGATCGTCGGCGTCGCAGCCGTGATCCTGGCCCTCATCAGTGCCGCCCAGCGCGGACCGGACGTGGTGGCGGACACCAGCGTGCTGCAGGGATCCGACCTGGGCGCCGTGGGAGCCTTCCTGGTCTCAGGGCTTATGGCCGCCTACGTCATGGTGGGCTTCAACTCCGCCGGCGAGCTGTCGGAGGAAACCAAGGACCCGCGCCGCACCGCCCCGCGGACCATCCTCTCCGCCCTGCTCATCTCAGGCATCGGAGGGGCGCTGATGATCATCACCGCCCTCATGGCCGCACCCAGCCTGGACGATGGCCGCCTCGCCACCGAGGGCCTGCCCTATGTCCTCACCGCCGTCCTGGGCACCTTCTGGGGCAAGGTCCTGCTGGTGGATGTGGCCATCGCCATCTTCGTCTGCACCCTGGCGATCCAGACTGCCGGTTCCCGCTTGGTGTTCTCCATGGCCCGCGACGGCAAGCTCCCGGCGTCGCGCCTCCTTTCCTCTGTACACCCCACCCGCGGAACCCCCATGTGGCCCTCCATCGTGATCGGAGCCCTGGCGGTCGCGGTCCTGGCCATCAACGTAGGCAACGCGGCACTGTTCACCACCCTCTGCAGCGTCTGCATCGTGATGGTCTACCTCGCCTACCTCCTGGTCACCGTTCCGCAGTTGGCCAACCGCCTCCGCGGCGACTGGGGCCGGGTGGGACAAACCATGCCCGCCGGCCTCTTCTCGCTGGGCCGCTGGGGCCTTCCGGTCAACATCCTCGCCGTTCTCTACGGCGCAGTCATGGTGGTCAACCTCGCCTGGCCCCGCCCGGAAGTGTACGACCCCTCCGGTGACAACGGCCTCCTCCTGTGGTCCGCGCCGCTGATGGTCACGGCCGTCCTGCTCGTGGGCCTGTGGGTCCGGCGCCGCACCATGGCAGCCAAGGCCTGACCGGCCAACCCTTTTCCGCCGAACTTCCACGACACCAGGACTGACATGACACAGACCATCGAAACCCCTACAACCGGTACCGCCACGACGGCCGGCGCCCGCGCCCACGCCAGGGAACAGCACGGCAAGACAGCTGACACCATGCGTTTTGTCCCGGCAGCCTCGGCGCCGGAGCACCTGCTGGCAGGAATGCCCGACGCCGGCATCCCCAGCTGGGCGGAGTCCCTCGCCTTTGGCCGCTACACCACCATGGCGCTGGCCCGCGGAACCAGGGTCCGGCTCACCGACTCCGCCGGTGACGCCTGCGTCCACACCCTCCTGTACCGCGCCGGCGCCCTGCACGAACGGCTCAACATCGCCGATACCGTCAAGGTCCCATGGCAGGCCTACCCGGGGACCGGCCACCCGCTGCTCTCCGATTCAGGCCGCCTCATGGCCACCATCGTGGCAGACACCTCTGGCCGCCACGATGCCCTGACCGGTGCCACCACCCTGGCCGGCAACACGGCCAAGTACGGGGCCGGAACGGTCCACAGCGCCTCACCGGCCGCGCGGGAACTGCTGACCCTGGGCGCCCTCAAGAACGGCCTCGGGCCGCGGGACGTCGCCCCGTCACTGGCCCTTTTCAAGGGCACCACCGTTGACCCGGCCGGGAGCATCACCTCCACCGGCAGCGCCGGCCCGGGCGCCGCCGTCGAACTCCTCCTCCAGATGGACGCCGTGCTGGTGCTCGCCAACACCGCGCACCCGCTGGACCCGCGCCCGGACTTTACCGGGACCGCCGTGGACATTACCGCCTGGCACGCACCGCAGGACCTTGACGCTCTCGAAACCGGGCACCTGGTTGGGCCGCTGGCCCCGGAGCACCTGCAGGCCCTCCGCAATACCGAACACGACCTCGCCGCAAGGAGCGCCCGATGAACACCGCCATTGATACCAGGAACCCCGCGGCCGCCACTGCCGGCCCGGACGCCGCGGAAACCGCGCTCGCTGCCGGCACCGTGGTCCTTGATGAACTCGTGGAAGCCCGCGGCCCGTGGTCCGCCGTGGTGGCAGCCGGCGACGTGCTGACCATCGTGGACCTGGAAGGCAACCAGGCCGTGGACTGCCTCCTGTACGCCGCGGCAGACACCACCATCCGCTACTCCGCCCCGGTAACCATCGCCTCGCAGCAGTCGATCATCCTCACCACAGGTTCCGTGCTGCGGGCTGAAACGGGCGAGCCCCTGATGACGGTTGTGGCGGATGAGGTGGGCGTGCACGACACCATCGGCGGTGCCTGCTCGCAGGAATCCAACACGCTCCGCTACGGCCAGCACACCCGCGAACAGCACGCCTGCGTGGAGAACTTCCTGATCGAGGGCTCCCGCTGGGGCCTCGGCAAACGAGACCTCGTGTCCAACATCAACTGGTTCATGAACGTCCCGGTGGACCCTGATGGCGCCCTGGGCATCGTGGATGGCCTGTCAGCACCCGGCAAGCGTGTTGCGTTGCGCGCCGAGGTGGACACCCTGGTGCTGGTCTCCAACTGCCCGCAGGTCAACAACCCCTGCAACGGTTTCAACCCCACCCCCGTCCGCATGATCGTCACCCGGCCGGAGGCTGCGCTGTGAACAACACCACCCTGAACACCTTCGACACCCTGCTGGTTGCCAACCGCGGCGAAATCGCCTGCCGCATCATCGAATCCGCGAAGAAGCTGGGGCTGCGCACCGTGGCCGTCTTCTCCGAGGCGGACCGGGGCGCCAAGCACGTCCGGCTCGCCGACCAAGCGGTGCTCCTGGGCCCGGCACCGGCCAAGGAGTCCTACCTGCGGGTGGACGCCATCCTGGCAGCGGCCAAGGAAACCGGCGCCGGCGCCATCCACCCCGGCTACGGCTTCCTGTCCGAGGACGCCGCCTTCGCCGAAGCGGTGGAAGCCGCGGGCCTGGTGTTCGTTGGCCCCACGTCTGAGCAGCTGCGCATCTTCGGCACCAAGCACACCGCGCGCGACGCCGCCCGGGCGGCCGGGGTGCCGATGATCGCCGGATCCGGGCTGCTGGCGGACGTGGACGCCGCCGTGGAAGCCGGCAGGACGATTGGCTTCCCGCTCATGCTCAAGGCCACCGGCGGTGGCGGCGGCATCGGCATGACAGTGTGCCGCTCCGAGGCCGAGTTGGCGGAAAGCTTCCCCCGGGTGGCACGCCTTGCCGGCGCCAGCTTTGGGACCGCGGGCGTCTTCGCCGAACGCTACGTCGAGAACGCCCGCCACATCGAGATCCAGGTCTTTGGCGACGGTGACGGCCGGGTGGTGAGCCTTGGCGACCGCGACTGCTCCCTGCAGCGCCGCCACCAGAAGGTCCTGGAGGAAGCCCCTGCCCCGGACCTCCCCGATGAACTCCGTGCGGAACTGCACCGTACCTCCCGCGCGCTCTGCGCCTCCCTTAACTACCGCTCCGCCGGCACGGTGGAGTTCGTCTACGACTCCGCCCGCCGGGAAGCGTCCTTCCTGGAAGTCAACGCCCGCCTCCAGGTGGAGCACCCCGTGACCGAGGCCGTCACCGGCGTGGACCTGGTGGAGTGGATGCTCCGCCTGGCACAGGGCGGAAGCACAGCTCACACGGTGCTGGACAACGTCCCGGACAGCCTGCCCGTCACCGGCCACGCCGTGGAAGCCCGCCTTTACGCCGAGGATCCGGCCCGCGGCTTCCAGCCCAGCGCCGGAACCGTCACCAACGCCGCCTACCCCGCCGCGGGAGCGGCGCGGGTGGACGCCTGGGTGGAAACCGGCACGGAAGTCTCCACCAACTACGATCCCCTCCTGGGCAAGATCATCACCTCCGGCGCCAGCCGCACGGAAGCCTTTGACCGCCTGGCCGCAGCCCTGGAGCAGACGCGCGTCGACGGCATCGAGACCAACGTAGGCATGCTCCGTGCCGTAGGCGGCCTGGAGGTGGTACGCAACGTCCAGCATTCCACCAGCACCCTGGACTCCGTAGGGGATCCGGAACCGCGCATCACCGTGAACCGTCCCGGCCTGCAGACCAGCGTGCAGGACTGGCCCGGCCGCACCGGCCTGTGGCAGATCGGTGTCCCGCCCAGCGGCCCCATGGATGACCTGTCCTTCCGCCTGGGCAACACCGCCCTGGGCAACTCGGAGGGCGCGCCGGGCCTGGAGTTCACCATGACCGGCCCCAGCCTGACCTTCACGCACGCCACCACCGTCTGCGTCACCGGCGCGGACGTCACGGTGACCGTTGACGGCGCGGAGGTGCCCGCCTGGACCCCCGTCACCGTGCCGGCAGGAGGAACGCTCGACGCCGGCACGGCCACCGGGAACGGCCTGCGCGGCTACATCCTGTTCCAGGGCGGCCTCGACATTCCGCAGTACCTGGGCAGTGCGTCCACCTTCACGCTGGGCCAGTTCGGCGGCCACGCCGGGCGGGTGCTGCGCGCCGGCGACGTCCTCCGCGCGGTGAAGTCCGCCGTCGAACAGGCTCCCGTCCAGCAGGCCACCGGCACCGCTGTCCCGCTGGACAGCCGTCCCACCCTCACCTCCACCTGGGAACTGGCCGTCGCCGAAGGCCCGCACGGCGCCCCGGAGTTCTTCCAGCGCGAAGACATCGAAGAGTTGTACGCCGCGGAGTACGAGGTGCACTTCAACTCTGCCCGCACCGGCGTCCGGCTCATCGGCCCCAAGCCCCGCTGGGCCCGGACCGACGGCGGCGAGGCCGGCCTGCACCCGTCCAACATCCACGACACCGCCTACTCCGTGGGCGCCCTGGACTTTACCGGCGACACCCCCATCCTGCTCGGCCCCGACGGGCCCAGCCTGGGCGGCTTCGTCTGCCCCGTCACCGTGGTGACCGCCGAACGCTGGAAGCTTGGCCAGCTCCGCCCGGGGGACAAGGTCAGGTTCGTGCCCATCCAAGCCGGCCGGGCGCCGTCGGCCAAGGACCTGGGTCCCGGCCGGCAGCTGATCCTTCCGGGCGATGCCGGCTGGGCATCCCCGGTGGCCACGGAGGCTCCGGCCGCCGGCAGCGCCGCCCCCCGCCCCGCCCGCGGGGATGGCGACGACGGCGTACTGGGCCGGGTGCCGGAAGGTTCCGGCCGGCCCGCGGTCACCTACCGCCGGTCCGGGGACGACAACCTGCTGGTCGAATACGGCGAGATGGTGCTGGACCTTGGCCTGCGCGCCCGCGTCCACGCCCTTCACCAGCACATTGAGGCGCTCCGCGTGCCCGGCATCGTGGACCTCACCCCCGGCATCCGCTCACTGCAGATCAAGGTGGACCCGTCCGTCCTGTCCACCTTGCGGCTGCTGGACCTGGTCCGGGAGGTGGAAGCGGCACTGCCCGCCAGCTCAGAACTGGTGGTTCCCAGCCGCACTGTCCGGCTGCCGCTGTCCTGGGATGATCCGGCCACCCGGGAGGCCATCGAACGGTACATGGCAGGCGTCCGGGACGACGCCCCCTGGTGCCCGTGGAACATTGAGTTCATCCGCCGGATCAACGGCCTGGACTCGGTCAACGAGGTCTTCGATACCGTCTTCAACGCCGAATACCTGGTCCTTGGCCTGGGCGACGTGTACCTCGGCGCGCCGGTAGCCACCCCGCTGGACCCCCGGCACCGACTTGTGACCACCAAGTACAACCCGGCCCGCACCTGGACCCCAGAAAACGCGGTGGGTATCGGCGGGGCGTACATGTGCATCTACGGCATGGAAGGACCCGGCGGCTACCAGTTCGTGGGCCGCACCACCCAGGTCTGGTCGCGTTACGCGGACTCCGCCCCGTTTGAGCCCGGATCGCCGTGGCTGCTCCGCTTCTTCGACCGGATCTACTGGTACCCCGTCAGCCCCGAAGAGCTCCTGGACCTCCGGGCCGACATGGCAGCCGGCCGCGGCCGCGGCGTGGAGATCGAAGAGGGGACCTTCTCGCTGGCAGAACATGAGGCGTTCCTGGCGGAGAACCGTGAGTCCATCGAGCTGTTCCGCGAAAAGCAGGGTGCAGCCTTTGCCGTGGAGCGGCAGGCCTGGGCCGACGCCGGCGAGTTCGACCGCGCGGAGGCACTCGCCGCCGTCGTGGCCCCCGCCGCAGACGACGTGGATGTTCCCGACGACGGCGCACTGGTCTCCGCACCGTTCGCCGCCAGCGTCTGGAAGGTGGACGTTGCGGCCGGGGACCACGTGGCCAAGGGCCAGCCGCTGGTGTCCCTGGAGGCCATGAAGATGGAAACCGTCCTGGAAGCGCCCTGCGACGGCGTGGTGCTCCGCGTCCTGCCCACCGCAGGCTCCCAGGTGGTGACCGGGGAGGCGGTGGTGGTCCTTGGCGCCGCCGTTGAGCCTGCAGGGCTGGAAACTTTGGAACTGGAAGAGGCAACAGTATGAGTGCGGACATCAGCGGCAACGCCACCCGGCGCGCGAAGGCAGCGCTCGCCGCCATTGAAGCGGCGGACCGGCCCGAAATCTGGATCACGCTCCGCGGCGCGGACGATCTGCTGGCGGAGGCAGCCTCCATCGACGCCGCGGTGGCCGGCGGTGCCGACCTCCCGCTTGCAGGTCTCCTGCTCGCGGTCAAGAACAACGTGGACGTGGCCGGCATCCCCACAACGGCCGCCTGCCCCGGCTTCGCGTACATCCCGGACCAGGACGCCGAGGCCGTGGCCCGCCTCCGCTCCGCAGGTGCCCTGATCCTGGGTGCCACCAACCTGGACCAGTTCGCCACCGGACTGGTCGGCACGCGGAGCCCCTACGGAGCCGTCCGCGATTCCCGCCGCCCGGACCACATCTCCGGCGGATCCAGCTCAGGCTCCGCGGTTGCGGTGGCACTGGGACTGGTGGATATCGCCATCGGAACGGACACCGCGGGATCGGGCCGGGTTCCCGCCGGGCTGCAGGGCATCGTGGGTATCAAACCCACGCTGGACGTCGTGTCCACCGGCGGCGTGGTTCCAGCCTGCCGTTCCTGGGATGCCGTCACCATCTTTGCCCGGCACCTGTCCACGGCCGAGCTGGCCATGGGCGTCATGGCCGGGAACTCCCGGGCCTGGCCGGCGGACATCCGGCTGGCTGCCCCGCCACGGCCGCGCGTGGCGTATCCAGCAACCCTCCCGGCCCTCCCGCCGGCATGGGCAGCGGAGTTCGAGCGGCAGGTCCAGCGGCTCACGGCCTCCGGGGCGGAAGCCGAGGCCATCGAATTCGACGACTTCCTTGAGGCGGCACGGCTGCTGTACGACGGCGGGCTGGTGGCCGAACGCCACGCCGCCGTAGGCAGCTTCGTTGGAGGGTACGACGCCGGCGCGGACAGCCATGCGGGGATCGATCCCACCGTGGGGCGCATCATCAGGGCGGCCGGGACAGTGCCGGCGCACCGGTACGTGGCCGATACCGCCCGGCTGCAGGACCTCAAATCCAGGGCCATGGCCCGGCTGGAGGGTTTCGACGCCCTGCTGGTCCCCACGGCACCGTTCCACCCGACGCTTGCCGAGGTGGCCGCGGACCCGGTGGGCGTGAACTCCCTGCTGGGCACCTATACCAACTTCTGCAACCTGTTTGACCTGTGTGCCGTGGCAGTCCCCGCCGGGAAGGTGGACGGCGCCCAGTTCGGGCTCACGGTGGTGGGCCGGACCTTCCACGACGCCGTGGCCGTTGACATCGCCCGCCGGCTTGAAAACACCCCTGTCCCGCCTGTGCAGTCCGCCGCCGCGGTGCCGGGCGGTGCACGACCGGAGGCAACCGCAGGAGCCAGCCTGCCGTCGTCGTCCGTTCCCTGGCCCGTGGTTGCCGGCGCAACGGCCCTACCGCTGGTGGTGGTGGGCGCGCACCGCAAGGGGCAGCCGCTGGCGCCACAGCTCGAGGAAGCCGGCGCCTTTTGGGACGGCCCGGTCCGGACGGCCGCACGCTACCGGATGGTGTCGCTGGATACAGTGCCGCCCAAGCCGGGCGTCTACCGGTCCGACGACGGCGCGGAGCTGGCGGGGGAGCGGTGGCTGCTGTCACCGGCAGCGCTGGGAGCCTTCCTGGCGTCCCTCCCCGAACCCATGCTCCTGGGGTCCGTCGAGCTCGCGGACGGGTCAACCGCGGTGGGATTCGCCTGCGACACCCTCGCCGCTGAACGTGGCGAAGACATCACCGCATGGGGGGACTGGCTGGCCGACCGCAGTGTGGCACCGAAACCGCGGACGGTGTGGCGGGACCTTGGAGAGGCTGTGCTCGCCGGGTTCAGCCGCGGCGAGCGGGGATAGCTTCAGGGGCGTCCGGGCGGGGCTTCCCGTCCGGACCTTCATCCTTGAAGTACGCCGAGATGGCCGCCACCAACTCCTTCACGGCCGCCGGGATGGAACCGTGGAAGCACTTGGGAGACACCTGGTAGCTGCTCCCGGGGACGGCCGCGTGCAGCCGTTCCGCCGTCACCCTGTAGTAACCGGGGCTCTTCCCACCGGCCATGAAGTGGGTCCCGGCGGGCAGCACGCTGAAATCCCGGGCCTGGTCCTTTTCGTCGTACGCGGCCCGCAGCTCCCCTACGCCGGTGGGCATGACCTGCTGGAACATCCTGTTGACCTTGGTCCGCGACAGCATGGCCAACAGGCCCGCCAGGACCGGCTCCGGAATCCTGGCCATGGCTGAGCCGGGGCTGGTGGCCTTCCGCATGTGCGCCAGCGCATGGCCCACCCTGCCCTTGTTGACGGCGTCCTCGAAGCCGTCGAGCCAGGCGGTATCGATGCTGCCGTCGATGTTCACCGCGGCGTCGTACACCGCGAGCCTGTCCGGGACCAACGCCGTACCGGTGAACTCCTGGACAGCATTGAGGGCCACCGATCCGCCCAGGCTGTGGCCAAGGATGTTCCGGGTGCCGGTGGCTTTGAGTACCGTCCGGACGTCCTCGATCTCGGTGGCCATGGAGTAGTCCGCGGGCTGTTCGGAGGACTTGCCCCGGCCCCGGCGGTCGTAGACGTCAACCGCCCAGCCGTCGCCCAGGCCCTTCGCCAGCGCGATGGAGAACGGCTGGTAGATCAGGGCTGTGAGGAACGCCCCACCGATCAGCAGCACGCGCTTGTCTCCGGGCGCATCCCCGGTGCCATAGCTGTACAAAGCCAGCCTGCCGCCGTCGTGCGTTGGAAGTACCCGTTCAATCACCCGCCCATCCTAGGACGCGAGCCTGCGGGGAAGCTGAAAGTCCGGGCAGCCAATGCCCGGTAAACTTGATGATTGTGACTTCCCAAAACACTCCCGCGCCCAAGAATGCCCCAGAGCCCATCGACGCCAGCGAGCAGATGCGGATCCGCATGGAAAAGCGCGCAAAACTTCTTGAGCGCGGCACGGAGGCGTACCCCGTGGGAGTGGAACGCACCCACTCCCTCGCCGACATCCGGGAAAAGTACGCCCACCTTGAGGCGGACGACACCACGGGCGACACCGTGGGCGTCACCGGCCGGGTGGTCTTCGTCCGCAACACCGGCAAGCTCTGCTTCGCCACCCTGCAGGAGGGCGGCCTCGACGGCAAGGCGGTCCGCCTCCAGGTCATGCTCAGCCTGGCCAACGTCGGCGAGGAAGCACTCGCCGACTGGAAGTCCCTCGTGGACCTCGGCGACCACGTCTTCATCAAGGGTGAGGTCATCTCCTCCCGCCGCGGCGAGCTCTCCGTCATGGCCGAGTCCTGGTCCATGGCGTCCAAGGCCCTCCGGCCGCTGCCCGTGCTGCACGCGGAACTGAACGAGGAAACCCGCGTCCGCCAGCGCTACGTGGACCTGATCGTCCGCGATGAGGCCCGCGAGATGGTCTACACCCGCGCCGCGATCACCCGCTCCATCCGCGAGACCCTGCACCGCCAAGGCTACGTGGAGGTGGAGACCCCCATGCTGCAGCTGGTCCACGGCGGCGCAACCGCCCGCCCGTTCGAAACGCACATGAACGCGTTCGACCAGAAAATGACCCTGCGCATCGCCACCGAGCTGTACCTCAAGCGCACCGTCGTCGGCGGCATCGACCGGGTCTACGACATGGGCCGGGTCTTCCGCAACGAGGGCGTCGACTCCACCCACAGCCCCGAATTCACCACCCTGGAGAGCTACGAGGCCTGGGCCGACCAGTTCGTCATGGCGGACCGGATCAAGGAGATCATCCTCGACGCCGCCGACGCCGCCGGCGTGGGCCGGGTGCTGCAGACCGAGGCCGGCGAGATCAACCTCGACGGCGACTGGGCCTGGATGGCCGTCTACCCGGGCCTCTCCGACTTCGTCGGCCAGGAGATCACCCCGGACACCCCGGCCGCCGAGCTGCTGGCCCTCGCGGAAAAGCACGAGGTCAAGGTCGACGCCGCCTGGGACGCGGAGAAGCTCGTCGTCGAACTCTTCGGCGAACTGGTCGAACCCACCCTGCTGAACCCCACCTTCGTCTACGACTACCCGCCGTCGGCGCAGCCGCTGGCCCGCCAGCACCGTGAGGACGGCCGGCTGATCGAGGCCTGGGACCTGATCATCGGCGGCATGGAGCGCGGCACCGCGTTCTCCGAGCTGATCGACCCCGTCATCCAGCGCGAACGCCTCACCGAACAGTCGCTGCGGTCCGCCGCCGGTGACGTCGAGGCCATGCAGCTGGATGAGGACTTCCTCCGTGCCCTGGAATACGGGGCTCCTCCCATGGGCGGCATCGGCCTCGGTATCGACCGACTGGTGATGCTCTTCACCGGCGCCGGAATCCGCGAAACCATCCTGTTCCCCCTGCTGAAGCCCGAAGGGAACTGACCATGGAATACGTAGCAGTCATTCTGCCCTCCCTGGTGGTGGGCCTGATTTTCTGGTTCGCCATGAAATCGATTTTCAATGCGGACAAGGCCGAGCGGCAGGCGGAAGCACGCGCCCAAGCCGAAGCGGACGGCTTTCCGGCTGACAACCCGGGTTCGGAATCCAAATAGATAAACCCCCTGCCTGCCGGTTTTATCCCCAAGGAACCTTTAGGCGCTTTGACGCGTTGCCAACATAAGAGTCATACTTTTTTCGGAAACATCCTGCTTTTCTGAAAACCGAACTTTCCAGCAAGAGGAAGACCTTTAATGGCACAGAAAGTAAACATCATCCTCGTTGATGATCTGGATGGGGGATCCGCAGACGAGAATGTGAAGTTTGGCCTCGATGGGGTCAACTACGAGATTGACCTGTCGGCAGCCAATGCCGCTGAACTCCGGTCTTCATTGGAGAGGTTCATCAATGTTGCCCGCAAGGCATCCGGAGGCCGCGTGCAGCGGACAAAGGCGCCAACCGCGGGCCGCAGCAACGATTCGGCACAAATCCGGCAATGGGCGCGGGACAACGGCTACACCGTTAACAGCCGCGGCCGAATTCAGGCTGAAATCCAGGAAGCCTACCAAAAGGCAAATTCCTAGGACGGGCCCGGTTCTGCCCAAACCCCGCTCCCGCCGCAAGGCGGAGCGGGGTTTTCTAATTTATGGCCATTGCCGCTGCTGCGGGCGGTGCGGCTGGTCCATTTGACGCAAATTGGATATTTCCGCGGTCCCTCCGGCGTCCGGCGTTATTCGCCGTCCGGGCGGGTCCGCCGTGCGCGCTGCCGCCGGGCCGGTCAGGCCCGGTGCGCCGGCGTCGACTGCCCACGGGCGTTATTCCCGCAAGGGGTCCGGTTTCCCCTGTGGCGAACACGCTCCACAAGACCGGGTCCGCCCCGTAGCATCAAAGTACGTCGTAGCTAGGAGTGTGGCGAAATGTTTGAGCGATTTACGGACCGTGCCCGTCGCGTAGTTGTGCTTGCCCAAGAAGAGGCACGCATGCTGAACCACAATTACATTGGTACCGAACACATCCTCTTGGGTCTGATCCATGAGGGTGAGGGCGTTGCCGCCAAGGCTCTTGAGTCTTTGAGCATTTCGCTCGACGGCGTTCGCGAGCAGGTGCAGGAGATCATCGGACAGGGCCAGCAGGCCCCCTCCGGCCACATCCCCTTCACCCCCCGTGCCAAGAAGGTACTGGAGCTCTCGCTGCGCGAAGCCCTCCAGCTGGGCCACAACTACATCGGTACGGAGCACATCCTGCTCGGCCTGATCCGGGAAGGTGAAGGCGTTGCTGCCCAGGTTCTGGTCAAGCTCGGCGCCGACCTCAACCGGGTGCGCCAGCAGGTCATCCAGCTCCTCTCCGGCTACCAGGGCAAGGAAACCACCGGCGCAGGCGTCGGCGGCGGACAGCCTGAAGGCGCGCCCGCCGGTTCCGTGGTCCTGGACCAGTTCGGCCGCAACCTGACCCAGGCTGCGCGCGAGAACAAGCTGGACCCGGTCATCGGCCGCGAGCAGGAAATGGAACGCGTCATGCAGGTCCTTTCCCGCCGGACCAAGAACAACCCGGTCCTCATCGGCGAGCCCGGCGTCGGCAAGACTGCCGTCGTCGAAGGCCTGGCCCAGGCGATCGTCCGCGGCGATGTCCCGGAAACCATCCGTGACAAGCAGCTGTACACCCTGGACCTCGGTTCGCTGGTGGCAGGCTCCCGCTACCGCGGCGACTTCGAAGAGCGCCTGAAGAAGGTCCTCAAGGAGATCCGCACCCGGGGCGACATCATCCTGTTCATCGATGAGATCCACACCTTGGTGGGTGCCGGTGCCGCCGAAGGCGCCATCGACGCAGCCTCGATCCTGAAGCCCATGCTGGCCCGCGGCGAGCTGCAGACCATCGGCGCCACCACGCTGGATGAGTACCGCAAGCACATCGAGAAGGACGCCGCGCTGGAGCGCCGCTTCCAGCCGATCCAGGTCAAGGAACCCTCCGTGGCGCACGCCATCGAGATCCTCAAGGGCCTGCGCGACCGGTACGAGGCACACCACCGCGTTACCATCACCGACGGTGCCCTGGCGTCCGCCGCCAGCCTGGCCGAGCGCTACATTTCGGACCGCTTCCTGCCGGACAAGGCCATCGACCTGATCGATGAAGCCGGTGCCCGACTGCGCATCCGCCGCATGACCGCTCCGCCGGAGCTCAAGGCCATGGACGAGCGCATCGCCAAGCTGAAGATGGAGAAGGAATCCGCCATCGACGCCCAGGACTTCGAAGGTGCAGCTTCGCTCCGCGACAAGGAGCAGAAGATGATCTCCGAGCGGGCGGAGAAGGAGCGGCACTGGAAGTCCGGCGGCATGGACGACATCTCCGAGGTGGATGAGGATCTCATCGCCGAGGTGCTGGCCAACTCCACCGGCATCCCCGTCTTCAAGCTGACCGAGGAAGAGTCCTCGCGCCTGCTCAAGATGGAAGAGGAACTCCACAAGCGCGTGGTGGGCCAGGACGAGGCCATCAAGGCCCTGTCCCAGGCCATCCGCCGCACCCGTGCAGGGCTCAAGGACCCCAAGCGCCCCGGCGGCTCGTTCATCTTCGCCGGCCCCACCGGCGTCGGCAAGACCGAACTGGCCAAGGCACTCGCGGAATTCCTGTTCGGTGAAGAGGACGCCCTCATCACGCTGGACATGTCCGAGTACTCCGAGAAGCACACCGTTTCGCGGCTCTTCGGTGCCCCTCCGGGCTACGTGGGCTACGAAGAGGGTGGCCAGCTGACCGAGAAGGTGCGCCGCCGTCCGTTCTCCGTGGTGCTGTTCGACGAAGTTGAGAAGGCCCACGCGGACCTCTTCAACTCGCTCCTGCAGATTCTGGAAGACGGCCGCCTGACCGACTCCCAGGGCCGCGTGGTGGACTTCAAGAACACCGTGATCATCATGACCACCAACCTGGGCACCCGGGACATCTCCAAGAGCGTCGCCACCGGCTTCCAGTCCGGCACCGACACGCAGACCGGCTACAACCGCATGCGTGCCCGCGTCACGGAGGAACTCAAGCAGCACTTCCGCCCCGAGTTCCTGAACCGTGTTGACGACGTTGTGGTGTTCCCGCAGCTCACCCAGGACGAGATCATCGAGATCGTGGACCTGTTCGTGACCCGCCTGGAGAAGCGGCTCAAGGACAAGGACATGGGCATCGAGCTGACCTCGGCCGCCAAGGTGCTCCTGGCTACCCGCGGTTACGACCCCGCCATGGGTGCGCGGCCGCTGCGCCGCACCATCCAGCGCGAGATCGAGGACCAGCTCTCCGAGAAGATCCTGTTCGGCGAGATCCACCCCGGCGACATCGTCGTGGTGGATGTCGAAGGCGAAGGCGACGACGCGAAGTTCACCTTCGCCGGCAACGCCAAGCCGCGCATTCCGGAAATCGCCCCGAGCGTCTAGGCACCACAGCCAAAGCCCCGCCACTCCCCACAAGGAGCGGCGGGGCTTTCGCCGTTTAACGTGCCGGCTCCCATGACCGGCCGTTGGCCGCACAACCGGCGCTCCCCGGGACCGTTCATGCCGGTGCGGGCCGTCCCTGGCGTGGGCCAAGGTCGCGTGGCGGCTGTGACGGGCCGCACAAAACGTGTTGAATCGGAGGATGGCTAATCAGAATCCGGCGATCCCGGACGAGCAACCACTGACCCCTTTCCACAACCTTGACCACTACCTGTCCATCCCGCGGGTAAGCGGCCTTGCCCTGAGCCCGGACGGCTCCCGGCTGGTCACCACCGTCAGTACGCTGAACGGTGAAGGCACCGGGTTTGCCTCCGCGCTGTGGGAGCTGGACCCCGCCGGCCAGCGGCACGCCAGGCGCATCACCCGCAGCGCCAAAGGTGAAGCCGGTGCGGCTTTCGGAGCGAACGGCGACGTCTATTTCACGTCTGCGCGGCCCCACCCCGACAGCCCGGATGAGGAGCCGGTCAATGCACTGTGGCTCCTTCCGGCGGACGGTGGGGAAGCCCGCGTGGTCCTCAGCAGGCCCGGCGGCGTCAGCAAGGTAATGACCGCCAAGGATGCCGACGCGGCCTTCGTCACCGCCGACATCCTGGCGGGTTCCGCTGACGAGGAAGACGACGCAGAACGGCGCAAATCCCGCAAGGACAGGAAGGTTTCCGCCATCCTGCACAGCGAGTACCCGGTCCGCTACTGGGACGCCGACCTGGGCCCCGGCCAGCCGCGGATCTTCGCCGTGGAAGCAGGGCCGGACAAAGGGCCGGGAAAGCCCACCACCATTGACGCCACGGCGCCCCTGGTCCTGCGGAACCTGACGCCCGGCGCCGGTGCGCGGCTGAGGGAGGCCGGGACGGTGGTCAGCCCGGACGGGACGACCGTCTACAGCAGCTACACCAAGCCCCTCGCCAAAGCGGACAGCCGTTCCGTCCTGGTGGCGGTGGATGTGGCATCGGGCAGCCTCAAGGTGCTCCTTGACCACGAAGGCATGAGCTACTTTCCCGGGCCGGTCAGCCCGGACGGCAGGACCCTGGTGGTGCTCAGTGAAAGCGACTCCACCCCGCAGCAGGCTCCAGAGATCAGGATGCACCTCCTTGACGTCTCCGGGAACGCCGCTGATGCCGCCGGCCTGCAGCCGCTGGCGCACGACTGGGACCGCTGGCCCAAGCCGGAAGCCTGGCTTCCGGACGGTTCCGCCCTCCTGGTCACCGCGGACGACGACGGCGCGTCGCCGGTTTTCCGGGTCAGCGTTCCGGCGGCTGCCGCTGAGGTGGGTGTCACCAGGGTGACCCAGGACGCCGCGGCCTACTCCGACGTCGTTGTTTCGCCGGAAGGCCGGTACGCCTATGCCCTGCGCAGTTCCTACGAATACCCGGCCGAGGCCGTGCGGATCGACCTGGCCACGGGCGAAACCACCCGCCTGCCGGCCCCGGCCGAACGGCCATCCTGCCCCGGCCGGCTGGAACGGATCGCCGCCACGGCTCCTGACGGCTCCCGGGTCCCTGCCTACCTCGCACTGCCGGAGGGCGCATCTGCGCAGACGCCCGCGCCCATACTGCTCTGGATCCACGGCGGCCCGCTGGGCTCCTGGAATGCGTGGACGTGGCGCTGGAATCCCTGGCTCCTGACCGCCAAGGGCTACGCGGTCCTGCTCCCGGACCCGGCCCTGTCCACGGGCTACGGCCAGGCATACATCCAGCGCGGCTGGGGCGCCTGGGGCAAGGCGCCGTTCACCGACCTGATGGCCGTCACGGACGCCGCAGTTGAACGGCCGGACATTGATGGGACCCGGACCGCCGCGATGGGAGGATCCTTCGGCGGCTACATGGCCAACTGGGTGGCAGGCAACACGGACCGGTTCAAGGCCGTCGTTACCCACGCCAGCCTCTGGGCGCTGGACCAGTTCGGGCCCACCACGGACGCCTCCCAGTACTGGCTGAAGGAAATGACCGAGGAAATGGCGCTGGAAAACTCACCCCACCTGCACGCGGAGAACATCAGTTCGCCCATGCTGGTGATCCACGGCGACAAGGACTACCGGGTGCCCATCGGTGAAAGCCTGCGGCTCTGGTACGAGCTGCTGTCCAAATCGCGCCTGGCGGCAGACCAGGACGGCCAGACCCCGCACAGGTTCCTGTACTTCCCGGACGAAAACCACTGGATCCTCCAGCCGCAGCACGCCAAGGTCTGGTACCAGGTGGTGGAGTGGTTCCTGGCGAAGAACGTCCTGGGCCAGGAACTCGAACTGCCGGCCGAACTGGGGCTGTAGGGCGCCGGTACTTTCCGGCTCGTAGGATTGCCTTGTGACCGACTCCTTCCGCATTCGCCCCGCCCGCACCAGTGACGTTCCCGCCATCAAGAAACTGGTGGCGCCCCTGGCCGAGGAACGCATCCTCATGGCGAAGGAGACGGTGGCTTACTACGAGAGCCTCCAGGAGTTCCGGATCGCCGAATCCAGCGACGGCGAAATGATCGGCTGCGGGGCCCTGCACGTCATGTGGGAGGACCTGGCCGAGATCCGCACCCTGGCGGCGTCCGGCGAATGGCGCGGCCAGGGCGTGGGCCACGTCCTGGTGGAGAGCCTGCTGGAGGAGGCCAGGGCACTGGGTGTGTCCCGGGTCTTCTGCCTCACCTTCGAAGTGGATTTCTTCAAGCGCCACGGGTTCGAGGTGATGGCGGACCAGTCCGCAGTGGACCCGGAAGTGTATTCGGAGCTTCTGCGTTCGCACGACGAAGGCGTGGCGGAATTCCTGGACCTGGCGCGGGTCAAGCCGAACACCCTGGGCAACACCCGGATGATCCGAACCCTGTAAAAGAATCCTGTAAAGAGACTCGTGGCCGCCCCGTGGAGGTACACGCCTCTTGGCTTTACTCGAATTGATGGATAAACTGCTGGAGGCCGATATGTGGGGGGCCTCAGGAAAGGGACAGTCATTGGGGGCTGTCCCTTTGCTGCGTCCCGGACCGGCAGGCGTTGGCGGTGGCCGGAAAACCCGGACCGGAGGAACCTACCGCCACCTGCGATCCCGGTAGTAGGGTCGGAGACACATCCTTCAGGAGCACAGCCAGGAGCACCGCCATGAAGAAACTCATCAACGATCCAAAATCCGTTGTCCAGGAAGCTGTGCAGGGCTTTGGCCTGGCGCATGCAGGACTGGTCACCGTCAGTGAAGACCCCACCTACATCACGCGCAAGGACGCGCCTGTGGCCGGCAAGGTGGGCCTGGTTTCAGGCGGCGGCAGTGGACATGAGCCACTGCACGCCGGCTACGTGGGCCGGGGCATGCTCGACGCCGCCGTCCCGGGGGCGGTGTTCACCTCCCCGACGCCGGACCAGATCCTGCCCGCCACCCTCGCTGTGAACTCAGGTGCCGGCGTCGTGCATATCGTCAAGAACTACACCGGCGACGTCCTGAACTTCGAGACCGCGGCCGAGCTGGCCGAAGCGGAGGGCGTGAACGTCCGGACCGTGCTGGTCAACGACGACGTCGCGGTGGAGGACTCGCTGTACACCGCGGGAAGGCGCGGGGTGGGCGGCACGGTGCTCGTGGAGAAAATCGCCGGTGCCGCTGCCGAGCGCGGCGACAACCTGGATGCCGTGGCCGCCATCGGGGAGCGGGTGAACGCCAACGTCAGGACCATGGGCGTTGCGTTGTCAGCCTGCACGGTGCCGCACGCAGGCACGCCAAGTTTCGACCTCGCCGAGGATGAGATCGAGATCGGGATCGGCATCCACGGCGAACCCGGCAGGCACCGGATCCCCATGGAAAACGCGGACAGCATCACCAACCGGCTGATGGACGCCGTGCTGACCGACCTCAAGGTCAGTTCGGGGGACAAGGTGCTGCTCTTCGTGAACGGCATGGGCGGGACCCCGTTGAGCGAGCTGTACATCGTGTACCGCCGGGCCGTGCAGGTACTGGCGGACGCGGGCGCCACGGTGGAACGGTCGCTGGTGGGGAACTACATCACCGCACTGGAAATGCAGGGCTGTTCCATCTCGGTCCTGCGGCTCGACGACGAACTCACCGAACTCTGGGACGCACCCGTGCACACGCCCGCCCTGCGCTGGGGCGTGTAACCATGGTGCTGGATGCCAACTGGGCCGTCAAATGGCTGACGCTGTGCGCGCAGGCCATGGCCGAACACCGTGTTGAACTCATCGAACTGGACCGCGCCATCGGGGACTCCGACCACGGCGAGAACATGGACCGCGGCTTCCAGGCGGTCCTTGCCAAGCTGGGCGAATCGACGCCTGAAACCCCGGGGGCGGCGTTGAAAATGACCGCCATGACCCTGATGTCCAAGGTTGGCGGCGCGGCCGGTCCCCTGTATGGAACCGCGTTCCTTCGCGCTGCCACCGCCCTGGGTGATTCCGCCGAGATCGATCCGGCGGCCTGGGCCGGCGCCCTGCAGGCGGCACGGGACGGGATCGTGGCGCGCGGCAAGGCGGAGTCAGGGGACAAGACGATGGTGGACGCGTGGACGCCGGCCGTTGATGCTGCCCGCGCGGCAGCAGACGGTGGGAGCGCGGATGTCCTGGGCGTCCTGGTGGCGGCTGCGGAGGCTGCCGAGGCGGGGGCCGTGTCCACCGACCCGATGATTGCCCGGAAAGGCCGCGCCAGCTACCTTGGCGAACGCAGCGCGGGCCACCGGGACCCGGGGGCCGTGTCCAGCGCACTCATCCTGCGTGCTGCCGTCGGGGCGGCTGCATGACCGTCAGCATCGTTGTGGTGTCCCACAGCGAAAAAATTGCCGACGGCGCCGTGGAGCTTGCCGCCCAAATGGCGCCCGATGTCATGATCCTGCCGGCCGGTGGCACCGACGACGGCAGGATCGGCACCAGCCTGGAGAAGGTCCTCGCCGCCTTGGAAAAGGCCGGCAGCCAGGGCGGCGGGACCGGCCCGGAAGGCACCGTGGTGCTGACTGACCTGGGCTCAGCCGTCATGACCGCCGAGTCGGCCCTCGAGTTCCTGGAGAATCCGGCCGGCGTCCTGCTCGCCGACGCGCCGCTGGTGGAAGGGCTCGTGGCTGCCGCCGTCGCCGCGCAGGGTGGAGCTGATGTGCAGGCGGTCCGGAAGGCAGCCGAAGGCGTTCCGGGCGCCGCCCAGAAGCCGGAGCCAGCGGCAGGAGAGTCGGAGCAGGAGCCCGTCAGCAGCGCCCCGCCGGATTTCACGGGCGACTTTGAACTGGTGAACCAGGCCGGCATGCACGCCCGGCCCGCTGCGAAAGTTGCCGGCGGGCTGGCGTCGCTCGACGCCGAGGTCACCATCAACGGAGCGGACGGCGCATCCATGACGGGGTTGATGACCCTGGGGGCAGGCAAGGGGACCGTGCTGCACGTGGAAGCATGGGGCGCGGATGCGGAAAGGGCAGTGGAGTACGTGGGCGGCCTGGTGGAGGCCGGCTTCGGCGAGCCCTGAGCTGCGTGGCCCTTCCTGGGAATAAGCTCGATGGCATGGAACGGCCGCTTGCAGAAAACACCCAGGAGATCGAAGTGCTGGACGGCCAGATCTCCATGGAGGAACTGCTCGCCGAACTCGGCTTCGACTGGAGCCCTGAACCGGTTGGCGACGGTCCGGCCCCCGGAGCGTCCGAGGGCGAAGCATTCACGCAGCCGGCGTTGTTCTAGCCGCGGCAGCCGCTAAGCCATCAGCCCCTAGCCCACGGGGAAGACGCCGATGAACCAGAACGAGACGACGGCGAAGACAGCGAAGAAGGCAATCAGGCACCCCATGGCGGTACGTGGTTCCGAAGAAACCTCAAGCGACTCATTGGGGTTCGCCGGGTTGTAGGCCACCTCGATCAGTGACCCCGGTACCGGCTGCTCAACGTCGGAGACCTCCGACTTACCCATGAAAAGGGTGCCCTGCGGGTCCGTGAACTGGTACGTGGGGAAATATCGCAGGTTCCGGCTTGAGCCGCCCACGCCGCTGGTCCAGCCCGTGGCACTGCCGGTGACGGTGGCCTGCGCTTTGGGCCACTCCGCCATCTGTCGTGCCTGCCGCTTAGTCCTGCGCGAGGCATAAAGCAGCGAAAGTATCGCGGCGGCAACAAACAGCGCCCAGACGATGTACAGAATGGTCTTCATGGCTTCCCCCGGTTTCGGTCACCAAGAAGTATGCCATCCCCGGCCCGGGGTGCCGGGCAGCCGGTGCGTCAGCCAGGAAGTCTGTAGCCGCCGTCTCGCATCTCTGCCAGTCCGTCCGCCAGCAGCCCCGCCAACGCCCGCTCCAGCTGTTCCGGAGCGGTGTTGAGCCGGTGCAGCGCGGCCAGCGGCACGCCGATCCCTTGCGGGGCGAACCCAAGATCGGCGGGTTCCCGGTAAAACATGTCAGGCGGAACGGGTGTTTCAGTCAGCCGCAGCACGGCCAGCACGGCGCCGCGGACCTGGCGGTCGGTGCCGTGCCACGCCTGCCCCTTGGGAACGTACGACGGCGGGGGCTCACCCGCCGCCAGCCACGCACAGGAGTCCTTGACCGGGCAGGCGGCGCACTTCGGGGCGCGGGCCGTGCACACCAAAGCCCCGAGCTCCATGACCGCGGCGTTCCAGCGCACGGAGGTTTCGTCGTCGTCCGGCAACAGGCCGGCGGCCAGGCGCATCTCCGCCGCCGTCAGCGCCGGGGCGGGAAGGGCGAGGCCGGAGACCAGCCGGGCGTGCACCCTGCGGATGTTGGTGTCCACCACCGTTTCCCGGCGGCCGTAAGCGAACGCTGCCACTGCAGCTGCGGTGTAGCTGCCCACGCCGGGAAGGGCCAGGAGTTCGGCGTAGGTGTCGGGGACCCTGCCGCCGTGGTCCCGCACGATCGCTGCGGCTGCGGCGTGCAGCCGGAGCGCGCGGCGCGGGTAGCCCAGCCGCCCCCACGAGCGGACGGCTTCCCCTGCCGGTTCGCCTGCCAGCCCGGCCGGGGTGGGCCAGCGCTTGAGCCATTCATGCCAGACGGGAAGCACCCGGACCACCGGTGTTTGCTGCAGCATGATCTCGCTGACCAGCACGCCCCAGGCGGAGCAGCCAGGCTCGCGCCAGGGCAGGT
This sequence comes from Pseudarthrobacter sp. C4D7, assembly GCF_013359725.1. GTDB lineage: Bacteria > Actinomycetota > Actinomycetes > Actinomycetales > Micrococcaceae > Arthrobacter. Next base: position 93,571 of record NZ_JABFMW010000010.1, on the reverse strand, counting down.
CGCGGGCAACCTCGGCGAACCAGCCGTTGATCCGTTGGTGGAGCAGCTCCAGGTTTGCGGGGTCCGCTGCAGCGTCCGTGGTGGGGGAGGTTTGAGTGTCGATGCCAACACTGTAATGGACGGCCTCGTCCCGGCCGAAAACCGGTTGTGACCAGCGCGATGGGACCCCGGCGGCGTGGTGGCAGTGCAGAACGGGCTGGCTTCCCTAGCCTAGGAGGATGGGCAGGCAAGGCAATTCATCAGCACGCGGCACGGCGTCGGGTTCCAGCAGCGTCCGGAAGCCGAGCGCCGCCGTCTACCGCCGCCGGCGCCTGATTGCTGGTGGCGCGCTCCTGCTGGTGGTGGTGCTGGTCGTCAGCGGTTTCGCCCTTGCAGGCGCCTTCCGGAGCGGTTCGCAGCAGGCTTCATACACCCAGCCATCCGCCACGGAGACGGCGTCGGGCCCCGCCGCTGCCGTGACCACCCCCTCTGCTTCCGCGCCGGCAACCCCGTCCGCCACGGCGTCGCCCACGGCCCCGGCAACCCCCACCTGCAACCAGAACCTGGTGACCGTCACGGCCGCCACGGACAAGCCTGCCTACGGCCCGGGGGAAAATCCGCTGCTTACCCTGAAGGTGACCAACGGCGGCACCGTGCCCTGTGAGGTCAACATCGGAACCTCGCAGATGGAGTTCGTGGTGACCAGTGGCTCCGACCGGATCTTCTCCTCGAAGGACTGCCAGGCATCCAGCGAGGACCTGGTGAAGGTCATTGCGTCCGGTGCCAGTGAAACAGCCAACTTCCCGTGGGGCCGGAACCGCAGTGCCGATGGCTGCAAGGCCGTGGCTGCAGCACCCGGCGGGGGCGGGGCGTATTACATCTTCACGGCCAAGCTGGGTTCGCGGGCCAGTCCCAAGGCTGTTTTCCAGCTGAACTGACCAGCGGCTCCATCGATTGCTCCGTAACTGTCGTTTTCAGGCGCCATAACGGCAGGTGGGGAGCAATCGATGGGGACCGGGTGGCTAGAGGAAACGGTCCAGGAGGCTTGCCTCCGCCATCCGGCTGAGGCCTTCGCGAACGGTACGGGCGCGCTGGTCACCAATACCGTCCACGGTCATGAGGTCGTCGATGGTGGCCGCCATCAGGAACTGCAGCCCGCCGAAATGGTCCACCAGCCGGTCCGCCACTGCCTTGGGGACTGCCTTGAGGCCGGACAGCAGCCGGTAGCCGCGGGGCTGGACCACGGCGTCGAGATTGGCCTCGCCGCCGGCAAAGCCAACGATCGCTGCGATCTTGCCGAGGTCGATCAGCTCGGTGGGGCCCAGGCTGACCAGTTCATGGACGGCTTTGTCGATCTCGTCCGCGGAGGCATTGGGACTGGCGTAGTCGCGGATGATCACATCGCTTCCAGGGCCCCGGCCCACGGTCAGCTCGTCGAGCTGGAGGGAGAGGAGCCGGCCGTCCTCGCCCAGTTCCAGCACATACTGCGAAATTTCCTCCGAAATGCGGCGAACCATTTCCTGCCGCTGGAGGGTCACGGCCACGTCCCGCACCGTCACCATCGCCTCGATTTCCAGCGCCGACAGTGAACTGGTGACCTGGTCCAGCCGTGCGCGGTACCGCTCCAGGGTAGCCAGCGCCTGGTTGGCCCGGGCAAGGACGTTCTCGGAGCCCTCCAGGACGTGCCGCAGGCCGTTGACGTAAAGGGCGATGATCTGCATGGACTGGCTGACGGAGATGACGGGAACCCCGGTCTGCTTTGCAACCCGTTCCGCCGTCCGGTGGCGGGTGCCCGACTCCTGCGTTTCGATGCTTGAATCCGGGACCAGCTGGACTGCGGCGCGCAGGATGTTGCCCGCGTCCTTGTCGCAGATGATGGCGCCGTCCATCTTGGCCAGTTCCCGCAGCCGGGTGGGTGAGAACTCGATGCCGATATCGAATCCGCCGGAACAGATGGAATCGATGGTCCGGTCCGAGCCCAGGACGATCAGGGCGCCGGTGCGCCCGCGGAGGATCCGTTCCAGGCCATCGCGGAGCGGTGTTCCGGGTGCAACCCTGCCCAGAGTGGCCCTCAGCGATTCTTCGGGGCTCCGCGCCATAGGTGTTTCCCTTCAAAGGTGCGGACCGCCGCCCGCAGGAATACCGGCATCTGCAGGTGGCCGGCAGGTTCAAAAAGTGCTGCTAATCCCGCAAGCTCAATGATAGGGGCAAGAAGCCCAAGTTCCGCACAGTCAAGCCCCAAAGTGCCCCGTTAGGGGTTATCCTGAGCGGCCGGAAAAGTGCCGGTTGGACGCCCGCCCGGGCAGGCATTTTCACCCCGTAGGACGTGGTTCCGGCCGGCCTTCCCAGGCAGCGCCACCCAGGAGAGTGACCGTTTTCGTGCTGCTGTCCCACAGCCGCGCTGCCGTGCAGCTGCCTTCCACGCGCAGGTCCAGCAGGTCCATGGCGGCCCCGAGCTGGTGGCCGGGGATGCGGCGGGAGATGGTCACATGCGGCGTCCACGCCCCCGGCAAGGTCAACGGCAGGGCGCCACCAAGATCCCGGTGCAGCGTGGCGTGCAGGTCCAGCAGGCCGGGGGTCAGCAGGACGGACCGGGCCAGCACGTACCTGCCGGCGCCGGCGGGGAAAACGATGGCGCCGGAAAACACCACGTCCACCGGCAGCATCTGCCAGGGCCCCTCCTGCGCGGCCTGGAGGTCCAGTCCTGCAGCCAGCGTGATGTGTGGACTGTTGCTGGGCGAGGTATGCGCTGCCAGGCTGGGAAGGCCGGCTGCTTCGAGGCGCGCCCAGTCGGCCCTGACCAAGGCGTCGGTACTGCTGTCAAAGACCAGTTCAATGCTGCGCATAAGCACATCATGCCGTTCACCTGGCGCTCCCATGCCGCCCTTCGCGGTGGCGCGCCGGGCCAGGCGGGCCGGGAAGTGGGCCCGCTCCCGGGGATGCTCAGCGCCGCCGCTCCCTGAGCATCCGCTCCAGGTCCCTGCTGACCTTGGACAGGGAGGCGGCACGGAGCGCCCTGTGCTCCGCCGCCGTCTGGACGCCCCGCTGGCGCTGCGGCGGGACAGGAGGAGCTCCGTCCGGCCCTTCGGCGGCGGTGCCGGGGCCGGTGCCCTGCGCGGTGCCCTGCGGCGTGCCCGATGCAGTCCCCGCCGCGGTGGCCAGGTTGCCGGCCAGCGGATCGAAGAAGAGGTTGCCGGAGAAGATGGCGCCATTGATCATGCCCCCAAGCTAGCCGCCAGGCATTTCGCAGCTTTGAACGCCCGGTTTCGCCCGCGTTAAGCGCGGCCGGTAAAGGTTTGCGGCCCTGCGATAAACTTGTACTTTGGCCGTTCGCCAACCCCGTTTCCCCGCCCTCGAGTCGCAGCGCAGAACCCGAAAGGCCCCTGGGCAGCCACAACCGCAGCGAAAGTAGCACCGTGTCCCAAGATGTCCTGACCCCCGCCCGGATCTCCGAGATTCATAAGGAGGCGGGCCGCCGCAGGACCTTTGCGGTAATTTCCCACCCTGACGCGGGCAAGTCCACGCTCACCGAGGCACTCGCCCTGCATGCAAAGGTGATCGGCACCGCCGGTGCCTCCAGCGGCAAGGCCAACCGCAAGGAAACGGTCTCGGACTGGATGCAGATGGAGAAGGACCGCGGCATCTCCATCAGCTCCGCTGCCCTCCAGTTCTCCTACCGGGACACGGTCATCAACCTCCTGGACACCCCCGGCCACGCCGACTTCTCCGAAGATACCTACCGCGTGCTGGCGGCCGTGGACTGCGCAGTGATGCTGGTGGACGCCGCCAAGGGCCTGGAAACCCAGACCATGAAGCTTTTCGAGGTCTGCAAGCAGCGGAACCTGCCCATCATCACTGTCATCAACAAGTGGGACCGCCCCGGCCTGGACGCCCTGGCGCTGATGGACGAGATCACCGAACGCACCGGACTGCAGCCCATGCCGCTGACCTGGGCCGTGGGCATCTCCGGCGACTTCCGGGGCGTCTGGGACCTGCGGAACGACCGCTTCGCCCGCTTCCAGCGCAACAACGCCGGCGCCCAGATCGCCCTCACCGAGTACTTCACGCCTGAGGAAGCCGCCGAGAGCCAGGGAAGCAACTGGTCCGACGCTGTGGATGAGGCAGGCCTGGTGGTCGAGTCCAACCTCGAATTTGACGTGGACGCCTTCCACGCCGGCAAGGCCACCCCCATCCTGTTCAGCTCCGCCGCACTGAACTTCGGCGTCAAGGAGCTGCTGGACGCCCTGGTGGACTTCGCCCCTCCCGCGGCTCCCCGCCCCGACGTGGACGGCGCACCCCGCCCGGTGGAGTCGCCGTTCTCCGGCTTCGTCTTCAAAGTGCAGGCGGGCATGAACAAGGCGCACCGTGACCACGTGGCCTTCATCCGCGTCTGCTCCGGCGTGTTCGAGCGCGGCATGGTGGTGACCCAGACCCGCACCGGAAAATCCTTCGCCACCAAATACGCCCAGCAGGTGTTCGGGCGGGAACGCGAAGTCATCGATGAGGCGTACCCCGGCGACGTGGTGGGCCTGGTCAACGCGTCCTCCCTGCGCGTAGGTGACAGCCTGTTCCTCGAGGACCCGGTGGAATACCCGGCCATCCCGCTGTTCGCCCCCGAACACTTCCAGGTGGCGCGGTCCAAGGACCCCAGCAAGTTCAAGCAGTTCCGCCGCGGCATCGAGCAGCTTGAGCACGAGGGCGTCATCCAGGTGCTCCGCTCCGACGTCCGCGGTGACCAGGCGCCCGTGCTTGCCGCCGTCGGGCCCATGCAGTTCGAAGTGGTGGAGGACCGCATGGCGCACGACTTCAGCGCCCCCATGCGCCTGGAACGCCTGCCCTACTCGTTGGCCAGGATTTCGACGGCGGACGCCATGCCCGCGCTGGCCAACGTCCCGGGCGCGGAGGTGCTTTTGCGGTCCGACGGCGAATACCTCGCCTTGTTCAACGACGTCTGGGCGCTCCGCCGGATCGAGAAGAACCACCCGGACCTGACTCTCGTGCCCATCGGCACACACACCCCGGCGAAGTAAGGGCGTCCGTGAACACTCCTGCACTCCGCGCCGTGGTGACCGGCACCGGTACCATCAACCCGCTCGGCACCACGGTCAAGGAGACCTGGGAGGCCCTGCTCGGGGGCCGCTCAGGCATCACCGCGCTGCACCAGGATTGGGCGGAGCAACTGCCGGTCAGGATCGCCGGGCAGGTCACCGCGGATCTTTCGGAGCACCTCAGCACCCGCGAAATGAAGCGGATGGACCGCTGCGGCCAACTGGCGCTGGTGGCGGCCCGGGAGGCATGGGCGCAGGCGGGAAGCCCCGAGGTTGATCCGGAGCGCTTCGCCGTGGTGATCGGTTCGGCCTACGGCGGCCTTGGCTCCACCATCGAGCAGGACCGCACGCTGAACGAATCCGGGCCGCGCAAGGTTTCCCCGCACACCCTCACCAGGCTCATGGTCAACGGTCCCGCCGCCTGGGTATCCATCGACCTCGGCGCACGCGGTGGCGCCCGGACTCCGGTCAGCGCCTGCGCCTCGGGGGCCGAGGCGATTGTCCAGGCAGCCGAGCTGATCCGCTCCGGTGCTGCCGACGTCGTAATTGCCGGCGGCGTGGATGCCTCCGTCAACGACCTGGTGATCAGCGGTTTTGCCCAGATCCGTGCATTGTCCACCCGTTCGGATGACCCGCAGCGGGCCGCACGCCCGTTCGACGGCGGCCGGGACGGGTTTGTGCTCGCAGAGGGCGCCGCGGTGGTGGTGCTGGAGAGCGAGGAGCACGCACGTGCCCGCGGCGCCGCAACGCTTGGTGCCGTGGCCGGGGGAGCGGTGACGTCCGATGCGAACGACATCGTGGCGGCAGATCCTGCGATGCAGCGCCGCGTCATGCAGAAGGCGCTGGATTCAGCGAACATGCAGCCGGCAGACATCGGCTTCGTGCACGCCCACGCCACCTCCACTCCCGTGGGCGACCGGCTGGAAGGCCAGGCCATCAACGCCGTCTTCGGGGCAGACGTCCCTGTCACCTCGACCAAGGGCCACACTGGACACCTGCTGGGCGGTGCCGGTGCGCTGGCCGCCGTGGTTGTCCTTGAAGCCCTGCGCACCGGACAGCTGCCGGGGACGCTGAACGTGGAGGCGCTGGACCCGGAGGTGGACCTGAACGTCGTCACCGAAAGCACCCACCAGCTTCCGTCCGGGTATGCCCCTGCAGGACTGGTGAATGCCTTCGGCTTCGGCGGCCACAGCGTGGCCCTGGTGCTTACGGGCGCCTAGTTCCGGGCCCCGCGGTTACGCGCTGGGCGCCTCCGCGGCCGGAACAACCGTGCCGTCGATCCGCCGGTTCAAATGCCAGGGATTGGCGTCCTGCAACGGCTCCGGGAGCAGTTCCTGGGGCAGGTCCTGGTAGGCCACCGGACGCAGGAAGCGGTTGATGGCCAGGGTGCCCACGGACGTGGTGCGGCTGTCAGACGTGGCGGGGAAGGGGCCGCCGTGGACCATGGCGTGACCTACTTCCACCCCCGTGGGCCACCCGTTGACCAGAATGCGCCCCACCTTCTGTTCGAGGACAGGCAGCAGCCGTGCCGCCTCCGGATAGTCAGTTTCCGTGAGCTGCAGGGTGGCGGTGAGCTGGCCCTCGATCCGGGAAGCCGCCTGCAGCAGGTCCTCGATGCCGGCGTAGCGGATCACCAGGGACGCGGCGCCGAAGATCTCCTGGTGCAGGACGTCGTTGGTGGTGAACTGCTCCACTCCGGTGCCGAAGATGGCCGGGGCGGGGGCGTTTTCCGTCGGGCCCGGCGTGCCCTGGCCGATCAGTTCGACGCCGGCAGCCGAACCGAGCGCTTCCGTTCCGGTGTTCCAGGACGCGGCGATGCCCTCGGTGAGCATTGTCTGCCCGGCGCTGGCGGAGACGGCGCGTCCGACGGCGGCAGCGAGTTTGTCCCCGGCCTCACCTGCGGGCGCGAACAGCAGGCCCGGCGAGGTGCAGAGCTGGCCCGAACTGCCCGTCACGGAGGTGACGTACTGCTGTGCCAGGGCGTCGACGTCGCCCCTCAACGCCCCTTCGAAGACGAAGACAGGGTTAACGGAGGACATTTCAGCGTAGACGGGGATGGGTTCCGGACGGGCGGCGGCAGTACGCATCAGGGCGGTGCCGGCGTTCCGGGAGCCGGTGAAACCTACGGCCTTAATGGCGGGGTCGGCAACCAGTGCCTGGCCAATGTCGGCGCCGGGACCGTAAACCAGCGAGAAGACACCGGGGTGCAGGCCCGCGTCCGCGACGGCCTGGGTGACCGCGTGGCCAACGAGTTCGCTGGTGCCGGGATGGGCGTTGTGGGCTTTGAAGACCACCGGGCAGCCAGCGGCGAGGGCCGAGGCCGTGTCTCCGCCCGCCGTCGAAAAGGCCAGCGGGAAGTTGCTGGCGCCGAACACTGCCACGGGACCCAGTGGGATCTGGCGCTGGCGGATGTCGGCCCGGGGGAGCGGGGTACGGCCAGGCTGTGCGGGGTCGATCCGGACGCCGCGGAAATCGCCTTGCCGGACCACGCCGGCGAACAGCCGCAACTGGCCGGTGGTGCGGGCACGCTCACCCTGAAGCCGGGCCGCGGGCAATCCGGTTTCCTGCACGGCGCGGGTGATCAGTTCCCCGCCGATGGCGTCGATGTTCTCCGCAATGGCTTCAAGGAACGTGGCGTGTGTTTCAGGGTCCAGGTTGCTGAAGGACGGGAATGCCTCCTTGGCTGCGGATGTGGCGGCCTGAAGCTGTGCGTTGGTGAGCAGTGAATAGGCCGGCTCCAGGGGCTGGCCGGTGGCCGGGTTGAAACCGTTGGCGGTCTTGCCTTTGCCGTCAACCGTCTGGCCGGCGATGAGTGAATGTCCGGTGAGGTTCAAGGATTCCTCCAGTGGTGGGATTGGTGGTTGGCTGACGGTCAGGAAATGGTGGCAATCAGGGCCTTAAGGTCGGAGAGGTCCTGCGGGGCCAGGTTCTGCAGCGGCGTGCGTACGGGTCCGGCCGAGCGGCCGATGGCATCCAGGCCGCCCTTGACGATGGACACCGAGTAGCCTTTCACGCGGTCACGGATGTCCAGGTACGGGATGACGAAGTCGTTGAGTTTCCGGTTGACGGCTGCACGGTCGTTGTTGCGGACGTCCTGGTAGAAGTCCAGCGCAAACTGCGGGACGAAGTTGTACATCGCGCTGGAGTAGGTGCTCATGCCCAGTTGCAGCAACGGCAGGGCGAACGTTTCGGCGGTGGGAAGGCCGCCCAGGTAGAAGAGCCGGTCTCCGAGCTTGGCGTAGACCCGGGCGTCGTGTTCGAGGTCGCCCACGCCGTCCTTGAAGCCGATCAGGTTCTGGTGCCGCTCCGCCAGGGCTGCCACGGTGGTGTCCTTGTAGATGGCGTTGGCGCGGTTGTAGATGATGACGCCCAGTGACGTTGCGCGGCAGACTGCGCTGACGTGCTCCGCCAGCCCGGCCTGGTCCGCTTCGGTCAGGTATGGCGGCAGAAGCAGGATGCCCTCGGCGCCGGCGGCTTCGGCGGCCTTGGCGTTTTCGATGGCCTGGGCGGTGGATCCGCCGGCGGAGGCCAGTACGGGAACCCGGGCTCCCACTTCGTCGACGGCGGCGCGCACCACCCGTTCGGATTCTGCGGGGGTGAGGGAGAAGCCTTCGCCGGTGCCGCCTGCTGCGAAGAGGCCGGCTACCGGAAAGCTTGCCTGCCACGCGAGGTGTTTGCGGTAGTTCTCCTCATCGAACTGCAGGTTTGCATCGAAGGAAGTGACCGGAAAGGACAGGAGTCCTTCTTTAAGCGTGTGCGCCAGTTCCTGGGGTGTGTACTTTGCCACGGGGTTCCTCCGGATTATGTGCCGCGGGCGGCGGGATGGGTGCTTTCCACCCAGCCTAGGAACCGATAGTGATGCCTGTCCAAGAGTATTTATGGATACTTTGATACCTTGGCGGCATGGCTCACTTCGTGGCGAAGTCCAGCTCACGGAGGAGGCGGGAGAGCGCAGGGTTGGTGATCCTGCGGTTCCACAGGGCGTGCAGTTCCACCGGCTGGTGGCTGCCGCCCTCCAGGGGAAGGAATCGCACACCGTGGATACCCAGGATGGTGGCCGACTCTGGAATGAACGCCAGTCCGCGGTTCGCCGCCACCAGCGACACCATGGTCAGGATTTGGCTGACGGTGTGCACCACGTTGGCGTGCCGGACGGGGAACATGCGGACCACGAGGTCGTAGAAGTACCGGGCCTGGGTGGGGGAGTGCATGATCAGCGGCTCGTCGCGGAGATCGTCTGCGGCGACCGGCCGGCCCAGCAGCGTGAGCGGGTGTCCGTCGGGAACTGCGAGCATCATCGATTCACGGTGGAGAAGGCGCGAGTCGAACGTGGATAGGTCGAAGGGTGGCCGGGCGAGGCCAAGGTCCAGCTCCCCGGTCAGGAGGCCTGCCAGTTGCTCGCCCGTAACCAGTTCCTGGAGCTCAATGTCGACGTCCGGGATGATGCGTGACAGTTCGTCAAGCACCGGTCCCAGGATGCTGAAGCCGCTTGCTGCCGTGAACCCGATGCGCAGGACTCCCGACCTCCCGGATGCGATCCGGCGGGCCGTGGCCGGGGCGCGCTCGGCGAGGGCCATGAGCCGGCGCGCCTCGTCCAGGAACGTCCTGCCGGCGGAAGTGAGTTCCACCTTCCGGTTGTCCCGTTCCAGCAACTCGGCCCCGACGATCTTCTCCAGCTTCTGGATCTGGCGGCTCAAGGGAGGCTGCGTCATGTTCAGGCGTTCCGCCGCCCTGCCGAAATGCAGCTCCTCCGCTACCGCGATGAAGCCGGCCAACTGGTCGAAAGTAAACATGATGCCTTCCCGGTATCAACAAAGGAGGTTTGTGGCCTCGGCAGGAATCCTACGTCCCGCGGTGGCGGGCCAGGCCCCGGTGACCGTCCCTATGCTGCCTCAAGGTCCTTGAGCAGGGCATCGAGGATGGGCAGCTGGCCTTTCACGAGTTTGAGCCGGGCCTCCTGCTCAGGGAACCACCGGGCTTGGTCGACTTCAGGAAAGTGCTGGATCCGCCCGGACCCTTTGGGCCATTCCAGGGGAAAAGTGTTGCTGCTGATCACCCCCGGAGCGAATACGGCCTGCGCCGCGTAGGCCGTGATCAGCTTTCCCGATGACTGCCGGAATTCGCCCAGCAGCCGGTAGTCAGCGTCCGGGGCGGCAGTTCCCATCTCTTCTTCAAACTCCCGCAGCGCGGCGGCGAACGGGTCCTCGCCGTCGGCATACTCACCCTTGGGGATCGACCACGCATGCGCATCCTTGCGCGCCCAAAAAGGGCCGCCCATGTGCGCGATCCACACCTCCGGCCCGGCCGGGGCGCCGGCGCGCGCTCCCGTGGCCTCCCGGTACAGCAGGATGCCGGCGCTTCGAATGGGCATTTAGCCTCCGGATCATCAGGAAATTGCAGGTGACTTCCGCCGTTAACGTGGAGTTCACGGCGCTGCTCTAGGTTATTCCTTCAGGCACCCTGCATGGCACTCCGCTCGAAAGGAGCACTCATGGCCAACATTGCTGAGGTTTTGGGACGGCTCACGCCGGAAGAAGTGGATGAGCTCCGCAGCCTGGGTCCGCAGGGCCACCTGCCCCGGCATCTGGTGGATGCCCTGGACCGTGCGGCAGGAGGAACCGGGGCTGCACGCGGTTACTACGTGGCCAACGGCAACGTCAGCGCCACAGGCGGCCCGCTCCTGGTGCTGCGCAGCGACGTTTCCCGGATGCTGGCCGGCCCCGCTTCCTGACAGGCCGCATCTCAACCGCCCCGCACCTCGGCCGCCCCTCAACTCTGCCGCCCCGGATCCCGGCGGCACTGGGAGCCTCAGGCAACCGGCAGGATAAAAGTGGCCGTGGTGCCAACGCCGGGCTCGCTGGCCAGGCTGATGGATCCGCCGTGGCCTTCCACGATGGTCTTGCTGACGGGAAGCCCCAAACCCGCGCCGGGAATGGCTGTTTCCCGCGACCGTGCCGAGCGGAAAAACTTGGTGAACGCCTGCTCCTGCTCTTCCGCCGTCATCCCCACGCCGGTGTCGGAAACGGAGCAGACCAGGCCTGCGTCGGTCCTGACGGCGCCGGCAGTAATCAACCCGCCGCTGGGGGAATACTTGATGGCGTTCGAGAGCAGGTTGCGGACCACCTGGCTGATTCGCTCCGGGTCCACCCTGGCAGGCAGCGGCTGCTCCACCTCAAGGACCAGCTGCAGCCCATGGCCGGCCGCCTTGGGCAGGACGGCATCCACCTCCAGTGCCAGCAGCCGGGCAAGGTCCGTCTCTTCCAGGGACAGGTCCATCCGTTCGGATGCGACGGCGATCAGGTCATTGACCAGGCCCAGCAGGTGTTCCGCATTCCGCCGCACCACCAGGAGCTCACCCTGGATGTCCTCATGCCCGGGTTCTTCCAGGACCAGTTCCAGGTAACCCAGAATGGACGTCAGCGGTGTCCGCAGCTCATGCGAGACAGTGGCGACAAAGTTGTCCTTGGCCGCCAGCGCGCTCACCAGGCTGGTCACGTCCACGAAAGTGATGACGGCGCCGCCCGCCTGGCCGCCGGCGGGTGGAAAGCCGTGCGAACTCACGGAGTAGGCACGTTGGCGGTCTGCCGGGCCCGCCCAATACAACTCGTCCACAAAGACTTCCCCGGCTGCAGCGCGGGCCAAGGGGGCCATGCCGGAGGGCACAGGTGTCAGCCGGTCGGCCAGCATCAGGCCGTGCCGGCCGGCCGGGTCCATGACACCGTCGAGGGCGGGGTCGGTGCGCATCGCCCTGTTGGCCAGCACCGTGTGGCCCCGGGTGTCCACCACCCAGACGCCCACGCCAACGGCTTTCAGCACCGCGTCCAGCAGCGCCTGGCGCCGGACGCTTTCAGCCAGTGTGCGGGCCAGGTCGCGTTCGTTTTCGACAAGCCTGGCGCGGTGCCGGCGGATGGTGGTGGCCACAACGTGGGCGGTCACCGCGATAACGGACATGACCAGGGGAAGGATAAGGACGCGGATCATCGAGCCTCCGGCCAGAGGGGCTCCCTGGACAACGGGTGGCACCACCGTGCAGAGGACGGTCCCTGCGATAGCCAGGGCCGGCATATACGGCCGGACCTGGGCCGAGAGCCACACGACAGGAAACACCAGCACCATGCTCAACACGTTGAAGGCCGGGCCGCCGGCTTCGCGGGTAAACGCGATGGCAAGGCAGTCCAGGAGCGGAATCACGGCGAACGCACCCGCCGGGAGCCTGGCCCATGGAACGGCTATGCACAATGCCGCGATCGCCGCGTGGAGCAGCAGTGCTGCAAGAAAATATGTGCTGGCCAGCGTCTCCGGGCTGAAGACCGCCGCTGCGGTGACCACCAGCGCAATGGTCAAGGTGACGGGCATCTGGCTGGCCACTATGCGCTTGCGGGCGCTGAGACCTCCGAACAACCCATCGAGACGGTCGGACACAACAGGCTGTATGGGCCCCCTGCGTGCACGGTCCGCAGCGTCTGCGGCACCCTGCTGTTCCTGGATGACCAAGCTTCCCCCAGCACAGAAATCTACGACCTCCGTCTGCGTGAAGGTTCTGCACATACAGTACCTGCCGGAAGCCCGTGCACGGCCCGCGTGTCCGGCCCGGCCAGCCCCCGGAATGCGGTGCGGCTAGCCAATCAGGAGGCTGAGTGCCTCAGTGAGGTGTTCCACTTCACGGACCGAGAATCCTGCCGGCACGGGCCCCGGCCCGGTATGGCTGGCGGGGACCACGGCGTGGGTGAACCCGAGCCGGTGGGCCTCCTGGATGCGCTGGTTGATGCCCGGTACGGGCCGGACCTCGCCTGCCAGCCCCACTTCACCGAAAGCGATGAGCCGGACGGGCAATGGCTTGCGGGCCTTGGCGGATGCCACGGCAAGGGCCACGGCCAGGTCCGTGGCCGGTTCGCTGAGCTTCACCCCGCCCACGGTGGCAACGTAGGAGTCGTCCTTGTGCAGCAGGGTCCCCGCGCGCTGCTGCAGCACGGCCAGCAGCATGGATACCCGCGAACTGTCCAAGCCGCTGGTTGCCCTGCGGGGCTGCGCGGTGGGGCTTTCGGCGAGCAGCGACTGCACTTCCGCCAGCAGCGGGCGGCGGCCCTCCATGGTGACGGTGATGCAGGTCCCGGACACCGGGTCCTTGGTGCGGCTGACGAACAGCCCACTGGGATCCGCCAGGCCCTCGATGCCGTTCTCATTGAGGTCGAAGCAGCCTACGTCGTCGGTGGGCCCGTACCGGTTCTTCACAGCACGGAGCAGCCGCAGCCGGGAGTGCCGCTCGCCCTCGAACTGGCACACCACGTCCACCAGGTGCTCCAGCAGGCGGGGCCCGGCAATGGAACCGTCCTTGGTGACGTGGCCCACCAGCAGGGTGGTCATGTTCCGCCGTTTGGCGGCGGCGATGATGGACGCGGCCACCTCGCGGACCTGGGACACGCCGCCGGCGCTGCCGTCGACATCGGCGCTGCTGAGGGTCTGCACCGAGTCCACGATCAACAACCGCGGCTCGATCTTCTCCACCTGGCCCAGGGCCTGGCCAAGGTCCGTCTCAGCCGAGAGGTACAGGGATTCGGCCACGGCGTCGATCCGCTCGGCCCGCAGTTTCACCTGGGCGGCCGACTCCTCGCCGGTGACGTAGAGGACGTCCTGGGCGGTACGGGCGAACTTGGCGGCGACATCGAGCAGCAGCGTGGATTTGCCGACGCCGGGTTCGCCGGCGAGCAGGATCACCGCGCCCGGAACCAGCCCGCCGCCCAGCACCCGGTCCAGCTCGTCCACGCCGGTGGGCAGGAAGGCAGCCGTGGTGGCGTCAACGTCGGCAATCCTGCGGGCCGGCTCCACCACTGTTGTGGCCGCCGTCGTCCGTGCCACCGCCGTGCCTGTCTCCTCCACGGTGCCCCACGCCTGGCACTCGCCGCAGCGGCCCACCCACTTGGCGGTGGTCCAGCCGCATTCGGCGCATTTATACGCGGGTGCCTTGGACGCCCGGGAAGTCTTGGTTGCCATGCCTTCAACCCTACTGGCGGGCACTGACACTACAGCGCGGGCAGCACGTCCCGGGCCTCGGCGGCGTCCATGCCGGTGGCTTCCAGCAGGTCCACCATCAGCGGCCGGAACAGCATCACCACCGTTTCACCTTCCAGCCGCTGGACCTCCAGCAGCTTGGGATGCAGGCGAAGAGCGATCTCGCTCAGGTCCCGCCTGGCCGTGCGCAGGTGGGCCCGCCGGACGCCTTCGTGCGACTCGGCGAGGCCCAGCGACAGCTCATCGATGGCGGCGGCGGTCTCCTGCAAAACGCCCGCGATGCTGTCCGTAGCCTCGTCCGAGAGGGCCGCATGGTTGATGGCGCTGGTCAGCCGCCGCGCAAAGACACGGCTGTTGCGCAGGGCGAGGTCGATGAAATCCAGTGACTGCTTGAGCCGGTCCAGCTCATCGCGGTGCCGCCGGTAGGCGGGCGCCAATGTGGCCACTTCGCCGGAAGCGCGGAGGGATTGGCGCATGGCATCCACCAGCGGCTGGCAGTTCCGGCCGCGGATCAGCGCGTGCCAGGCCTGGGTGGAATCGCTGTTGGCCAGCGCCCCGGCACATTCGCGCAATACTTCCGCCAACTCATGCAGCAGCTTCTGCACATCCCTGCGCGGCTCCTGGCGGGGGTCCTTCGGCACCAGGATGGTCACCAGCAGGGCGCACATGCCTCCCACCACGGCATCGATGCTGCGGGTGAAAGGGCCGCCGGAGGGCGCCGGCAGCAGCACCACCAGCAGCGACTGCAGCGCCAGCTGGGTGGTGAAGATACTGCCGCTGTCCAGGAAGCGGGCCAGCAGGATGGAGAAGAGGAGCACGACGGCGGCCACCCAGATATCGCCGCCCAGCCAGTGGAGGAGCAGGTCCCCGACGGCGATGCCGATGGTGCAGCCAAGCCCCACCTCCATGACGCGCCGCAGCCGCGGCTCCCGGGAAAACCCGAGGGCGATCAGCGACGAGGTGGCGGCGAACAAGGGCCCGGAGTGGCCAAGGACGTATTCGGCGAAAGCATAGGCTCCCACCGCGCACACGGTCATCTGGATGGCAGGGACAAAGGAATTGCGGCTTCGGATCAGCCCGGTGCGGAACCGGCTGCGCAGGAACCGCCTGGTTGCTGAGAGTCCTGCTGGGATGGCCATGCGTCCAAGTCTATTCAGTGCTTATCCGGTGCCCGGCACAGGTTCCCCTACGGCCGGGCATGTGACCTGCGCAATGGTGACCCGGCATTTGTCAGCCAATATCCCGCCGTCGTTAATCCTCCGTTCACTTTGCACAGCCCATCCCGTTACCTGCGGCCCTTAACTTTCTTGAAGGTACACAACGTACGCATCGCGCAGCAGGGTTCTCCGTCCCTGTCCCGCACCTGAATAACCCTGGAAGGGGTACATCTAGTGAAGGCACTCCGCTTCGGCCGCCACGCGGCTATCGCTGTTATCGCAGCCGGCGCACTCGCGCTCTCCGCCTGCGGTTCAGACAACGCCACGGGCACCGCCCCCGCCGGCACCCAGGCCGCCGGCGGCACCAAGGTGACCGGTACGCTGACCGGCATCGGTTCCTCCGCCCAGGGCGCCGCCATGGACGCCTGGAAGACCAACTTCGCCTCCGCCAACTCCGGCGCCACCGTGCAGTACTCCCCGGACGGCTCCGGCGCAGGCCGCAAGGCAATCCTGGACGGTTCGGCACAGTTCGCCGGCTCGGACGCCTACCTCAAGGATGACGAGTACGCCTCCTCCAAGTCCGTCTGCGGCCCCGACGGCGCCATCGACATCCCGGTCTACATCTCCCCGATCGCCGTGGCCTTCAACGTTCCCGGCGTCACCGACCTGAAGCTGGACGCCGCCACCGTGGCCAAGATCTTCCGTGGCCAGATCGCCAAGTGGAACGATCCCGCCATCGCCGCCCTGAACGAGGGCGTTTCGCTGCCGGACCTGAAGGTCACCCCCGTGAACCGCTCCGACGACTCGGGCACCACGCAGAACTTCACCGACTACCTGGCCGCCGCGGCATCTGACGTCTGGACGGACAAGGCCGCCGGTGTATGGCCCGCCAGCCTGCAGGGCGAAAACGCCAAGGGCACCTCCGGCGTGGTCAAGACCGTCACCGACACCCCCGGTGCCGTGACCTACGCCGACGACTCCGCCGTCAGCGGCAAGCTGGGCGTTGCCCAGATCAAGGTGGGCGACTCCTTCACCAAGATCTCGGCCGACGCCGCTGCCAAGGCCGTGGACGCCGGCAAGCCCGTTGACGGCCGCGCCGCCAACGATCTCTCCATCAAGCTGGACCGCAAGACCACCATCGCCGGCGCCTACCCGATCGTCCTGGTCTCCTTCCACGTCCTGTGCACCACCTACGACAAGCAGGAGACCGTTGACCTGGTCAAGGCCTTCGAGCACTACGTAGTCTCCGACGAGGGCCAGAAGGCAGCCGCGGAGTCGGCCAAGTCCGCTCCGCTGTCCTCGGACCTGGCCGCCAAGGCCGCCAAGGCCATCGACTCGATCAAGGTCAAGTCCTAGCCAACGCTGTAAAACCGGGTTCCCCGCCTGCCGAATGGCAGTGCGGGGAACTTGGCTTTGCACCCCGCCTCCTTAGTCCAGCCACGAATCGAAGGGCCGTCGAATGACCGCCACCTCCCTGACCAGTACCCAGGGCGCCGGGCGCGCCGGGGACAAAGTCTTCTCCGGCGCCACGCTGGCAGCCGGGTGCCTGATCCTCGCCGTCCTGTTCGGCGTCGCACTCTTCCTGGTAGTCCAGGCAATCCCTGCGCTGACCGCACCCGCTGACAAAATCCAGGGCGGCCAGGGCTTCTTCGCCTACATCTGGCCCATTGTGATCGGCACGCTGATCGCCGCCGCGATCGCCCTGGTGATCGCCACCCCCGTCGCCATCGGCGTGGCGCTCTTCATTTCCCACTTCGCGCCCCGCCGCCTGGCGTCCGGGCTCGGCTACGTGGTGGACCTGCTCGCCGCCATCCCTTCCGTGGTGTACGGCGCCTGGGGCGCTGCCTTCCTTGCCAAGGAAATTTCGCCGGCGTACGGCTGGCTTGCGGCAAACATGGGCTGGCTCCCGATCTTCCAGGGCCCGGCCTCCACCACCGGCAAGACCATCCTCACCGCCGGCATCGTCCTTGCGGTCATGGTCCTGCCCATCATCACCTCGCTGTCCCGCGAGATCTTCCTGCAGACCCCCAAGCTGCATGAAGAAGCCGCGCTGGCCCTCGGCGCCACCCGCTGGGAAATGATCAAGATGGCCGTGCTGCCCTTCGCCCGCCCCGGCATCATCAGCGCCATCATGCTGGGCCTGGGCCGCGCACTCGGCGAGACCATGGCCGTTGCCCTGGTGCTCTCCTCCGGCGCACTGACCGCCAGCCTGATCCAGTCCGGCAACCAGACCATCGCGGCAGAGATCGCCCTGAACTTCCCCGAAGCCAGCGGCCTCAAGGTCAGCACCCTGATCGCCGCCGGCCTGGTGCTGTTCGTCATCACCCTGGCCGTGAACATGATCGCGCGCTGGGTCATCACCCGGCACAAAGAATTTTCGGGAGCCAACTAAATGACCTCCACGCTCACCCCCGTCCGCAGCAAGCGGTCGGCGCTCACCAAGGGCCAGCTGCCCAAGTACGCGCCCTATGCGGTGCTCGGTGGCGCCCTGATTGTCGGCGCGGCCATCCTTGCCCTGATCGGTTTCAACCCGTTCGGCTGGGGGCTGGTCTCCGCAATCCTGTTCGCCGTCGGCCTGGTGTCCTGGAGCGCCGCGGTGGAAGGCGCCCGCAGGGCCAAGGACAAGCTGGCCACCTGCCTGGTGATCGGCTCGTTCCTGGTGGCGCTTTTGCCCCTTGTGTCGGTGATCTGGACCGTGCTGGTCAACGGCATCCCCGGGCTCATCGACCCCGGCTTCCTCACCACCTCCATGAACGGCGTCACCGGCGCCTTCGACAACAAGGCAGTGGAAAGCGGCGCCCCGGTCATGGGCGGCATTTACCACGCCCTCCTGGGCACCGTGCAGATCACCCTGCTGGCCACCGTCATCTCCGTTCCCGTGGGCCTGCTCACGGCCATCTACCTGGTGGAGTACGGCAACGACGGCCGCCTGGCCAAGGCGATTACGTTCTTCGTCGACGTCATGACCGGCATCCCCTCCATCGTGGCCGGCCTGTTCGCCGCCGCGTTTTTCTTCGTGGTGGTGGGCCCGGGCACCAAGACCGGCGCGGTGGCCGCCGTCGCGCTTTCCGTGCTGATGATCCCCGTGGTGGTCCGCTCCAGCGAGGAAATGCTCAAGATTGTCCCCAACGAACTCCGCGAGGCCGCCTACGCCCTGGGCGTCCGCAAATGGCGGACCGTCCTCAAGGTGGTTATCCCGACGGCGATCTCCGGCATCGCGTCCGGCGTCACCCTGGCGATTGCCCGGGTCATCGGTGAGACGGCGCCCATCCTGGTCACCGCCGGCTTTGCCACCAGCATCAATTCCAACGTGTTCGGCGGCTGGATGGCCTCGCTGCCCACGTTCATCTACACCCAGATCCTCAACCCCACCTCGCCCTCCAACCCGGACCCGTCCTCGCAGCGGGCCTGGGGCGCGGCCCTGGTGCTGATCATCCTGGTGATGGTCCTCAACCTGGTGGCGCGCCTGATCGCCAGGATCTTCGCTCCCAAGACGGGCCGCTGAGCAAGCCTCCCGCACCTTCCGCCGCACCCCGGCGGATCCTAGACTTCAATCCATACCCAGCAAGTGAAGGAACACCATGTCTAAGCGCATCGACGTCAAGGACCTGAACGTGTACTACGGCGATTTCCTCGCCGTTGAGGACGTCAGCATCAACATCGAGGCCAAGTCCGTCACCGCGTTCATCGGCCCCTCCGGCTGCGGAAAGTCCACCTTCCTCCGCACCCTGAACCGCATGCACGAGGTCATTCCCGGTGCCCGTGTTGAGGGTGAGGTGCTGCTGGACGGCGACAACCTCTACGGCCCCGGCGTGGACCCGGTCACCGTGCGCTCGCAGATCGGCATGGTGTTCCAGCGGCCCAACCCGTTCCCCACCATGTCCATCAGGGACAACGTGCTGGCGGGCGTGAAGCTGAACAACAAGAAGATCTCCAAGGGTGAAGCCGACGTCCTGGTGGAGCGCTCGCTCAAGGGTGCCAACCTCTGGAACGAGGTCAAGGACCGCCTGGAGAAGCCCGGTTCCGGCCTGTCCGGCGGCCAGCAGCAGCGCCTCTGCATCGCCCGCGCCATTGCCGTGGAACCGCAGGTGATCCTCATGGATGAGCCCTGCTCCGCGCTGGACCCCATCTCCACGCTGGCCATCGAGGACCTCATCAACGAGCTCAAGGACCAGTACACCGTGGTGATCGTGACCCACAACATGCAGCAGGCCGCCCGGGTGTCAGACAAGACGGCGTTCTTCAACATCTCGGGCACCGGCAAGCCCGGCAAGCTGATCGAGTACGGCGACACGCACACCATCTTCAGCAACCCCGTCGAAAAAGCCACGGAGGACTACGTCTCCGGACGCTTCGGGTAAACCCTGCTCCGTTGGCGATCTACTGGCGGGTTTAGTACGCTGATCTAGATACTTTCAAAACTAGTAGTAAGCCAGCTTAAGGAGTTTTGCCATGACGCAGACGGCCAGTGAACCCCTGGGCCCCCAGCTTACTGTTTCCGTGCCCGGCTCTGAGCCGGTACAGGACGCCGTCGAGCCGGCACAGGCGTTCGCTGCCGCGGCAGGCCTGGCCGGACCCCTGGCCGCCGGACCGCTGGCACCGGAGCTCGAACCGCACCTGGCCCTGGCTGCGGCCGGCGCCGAGGGCAGCGCCGAGGAAGAAGACGTCCTGGCCGAGGTGTGGCGGACCAGCTCGCGCCTCGAAAGCATGCAGTGGGAACTGGACACTGCCCAGGAGTCGCTGCGGCAGGCTGTCCGCAAGGCGTCTGCGGCCGGAGTGGCGGACGCTGAACTGTGCGACGCGGCCAACCTGACCCCCGACGAGCTCGCCACCGTCCTGATGGGCATCGCCGCCGGCCCACTGGCCGTGGAACTCTAAACCCGCTGCAGTCTGCGCGGTGCGGTCCATCCCGCCGTGCTACGCCGGGATCTCCAACTGGAACCCGCAGTGGCAGCGGAGGACGCGGGTGGGCATGGACACGGCGTTCAGGCCGCTGCCCGGCCTGGTGCTCCGGTAGCAGAGCCGCTCGACTTCGAGTTCCGCCTCCTCCATGGGGAAGCCGCAATGGATGTAGTCGTCCCCGAAGAGGATCACCCTGGCCAGCCAGCGCACCTGATTCAGCGCGGATGCGACGTCCGCGGCGTAGGCCGTGTGTTCCTGGAACAGGTCGCAGTCGTTGCAGGTGTAGGAAACCGTCACCAGGTCCCCTCCTGCCGCGCCGATGGCCGTGATCGCATGGATGGTCAGCTGGTGCTCGGTTCCGCAGGCCTCGCACTGTGGCTGCCGGGGCTGGGGAAGGTGGCGCCGGGAATACGAGGGAGACATCGCGCCTGCTCTTTTCCGCGTTGTGCATCCAAGCCGCCGGGTGGCTGCAGCGGCACCTGGTCCGCAGCCCTGCACACGGCGCGGACGCCGGTCCCCGGCACCGTTGACCGGGGGCGCACTTTCGAATGTACGTCACGCCGGATGCGCTGTACAGGGCGGCACCGCCCCGTGCAGCCTGCCTAGGCGGGAAGCGGGGAAAGCGCCAGCGCCAGCACGAAACCCAGGGCGCAGGTAGCCAGCGGAGTCAGCCCCCAAAGCCACAGGATCCGGATGACCAGCTTCCGGTTGGTGACCGAAAAATGCTGGTTCTCCCCGGCGCCGAGGGTGCCTGCCGTGACCGTGTGGGTGGTGGAGAGCGGCCAGTGCAGCCCGATGGCGCCCACGAAGAGCATCAGCGCGCTGAAAGTCTGGGCCACGGAGCCGCGGAGGGGATCGATCCGGGTGATCTTGTAGCCGATGGTGTGCGAGATCCGCCATCCACCGAAAAGCGTCCCGGCGGTCATCATTACGGCCGAAAGCGCGGCCACCCAGACGGGGATCCCGCCGTCGGCATAGCCTGCCGCCAGCAGTGCCAGCAGCAGCACCGCGCTGACGCGCTGCCCGTCCTGCAGGCCGTGGCCAAACGCGACCGCACCGGCCGCAACGGCCTGGCCCCGGCGGAAACGCTGGTTCACCACATTGGCCTGGGTGTAGCGGGCCACCCAGGTGGCCGGATACACCAGGAGGAACGAGCCGCTGTAGGCCACCAGCGGGGACAGCACCAGTGGCAGCACCACCTGGAACAGGAGCGACTGGTCCACGCCCGCCACCCCGGGGCCGCCGATGGAAAGGCTGGCCAGGCCGGCTCCGGCCAGCCCGCCCACCAGGGCATGGGTGGAGGAAGCCGGGATGCCGCGCCACCACATCAGGACGCCCCAGGCGCAGGCGCTGGCCAGTCCGGCAACCAGGATGGCCAGCCCGTCCGTTCCGGCAGGCAGGCTGATCCAGGTCCGGCTGACTGCGACGGCGAGCAGGGCGCTGAGGAGCGCGCCGACAAGGTTGAAGAACGCGGCGAGAAGTATGGCCACGCTGGGGGTGAGCGCCCGGTTCCGCACGGCCAGCGCCACCGAGGTGGACGCGTCGCGGAACCCGTTCAGGAAGGCAAACACAGCGGCCAGCAGGACCACCGCACCGAAAATAGCTGCGGTCACGTCAGGATTCCTTGACGATGATGCTGCCTACCTGGGTGGCCACCCGCCGCATGTCCTTGGTGACTTCCACCAGCTGGTTGGCGATGTCCCGGTTCCGGGAGTACTGCGCCCACTTCATGTCCGCGATCATGTCCGCCACCCAGACCCGGTGGGTCCGTTCAGCCCGTTTGGCCAGGCGCAGGATCTCGATCCAGTAGTCCTCAAGGTCGTCCAGGTCATTGAGCCTGCGCATGGCGTCAACGGTCAGCTCGGCCTGCCTGCTGATGATCTCCAGCTGGTCGGCGGCCCGCTTGGGCAAACGGTCGAGCCGGTAGAGCGCCACCAGTTCCGCGGCGGCGTCCATCTTCTCCATGGCCTCATTGAGGTACCGGGACAGGGCGTACATGTCCTCGCGGGGGAGCGGGTTCACGAAGCTGGTGCGCATGTGGGTCAACAGCGCAAAATGCAGTTCGGCGGACTTGGCCTCGATGTTGTGCATGTCCTCGACGAGCTTGCCGTGCTCGTCGGCCGGGACACCGAGAATCTCGGCCAGGGTGGCGGTGGCCAGCACGATCTGTTGTGCCATCTGAGAGAGCAGGTTAAGCCCTGCGGGCTCCTGTGGAAAAAGGCGCAGCTTCACGTTTTTACCGGTCTCCAGGGACGTATCAAGGCGGGGGTTGCTGCCGTGTGACTTGACGGCGGCGGGCAACTGACGCTTACTCTACCGGCCCGCAACTGCACCCTCGGAATTGGCCGCCTGGAAAAGGGCAGAAAAATGGTGCCGAACCGGATACGCCTCTCGGCGGTAGGCCGCTCTAGGCGGCTAATTGTTGAAGCCCGGGGGTTTCGCGGCTCGGCACCGGTTTCAGTCTTCTACTTCGCCCCGCGCAAGTCAATCTTGACAGCGGGGCCTTCGTTTGCCCCGGAAACTCCCGCCCGGCAGGACTTGGGAAGGCTCAGTCCAGTTCGCCCAGGCGCCACGCGTTGGCTGCGTGCTCCAGGTCCTCGGCAGTCTTCACCAGCTGGTGCGAGTTGCGGGTGAGTTTGCTGGCGTGGGCCTCGTTGGCATGTTCGGCACCGTCGGCGAGGGTGGCCTGGCCGAGCGCCACCACACGGCAGAAGGCAGCGGAGCGCTCCAGTGCGACGTCGAAGTCGCCGTCAAACGCGCCGGAAAGGATGGCGTCCGCCATGGCGCGCATTTCCTCGGCCCCTGGCGGCTCAGCGGCGCCGGCCACCACGTTGGACACCTGTGCTGTTTCCCTGCCGGCCCGGAAGTATACGGAAATGCGTTCGGGGTCCTGCACGGTGGCGGCACGCAGGGCGTAGAGCCGCCACAAGGCTCCGGGGAGGGAGCGGGCAGGGCTCTCGGCCCACATCTCGGCGATGGCGTCCAGGCCCTGTTCATCGGCGAGCTTCACCAGGCGTTCGGTGATCACGGGATCGTCGCTGTCCCGGCCGTGGCGGACCAACGCCTGGGCGGCAAGGTGGGCGGCCTCTGACACCCGGGCGGGATCCGCCCCGCCCGCGAAGGGCTCGAAGTCCATCGGAGCGAAGGGCTTGGGTTTGTGGTGCCGGTTGCTGCCGCCGTACGGACTGCTGGTTCCTGCTTGCTCGCTCATGCCCCCACGCTACTCCTGTGGCGCCGCGGAAATCGAGCATCCGCGGCGCCTGTCCGCCGCCGGCAGGAAGGGAAGTAACCGCTGGTGGAAAGGCACGACGGCGGCGCCCGGGACATGTGCGAAGTGGCCGGAACCATGGGTTAGAGTATTAACGTCCAGAAATGGATTGGGCCGAACGGGCAGGGACACCGTGTCTGACCGGCCGGCAGGGGCCTTTAGCTCAGTTGGTAGAGCATCGGACTTTTAATCCGTGGGTCGTGGGTTCGAGCCCCACAGGGCCCACCCAATGTTGGTTGGATGGTCAAACCCGCCATGTGAGCGGGTTTGACATCCTTACCTTCCCCGCCTGTCACCCTCCGCAATGGACCCGGCGCAGCATCCCCGGTGGGGCTACTTGCCGGTGGCGAGCTGCGGGTAAACGGCTTCGAACGGCGCGGACAGTCCGGCCTTGAGCTGCACCGACGTGTCGTCGGCGAGGACCTCATATCCGCCGGCCTCGAGCGTGTCGAAGACCTGAGTCACGAGATCGGCAGGGTCGACCTTCGGGTCGCTGCTGTGGGCGGCCATCGCGGTATCGACGTAGCCCACATGCACACCGACCACCTGAACCCCCGCGGGCTGCAATTCCAGGCGCAGCGAATTGGTCGCGGACCAGAGGGCGGCCTTGGTGGCGGAGTAGATGCCGCCCGCGCAGGTCGCCACCGCGTGGGTGCGGGAACGGGCGCGCCGCCTCGCCACCCCCGGGGTGCCGATTATCGGACCCCGCCGCGTCGCCCAGCTCGACGACTACCTCGCAGCCCTCACCCTCGGCCTCACCGAGGACCAGTACGACCGTCTCGATGACGTCAGCCGGATCGCCCCCGGCATCCCGCATCAGGCCAACGCGAAGGCGCTGAACGGGCTCCAGGGAGGCCAGGCAGCCGCTTTCGATGCCTCGGTCGTGCCGGTGGCGTGAGGCATCCCAAATGACCACAAGCCACACCCGCCGGACTCCGGGTCCGTCGAGCACGGACCGGTCGCGAATCATCCACTACCAGGCGCCGGGAAAGGACAAGCGTGCGCTCTTCGCACTGTCCGGCCTCGAACAGCTCAGTGCCGTCGCTGCCGGCGAGGTTCCGGGGCCGCCCATCAGCAGCCATATCGGGCTGGAGATCGTGACTGTCGCGGACGGGGATGTGGTGATGACCGCGGTTCCGGACGAGTCCCACTACAACCCGATCGGGTCCGTCCACGGCGGATTCTTCGCCACCGTGCTGGACTCCGCGTGCGGATGCGCCGTGCATGCGACCCTGCCTGCCGGCGTCGGCTATACCAGCCTGGAGATCAAGGTCTCGTTCCTGCGCCCCATCACCGCCGGCACCGGCCCGGTCACCGCTCACGGTTGGGTGACCAGGCGGGGCAAAGGCGTCGCGTTCGCCGAGGGTGACATCCGGGACCAGGGCGGCCGCGTCCTTGCGACCGCTTCCAGTACCTGCCTGATCATCCACCTCGACCCTGCCGCGTGACCGGCAGCGGCAGGACCGAGGAACTGGGCGGTGTGAAAAGTGCTTTCCTCGGCGATCAGTATTGGCCGGCTGGCAGCCAGACGCCCAATCTCAGGCAAATACAACCGTCCCATTCCGCGGAAGTCCATCCGGAAACACGATGGGCACCGCGGCAGCCTGTCCGGGGTCAGCTGAATCCATCGCCTGCACATGCACATGCGGTTCAGTGCTGTTTCCCGAGTTGCCGCAGCTGCCTACCGGCTCCCCGGGCCGCACCAGCTGGTCCCGCTGGACGCAGACGCTCCCGCGCTGGAGATGGCACAGGGCGATGAACGCGTTTCCGCTCTGGATGATCACGTGGTTGCCCGCCAGGCCCAGCCACCCCTCCCGCACCCGCCGGGCCTGGGTCAGGGCGTACCCGATCGACGGAAAGCCGCGGAAAGCTGCGTGGTCCGGTTCCCCGTCACGTACGGCGCGCACCAGGCCGGCCACCGGGGCCGTTACGGGCCGCCCGAAACCCGCGAACTGTTCCGGCGGTCCAGGCCGGAACAGTGCGGCCATGGTGACCGGAGCCGACTGCCCACTGGAGTCCACCGGCGTGAAGTCGATGGCGAATGCAGTGGCAAAGAGCCGCGTCCCGTGGCTGGGGACACGGTCCGCCGGCGAGTTCTGCACCAGCCAGGTGCCGGAGAACGGATAGGCCAGGTCCACCGGGTCTGCCGGGATCATGGGTCGCCTCCCGGGTCCACGGTTCAGCTGGCGGGGTCGTACTGGGCGGCGCGAAGCTCCTGGGCGCAGCGGCAGGCGGTGGCGATCTTCGCGGCCCACTGCACCGCAGCTCCGTAAGACGGCAGTTCCAGCACCGTATAGCCGCCCTCGAGCTGCGCTGTCTGGGGATAGGTTCCCTCCTTCACGGTTCCGTCGCCGTTGACCAGGACGGGCGGGACGTCCTCGTCAATGCCGCCGCCAAACACCCAGACGCCGTCGTCCTTTGCCTCCTGGACCACGGCGTGGGCGGCGTCGGCCACTTCCTGCAGCCGGCCGGCGGGGACGTCCATGGCGCCGCTGGGAAACGAGATCAGGTATTTGGTCATTCCACCGGCTCCTTCTTTGCAGACGGGGGATTGCCCCCATCCTTCCCACCGGGCAGCCGCCGCGCAAGGATCCAGCCGCAATCCCTGGCGGAGCCACCGGCTGCTGCAACACAGGGGGACGCAGGGAAAGCAACAGGCACAATAGGCACATGGCAAAAACCAGCAAAGGCCGGATGCCGCGCCTGGAAGACGTGGCCAAGGTGGCCGGCGTTTCCCACCAGACCGTCTCCCGCGTGGTGAACAACCACCCCAACGTCAGCAAGGCAACCCGGAAAAAGGTGGAGGCAGCCATCGCGGAACTGGGGTACCGGCGGAACACCGCGGCCCGGAGCCTGGTCACGCGGCGCTCGCAGACCATCGGCGTGCTGGCCAGTGAGCTTTCCCAGTACGGACCGGCCAACACGTTGCTGGGCGTTGAGCACGCGGCCCGCAATGCCGGCTACTTTGTCAGCATCGCAGCCCTGCGGGAGGTCAGCCGGGACGCCATTTCCGACGCCGTGGGCCACTTCATGGACCAGGCCGTGGACGGGATTGCGGTGCTGGTGCCGCACGCGGACACCCTGGCCGTGCTGGAGCAGATGAACCTCCCGGTGCCCGTCGTGGCTGTGGGCTCTGCCGGCAGTGCGAAGGTGAGCGGGGCCATGGTGGACCAGCGCGCGGGGGCAAGGCTCGCCGTCGAACATTTGGTCAAGGAAGGCCACCGGCAGATCGGACACATCGCCGGGCCGCCGGACTGGACGGACGGGGCAGAACGGGCCGAGGGCTGGCGGGCCGTGCTCAGGGAGGCGGGCCTGGATGAATCCCTCCTGGTGGAAGGGGACTGGAGTGCAGGCAGCGGCTACGCCATCGGCCGCAGGCTGGCCTCCAGCCTGACCGCCACGGCCATCTTCGTGGGAAACGACCAGATGGCGCTGGGCGTGCTGCGCGCCTTCACCGAAGCCGGCGTCAGGGTGCCCGACGACGTCTCCCTGGTGGGCTTCGATGACCAGCCTGAGGCGGAGTACTTCACCCCGCCGCTGACCACCGTCCGCCAGGACTTCGAGGAACTGGGGCGGCGCTGCATGGACATCATGCTCGACGAGATTGAGTCAGGCGCGGCGGTGAGCTCCACCGTGGTGGCCCCGGCGCTGGTGGTCCGGGCCAGCACCGCCGCTCCGGCGGCCATCTAGGGCCCGGTGGGCGCTGCCGGAAGGGGCAGCCCAAGGCCCGGCAAAAATAGTTTTAAGAAATCTCCATGAATCTGCATCCAAATCCGGGAGTCCGCCGGTAGTAGGGGTGTCAGCAAAAAACGCCCGGCAGCCGGGCCGTTCAAGGAGATGGACATGCGCAACACAATTCTCACCGCAGGTGCCGGTGCAGCAGCCATTGCAGCCGCAATCGCTCTGGCCGGCCCCGCCACCGCAGCAGAAGGAGACGCCCAGCTCTCGGTGCTGCACGGCGTTCCGGGACTGACCGTGGACGTCTGGGTCAACGGCGACCGCACGTTGGACGATTTCACCCCCGGAACCCTTGCCGGGCCCCTGGCACTCCCGGCGGGCACCTACGAGATTGCCATCACGGCAGCTGACGCTGCCGACGCGTCGGCCCCTGCCATCGGGCCCGTCAGCGTGAACCTGGCCGCCAATGGAAACTACACCGCTGCGGCCCACCTCGGCGCGGACGGCAAACCCACGGCAAGCCTGTTCACCAACGACGTATCCCAGATCCCGGCCGGCAAGGGCAAGCTGACCGTCCGGCATGCTGCCGCCGCCCCCGCCGTCGATGTCCTGGCCGGTGGTACCGCCGTCGTCACCAACCTGGCCAACCCGAACGAACAGACACTGACCCTCGATCCCGGCACTGTCCCGGCGGCAGTTGCTGCGGCCGGCACCACCACTCCCGTGATTGGCCCGGCGGACGTCACCGTGGCTGAAGGGACGCACACCATTGTCTACGCGTGGGGCAGCCTGGCAGACCAGAACCTGAAGCTGGCCGTCCAGAACATTGAGGGCCTGCACACGGCGCCGGGGTCGGTGCCCGGCGCCCTGAACGGCTCCCCGGATAACGGCGGGGCAGGCGCCACCGTTGCCACCGCCGGGTTTGGCCTGGCAGCCCTGGCGCTGCTGGCCGGGGCCGTGGGCGTCAGCCGCGCCGTCCGCGCCCGGCGGGCGGAACTCTAGCCGGCCCGGCCGCAAGGCCACGAGGCGCAGGGGTCCGGCCGCAATCCCGCGGACGGGCCCCTGCGCGCACCCACTTGTCATCAGCCGGTATGTTTCTTCGGGAAGGCGGCAGCCATGAATGCACGCACGACGCCGACGGGCGGCTTCCGCCGCCGGCGTACCGGAGGCGGCACGGCAGCGGCGCTGGTGGCCGGCGCTCTGGCGCTTGCCGGCTGCGGTGCCGCAGCGCCGTCCACGTCAGGGCAGGCTTCGTCCACCGTGGCGGCTTCCAGCTCCCCTTCAGCTTCGGTGACCATGCCGCCGCAGGTCACGGCCGCTCCCAGCCCTGCCCCGTCCGGCCCTGCCCCGTCCGGCCCTGCCCTGTCCGGCCCCGCCGGTTCGGCGAAGGAGGCCATCCCGGTCCGGCCGGCCACCTTGGCCGCAAATCCAGCCTCGCCGGCGCCTACGTCGATTACGGTGGCCGGCACGGCCATCAACATGCCGGTGGTGCCCGGGGGCGTGTCCGCCGGCGGAGCAATGGAAATCCCGGATGTGTTCGACCGTGCTGCCTGGTACCGCTTCGGGCCGGCCCCCGGCGCGGCCGAGGGCGCCGCCGTGATCGCCGGGCACATCGACACCACCTCGGACCGGGCTCCGTTCTCTGCCCTGAAATCGCTCCAGGCCGGGACCATCATCCGGGTGGGGCGGGGTGACGCCCCCGCCGTCACATACCGCGTGGTGCGGGTGGAGCTGATGGCCAAGGACAGGTTTGACGGCGCGTCGCTGTTCAGGCGGTCCGGGCCTCATGAACTCAAGCTGGTCACCTGCGGCGGCACATGGCTGGACGAGCGGATGGACTACAGCGACAATGTGATTGTCACTGCAGTCCCTGCCTGAACCGGTCCGTCCATGAACCAGTTCCTGCAGGGCCGGTGGCCCGCCATGTACCTCGTCGCCGAAGCCGGGAGGGAGCCGCCTGTGACGCTCTCCGGCGCCGCCTCCACGGGATGGGATGACGGGCTGACAACCTCCTTCCTGTCCGGTGATGAACATGCCCTGGCGGCGGCCTACCGCGAGTTCGCGCCGCTGGTGCACACGCTGGCCGTCCGCTCCCTTGCGGACCGCGCGGCGGCCGACGACGTCACCCAGGAGGTCTTTATCCGGGTATGGCGTTCCCGCAGCAGCTTTAATCCGCAGGTTGCACGGCTCCCGGCGTGGATCGTCGGCATCACCCGCAATGCCATTGCGGATGCCCAGCAGTCGTCCGCCCGCGAAGCCCGCAAGGCCCACGCTGCCGCCGGTGCCGGCCTAGCCAAAGACGCCGGGGCGGGAACGGAAGCCGCTGAGACCCTGGCCGACCGGCTGCTCCTGGACGGGGAACTGGAACGGCTGGGCGAGCCCCAGGGCTCCATCATGAAGCTTGCCTTCTACGAGGACCTGACGCACGAACAGATCTCACGGAAACTCGACCTGCCCCTTGGTACGGTCAAGAGCCACATCCGGCGCAGCCTGACGCACCTACGAAGCAGATTGGAGGTAGACCATGCCGCATCTTGATCCGGAAGAGTTGAGCCTCCTGGCCCTGTACGACGAATGGGATGATCCGGCCGGGCGGGAGCACCTCCTGGACTGCCCCGAGTGCGCTGCCGACTACGCAGCCCTGCGCCGCACGGTGGAAGCGGTACGGACGACGCCGGACACCAGCCACCTTTCCGTCCCCGGCCCCGGGGTCTGGGCCGGAATCCACCGCGAACTTGGCCTCGGGGAATCAGTCCTGGAGGACCCGCTGGCGGCAACTGCCGCCGACGCGCCCGCCCCCGGGGACGTCCCGCCGTCGAACGTTGTCCCCCTGGCACCGACAAACAGGGGCGCGCGGCCGAAGGGCGGCGGCGCCCGCGGTGGCTGGTGGCAGCGGCCCGGCGCGTGGCTGGCAACGGCGGCGGCTGCCGTTCTGGTGGTCTTCGGAGCCGTCTGGACCTTCAACCGCCCACCGCAGCCGCAGGAATTGGCCGCGGCGCAACTGACCCCACTGGCACAGCACTCCGCAGCAGGATCAGCCAAGGTGGTGGCAGCCGCGGACGGTTCACGAAGCCTGGAGGTCAGCCTGGACAAGGATGAAGCCAAGGGCTACCAGGAGGTGTGGCTGATTGCGCCGGACCTCTCCAAACTGGTGAGCCTGGGCGTCATGAACTCCACGTCGGGGACGTTCCAGGTGCCGGCGGGCCTGGACCTTTCCCAGTACCCGGTGGTGGACGTCTCGGATGAACCCATGGACGGCAACCCCGCCCACTCCAGCGTCAGCATAGCCCGGGGCACGCTCGCGTCCTGAGGGGTTGTCCCGCCAGGCGTCCCGTCCGCGGTGGGCCGCCAGCGGGTCAGCGGCCGAAGTGCGAGTGCGGCGCGCCTTCCGGCAGCCGGTCCAGGATGTCTTCTGCCACCTTGCGCACTTTGATGTTCCGGTGGCTTGAGGCCTTGGCCAGGATGGCGAACGCCTCCTGGTAGGAGCATCGGTTCTGGGCCATGATCACGCCGCAGGCCACGTTGATGGAGGTACGGCTGTCCAGTGCCGAGCGGAGGTCCGTGGCCAGCGACCGGGCGCTGTGCAGGTTGACGGCCATCTGGAGGCTCTTGGTTGCCAGCACCGCGAAAGAGCGCGCTTCTGCGATGGCCTGGAGCGGGAATGCCTTCGAATCCTGGGCGAAGAACGCAAGGGCGGCCCGCGACTGTCCGAGTTCGCTGTTGCCGGGAAAGCCGTCGTCCGCGGGAACGTCGGCATCCAGGCGGAGCCGCACTGCGAGGGCGCTGCCAAAGCCGGCCGACTGGAGTTGGCCGGAATAGTGCCGCCACCGGAAATCGCCGTTCCGCTGGAGCACCGCCACGGGGTGGCCCCCGGACAAGACGTCGGTGACCGGCCCCTCGGCCGCCTCCTGTTCCCATTCCAGCAGGGTGACGATCTCCTTCGTGGTGCCGGTGATGGCGGGCCCGCGCTTGGGCTGGTGAAGCACCAGGCCGCAGCCGACGTCGATCCCTGCCGTTCCGAGCACGTGCGCCGCCGATGCCGCCACCAGCAGGTCCAGGGAGTCGGAGAGTGTCCGTGCGCCGTTGACGAGGTCCAGCAGGAGGGATGTGTTCCGGCCGGTTGAAGGTTCAGCATTGCCCACTGCGGACAGCGGTGAGTGGCCCCTCCGGGAGAGCGGAGGGGCGGGAGGGCCGGCGACGGCTGGGGGAGAGTCCTTGGTCTCGAAGGACTCCTCGTCGCCGGCCCCGCTTATTACCCGGGTCCTGTGGACCGGGAAATCCGGGCGGCCTGCACGTGCTGAATAGTGCATTGCCAGTCTCACACCCCCCTAGTGAGGCAAGTACCGGGAGCCTGCAGGTCTTGTCTCTGTGAAAAACCTAATTGCCCTTCGCCCGCCGGTGAATGCGTAGGAGGTACCTGTTTTTTCGAATAGGTAGTACTTGGATCCCATAGCCCGCGTGCCGTTTCGGTATTGCCGCTGATGGGGAGCCTTTGGAGGTTTCCGGGCCCCGCCCGGTCCTGCCCTCAGTAATGTGCCGCCACCCCTTGACGTGCGCCGCGGGGGCAGCAAAGAATGTCTTCTATAACGTTGTAAAAACTAGTCGAGGATGCTTTCGTGACCCAGCCAGAACCCGCCGCAGCAAAAATCACCATCGATCCGTCGTTCATCGTAGGGCCCGTCCGCCGTCGTACGTTCGGGGCCTTCGTTGAGCATCTCGGCCGGTGCGTGTACACCGGGATCTTTGAACCGGAACACCCCGACGCCGATGAGGACGGCTTCCGCACGGATGTCCTGGAACTGACCCGGGAGCTGGGCGTTTCCACCGTCCGCTACCCTGGCGGAAACTTCGTCTCCGGCTACCGCTGGGAGGACGGAGTGGGCCCGGTGGAGAAGCGTCCCGCGCGCCTGGACCTGGCCTGGCACTCCACCGATCCCAACACCGTGGGCGTGGACGAGTTCGCCAAATGGTCCGCCAAGGCCGGCGTGGAACCCATGATGGCCGTGAACCTGGGCACCCGCGGCGTGCAGGAGGCACTGGACCTGGTGGAGTACTGCAACATCGACGGCGGGACCGCCCTCTCCGAGCAGCGCCGCACCAACGGTGCGGCCAGCGGCTACGGCATCAGGATGTGGTGCCTGGGCAACGAAATGGACGGCCCCTGGCAGATCGGCCACAAAAACGCCCTGGAGTACGGCCGGCTGGCCGCGGACACTGCCCGCGGCATGCGCATGATCGATCCCGGCCTGGAACTGGTGGCCTGCGGCAGCTCCGGGCCCACCATGTCCACCTTCGGGGAATGGGAGCGCGTGGTCCTGACGGAAACCTATGAGCTGGTGGACCTGATTTCGGCCCACCAGTACTTCGAGGACTTCGGCGACCTTCAGGAACACCTGGCCGCCGGGCACAAAATGGAAGCCTTCATCCGCGATATCGTCAGCCACATCGACCACGTGAAGTCGGTAAAGAAGTCCAGCAGGCAGGTGAACATCTCCTTCGACGAATGGAACGTCTGGCACATGAGCCGCGACGCATCCAAGGTGCCCATCGGCAATGACTGGCCGGTGGCCCCTGTCCTGCTGGAGGACACCTACACGGTGGCGGACGCCGTGGTGGTGGGGGACCTCCTGGTCACCCTGCTTCGGAATACCGACCGGGTCCACTCTGCCAGCCTGGCGCAGCTGGTGAACGTCATCGCCCCCATCATGACCGAGCCCGGCGGAAGGTCCTGGAAGCAGACCACCTTCCACCCCTTCGCCCTGACCTCCCGGTACGCCGCAGGCACCGTACTGCAGCTCGCGGTCGAATCCCCGCTGGTCAGCGGCGGTAAGACGCCCGGCTTTGCCGCCCTGTCCGCCGTTGCCACCTACGACGCGGACCAGGGTGAAGCCGTGGTGTTCGCCGTGAACCGTTCCGCCACCGACACCCTTGCCTTGGACGCGGCCGTGGCAGGCCTGGGCAAGGTGCGGGTCCTGGAAGCCGTCACCTACGCCAACAAGGATCCCTACTGGCAGGCCAGCGCCGACGATTCCACCTCCGTCCTGCCTTCGGAGAACGGCACCGTTGCCGTGGACGGCGGCCGGCTCACCGCCGAGCTTCCGGCCGTGTCCTGGTCCATGATCCGGCTTGCCGTGGAGTCCTGACCCGGCGCAAACTCCCCAGGCTGGTCCTTATGCCGGCGGCGGCCCCGAATGGGAGGATGGACGGCATGGAACTGCACATCACAGGCGAGCCCGCGGCGGACAAGTTGTTGAGTGAGGACGACTTCGCCCTCCTGACCGGCATGCTGCTGGATCAACAGGTGACCATGGAATCGGCGTTTGCCGGGCCGGAGAAGATCCGGACCCGGCTCGGGTCGCTGGAGCCCGGCGCCGTCGCAGCCCACGATCCTGCGGCGTTCGTGGAAATCTTCAAGGAGCGGCCCGCCGTCCACCGCTTCCCGGGCTCCATGGCCGCCAGGGTCCAGGCGCTCGCCGAGGCCGTCCAGAATGACTGGGACGGCGATGCCGCAGCCATCTGGACCAAGGGCTCGCCGGACGGTGCCGAGGTGCTGAAACGGCTCAAGGCGCTGCCCGGCTTTGGGGAGCAGAAGGCGAAGATCTTCCTGGCCCTGCTGGGCAAGCAGCGGGGCCTCGCGGCAGCGGGCTGGCGCGAAGCCGCAGGCCATTACGGGGAAGAGGGCGCCTACCTGTCGGTTGCTGACATCGTGGATCCGGAATCCCTGGCGAAGGTGCGTGCCAGCAAGCAGGCTGCCAAGGCGGCGGCAAAGGCAGGAAAAGAACGTTAATGGCAGTCACCATGAACGACGTCGCGAGGGCGGCAGGGGTCTCCCTCAAGACCGTTTCGAACGTCCTGAACGACTACGAATTCATCCGGCCCGCCACCAGACAGAGGGTGCAGGATGCCATCGCGGAGCTGGGCTACGAGGCCAACCTCACCGCCCGCAGCCTGCGGTCCGGCAAGACCTCGATGCTGGGCCTGGTCCTGTCCGACCTCTCCGCTCCCTACTACGCCGAGCTCGCGTCCAGGCTGATGAAGGCTGCCGCCCGCCGCGGCTACCGGGTCATGGTGGAGCAGTCCGACGCCGATGCCGCCGCCGAACTTGGCGCGCTCCAAGGCACCTTCCGCCAGCTCACCGACGGCCTGCTGTTCACGCCGCTGGTGGTGGACGCGGACGCCATTGCCGCGCGGAGGGGCATCAAACCGATGGTGATGCTGGGCGAGCACATCATGGATCCCCGGTTCGACCTGGTGACCATGAAGAACGCGGAAGCAGCGGCGGCGCTGACCGCGCACCTGCTGGCAAGCGGCCGCCGCCGGATCGCCGTGGTGGGGGCCAACACCGGGGAGTCCGCGGGGACCGCGGGCCTGCGCCTGAACGGGTACCGGAGTGCTTTGGCCGACGCGGGTATCCCGTTCGACCCTGAGCTCGTTGCACCCGCTGAATGGCGGCGCGACGCGGGCGCCGCCGCCGTCGCCGGGCTGCTGGACAAGGGTGTGGAGTTCGACGCCGTCTTTGGCCTGAACGATGTACTGGCGCTGGGAGCCATGCACGAACTGCTGGTCCGCGGCGTCAAGGTGCCCCGGGACGTGGCGGTGGCCGGCTTCGACGACATCGACGAAGCGCGGTTCGCGTCCCCGTCCCTCACGACCATTTCGCCGGGCATGGACGAGATCGCGGAGCGGTCCGTCAGCCTGCTGCTGGACCGGATCGCGGGCCGTGAGCCCTCAGAACAGGGCGTGCACGTGGAAGCCGGGTTCGAACTGAGGGTCAGGGATTCTGCCCCCGCCGGGGCGCCGGCAGGGTAGTCCCGCCGGGGCTTCCGCCTCCCGCTCCGCAGCTTTTGTTGATATCCCTGAAACCTGGTGGAAACGTGGCCCGCTTACGCTGGCAGCACGCCGCAGGCCGTCGAAGGGAACCCCATGCATCTGATGCCGCGTGAGCAGGAAAAGCTCCTGATTGTGGTGGCCGCCGACCTGGCCCGCCGCCGGCAGTCCCGCGGCCTCAAGCTCAACTACCCCGAAGCCGTGGCCATCATCAGCTATGAACTGATCGAGGGCGCCCGGGACGGCAGGACCGTGGCCGACCTCATGAGTTACGGCACCACGCTGCTCACCCGCGGCGACGTGATGGAAGGCGTGCCGGAGATGATCCACGACGTCCAGATCGAGGCCACCTTCCCGGACGGCACCAAGCTGGTCACCGTCCACAACCCCATCCGCTAAGGAGCCCGGCAATGATTCCAGGCGAGTACATCCTCCGGCCGGAACCCATCACCGCGAATGTGGGCCGGGAAGCCATTGAGGTAGCCGTGACCAACACCGGCGACCGGCCCGTCCAGGTGGGCTCACACTTCCATTTCGCCGAGGCCAACGCTGCCCTGGCCTTCGACCGGGACGCGGCCCACGGCCGGCGCCTGGACATTCCCGCCGGAACGGCGGCCAGGTTTGAACCAGGGGATTCGCGGAGTGTGCGGCTGATCGAACTGGCCGGGACCCGTGAGGTCTACGGGCTCAGCAATGCGGTCAACGGCAGGCTCGACGGCGGCACGCGCCAGCGCGGACCGCTCACGGAAGGGGACGGCCAGTGAGCTTCGGAATTCCACGCCGGCAGTACGCCGACCTCTACGGACCGACCACCGGAGACAAGATCCGCCTCGCGGATACCGGCCTATTCCTCGAAATCGAGAAGGACCTCACCGCATACGGCGAGGAAGTGGTGTTCGGCGGCGGCAAGGTGATCCGCGACGGCATGGGCCAGAACGGCCAGGCCGTCCGGGACGAAGACATCCCGGACACCGTGATCACCAACGCCGTGGTCCTGGACTACACGGGCATCTTCAAGGCGGACGTTGCACTGAAGGACGGCCACATTTTCCGGATCGGCAAGGCAGGCAACCCGCAGATCACCGACGGCGTGGACATCGTGATCGGGGCCAGCACCGAGATCATCGCCGGAGAGCGGAAAATCCTCACCGCCGGCGGCATCGACACCCACATCCACTTCATCTCCCCGGACCAGATCCCCACCGCCCTGGCCAGCGGCGTGACCACCATGATCGGCGGCGGAACCGGCCCTGCCGAAGGCACGAAAGCCACCACGGTGACCCCCGGAAAGTGGCACATCCAGCGGATGCTGCAGGCCGCCGAGGCGTTCCCCATGAACATCGGCCTGTTCGGCAAAGGGCACGCGTCCGCCGTCGAACCCCTCGCCGAGCAGGTCCGCGCCGGTGCCATCGGCCTCAAAGTCCACGAAGACTGGGGCGCGACCACCTCCTCCATCGACACCTCCCTTACCGTGGCCGACGAATACGACGTCCAGGTGGCCATCCACACCGACACCCTCAACGAGTGCGGCTTCGTGGAGGACACCATCCGCGCCATCAACGGCCGCGTGATCCACACGTTCCACACCGAGGGCGCCGGCGGCGGCCACGCACCGGACATCATCAAAATCGCGGGCATGCCCAACGTCCTGCCCGCCTCCACCAACCCCACCCTGCCGTACACGCGCAACACCATCGAAGAGCACCTGGACATGCTGATGGTCTGCCACCACCTCAACCCGGACATCCCCGAGGACGTGGCCTTCGCTGATTCCCGCATCCGCGCCGAAACCATCGCCGCCGAGGACGTCCTGCAGGACCTGGGCATCTTTTCCATCACCTCCTCCGACTCCCAAGCCATGGGCCGCGTGGGCGAGGTGATCACCCGCACCTGGCAGGTGGCGGACAAGATGAAGAAACAGCGCGGGGTGCTGCAAGACAACGACGGCGGCCCCCACGGCAGTGCGGACAGCGACAACTTCCGGCTCAAGCGCTACGTGGCCAAGTACACTGTCAACCCCGCCATCGCGCAGGGCATCGCAGACTCGGTAGGGTCAGTGGAAGAAGGCAAGTTCGCCGACCTGGTGCTCTGGGACCCCGCATTCTTCGGCGTCAAACCGGAACTGGTGCTCAAAGGCGGCCAGATCGCCTACGCCCTGATGGGGGACGCCAACGGATCAATCCCCACCCCGCAGCCGCGCACCATGCGGCCCATGTTCGCCGCCTTCGGCAAAGCCGTCCAGCAGTCCTCCATCACGTTCCTGTCCAAATCAGCGATCGACGCCGGCGTGCCCGCCGAACTTGGCCTCGAGAAGATCATCCGGCCCGTCTCCGGCATCCGGAACCTCACCAAAGCCGACCTCAAATACAACGACGCCACCCCCGACATCCAGGTGGACCCCGAAACCTACCAGGTCACCGTCGACGGCGAGGACGTCACCTGCGAACCCGCCGACGAGCTGCCCATGGCACAGCGCTATTTCCTCTTCTAGAAATCCGGAGAAACCACGTGATCATCGAACGAGTTCTCGGCAACCTCCACGACCTGCCGGGCACTGACCCCGCCGCCTACTCCGGCCTCCACCGCGAAAAAGTCGTCCTGCCCAGCGCCGCACTGGTCAAGCGCATCCAGCGGGCCACCACCGACCACGGCAACGAGATCGGCATCCGCCTCCCCGCAGGCTCCGGCGACCTCCGCGACGGTGACATCCTCCACGTCACCGACACCAACATGATCGTGGTCTCCGTCCTCCCCACCGACGTCCTGGTCATCACACCCCGCACCATCCACGACATGGGAGTCACCGCGCACTCCCTGGGCAACCGCCACCTCCAGGCACAATTCTTCGACGCGGACAGCGAGTACGGGGCGGCTGCCATGGTGTGCGCCTACGACCACACCGTCGAGGACTACCTCATCCACAACGCCGTGCCCTACACCCGCCAGGAACGCGTCATGCCCGTGCCTTTTCGCCATGCTGAACACTCGCACTAGTAACCCTGTCGCAGCGCTGCGCGCTCCACGGGTGGTGTCACTTGGGTGCGCCGGCCCGGATTGGGGGCCGTGCCCGTCCCCAGGCGCTCCCAACCCTCGCAAGCTCGGGTCGGGGCCCTCGCGCCAGTGGGCCCCCCACGAGGCCCGCCACGCCGCGGCCCCCAATCCGGGCCGTCGCGATGCTCCGTCCCGTTGGGCGGCGGTGCAGTGACCAGCTGCCAGCTTGCTCTTCAGCAGCTCACTGACTCTGCGCTTCCTACTGGGGCTTTTGCTCACTCTTTTGGGTTTGAGGCGTACCTTGACCGGGAGCTCGTTTTTGATGAGGGGTCCTTCGGAAGCTGGCTCTCCGCGTTTATCTCGCAGTCTTTGACTTACTCTGATGGCTTGGCTGTTCGGCTGCTGTATGAGGGTGGTGAGCTGGGGGAGCTGGATGCTCTCCTCTCTGCCTCGCTTTTGCCGCGGCAGGTTCGGGAGGCCAGCGTGAAGATGGGGTCTCGGCTGCTGGAGATTGGGGCTGAGGTATTTCCTTCGCCTGGGCTGGAACTGTACCGCGACCTGGTGGCCACCGGCCGCGCCGCCGGGCACCAGCCGCTGGCGTTCGCCGTCGTCGCCCGCTCCCTGGGCGTCCCGCTGCAGGAGGCGCTCGCCGCCTACCTCTTCGCCACCGTCACCTCCCTGACCCAGAACGCCGTCCGCGCCATCCCGCTCGGCCAGAACGCCGGGCAGCGGGTGCTCCGGACAGCGCACGACGACGTCGCTGCCGCCATCGACACGATCGCCCACCTCACGCCCGACGACCTCGGCGCCGTCAGCCCCGGCCTGGAAATCTCGCAAATGCGGCACGAACGCCAGCGTGCCCGGATGTTCATGAGCTGACCATGCTCATTTGCTTTAGGAGGAAACCATGACTGAACCCATCAAAATCGGCATCGGCGGGCCCGTCGGCGCCGGCAAGACCCAACTCGTGGAACGGCTCACCCGGCACATGAGCGGCAGCATTTCCATGGCCGCCATCACCAACGACATCTACACCATCGAGGACGCCAAAATCCTCGCCGCCAACGGCATCCTGCCCGTGGACCGGATCATCGGCGTCGAGACCGGCGGCTGCCCCCACACCGCCATCCGCGAAGACACCTCCATGAACACCGCCGCCATCGAGGAACTCAAAGCACGGCACCCCGACCTTCAGGTCATCTTCGTCGAATCCGGCGGCGACAACCTCTCCGCCACCTTCAGCCCCGAACTCGTCGACTTCTCCATCTACATCATCGACGTGGCCCAGGGAGAGAAGATCCCGCGCAAGGCCGGCCAGGGCATGATCAAGTCCGATCTCTTCATCATCAACAAAACCGACCTGGCACCCCACGTCGGCGCCGACCTTGCCATCATGGAACGGGATTCGAAGGAATTCCGCGGCAACAAACCGTTCTGCTTCACCAACCTGAAAACCGACGAAGGCCTCGAGAAGGTCATCGAATGGATCCGGCACGACGTCCTGATGCTCGACCTGGCATGAGTACGACGGCGGCAGTGCCACCGGCGGCTTCACCGGATGTAAGGGGCCGTGCCCGTCCCCAGGCGCTCCCAACCCTCGCAAGCTCGGGTCGGGGCCCTCGCGCCAGTGGGCCCCCCACGAGGCCCGCCACGCCGCGGCCCCCTATCCCCGACTCCGCTCGCGCTGAGAAGTCACCGATGGGGCGGCTTGAGTTGGGCGTCAGTTTGCGAGGTGGCCGCTCGGTTGCCTCGCACCAGTTCCATGAGGGCGCTCTTCGGGTGATGCGGCCGCATTATCTTGATGACTCCGGGCAGGTTTGTTATGTCGTCGTGAATCCTGGCGGGGCTTATCTGGGGGCGGATCTCTTTGTCCTCGATGTTGAAGTGGGGGACGGGGCTGACCTGCTGCTGACTACCCAGTCCGCTACGAAGGTGTACCGGACCCCCGGGTCCTTTGCGGAGCAGCGGATGGCTGTCCGCCTGGGGGAGGGGGCGCGGCTGGAACTGATGCCGGACCAGCTCATCGCCTACCGGGAAGCCAGCTACCGGCAGCGGATGTCCGTGACCCTGCGGCCGTCGTCGTCGCTGGTCATGGCCGAAGTGGTGACGCCCGGCTGGTCGCCCGACGGCGCCGGCTTCCGGTACGAGGAGGTGCGGCTGCGCAACGATATCCGCGTGGAATCCGGGGCGGACACCGGGCTGCTGGCGGTGGACAACCTGCTCATCCGGCCGCCGCTGCACGACGTGACCGGAATGGGGTTCATGGAAGGGTACAGCCACCTGGGATCGCTGGTGGTGGTGGACGCCCGGGTGGACCAGGCGCTCGCCGACGAACTCCACCTGCTGACCGCCGGCCACCAGGTCCTGACCGGCATCTCGCTGACCCGCACTGTCCTGGGAACCACCGGGCTGGTGCTGCGGAGCCTCTCCAACAGCACGGACCAGCTGAACCGCCTGCTCCGGTCCTGCACGGACCTGCTCCGCGGACGCTGGCACGGCCAGGGCGCCCTGGACCTGAGGAAGCACTGATGACCAGCATCGCGGCGCTCTACCGTGGCCGGGAATCACTGCCGCTCCGGACCCGGGCGCTGTTCACCTTCGGTGCCGTGGCCGCCCTGCATGCCGCCGCCGTCGTGCTCCTGCTGGCCGGAAACACGGGGGCCGCCGCACCGCAGGCACTCTCATGGGGACTTGTCCTCACTGCTTACCTGGCCGGTGTGAAGCACAGCTACGACTGGGACCACCTGGCCGCGATCGACAACTCCACCCGGAAGTTCGTGGCACAGCAGCAAGACCCCGTCAGCGTGGGCTTCGCGTTCAGCCTGGGACACAGCTCGGTGGTGACCCTGGCCGGGGTGCTGGTGATCGCCGGGGCCTCAGCCGTGGGTGGCCTGATGCAGGACGGCACGGCCGGCAACCTGGTGCTGGGGCTGATCGGCAGCGGAGTGTCCGGGCTGTTCCTGCTGGCCATGGGGCTGTTCAACGGCTCGGCCTTCGCCCGCTCTGCTGCTGCGGTACGGCGCTCGCGGAACGGTGCCGCCATCGATCCCCGGGACCTGGAACCGCAGGGGCTGGTGGCCCGGATCCTGGCACGGCCCCTCGCCAGGGTGCGCCGGCCACGGAACATCTACGTGATCGGTTTCCTGTTCGGGCTGGGGTTCGATACCGCCACCACCATTGGGCTGCTGATGATGACGACGGCGGCGTCCCTGGGCGGGGTGCATCCGCTGGCCCTGCTTGCTCTGCCGCTGGCCTTCGCTGCCGCCATGACACTGTGCGACTCGGTCAACGGCATGGCGATGATGCGGATGTACCGCTCAGCGCTGGGTGACCCACGGCGCAGGCTGGGCTTCAACGCCGCGGTGACGGGCATATCGGCAATATCCGCCCTGTTTATCGCCGGAATTACCTTGGCCGGATTCTTCCATGCCGCCTTCAGCCTGGATGATCCGGTGACAGGATGGCTGTCCTCGATCGACCTGGGCGAGGCCGGCCTCCTGCTGGTGGCGCTGCTGCTGGCCGTCTGGGGCGGGGCAGCGCTGGCCTCGAGGCAGCCCCGGAACAACTAAGGGTGCGGTGCCGGCATCCACTGCCGGCACCGCACCCTTTGTCCCTGGCTTGGTGAGCCCGGACAGCGTCAGCCGAAGTCGGCCACGTAGCTGGGAATACCGACGGCGTCGGTGGACACCGGGGCTCCGGTGTCATTGACCACGTGGTCCAATGTCCCGGCGCCAAGGTTCACCGTCAGCAGGCTGTGCAGCGTCACGCCCGGCGTCACCGGCACCTCAAAGCCGCGGGTGGCGTGGATGGTGGGGTCCACGTTGTTGTACACGTAGCTTCCGCCGCCCCACAGTTCGTGGGTCTTGACCGGGTCCGCTACCTTGTAGCCGGCCCAGCCCAGGACTCCGTCGTGCTGCCATGCGGCCTGGTTGGGGGCGTCGTAAGGCAGTTCATTCTGAAAGAAGACGGTCCTGCCGTTTTCGCCGTTCCAGATGACGTTGTACTGCTGGTAATGCTCCACGAAGAGACCGGTGGCGGTGACGTTGTTGCCGTTGACAATCACGCCGTTCCTGCCGGTGTTGGTGTCCCACCCCACTCCGTTGCCGTGATCTGCGCGCCAGGCCCAGATGTGGTCCAGGAGGACGTTGTCGCTGTTGACTTCCAGGCTGACCGAGGCCTTGCCCACATGGGGGCCGCCGATGCGGAAAAAGACATCGTGGAGCGTGGTGGGGTTGGCGGGATCACTGTGGACGGCAGAGTTGGCCGGTCCGCCCCCTGCGCCCGGGATGGCCTTGCCGACGCGCATGAGCGCGGGGGAGTTGACCTCGCCTGCGTCCACCGTGACGGCCGCGATGTCCACTCCCGGCACATCCGCCACCGTCAGGGGAACTGATCCGTTCACGGCGGTAAGTGTTGCCATGCCCAGGCCGAGCACCACGGTTCCGGCCCTCTTGACCTCGATGCTGCGGTCAACGTCGTAGACCCCGGGGGTCAGGATGAGGTTCTTTCCGCGGGCCAGCTGGGTGTTGATGGCCTGCACCGAATCGCCGGGCTTGGCGATGTAGAACTCCGCCAGCGGGATGCTGCGGCCTTGGGTGGGACCGTACTCCCATGTGGTTCCTGCTGAGTCCTGGCGGACGGAGGGAACGAACACGCTGTATTGCCCTGCGGGGTCCACGGTCGGGTAGGGCTTCTCCCGGCTGATGGGAGTCGTGTCCAGGGTGGTGTACGGCGGGTCCGGGAAGGAATCCGCAGGTGCGCCGTTGACGCCCGAGAACACCTGGTTCCAGACGCCGTTGGACCAGCTGCCTATGCTGCTGTCGCGCACCAGGTACTGCTGCTGGGAGCCGTTGATGACCGCTCCGGTCTTGGAGTCCGCAATAAAACCGCCACTGGCGTACTGCGGTCCGGCGGTGCAGTAGTCCATCAGGGAGAGGTTGCCGCCGGTGATGTTGACCCGGCGCATCGGTGAGGCCTGGGAGGCTGCCCAGAAGTTTGCCGAGCTGCGGCAGCCTTCGAGGCCGGTGACGTTGATGGTGAGGTTGGACAGGGACCGCCAGAAGTTGTTCAGGGCGATGCAGTTGTCAGCGGTAAGGCAGCGGTTGTAGACGTCGACGTGTCCGTTGATGGTGACGTCGGTGGGTGCAGCACCCAGCCCGGCCACTTCCGTGGAGTAGCCCACCTGGACAATCAGCGGCTCTTCGGGGGTGCCGTAGGTGCCGGGCTTGAACAGCAGGGAGTAGCGCTTGGTCCCCATTTCGTCATCCACCTGCTGCGCCGCAATGGCGTCCACCGTGGCCTGGATTTGGGCTACCGGCATGCTGGGGTCGAAGACGTAGGTGTTTGACCCGAACGGGTTTTGCTGCGCCGGTGCCGGGGGCGGTGAAGCCGGAGCCTGGACTCCGGGTTTCACGGCAGGCGCCGCCTGCGCCGGCGCTGTCCCGCCGGCGATGGCAAGTCCGATGAGGAGGGCGGTGCTTGCGGCAATGGTGCCGGGGTGGTGCCGGCGCTGCGGCGAAAGGGGGCTGGGCGAATCAGGGCGTAAGGATAGCGGCATTGCTGGTCCTGTCAGTGGTGGGGCTGGATGACCCATTGGCGGCTGCTGGCCGAAGGCTGGGATCAGGTGGTGGGAGCGCTCCCGTCGGGGAAGCGTAACACCGCCTGCAGGACCCGGCAAGAGTGGTGGGAGCGCTCCTAAATTTTCTTGACAAGACATTGTGAGGTGGGACACCATGTGGTGAGAGCGCTCCCACTAAAGCCGTCCATCGGCCAGCCGGCCGCTCCATTACCTCCCTAGCCCCGGCCGCGCACGCGGCCCCATGGGCACCCTGACGAAGGAGTCTTCCCCCTGTGAAAAACCCCAGCAAGCTCTCCGTGCTTTCGGCCGCTGCCGCATGCCTTGCCCTGTCGCTCACGGCGTGCGGTTCCTCATCGCCCGGGAAGTCAGATGTGAACGGCGCCACCGGGTCAGAGGCTGTCACGCTCACCGTCGGCACGTTCAACGAGTTTGGCTACGAAGCGCTCTTCAAGGAGTACGAAGCACAGAACCCCAATGTGACCATCCAGCACAAGAAGGCCGCGACCACCAACGAGGCACGTGACAACCTCACGACGCGCCTCGCCGCAGGCTCGGGCCTGTCCGATATCGAGGCCGTGGAAGTGGACTGGCTTCCCGAACTGCTGCAGTATCCTGACCGCTTCGCGGACCTGGCCGACCCCGCAGTTGAAGGGCGCTGGCTGGATTGGAAGGCCCAGGCTGCCACCACCGCGGACGGCAAGCTGCTTGGCTACGGGACAGACTCCGGCCCCGAGGCCGTCTGCTACAACTCCGAACTCCTCAAGAAGGCCGGCCTGCCCACCGAGCGTGGCGAGGTGGCCAAAATGCTGGGCACCTCCTGGGACAGCTACTTCGACGCCGGAAAGAAGTTCAAGGCCGCAAACCCCGGTTCCGCCTGGTTCGACTCCGCCGGGGCCATCTACCAGGGCATGAGCAACCAGCTGGAAAAGGTCTATGAGGAGGAAGACGGTTCCGTCATCGCCACGGAGAACCAGCAGGTCAAGGACACCTACAAGCAGGTCCTGAAAGCCTCCACCGAGGACGGCTTGTCCGCGCACCTCAAGCAGTGGAGCGATGACTGGGCCTCCGGTTTCCAGACCGGCGCCTTCGCCACCACGCTTTGCCCGGGCTGGATGCTCGGGGTGATCGAGGGCAACGCAGCCGGGGTCACCGGCTGGGATGTGGCCAACGTCTTCCCCGGCGGTGGCGGAAACTGGGGCGGGTCCTACCTGACCGTTCCCACCCAGGGAGCGCACCAGGCCGAAGCCAAAAAGCTGGCCGCATGGTTGACTGCCCCTGAGCAGCAGATCAAGGCGTTCACCGCCAAGGGCACCTTCCCCAGCCAGAAGGAGGCGCTGGAAAGCAGCGAGCTGCTGGGCCAGACGAGCAAGTTCTTCAACGGCGCCCCCACCGGCGAAATCTTCGCCGAGCGGGCCAAGGCCGTTGATGTCACGCCCTTCAAGGGAACCAAGTACTTCGCCATCAACGACGCCATGCAGCAGGCCCTCACCCGGGTGGAC
This sequence comes from Pseudarthrobacter sp. C4D7, assembly GCF_013359725.1. GTDB lineage: Bacteria > Actinomycetota > Actinomycetes > Actinomycetales > Micrococcaceae > Arthrobacter. Next base: position 48,635 of record NZ_JABFMW010000010.1, on the reverse strand, counting down.
GTTGACAAGTCGGACGACGCCGCGTCCTCCTGGGACAAGTTCGTCACCGCAGTGACGTCCCTCTAGGCATGGCAGTCACCGACCGGGTCACGCCCGAGGCAGGTCCCAGCCCCAGCCCCGGCGCGGGGCGCGACGGCGGAAACGTCCGGCGCCTCGCGTTCTCGCAGCAGGTTTCCAGATGGGACGTCAAGCTGTCCCCGTACCTCTACATCTCTCCCTTCTTCCTGCTGTTCGCCGTCACTGGCCTTTTCCCGCTGGTGTACACGGCCTGGGTTTCACTGCATAACTGGAACCTCATCGGCGGGCAGGGAAAGTTCACGGGACTGGAAAACTACGCCTTCGTGGTGGCCCAGCCGTACTTCTGGAACGCTGTGGGCAACACCTTCAGCATCTTCATCCTCTCCTCCGTTCCCCAGGTGGTGGCGGCCTTGGTGGTCGCTGCGGTGCTGGATGCGAACCTGCGGGCAAGGACGTTCTGGCGGATGGGGGTGCTGGTGCCGTTCGTGGTGGCCCCCGTGGCGGTGGGGCTGATCTTCAACAACCTCTTTGCCGACCAGTTCGGGCTGATCAACGAGATGTTGAAGGCGCTTGGGCTTGACCCGGTCCGGTGGCACTCCGACCCGGTGGCAAGCCATGCCGCCATAGCCACCATGGTGAACTTCCGCTGGACGGGCTACAACGCCCTGATATTCCTCGCTGCCATGCAGGCGATTCCGCGGGACGTGTTTGAAGCGGCCACGATCGACGGCGCCGGCAGGCTGCGGCAGTTCTTCTCCGTGACAGTACCCATGCTTCGCCCCACCATCATTTTCGTGGTGATCACCTCAACCATCGGCGGCCTCCAGATTTTCGATGAACCCCGGGTCTTTGACCAGTCCGGCCTGGGCGGCGCGGACCGCCAGTGGCAAACGCTGACCATGTACATCTGGGAGCTCGGCTGGGGCCAGCGCAACTTCGGCAGGGCCTCCGCGGTGGCGTGGCTGCTCTTCCTGATCATCGTCCTGATTGCCCTGCTCAACTTCGTCATCACCAAACGCATTGCCAGCCAGGAAGGCCGCAAGTGAGCTCCATTCCCATGATCGAACAGACTGCCGGCAAAGGTGCGGCCAGGGCAGCGGCCCGGCGCGGCGGCGGCAACCGCCCGGCAGGCTTCGGCGCAGGCCGCCGCCCGGGCTTCCCCACCTATGGCTTCCTCGGTGCCGTGCTTCTTGCCTCGATCTTTCCGCTGTACTGGTCGTTCCTGGTGGGCAGCCATGACAACACCTTCCTCAGCCGGGGCATCCCGCTGCTTCCCGGCGGGAACTTCCTGGCCAATGCGGCCAAGGTCTTCGACAGCATCCCGTTCTGGAAGGCGATGGGCAACAGCCTGATCGTTTCTGGCGTGACGGCCGCATCCGTCGTCGTCTTTTCCACGCTGGCGGGGTTCGCCTTTGCCAAGCTCCGCTTCCGCGGCAGCAGGGCCCTGCTGGTGTTCGTGATCGCCACCATGGCGGTCCCCACCCAGCTGGGCGTGGTCCCGTTGTTCATCGTGATGTCCAAACTGGGGTGGACGGGCTCCCTGTGGGCGGTCATCATCCCCGGCCTCGTGACGGCGTTCGGGGTGTTCTGGATGACGCAGTACCTTCGGGACGCCCTGCCGGACGAGCTGATCGAGGCCGCCCGGATGGACGGCGCCTCGATGATCCAGACGTTCCTGCACATCGGTTTTCCGGCAGCGCGCCCGGCGGCCGCCATGCTGGCGCTGTTCACTTTCGTGGCCACCTGGACCAACTTCTTCTGGCCATTCATTGTCCTTGACCCCTCCAACCCCACCCTCCCGGTGGCCCTGCAGCTGCTGCAGGCCGCCCACTTCGTGGACTACTCCGTGGTCCTGGCCGGCGCCGTCCTGGCCACCGTCCCGCTCCTGCTGCTGTTCATTGCCGCAGGCCGTCAACTCGTATCCGGAATCATGCAAGGAGCAGTCAAAGGATGAGTTCCACCCAACGTCCGTTTCCGGAGGACTTCCTCTGGGGGACGGCAACAGCTGCCTACCAAATCGAGGGCGCAGCACACGCCGAAGGCCGGGGGGACTCCATCTGGGATGTGTTCGCCCGGCTCCCCGGGGCCGTGGCGGATGGCCACAACGGGGACACGGCCTGCGACCACTACCGGCGCTACCGGCAGGACGTGGCGCTCATGGGCCGGCTGAACATGAAGGCCTACCGGTTCTCCACCTCCTGGGCCCGCTGCATGCCTGACGGCGTCACCCCCAATCCCGACGGAATCGCCTTCTACTCCCGGCTGGTGGATGAGCTGCTGGCTGCCGGCATCACCCCGTGGCTGACCCTCTACCACTGGGACCTGCCCCAGGCCCTGGAAGACAACGGCGGGTGGGCCAACCGGGACACCGCCTACCGCTTCGCCGACTACGCGGCACTTATGCACAGCGTGCTGGGGAACAGGGTCCGCATCTGGACCACCCTCAACGAACCGTGGTGCTCGGCGTTCCTGGGTTACGCGGCAGGAATCCACGCTCCGGGCCGGCAGGAACCCCGGGCCGCCCTGGCTGCGGCGCACCACCTCCTGCTCGGCCACGGCCTGGCAGCGGCGGAGCTCCGCCGCCGGGATACGGAGGCCTCCCTGGGCATCACCCTGAACCTGACAGTCGCCGACCCGAGGGATCCCGGCAGCGAAAGCGACCGTGATGCAGCGAGGCGGATTGACGGGCAGTTCAACCGGATCTTCCTTGACCCGCTGTTCCGCGGTGAATACCCGGCCGACGTCCTGGCGGACGTGGCGCACCTGGGAATGGCGGACCTGGTGCAGGACGGCGACCTTGAGCTGATTGCCACGCCGCTGGACCTCCTGGGCGTCAACTACTACCACGGCGAATCGCTCACCAAGGATCCGGCAGGGGCACAGGAACAGGCGGCCCCGGAAACCACATCGGTCCCCGGGCAGGCAACCCGCGCAGTGGCATCGCCGTTCGTGGCGGCCGACGGCGCCAGGTCGGTCCGCCGGGGCCTTCCTGTCACGGGAATGGGCTGGGAGGTGCAGCCCGAAGGACTCCGGCGCCTGCTCAACCGACTCCACACCGAGTACACGGGACCGGCCGGAATCCCGATCTACATCACCGAGAACGGCGCAGCCTACGACGACGTGCCCGATGCCACAGGGTTCGTGGACGACCAGGACCGGCTGGGCTTCTTCGCCGCCCATCTTGACGCCGTGCACCGGGCCATTGCGGACGGCGTGGATGTCCGCGGCTACCTCGCGTGGTCACTGCTGGACAACTTCGAGTGGTCCTTCGGCTACCACCAGCGTTTTGGCCTGGTCCGGGTGGACTACCGCACCCAGGAAAGGATTCCGAAAGCGAGCGCGCTGTGGTACTCATCGGTGGCATCCGGCAACGCCCTTCCTGCGGGCAGCAGCCCCGTCCCGCCGCCGGCCCGGGGTGTCGTATTGTCGGTGTAATGAACGCAAACTCCAGCCGCCCTGCCCCGGCAGCGGCAGGGCGCCCCAGTCCTACGCTGGAGGACCTGGCGTTGGCAGCCGGGGTGTCCCGCTCCACCGCTTCCCGTGCCATCAACGGCGGGTCCAAGGTGAGCGCGCAGGCACAGGCTGCCGTTGACGCCGCAATCGTGGCGCTGGGCTACACGCCCAACCGTGCTGCCCGGAGCCTGGTCACCCGGCGCGCCGGATCCGTGGCGCTGGTGATCCCCGAACCTGACGCCCGGGTGATGATGGACCCGTACTTCGCCGCGGTGATCATGGGCGTCAATGAAGCACTCCGCGAGACGGACCTGCAGCTGGTCCTGCTCATGTCCCGGGCCGGGGACGACTCGGCGCGGACCATCCGCTACCTGCGCGGCGGCCACGTTGACGGCGCGATCGTGGTCTCCCACCACCGCGCCGATGACTGGGTGGAGTCCCTGGGCGCCACCGGACTGCCCACCGTCTTCATCGGCAGGCCGTGGGACACGGAATCCGGGATCCCTTACGTGGACCTGGACAATTTCGAGGGCGGCCGGCTGGCGGCGCGGCACCTGTCCGGCGCCGGGCGCAGCAAACTGGCAACCATTGCCGGACCCACTGACATGACGGCCGCCGTCGACCGCCTGCAGGGCTGGCTGCAGGGACTCCGGGAAGCGGGCCTCCAGCCCGGACCGGTCATCCACGGGGACTTCACGACGGCGGGCGGCGCCGATGCTGCGGCCCGGCTGCTGGCGGAGGCCCCCGATGTGGACGGAATATTCGCCGCATCAGACCTTATGGCGCTCGGCGTCGTGGACACTCTTCGCGGGAAGGGGCGGCGGGTACCGGACGAGGTGGCGGTGGTGGGCTTCGACAACCACTCCATCCAGGCGGCAAACGGCCTGGGGCTCACCACGGTTGCCCATCCCATGGCGGACATCGCGGCCGCGGCCGGAAAGCTCCTGGTGGACGCCATCGCGAATCCCGGGGAGCTGCCGGAACCAGTCATCTATCCTGCGGAACTGGTGGTGCGCGGAAGCTCCGTGGCGTAGCACGTCGGAAACGGCGGGTGGCTGCCCGGCGGCGGGCCTAGGCGGCCAGGCCGCCCCGTGTTTTCCGGTGTGGCCGGCGCTTCGCCCTGGCAAGGCGGGAATGGGCGCCGGCAAGGACTTCGCTGCCGTCCGGCACGGTACTGTCCGAATCCAGGTGCACGCCATGCTCAACCAGGACACTGGACCCGATCCGCGAATGGCTGCCGATGTGGACGCGGTTGCCAATAACCGTCCCCCGGCCGATGCGTACGCCGTCACCGATCACCGTGCGGTCACCGATGATGGCGCCACGGTCAATCCAGCTGCCGTGGCCGATCAGGCACCCGGCACCCACCTCGGCGCCATGTTCAATGTAGGTCATGGGTCCAATGCGGGCGCTGTCCGCAACCTTGGCTCCCGGCGCGATGAGCCCGCCGCCATTGTCGTGGCGGGCGTACCGGGTGACCTTACCGGCGTCGTCCTCAACTGACACAAACTTTGCGGTCATACCGTCCCTCGATTACGCCGCGGTTATTTACCGCGCAGTAAGTTAACGGCCGGGAGGGCGGGAGGATTCCCGGATGTACGGGCCCGATGGGCTACGCCACCAGGTTGGCCGCGGCGGTGTCCATGTGTTCCAGGATGGTCTTTCGGGCCAAGGTGGCGTCCCCGGTGTCGATAGCGCCCACGATGTCCTTGTGGCGGTCAACGCTCATGTTGCTGACGCCCTTTTCCAGGCCCGCGAACATGATGGACATCCGGATGGAGCCCTCCAGCGATTCCCAGGAGTGGAGCAGGGTTTCGTTGCCCGTAAGCCGGCAGAGGGTGCGGTGGAACTCGAGGTCGGACTCGATGCGTTCCTCCAGGGTGCCGGTGGTGGCTGCCGTCATGGCGTCGATGGCTTTGTGCAGCGACTCTGTGACGTGCTGCCGGTCCGGGAGTTCGCAGAGAGAGCGGGCGGCGAGGGATTCCAGCGCGGCCCGGACAGCGTAGATATCCCGGATTTCCTTCTCGTCCAGGTGACGCACGGACAGGCGTCCGCGGGGGCCGGCGGACAGCAGGCCCTCCTGTTCCAGCTGGCGCAGGGCTTCGCGGAGCGTGCCGCGGCTGATCTGGAGCATTTCGGACAATTCGGTTTCCACCAGGTGCCGGCCCGGTTCCAGCTCACCACTGGTGATGGCGGTCCGCAGAGCCGAGAGTGCCTGCTCGCGCAGGCTTTTCTTTTCCAGTCCCAGCAGTGGGGCGGTCAGTCCGGCCATGGCTTCTGTCCTCAATGTCATAAGTCGACTGTTTACAGTCGATACTGGATTAGATATTACGGCAGAAAGCACGGCGCCGGCGGGGAACCGGTGCCGTGCTTTCTGCAGTGGTTTCCTGTCCTAGCCGAGTTCGGACAGGACCTTGGCCACGATGCGGTCCACGGACAGGCCGTACCGGTCGTGCAGGGTGGGCAGGGCGCCGGCGTCGAGGAACTGGTCCGGAAGACCGATGGGCACCACGCGCTTGCCCACTCCGGCCGTGACGACGGCGGAGGCCACGGTTTCGAACAGGCCGCCCACCACGGAGTGGTTCTCCAGGGTGACGGCGAGGCGGTCCGTGTTGATTTCCTTGAGCACGGTTTCGGCGTCGAACGGCTTGATGGTGGGGGTATGCACGACGGCGACGTCCACGTTGTGTGCCGCAAGGGCCTTGGCTGCCTGCAGGGCGCGCATGGTCATCAGGCCGGAAGAAATGAACACCACGTCGTTGCCCCCGCGGAGGACCTTGGCTTTGCCAAGTTCGAACGTGTAGTCGTATTCGTCCAGGACCGTGGGGACGTTGCCGCGCAGCAGCCGCAGGTACGTGGGGCCTTCGGAGGCGGCAAGCTGCGGGACGGCCTGTTCGATGTCGATCGAGTCGCAGGGGTCCACGATGGTCAGGTTGGGCATGCCGCGGAAGATCGCCATGTCCTCGGTGGCCTGGTGGCTGGGGCCATACCCGGTGGTCAAGCCGGGGAGGCCGCCCACGATGTTCACGTTCAGGTTTGGTTCCGCGGCGTCCAGGCAGAGGAAGTCGTAGGCGCGGCGGGCGGCGAACACGGAGTAGGTGGACGCGAACGGTACCAGCCCGGTCTCGGCCAGGCCGGCCGCTGCGCCGAAGAGCAGCTGCTCGGCCATGCCCATCTGGAAGAACCGCTCCGGGAACGCCTGGGCAAAGATGTGCATGTCCGTGTACTTGCCCAGGTCCGCGGTCAGGCCCACGATCTTGTCATTTTCCTGTGCGGCATTGACCAGGGCATGCCCGAACGGGGCGTTGGAGGTCTTCTGGCCCGGGTCGGCGAATGAGGCGATCATCGCCGAGGTCTTCAGCTTCGGCTTGGCGGGTGGTGCAGCGGCCGCCGCGGTGTCGGGGGCCTCGGTGGTGGTGCTCATGCTGAAGCCTTTCCTTCGTAGCCGGCAGTGAGCTGCTCGCGGCAGATCTGCCATTCGTTCTCTTCGATGCGCATGAAGTGCGCCTTTTCACGGTTTTCCAGCAGCGGCACGCCCCGGCCAACCTTGGTGTCGCACAGGATCACGGAGGGGCGTCCGACGGCGGTGGCCTGGGCGGCCGCGTTGTCGAACGCTGCGAGCAGCGCACCGACGTCGTTGCCGTCCACGCGCTGGGTGTACCAGCCGAACGATTCCCACTTCTCGGTCACCGGCTCGGTGCGGAGGACCGTGTCCGTCTTGCCGTCAGCCTGCAGGGCATTGATGTCCACCATGGCGGTGAGGTTGCCCAGCTGGTGGTGGTGTGCACCCATGGCCGCTTCCCAGGTGGAGCCCTCGTCCAGTTCGCCGTCGGAGAGGAAGTTGAAGATCCGGGCGGACGAGCCCTGGCAGCGCAGCCCCAGGGCCATGCCGACCGCGATGGTCAGGCCGTGGCCCAGGGAGCCACCGGAGATTTCCATGCCGGGGGTGTACGTGGACATCCCGGACATCGGCAGCCGGGAATCGTCCGAGCCGTAGGTCTCAAGTTCCTCTACGGGGACGATTCCGGCTTCGGCGAGGGCTGCGTAGTGGCCGATCGCGTAGTGGCCGGTGGACAGCAGGAACCGGTCGCGGGCGTCCCAGTGCGGGTCCTCGGCGCGGAAGTTCAGCTGGTCCCCGTAGACGGTGGCGAGCATGTCCGCGGCACCCAGGGCCTGGCCCACGTACCCCTGGCCCTGCACCTCTCCCATGTTCAGGGCGTGGTGCCGGATCCGGTAGGCGGCAGCGCTGATTTTCTCCAGCCGTTCGGGTGTTACTGCGGTCGGCAGTGTTTTTTCCTGCGGGGCGGCGTCCTGGACGGTGTCTGTAGGCATTGCTGGCTCCGTGGTCGTTTCGTGAGTGGTGGTCATTCAGGCGTTGACGGTGTTGGGGGTGCTTTTGGTGGCCTCGTCAGCCAGTTCGCGTTCCCGCTGGCCCCAGGTTTCCCGGGTGGCGATGGCGGCCCACAGGCCGATCAGGGCGTAGGCGCCGAAGAGCAGGGCCGGGCCCATCCAGCCGAAGCTGACAAACAACAGGGTGGTGATGAAGGGGGTGAATCCGGACACCATGGCCGAGATCTGGTAGGCCAGGCTGGCGCCGGAAGCGCGGGTCTTGGCCTGGAAGAGCTCTGGGAACCAGGCGCCCTGGGCGCCGGCCAGGGAATTCTGGCAGACCGCGTAGGAGATCACGATGGTGAGGATGATGGCGATGAACATTCCGGTGTTGACCAGCAGGAACATCGGAATCGCGAACAGTGCGGCGAAGGCCGTGGACCAGACGTAGAGGGGACGGCGGCCGATGCGGTCTGTCAGGGCGGCCCAGGCCTGGGTGGCGAAGATTCCGATGGCCGAAGCGATGCAGAGCGCGATCAGGGTCTGGCTCTTGTCCGCCAGGTGCTGGCTGTTGATGTAGGAAATCATGTAGGTGATGGACACGGCGTAACCGGCGGTTTCGGCGATGCGAAGGCCGATGCCCTTGACGATGTTGCGCCAGTCGGTCTTGATGACCTCCACAATGGGTGCCTTGACGATGGCGCCGCTGTCCTTGACTTCGTCAAAGACCGGGGACTCGGGAACCTTCGACCGGATCACCAGGCCCACGGCCACCAACAGGATGCTGGCCAGGAACGGGATCCGCCAGGCGAGCTCGCCGCCCAGCTGGACGCTGAACAGGAAGGTAAGGTTGGCCAGCAGCAGGCCGACGGGGAAGCCGGCCTGGACGATGCCGGTGTACTTGCCCTTGGCCTTCCAGGGGGCGTGTTCGTAGCTCATGAGGATGGCGCCGCCCCACTCAGCACCGAAGGCCAGGCCCTGGACGATGCGGACGAATACCAGCAGCGCCGGGGCCAGCAGCCCGACGGCCGCGTAGGTGGGGAGCAGGCCGATGGCGAAGGTTGCCAGGCCCATGAGGATGAGGGAGGCCACCAGGACCGGCTTGCGGCCTACTTTGTCGCCGAGGTGGCCGCCGATGATGCCGCCAAGGGGGCGGGCTGCGAAGCCGACGCCCAGGGTGGCGAAGGAGGCCAGGGTGCCGGTGACCGGATCGGTGCCGGGGAAGAATGCAGTGCCGAAGTACAGTGCGGCAGCGGTGCCGAAGCCGATGAAGTCATACGTCTCAATCACGGCCCCCACGCCGGATCCGATGGCAACTCGCCGGGCGTCCTTGGTGCCGTGGACCGGGCCGCGCATGGTCAGAGCATCTTTGCTCATGGTGGTTCCCTTTCGAAAAGCGGCTGAAGGAGGTCGGCCGCTGTCGACTGTTAACAATTGATGGACACCAGTGTGACCCACATCATTATGACTGTCAACAGTCGACTTTTAGAGTTGACTGTTGACAGTTGACGTCCGTATTGTGGTCTCCATCACTACCGCCCGGCACGAATCAAAGGATCAATGATGTTCCACTCCCGACTGGGGTGCTCGTCCATCAGCTTCCGGCACCAGGACCTGGGCGCCGCCCTGCGGACCATGAAGGGGCTGGGCTTCGAGGAAATCGACCTGGGCGCCCTGCCCGGCGTCTGCAACCACGTGCCCTACGAGCTCACCGCGGATGCGGTGGATACTGTCTCCGCCGAGGTCATTGCCTCGGGCCTGCGGGTCCGCTCCGTGAACGGCGATATCGGGGACTTGAACAAGGTGCTGGACGACGAGGGCCGGGCTATGCGGGACCGCCACCTTGACGCCCTGCTCACCTTGACGGCCACCATCGGTGCGAAGGCACTGGTCCTGCCGTGCGGCGCCCTGGACCACACCCCGGTCCGGAGCGTTGACGAGGACCTGGACCTCGTTGCCGCCCAGCTCATGGGTGCCGGACAGCGGGCGGCGGAGTTCGGCGTCGAACTCTGGACTGAGTCGCTGCACTTCCTTCGGTTCTGCTGGAACCTGGAGCGCGCAGGACTGCTGGCCGACCGCCTGGCCGGTTCCGGCGTCGGAATTGTCATGGACTTCAGCCACATTGTCGCCTCCGGCGAAGACATCCAGGCCTACCTGGACCGGCACCGGGGCCGCATCAGCCATGTCCACCTGCGCGACGCCGTGCCGGGGAACATCAACCTCCGTATCGGCAATGGGGACGCCGACTTCGCCGGCGGCCTGAAAAGGCTCGCCGCCGATGGCTATACGGGCCACTTCTCGCTCGAACTCGAAACCCGGGACGTCACCAACGACGAACGCCCCGCCGCCGCCGCCAAGGCAGCAAGCTTCATCACCGACCTCATCTGAGCCCACCCCCTCCATCGATTGCTCCGTAAGTGTCGTTTTGAACGTCCAAAACGACACTTACGGAGCAATCGATCCGATAAAACAATTCAAGGAGCACCACCATGACCACCATCCAGCGCACCGCCGTCCTCACCGGAGCAACATCGGACCGCGGCATCGGAATCACCACGGCCCGCCGTTACGCCCGTGACGGCTGGGGCATTGTCATCCTGGACCTCGACGGCGAAAAGTCCGCCAAGGTCGCCGCGGAAATCGGCAACGAATTCAACGTCCCCGCCTTCGGCCACGAGATCGACGTCGCCAACGAAGCCTCCGTCATTGCCGCCCAGGCCGCCGTCGCCGCTGAAGTGGCCGCCGGCAACCTCCCGCCCGTCGGCGCCCTGGCCAACATTGCCGGCATCACCTCGCCCATCCCGTTCCTGGAGACCACCCTCGAGCTGTGGCACAAGGTCATGGACGTCAACGCCACCGGCACCTACCTGGTGACCAAGGCCTTCCTGCCGGACATGATCGACAACGGCTGGGGCCGGATCGTCAACATGTCCTCCGTGTCCGCCCAGCGCGGCGGCGGCGTCTTCGGCAAGGTCCCCTACTCCGCAGCAAAAGCAGCCATCCTCGGCTTCACCAAGGCTCTGGCCCGCGAGCTCGGTACCACCGGCGTCACCGTCAACGCCATCACCCCCGGCGCCGTGGACACCAACATCCGCGTGGGCAGCACCGAGGAGCAGGAGGCGGCCATCAACGCCGGCATCCCGCTGGGCCGCAATGCCACCACCGAGGAAGTGGCCGCCGTGATCGCCTTCCTGTCCTCCGAGGACTCGGCGTACCTCACCGGCACCACCATCGACATCAACGGCGGCAGCCACATCCACTAGGACCCCAAACTGCCGGCGGAAAGCGCCAAGGGAGCCGATATGAAGCCCTACCCCTATTCCGACTGGCACCGCCTGATCGGCGTACCGGTGGAGATCCGCTTGGACTCGAAGCTGGTCCGGGGCGGCGTGGTGGATGAGGCCAGGCCGCGCCCGGCCGCGCTGTGGCTCGCCGCCGATGCCGGCGGCGGCCGGGAACTGTTCACCGCCGCAGAAGGGTACGAGGCGTGGATCAGGCTCCGGGAGCCGGGCGGAAGACTCTGTTAAAAAATGGCCGCCGCCCGGCTGCACAGTGCTCCTAGACTGGGGTGATGATCACAGTCACCGGAAGTGTGGAAACCAACCTGTCCGCCGAGAAGGCCTTTGCCTTCATGCGTGAGTTCGAAAACACCCCCAAGTGGGACCCCAACACCCCTGTCATGGACAAGATCACGCCGGGGCCGGTTGCCGTGGGCCACAAGTACCACGCCGAGTCCGAGTTCCGCGGAAAGCGCCAGACCCTGGTCTATGAGGTCATCGAGCTGACGGACAACCACATCAAGCTGCGCGGCGAGAACAAGACCGTCACCTCGTTCGATTCCATCGATGTCAGCCCCAGCGGGGCAGGCTCGGTGGTGAAGTACACGGCCGAGTTCAGCATCCACGGGCCGGCCAAGATCATCCAGCCGCTCCTGAAGCCTGCCTTCAATTCCCTTCGGGATCCCGCGTTGAACGGGATCCGGGACACGCTTAACGCGCTGGCAGCGGCCTGACGGCTTCGAAGAACTCCCGGAGCTCCCGGCGCGGATCGTCCTCCAGCCGGGTTTCGTCGCCCAGCACCAGGGTGCTGCGTGCTTCGCCATATTCCGGCCATGCCGTGCCGGCAGCCACCGGTGTTCCCGTGCCCGCGAAGGCCGCCCAGGCGTCACTGATGGTGTCGCCAAGGGCTGCCGGAGCTTGGCCCCTGGTGAGGAACGCGGCCTCCGGTGCGTCCAGGTGCCGGAAGACGAAGGGGATCTCCAGTGCGTGGCAGGCACCCAGTTTTCCGCCCATGGCCGGGCTGCGCCATGTGAACAGGTAGGCAAGGGTCCTTCCGGTGCTGTTCTGTGCTGCCAGTTGGCGCGCTGCCAGGAGCCTGTTGGTGGGTTGGCGGTAGACGGAATCGGCGATGGCGGCCTCCAGGAGTTCCTTGCCGGCAGGTTCCCGTGACAGCACCCGGGCCAGCGCCTGCGTGTACCCGGACGCGTCTCCGGGCGGAACCCCCGCACCGGCCAGGACGGCAGCAGCACGGGCAGGGTAGTCCGGGTCGCTTGCCGCCGGCGGGCGCATCTGGACAGCGAAGGAGCCCTCGTTGAGGTTGGTCCCGGCCAGCAGGTCCACCCTGCTGTTGAGCCCGGCGAGGATGCTCTCCAGCGGCGGCACTGGCAGCGATGGAGTCCCCACCGTCGGCTGGAAAGGAAGCGGCACGGCAAACGTTTCAGTCGCGAGCCGCTTCTCCAGGGCGGCCTGGGCCGCCAGCAGGCGCTCCATGGGGAGGGCCGTGAGCTCCCTCGCCGACGATTCATCCAGGCCGCACAGCTCCAGGAACCCGGCGCTGATGCGGGCCGATCCCTCCGGCTGCCGGTACCGTTCCGCCGTGCCGCTCTGCATGATGGCCCGGCGGAAGAGCCCCTCCGACGCCGGCATGCCCAGCAGGGTGCCGATCGCTGCCGCGCCCGCGGACTCGCCGAAAACGGTGACGTTGCCCGGGTCGCCGCCGAACGCGTCGATGTTCCGCCGGACCCAGCGCAGTGCCTCCACCTGGTCCAGCAGGCCCAGGTTGCCCGAGTCTTCATACCCTGCACCGAGCAGGTCTGCCAGGTGCAGGAAGCCCAGGGCGCCCAGGCGGTAGTTGACAGATACCAGCACCACGCCCGCTGCGGCGGCGAGCCGGGCGCCGTCGTACATGCCGTCACTGTTGGCCCCCGAAAGGTACGCGCCGCCGTGGATCCACACCATCACCGGCCTGCCGGGGCCGCCCGTCCCGGGTGTCCAAATGTTCAGGTTGAGGCACCCGTCCTCGCTCCAGGCGCGCGGTTGGAGGCCTGGGGGAGCGGCGGATTCCGGGTTCTGCGGCGCGGCAGGACCCGGAACCGTGCAGTCCAGCTCCGCGGTCCACGGGTCCGCCGGAACCGGCGCCCGGAAGCGGTTTTTCCCCGACGGCGGCGCGGCGTAGGGAATGCCAAGGAACCGGTGGACGGTGGTCCCGTCAATTTCCAGCCGGCTGCCGTGCAAGGGGCCGCTGGGCGTAGTGAGGCGCGTCATGGTTGACAGCGTACGGTGTCCGCACAGGTAGGCTGTCATCACCGTTCGGCAGTGGGCGGCCACGATGATGTGGAGTTTAACCATTGTCCGGAGGTAAGACCCGTGCCGAACGCCGACGTCCCTGCATACGGGGACTTCGCAGACGTTGCCCTGCACCTTCAGGAATCGTTCCTGCACAACATGGAGGTGGAGGCCCTCCTCCGGGACCTGGCCGAGTACGCCGCCACCCGGCTGGGCGCCCAGGGCCAGGAATGTTCCTGCGAAATAACGGTGCTCCGGCCCAAGAAAACCCCAGCGACCGCCAGCAGCAGGCCGGGCGCTGCGCTCATCACCCCGCTGGAACTGCACCATGGCGACGGGCCGGGGCTGACTGCGATGCGCACTGCCGGCACGGTGCTGATGGCTGACCTGCGGAGTGACCTGCGGTGGCCGGAGTACGCCACGGCGGCCCGGCAGCAGGGCGTCCTCTCGGTGCTCAGCATCCCGGCGGACCTGGAAGGGGACACTAAGGGAGTCCTGACGCTGTACTGCTCACATCCTGTTGCCTCAGGAAGCGACGGCATTAGCGCTGCCGAGGCTTTCGTGCGGCGGGCTTCCAAGGGCCTGAAACTTGCCCTTCGCATGCTGAAGCTGGAAGAGACCAGGGACGGTATGAGCGCCGCCATGCAGACCCGCACCGTCATCGACCTGGCAACGGGGGCCGTCATGGCACAGAACAGGTGCAGCCAGTCTGCTGCCTTCAAAGTCCTCCGGGACGCGTCCAACAGCCGGAACATGAAGCTGCGTGAGGTTGCCGCCGCCGTGGTCGCTTCGGTGGCCGGCGCCGGGGAGACCTTCACCTACTTCGACGAGTAGGGGCCGTTCCGGTCCGGATCGCACGGCTCAGGCTGGAAGCGGAACAGGGAAAAGCTGCTGAGGGGAGCGCGCAGCGGCAGCCCCTCGTCCGCGCAGTATTCGTTGACGGCCAGGGCCAGCGCGTCCCGTTCTTTGGGGGACAGGGTGGCCTGGCCGGCGCAGTAGTCGCGGATGTGCTGCTCCGAGGCATCGCCGCCCAGCCCAACGAACGCCAGCCACAACCGTGCCACATCCAACCGGTGCTCCTGGATGACAGCAACGGTCAGGGCTTGCTGGTCAACGGCATCCATCGTCCCGTCCTCGCGTTGGCAACACTCCTACTCTTGGTCTTCGGAACGATGGGCCAGATGGATGGGAAAAAATTCAAAAAGTTTTTAAGCCTGCGAAAATGGGGCCATGTCCCTGCGCACCTACCCCGTCCGGCGGCTGGCGGAGGACCCGGCCAACGTCCTGGACCGTGCATGCTGGCCGGCCGTGCTGCCGCCGGTTTCCCAGGTCCTGGACCAGGGGCTGGACCTGGGTCCTGCCACCATCCTCGTGGGCGAGAACGGGTCGGGAAAATCCACGCTGGTGGAAGCCCTGGCGCTCGCCTACGGCCTGTCGCCCGAGGGCGGGTCGACAGGCGCCCGGCATGCCACCCGCCGCACCGAATCCATCCTTGGCGACCATCTGCAACTGGTCCGGAACGCAGGCGCCACCCGCCGCGGCTACTTCCTCAGGGCCGAAACGATGCACGGGTTCTACACATACCTGGAGCAGAACCCCAGCACCTCCCTCCCGGACATCGCCTTCCACGACATGTCCCACGGGGAGTCCTTCCTGCAGCTGGCCGCTGACCGGTTCACCGGCCCCGGCCTGTGGGTGCTGGACGAACCGGAATCGGCCCTGTCCTTCTCCGGCTGCCTGAGCCTGCTGTCCGTCCTGAAGGACCTGCTCGCCGACGGCAAATCCCAGGTGGTGATGTCCACCCACTCCCCGTTGCTGGCCGCCCTTCCCGGCGCCACGATCCTCGAAGTGGGGCCTTGGGGTTTACGGCCCCGCACTTGGGAGGACCTGGAACTCGTGGCGAACTGGCGCCGGTTCATGGACTCGCCGCACCGCTACCTGCGCCACATCTAGGCCCGGAGGACCTTCGCCCCTAGGCAGCCAACCCGCCCACGCAGTCAACTTGAGTGTCTGGACCGGACAAGCACAACAGGAGGCAGGACCATGGGCGCATGTGATGTCTGCGGCAGCACCGAGGGCCGCATGTTCACCGTCAATATGGGGAACCAGACGGGCACCTTCGACAGTTTCGAATGTGCCATCCACATGATGGCTCCCGCATGCGAGCACTGCGGCTGCCGGATCCTGGGCCACCCCGTTGACAGTGAAGCCGGCATTTACTGCTGCCTTCATTGTGCAAAGGAAGCAGGGAACCCGCACCAGGCCGCGAAGGCCGGGCATACGGCGGTGGCCGTACCGGCGCACGGCAACGCGCCGGGCCAGGGCTAGCCCTGCGGGACAACATCACACGAAGAAAGGAACGCAGTGGCCGGCAGCGGAAGCTTCAGGATTGTGGTGGGCGTGGACGGATCGGACCAGTCCCAGGCCGCCATGGATTGGGCCATGGAGGAAGCACGGCTGCGTGGGGGCGAAGTCCAGGCGGTGACAGCCTGGAGCTTCCCGTACGTCAGCGATGCCCTCGGCACCGCCTGGGACTACGACATCTTCCAAAAGGACGCCGAAGCCATCCTCAAAGCTGAGCTTGAGCGCGTCAAGGACCACGGCGTGCCGATTACCGGACGCATCGTGGAAGGAAACCCTGCCTCGGCCCTCATCGATGCCTCCCGGGATGCGGATCTGGTGGCCGTCGGTTCACGCGGCCACGGTGGCTTCACCGGAATGCTGCTCGGGTCCGTGTCCCACCAGACCATCCATCACGCGCATTGCCCCGTGCTGATCATCCGTGGGCAGGGCGCGGACTAAGGCTCTCCACGCATCCTTCCTTCCAGCGAATGGAATCCACCGCCCGGCAGGGCGGTGGCGCTGCAAGGCTTGCATCATGGACATGATTCAGGTCGAGCCCCGGTGCCGCGTGATAATCGACAACGACTTTGCGGGGGACCCGGACGGGCTGGTGGCCCTGGCCCACCATGCGATGTCGCCCGCCAACAGGATCGCCGGTGTTACGAGCTCACTGACCAACCCGATGTTTGGACCGCCCCAGGGTATGGCGCAGAAAGGCGCGGATTTGGCGGCCGATTTGCTCCGGGTGCTGAAGCGGCCGGACGTGCCGGGCGTGCAGGCCGGTCCGGACACTCCCTTCACCGGGCACGTCCGCGGCAATGCTGCCGCCCGGGCCATGGTGGACGCCGCGGCGGCTGGAGGAGAGCTGCCCCTGGTCCTGGTCTGTGCCGGCCCGCTCACCAACGTGGCCGACGCGCTCCTCCTGGATCCCGCCGTCGCTTCTTCCCTCACCCTGGCCTGGGTGGGCGGAGCAGCAGCGAACGGGGAGGAGTACAACTACTTCACGGATCCCGCTGCCGCGGACTACGTCCTGGGCAACCGGGAACTGGCGGTATGGCAGTTCCCGGCAGAGACCTACCGGCAGGTTGTTGCCCCCGTGGCTGAACTGGACCGTGCGTTCCGGAACACCGGGCCGGCCGGCACCTGGTTGTGGGAGCTTTTCAACAGCCTTGAGGTGCCGGATTTCGTGAAGTTCGGGCCGCTCTGGTGCCTGGGCGACAGCGCGCCCTTGGTGGTCACCGGGCTCGACGACGTCACGTCCACCTACGTCCAAACGTCCGCTGAACCCCAAAGGCGCACCTACACCTCCGTGGACACCAGGCTGATCATGGCGGACTTTGTCGCGAAGCTGGGGTTGCAGGCGTAACGGCGTGCCAAAGCAAATGGCCCGGACTTCCACGTGGAAGTCCGGGCCATTAGTGGTCTCAGGCCGGCTGCGGTGCCGCTGCCCGGGCGTGCTGCCGGGCAAAACCGCCCAGCCACCGTGCGCTTTCCTTGGGCGTCCGCTCCTGGGTGGAACGATTGACGGCGATCAGGCCGAACTTGGGCCGGTAACCAAAGATCCACTCGAAGTTGTCGAAGGCCGACCAGGCGATGTAGCCCCGCACGTCGATGCCGTCGGCAAGGCAGGCGGCCACGCCGTCCACCGCTGCCTCCAGGTACGCCACGCGCTGCGTGTCATCGTCCGTGGCCAGCCCGTTTTCGGTGACCATCACCGGGATGCCGGCAACGCGCCACGCCTCCCGGACGGTGGCCTCCAGGGCCTGCGGGTAAATCTCCTCGCCCATCCCGTTGGTGGGCGCGCCCTCCGGTGCGGGGGCGTGGCCGTCCGGGCCGTACACGGTGCGGCCGTAGGTCTGGATGCCCACGAAGTCGTCACCGCGGGAGGCTTCCAGGAACCGTTCGTTGACCTCCCGGCGCACCCGGTCCGCGGTTTCCTCGCCGCCGGGGATGGACTGGATGTCCGAGTTGGCCAGGGTCCAGCCCACCTGCAGCTCCGGGCGGTGGGCCTTGATGGCTGCGGTGGCCGCCTTGTGCGCCGCAAGTTTGACGTGGAAGCCGGCCTCCGTGGAGCAGAACTGGAAAGGGGCCACCGTACCGGCGTCCACGCCAAGGCGTTCCGCGGCGGCTGCCCACATGGGGACATTGCCGCGGTTTTCCGGCGCTTCGCCGCCGATGCCAAACGATGCCAGCAGCCATGGAAGGTTGGGTTCGTTCAGGGTGCAGGCGACGCCGATAAGGTCACCCAGGTGCGTCATCACGCGGCTGCAGTAGCGCGCGAACAGCTCCGGCGTGCGTTCGCCCTCCCAGCCGCCCAGGCGGAGCAGCCAGAGCGGCGACGCGAAGTGGTGGAACGTGACTACCGGCGTCAGCCCGTGCTCGTGGCAGGCCTCGAGTACCCGCCTGTAGTGGTCCAGTTCGGCCACCGAAAAGTGGCCCTCTTCCGGCTCGATCCGGGCCCACTCCAGGGAGAACCGGTAGCTGGTCAAGCCCAGGCCGGCGATCAGGGCGATGTCCTCACGGTAGCGGTGGTAGTGGTCCACGGCGTCCCCGGAAGGCTCCGCGAAGATGGTGCCCGGAAGGTGCTCCAGGAACCAGACATCGCTGGTGACGTTGTTGCCTTCCACCTGGTGGCCGGCGGTGGCCACGCCCCAAAGGAAGTCGCGCGGAAATGGGTTGGTCATCGGGGGATTCCTCTCATGATGGACGCGCGGCGGCGTCCAGGCCTCACTGCCTGCATCCATCCTTCCGCCCGGCGTGACCGGGGCCACAATACCTTTTCAATCAATGACATTCTCATGTCTGGCGCCTGCGGCTCCGCCCGATTCTTGAAGGGAGCCGGCGAGCAGCCAGCCCCCTAAAACCGTTCTTCCGTCATCACATCAGACTGCAAAGGCGCATTACATGAAACTTCCGAACTCCACCGCCCGTGCGGGCGCAGCCGTCCTGGCCGGTGCCCTGCTGATGGGTTCATTGGCAGCCTGCGGCGGCGGGTCCAGCCAGGCCGCAGCGAAGGCTGATGCGAGCAGCCTGACCCTGGCCATCGACAGCGATTCTGCCTCCTTCGGCTACGACCCCCTGCGCGTTGCTGCAGCCCAGCGCCAGTTCTTCGAGGGCCTTTACGACAGCCTGATGACCCTCCAGCCGGACGGCTCCACGGGCCCCGGGCTGGCCAAGGACTTCAGCTACAACGCGGACAACACCGTCCTGACGCTCAACCTCAAGGACAACATCACGTTCACGGACGGCTCCACGCTTGATGCGGCACTGGTCAAGGCCAACCTGGACCGCCGGTCCGACCCCGCCCTGACCGCTTACTCCGCCGTCGCCAAGGGCGGCGCCCAGGAGATCACGTCCGTGGACGTGGTCAGCCCCACCCAGGTGACCCTCACCTTCGCCAAGCCGCAGCCCGGATTCGAGAAGAACCTGGCCTCCACCACCGGAATGATCGTGGGCAAGAACGGTGTCACGGACACCGCCAGCCTGGCTGCCACGCCGGACGGTTCCGGCCCCTACACCCTTGACCCCTCCACCGTGAAGGGCAACAAGTACGTCCTGGTGAAGAACGACAAGAGCGCTGACGCTGCCAAGTACGCCTACAAGAAGGTTGTCTTCAGCGTGGTCCTGGACCCCCAGGCCCGCGCCAACGCCCTGGTCTCGGGCCAGGCCGACGTCGCGATGCTGACGTCCTCCACCGTGGACTTCGCCAAGTCCAAGGGTGTCGGCGTTTCCCAGGCCGGCGGCACCGTCAACACCATGATCTCCTTCGATAAGATCGGCAAGACCGCCCCGGCCTTTGCGCAGGAAAAGGTCCGCCAGGCCATCCAGTACGCCATCAACCGCCAGGCCCTGGTGGACGCCCTGCACAAGGGTGACATCCCTGCCTGGAATGCCCTGCCCAAGGACTCTGCCGGATTCACCAAGGACCTGGAAACGAAGTTCGCGTACAACCCGGACAAGGCCAAGAGCCTGCTGGCCGAGGCCGGCTACCCCAACGGCTTCGAGTACACCATCATCGCCGGCGCCCAGACCCAGACGGACCTGCAGGCCGTCCAAAAGGACCTCGCCGCCGTCGGCATCACCATGAACGTGAAGATGGCCGCCTCCACCGACGAAGCCTTCGCCGCCGTCGCCACCACGCCCCTGGGCTACGCCCCGCTGAACTGGGACAACCCCGTGGGCGTCATGTACGGCGTCGTCCTCAATGGTTTCACCAACGTGCAAAAGGCCACCGATGACCAGCTCAGCGCCGCCACCGGCGAGCTGGCGGCGGCCAAGGACGACGCTGCCGTGAAGGCTGCCGCCACCAAGCTGAACACCCGGCTGGTGGAGTCCGGCTGGATGATCCCGCTCTACGAGGCGCTGACCAACCAGGGGTACAACACCAAGAAGGTAGCCCCGGTGAAGTTCGCCGGCACCAACGCCTACCCGCTCCTTTCGTCCTACACGCCGGCTAGCTGATACCCGCACCTTCCCGGGCGGCCGCAAGGCTAGGGCCGCCCGGGAAGGTGCTGACCGATGGAGGTCACCATGGCACTATTCATCACCAAGCGCCTGCTGATGGCGCTGGCCACCGTGCTGGTGGTCGCCGTCCTGGCATTCCTGCTGGTGCACGCGATGCCGGGCAGCCCGGGCGCCGTGTCCCTCGGCGCCGGTGCGTCCCAGGAAGCCATTGACGAGGTCAACCAGCGGATGGGTTGGAACGATCCACTGCCCACACAGTTCATCACCTGGCTGGGTTCGGCAGTGCAGGGCGACCTGGGCGTCTCGCTCATTGATGGCCGCTCCGTCAGCGCAGACCTCGCCAGCCGGCTGCCCGTCACGGCATCCCTCGCCGCCGGTGCCACACTCCTCAGCGCCATCCTGGGCATCGCCCTGGGGGTGACCGCCGCGGTCCGCGGAGGTTTCCTGGACCAGGTGATCGGCGGCTTCGTGGGCCTGCTGGTGGCCCTGCCGGCGTTCTGGGTGGGCGTCCTCTTCGTCTACCTGTTCGCCGTCCAGTCCTCTATCTTTCCGGCCACCGGCTACGTGCCGTTCGAGGTTTCGCCGCAGGACTGGGCCCTCTCCCTGGCGCTGCCGGTGATCACGCTGGCGGTGGGCGGCGCCGCCTTCATTGCCCGCCAGACCCGGGCGTCCATGCTCGAGGCGCTGCAGCAGGAGCACATCCGCACGCTGCGCGCCACGGCCACGCCCACCTGGAAAATCCTCTACGTCCATGCCCTGCGCTACGCCAGCCTGCCCATTGTGGCCGGCATCGCCCTGCAGTTCATCGGCCTGTTCGGCGGCTCCGTGATCGCGGAGCAGCTGTTCGCCATGCCCGGGCTGGGCCAGGCCGTCCAGACCTCCGTCAGCACCCACGATGCTCCCGCCGTCCAGGGCGTAGTGGTGATCGCCACCGTGGTGGTGGTCGCCGTCAACCTGGTGCTGGAGCTGGCCACCAAGTTCCTCGACCCGAAGTTGCGTGCCTCATGATCCCCACAGTTTCCCCGGCCTCCGCGGACGCGGACCAGGCAGGAAGTACGACGACGGCAGACGCCTCCGTGCCCGGCGCAGGCAAAGCTGCACCCACCAGGCTGTCCAGGCACCGGCTCCTCGGTTCACCCGGCGCGGTGGCCGGCCTGCTCTGGCTCGTGGCCGTGGTGGCGGCATCACTGACCGCGCCGCTGTGGCTGCCGTTCAAGACCGAGGACCAGGATTTCACCGCCGTCCTGTCCGGCCCCACGCCCGCCCACTGGCTCGGCACCGACGAACTGGGCCGCGACATCCTCAGCCGGATCTTCGCTGCCGCCGCAGGCACCCTGGGAACATCGATGCTCACGGTGATTGTCGGCGTCGGGATTGGCACCATCCTCGCCATGGCGGCCGCCGGTGGCGGCGAGCGGGTGGAAGGTGTCATCAGCCGTGTCACCGAGATCATGATGTCCTTGCCCGGGACCGTGATCATCCTGGCCGTTATTGGCGCCGTGGGCACCAACATTCCCATGGTCATGGCCATCCTGGGCATCCTGATGTCCGCCGGGATCTACCGGGTGATCCTGGGCCAGGCCAAGTCGTTGCAGTCCCAGCTCTATGTGGACGCGGCGAAGGTGGACGGCGTCGGACCGCTGGGCATCAGCCTCCGGCACGTGCTGCCCGGCCTTGCCAACACCATTGTGGTGCAGGCGGCCCTGATTTTCGCCGTCGGCATGCTCATCCAGGCCGGCCTGGCCTTCATCGGGTTCGGCCCGCCCATCCCGCAGCCCAGCTGGGGCGGCATGATCCAGGGCGCCTCCCAGCACGTCTACGACGCCCCCTGGATGATGGTGCCCACGGGGGCCGTCCTGGCACTGACCGTCCTCTCCGCCAATGCCATCGGCAATGCCCTGGGCAAGGCGCCCAATGCGGCCGCCCCGCACCTGCCCTCCGCCGCGTCCCGGCGGCAGCGCGCCAAAGCCGTTGCCGCCATTGCCGCCGCAGCGCCGGGCGGGAAGGAAAAGGACGACGCCGGCATTCATTCCGGTGCGAAGGGCACGCTCAGCGTCCGCAACCTGTCCGTCGGCGTCGACAGCGCGGGCGCGGGCAACGGCGTCCGCCTGGTCACCGGCGTCTCCTTCGACGTCGAACAGGGCACCGTCCTGGGCCTGGTGGGTGAATCCGGCTGCGGCAAAACCATGACGGCGCTGTCCCTCCTGGGCCTGCTGCCCTCCGGCGTATCCGCCACCGGCGGCCAGATCCTGTGGAACGGAAAGAACCTCGCGGCCGCCACGGACAAGGACATGGAAGCCATTCGGGGCCGTGACATCGCCCTGATCAGCCAGGAGCCCATGCGCGCCCTGGACCCGATGTTCACGGTGGGCTACCAGCTCACCGCAACCATCCGCCGCCTCCGCGGGATGGGCAAAGCCGACGCGCGGGTGGAGGCCCTGGCCCTGCTGGAGAAGGTGGGCATCGTTGACGCCGCCCGGATCCTGAAGACGTATCCGCACCAGATCAGCGGCGGCATGGCCCAGCGCGTGGCCATCGCCCTTGCACTCTCCGGCCAGCCGAAACTGCTGGTGGCGGATGAGCCCACCACAGCCCTGGATGTCACGGTCCAGGCGGAGATCCTGTCCCTGCTCCGGGCCCTGGTGAAGGACACCGGAATGTCCGTGGTGATGGTGACGCACGATCTGGGCGTGGTGGCGGACATCTGCGACCAGGTGGCCGTGATGTACGCCGGGCAGGTGGTGGAAAACGGGAAAACCCAGGCCATCCTGGACAACCCGCGCCACCCCTACACCCTGGCCCTGCTCGCCGCCGACCCGCACGCCAACGACGGGGACGCCATGCCGGAACGCCTGGCCACCATCAGCGGCCAGGTTCCCCAGCCCAAGGACTGGCCCGCCGGCTGCCGCTTCGCCGCCCGGTGCCAGTTCGCCGGGTCCGCCTGCCTGGAACCGGTCCCGCTGCTGCCCTCCGGCGCCGGCGACGGCCTGGTGCGCTGCGTCAAAGCGGACCAGCTGGCCGTCGAGGGCATGGACTGGCTGGCCACGGACCTGCCCTCCGCCCGCGCACTGGAGGTCACCCCCAAGGGTGGCACCCGCGAACTGAACACCCCACTTTCCGGCATCGTTGAAAAGGACCTGGCATGAGCACCGCAGTCACGGAACGCCGCGATACACCGCCCTCTGCCGCCGGCACCCCCGTGCTTGAGGTCAAGGACCTGGTGGTCCGTTACGGCCGGGGCCGCAAGGCAGCCGCCGCACCCGCCGCCGTCGACCACGTCAGCTTCAGCATTGCCCCTGGCGAGACCGTGGGATTGGTGGGGGAGTCCGGCTCGGGAAAATCCACCATCGGCAAAGCCATCCTGGGCCTGCAGAAGGTCTCCGGTGGGTCCATCACCTACCAGGGCCGGGACATCACCGCCGCCAATGCCGCCCAGCGGCGGGCGCTGGGCGGGGAACTGCGCGCGGTCTTCCAGGACCCCAACTCGTCGCTGAACCCGCGCAACACCATCGGCGCTTCCCTCGGCGAACCGCTGCGGCTCCGCGGTGTTTCCGCCACCGAGGCGCGGGCCAAGGCGGAGGACATGCTGGAACGTGTCGGGCTGCCGCGCGAAGCCGTGGACCGGTACCCCAGCCAGTTCTCCGGCGGCCAGCGGCAGCGCATCTCCGTGGCCCGTGCCCTGATCTGCGACCCCCAGCTGGTGGTCTGCGACGAAGCCGTCAGCGCACTGGACCTCTCCACCCAGGCACAGGTGCTCAACCTCCTGGCGGACCTCCGCGACGAACGCGGCCTGAGCTACCTGTTCATCGCCCACGACATCGCCGTGGTCCAGTTCCTGGCCGAACGCGTGGTGGTGCTGTACCGCGGACAGGTGATGGAAACCGGTCCCGCCGTCGCCGTCACCGGCAGCCCGAAGCACCCGTTTACCCAGGCGCTCGTTGCCGCGTCTCCCGTGCCGCGGCCGGCCGAGCAGGCCGCGCGCCGCGAAGCCCGCGAAGCGCTGGGGGTCCGTACCGGTGCCGCAGCCGTTCCCGGCTCCGGCGGCTGCCCGTTCCGGCTCCGCTGCCCGCTCGCCACGGACCTGTGCGCCACCGAACGGCCGGCCCTGCGCCGCGTGGGCGCGTCGGACGTCGCCTGCCACTATGCCTGAGCGGACCGCCGCCGGCAGTTCCGGACGTGCAGCTTCCTGCATCACCTCAAAGACACCACCCAACCCAGAAGGGGAGCCCCGATGACAGAGCGGCACCAGCAACCGGATATAGCAAGCGATCGGATTGTCATGCTGGGGGTCAACGGCGGCCCCGTCCTGGCCCCTGACGAAGCCAAACCTGCCTTGGCGCTGGTGGTCAACGACGCTGTGTACCTGGTTGACTGCGGGCTGGACACATCCCGCCAGCTGCTCACTGCGGGATTGGGGTTCGCCGGAATCCGGGGCATTTTCATCACGCATCATCACCTGGACCACACCTCCGGGCTCCCCGGGCTCCTGCTGCACGGCTGGACAGCGCGGCCGCCCCTGCCGGCCGTGGACATCTGGGGGCCGCCGGGGGCCAAGCAAAAGGCAACCCAGCTCCTGGCCGGCTTTGAGGACGAGATCGCGCTCTTTCAAGCCGGCGGTGGCTTCGGAGATTTCACGGCACCGGCTGGACATGACGTGGAGGTCCCCCTGGAGGGCGGAATCGTACCTGTCATGGAAGACGACAATGTCCGTGTTGAGGCCACCCGGGTGTTCCACGGGCCGGAAGTGGCGGATGCCTATGCTTACCGGTTTTCCGTTAAGGGAACGGGCAAGGTGGTCGTCTTTTCGGGTGACACCGCCGCCCACGACGCCAACCTTGCCGCCATCGCCAGGGGATGCGATGTGCTGGTCCACGAAACGCAGGACAACAGCGCCATCGAGCGCATTGCAGCCGGACTTCCCCACCCCCGTGGTGAGGAGCTGAAGAAGCATCTCTTCGAAGCACACTCCAGCGTCCTTGACCTCCCGGCTGTCGCACAGGGCGCACACGCCAAAAAGCTGGTCTTCAGCCATTACACGCCTGTTGCGCACCCGCCTGCTGTCTGGCTTGCCATGGCAACCCCCGCGGCGGAAGCCATCGGTTACAAGGGCGAAATCATCGCGCCGAAGGCGCTGGACGTCATACCGCTCTAGCAGGACGCTGTATCCCCTGCCGCGCCGCCCACCAAACCCCCGACCTGCCACCCAGAACGGATCACTTCATCCATGATTTCCACCCCCTGGCACGCCGCCATGATCACGCCCGAAGAGGACTTCGACGGCGCTCCGCTGCTCCGCAAGGAATTCACCCTCGAGGAGGAGCACGGCGCGCTGGTGAAGGCAACGCTGCGGGCGACGGCCTTCGGTGTCTACGAGGCATCCATCAACGGCACGCCGGTGGGCGAAGACGTGCTGAGCCCGGGCTGGAGCTCCTACGAATGGCGCCTCCGCCACCGCAGCTATGACGTCACCGCGCTGGTTGGCCCCTCCACCGTGATCGGCGTTGAACTCGGCAACGGCTGGTACCGCGGGCGGCTGGCCTGGCACGGCCTGGCCAACCTGTACGGCAGTGAACTGGGGTTCTTCGGCCAGCTCGATATCGAGTTTGCCGATGGCCACATCCAGACGGTCGCTTCGGACACCACCTGGCAGGCCGGCCCGTCCGCCACCACTGCGAATGACCTCTATGACGGGCAGATGATTGACGCCCGCAGGCTCCAGGCAGGCTGGGCGGAGCCCGGCTTCAGCCCGGGCACCGGCTGGACCGGGGTCCGGGAACTGGCGTTCGACGCCGCCCGGCTGGCCGAGCCGGTGGGCCCACCCGTAGTGCGCGCCGCCGCGGTCCGTCCCGTAGAAGTCTTCACCTCACCCGGCGGGAAGACGCTGGTGGACTTCGGCCAGAACCTGGTGGGCTGGCTGCGGTTCACCGTGCAGGGTGAAGCCGGCCGCACAATCACCATCAGGCACGCTGAAGTATTGGAGGACGGCGAACTCGGCGTCCGGCCGCTGCGCTCCGCTAAGGCCACGGACACGTTCATCCTCTCCGGCGGCCGGGACTCCTTCGAGCCCACCAAGACCTTCCACGGCTTCCGGTACGCCGAGGTAACCGGCTGGCCCGGGGACCTCACGAAAAGTGACCTCGAAGCCGTGGTGGTCCACTCCGACCTGAAGCGCACCGGCACCTTTGAGTGCTCCAACGACCTGGTCAACCAGCTGCACCGCAACATCGTCTGGGGCCTGCGCGGCAACTTCCTTGACCTGCCCACCGACTGCCCGCAGCGCGACGAACGGCTCGGCTGGACCGGCGACATCGGCGTCTTCGCGCCCACCGCCGCCTACCTGTACGACGTCAAGGACTTCCTGCAGGACTGGCTGCTGGACCTCGCCGCGGAGCAAAAGGCGCAGGACGGGCTGGTGCCCATCGTGGTGCCCGATGTCCTGAAGTACTGCCCGCAGCCGCCGGAATTCCCGTCGCCGGAATCGTCCGCGCTATGGAGCGAGGCCTCGGTCTGGGTGCCGTGGGCGCTCTGGGAGGCCTATGGCGACCCCGGCGTGCTGGAGACGCAATACGACTCGATGGCCGCGCACACCCGCCGCGTGGAGGGCCTGCTCTCGCCGTCCGGGCTGTGGGATTCCGGCTTCCAGTTCGGCGACTGGCTGGACCCTGACGCCGCACCGGACCAGCCGTGGGCTGCCAAGGCGGACACCGGCGTCGTGGCCACCGCCTGCCTGTACCGCACCGCGCGCCTCACCGCGCAGGCCGCCGGGCTCCTGGGAAAGCACGGCGACGAAGCGCACTTCAACGCGCTCGCTGACCGGGTGCGGACAGCCTTCGCCGACCACTACGTCGCGGCCGGCGGCACCATCACCAGCGACTGCACCACCGTCTACGCGCTGGCCATCGCTTTTGATGTGCTCCAAACCCCGGAATTGCGGGAGTTCGCCGGCAACCGGCTGGCGGAACTGGTCCGGGACAACGGCTACCGGGTCTCCACCGGGTTCGCCGGCACCCCGTTCATCACCCACGCGCTCACCGACACCGGCCACATGGACGAGGCCTACCGCCTGCTGCTGGAGGAGGGCTGCCCTTCATGGCTCTACCCGGTGACCATGGGCGCCACCACCGTCTGGGAACGCTGGGACTCCATGCTCCCGGACGGCACCATCAACCCCGGTGAAATGACCAGCTTCAACCACTACGCCCTGGGCGCCGTGGCGGACTGGATGCACAAGGCCATCGGTGGCATCCGCCCGGCCGAACCCGGCTACGCCCGCGTGCTCATCGCACCCCAGCCGGGGGAGGGGATCAGCTGGGCCAGGGCATCACTGAAGACCCCGCACGGTGAGATCCGCGTGGCCTGGACGTCCGACGACGGAGAGTTCCGGCTGGAGGCGACCGTCCCTGACGGTGTGGCGGCCGACGTCGTGCTTCCGGACGGTTCGCGGCACACGGTTGAGGGCGGGCAGCACTCCTTTGCGGCTGGGCTGGGCCTGGCGGTGCGGTAGCCTGCGGAAGATCTGGCGAAGGGTGCAACAGGGGCGCTGATCTGCAACGATGTGGCACAGGACCAAGCCCAGGAGGACCCATGCCTTACACCGTGGATTTCAAGAACGTCGCCACCACCGGTCTGGAATCGTCCCCGGTGGCGGAAGCGCTGGCCGGGCTGCGCGCCAATGAGGCGCGCTACTACAAGAACAAGTACGACCACGACTTCACCGTCACTCCGGCCGAAGACGATCCGGAGACGCTGCAGTACATCACCAATATCCTCTCCACGGAGCGGAACCTGGTGATCGCTTCCAAGCCGCTGGAGGTGACCTCCTTCGAGGTGGACGGGCTGCGGATGGCCTATGTCTTCTACGAATCGGGGCTGTCCATCAACGTCATGTACTCCGTCGAAGAGGGCGGCAAGCGGGCAGTGGGCTTCAAGCTGTCCGACGGCATGGAGGTCCCGGAGGAACTGGCCGCCAGCTTCAAGTTCGCACGCCAGAAATCCAAGCTCGCGGGCACCATCCGTGGCTCCTACTTCGTGATCAAGGGCCAGTACTAGGGCCGGCACCGGGCCGCGGCGCCAAAGAACGCCTTCCAGTGATTGGAACCGGGCCCAGCCGGGGGCGCCGCTGGGCGGCACGATGGCGGGATGAACTCCAACCCCATCCTTCCGGGCTTCAACCCCGACCCCAGCATCGCCTGCACCCCGGACGGCTACTACCTGGTCACCTCGTCCTTCGAATACCTGCCGGGCCTGCCGGTCTACCACAGCCCGGACCTGGCACGCTGGGAACTGGTGGGCCACGTGGCCACGCGGGAGGAGCAGGTGCGGATAGCCCACGTCCCCACGCCGGGAGGCGTCTGGGCGCCCACCCTCCGCTACCGGGACGGAGTGTTCTACCTGATTGTCTCTGTGTTCCTTGGCGGCCGCGGCTGCGTGGTGTTTAAGGCAACGGACCCCGCCGGGCCTTGGAGTGACGGCACCGTCATTGGCGCGGTGGACGGCATCGATCCCGACCTCGCCTGGGACGACGACGGAACTGCGTATGTGACCTTTGCCCGCCACCCTGACGCGATCCAGCAGGTGCGGGTGGACCTCGAAACGGGGCAAGCCCTCGAACAGCCGCGGGCCCTGTGGCCCGGCAGCGGCCTTTACGCGCCCGAGGGGCCGCATCTGTACCGGCGCGGTGACTGGTGGTACCTGGTGGCGGCGGAGGGCGGAACGGACCGCGGGCATGCCGTGACGGTGGCCCGCTCGCGGCGCCCGGACGGCCCGTTCGAATCCGCGCCGCACAATCCCATCCTTACCGCCGCTGGATCCGGTTCGGCCGTCCAGAACACCGGGCACGCAGACCTGGTTGAGCTTCCCGACGGCGGAACGGCCATGGTCCTGCTGGGTGTCCGCCCAGTGGGGCTGGCGAAGTCGTTCTCGCCCCTGGGCCGCGAGACATTCCTGGCCGCAGTGGACTGGGCGGACGGCTGGCCGCATGCGCGGATGCCCCAGGTGACGGGCGCCCCGCCCGAGGATCGTGCCTATGATTTCAGCAACGGCGCAGGGCTGGTGGACCCGCAGTGGATCGGGGTCCGCCGGACGCCCGCCGAGTTTTCCGCCCCCACCTCCAAGGGGCTCCTGCTCAGGGGCGAGGGCAGCACCATGAGCTCGCCCCGGCCCTGTTTCCTGGCCCAGCGCCAGCGCCACCTCGGGATGGAATTCAAGGCCGTGCTGGACGTCGCCACCGGCGCCGGCGGCATCGCCGTACGCTATGCCGAGGACAACTGGTTCGGCATAGAAGCCGGCCAGGACAGCGGATCCGTCAGGATCACGGCGCGCGCCGTCGTCGCAGGCTTCGACCGCACTTGGGAAACGACCGTTCCCTCCGGAGACGTTGAACTCGCCATCGTTGCCAGCCCGCCGCCGTCGGACTTCAGCGCCGGTGGCGTGGGCGGTGACAGGATCCAGCTGTGGGTCCGGCCCGCAGGGCAGGGCGGCAGCGCCGGCGGGCAGCTGCTCACCGAACTCGACGGCAGGCACTGGGCCTTCGAAACAGCCAAGGCCTTCACCGGCAGGGCTTTCGGCGTCTTCGCTGTGGACGGCGAGGTCCTGGTCCGCCGGCTGTCCTACCGCGGACGGGACTGACGTCCGCGCGCGCCGTTGACCGCGTGCATGGGCGTGAGTACTGTGGGCGCACTATCCGTCCGCCGGCCCGGCAGGCAGCCAGAGCCTGGGCGGGCAGGGTCCGGGCGCGCCGGCAAAAGGAGGCAGGTGTCGTTCTTCCAGCTCTCGCTGATTGCCGCCGTCGCACTCCTGGGCCCGTTGCTGGCATTCCCCCGGACATGGCACCTTCCCATGGTGCTGGGGCAACTGCTGGCCGGCATCGCCATCGGACGCACCGGCCTGGGCCTGATGGACTCCTCAGACCCGACCTTCACGTTTGTTGCGGATGTGGGGTTCGCGCTCATCATGTTCGTCGCCGGAACGCACGTGCCGGTCCGGGACAAGGCCATCCGTCCCGCCCTGGGCGGCGGAGCGCTGAGGGCAGCCATCGCCGCTGCCCTCGCGGCGGCCTCAGGGACCCTCATTGCGTTCGTCTTCGGCACCGGACATGCGCCGCTCTACATCGTCCTGCTGGCATCCTCGTCGGCGGCCCTTGTGCTGCCCATTATCGATTCCCTGCGGCTGGCGGGGCCAAAGGTCCTCACCACAACGGCGCAGGTGGCGGTGGCGGACATCGCCTGCATCGTGGCGCTTCCGCTCGCAGTCGATCCACCCAACGCGCCGAGGGCAGCGCTCGGGGCGGCAGCAGTCGGCGCCTGTTCGCTGGTGCTGTTCTTCGTGCTGCGCCGGCTGGAGCTCAGTGGAGCCCGCGGGCGGGTACATGCCGTCTCCGAGGAGCGGAAGTTCGCCCTGGAACTGCGGATCCAGCTTGCCCTGCTCTTCGCACTGTCCGGGCTTGCCGTGGCGGGGCACGTGTCCGTCATGCTCGCCGGATTCTCGTTCGGCCTGGTGGTGGCGGCAGTGGGTGAACCGCGGCGGCTGGCGCACCAGCTCTTCGCAGTCAGCGATGGTTTCCTGGGCCCCGTGTTCTTCGTCTGGCTGGGCGCATCGCTGGACCTGCGGGCGCTCGCCGGCACGCCGGGCATGGTGCTCCTGGGGCTCTGCCTTGGAGCGGGCACCTTGGTGGTCCACGGAAGCCTGCGCCTGCTGGGCCAGCCGCTTCCGCTCGCCGTCCTCTCGGCCTCCCAGTTGGGCATCCCGGTTGCCGCAGCCGCCATCGGCACCCAGACGGATCTGCTGGAGCCCGGCGAAGCCTCCGCCTTGATCCTGGGTGCCCTGATCACCATCGCGGCCAGCGCCGCGGCAGGGTCGCGGGCTGCCCGCACGTTCACCAGGGACGCCCCGGCGCCGGCGGGATAGGAAGCGCTACCGCCGAGAGTGGGTCCACATCCCGGAGCTCGCCTGCGCCTGGAAGCCCAGGTTGCGGGACACTGCGCGGGCGGCGGCACGGACCGCCGGGGCAAGGACGTTGGGCGGCGTGGCACCGTCCGGAACCACAATGGACAGCGACGCCACCACGGCACCCTGCGCATCGAAGATGGGTGAAGCCACGGACACGGTGTGGGAGGGAACGGTCCGCCGGATCATGGCGATGCCGGTCCGCCGCACATCGGAGAGGGTGCGCCGCAGCTGGCCTTCCGGCATCTCCGGCACGCCGGGTTCGTCTTCCGGCGGCCGCTTCAGGATGGCCTCCTGGAACTGTTGGTCCGCACCGGCCAGCAGCACCAGCCCGATGGCCGTGGACCGCAGCGGGGCGCGGCCGCCCACCCGGTACGCCACCTCGGTGGCGTCCTTGCCGGACAGCCGTTCAATCAGCACCGCCTCCTCGTTGTCCCGGACCGCCAGCAGCACGTGGTGTCGGGTGACCTCGAACAGGTCCTCCAGGTAGGGAAGCGCGATTTCCCGTACGCCGTGCCCGCGCGGAGACAGGGAGGCTACTTCCCACAGCCGGACCCCCACCACGTACCGGCCGTCGTCGAGCCTCTCCAGGGCGCCCCAGGCCACCAGCCGGGCGATCAGCCGCAGCGCCGTGGGTGCGGGCATGTCCGCGTGGCGGGCCAGCTCGGAGAGGGTCAGCGCGCGGCGCCTGTCCGAGAAGACGGCGAGCAGGCTCAGGGCCCGGTCGATGACGGGTTCGCCCTGCTTGGGCCGCTTTCCGCGGGCAGGCGGGGTATCCGTGTCCGGAGTGGCAGTCATGGCAGTGGTTCCTAGCGGCGGTGGCAGTTTCCGGCTCGCAGTGAGCTGAACCACAATACCATTCCAACCATTGAAAGCCGCCTGTGGAGCGGCGTCACATGCCGCGAAGCTGGAATCCCAGCAACCGCACTCCAGGAGTCCTGCCGCATGAGCGCCGCCCCCACCCGGCTTCGGGCCGAACACTTGAGCGAGGCCATGGGCCTGGCCGTGCGGGAGCCGCGCCTCAGCTGGACGCCGCCCGGGGGCACCGGCAGCCAGACGGCCTACCGGATCACCGCCAGCAACGGCTGGGACACGGGCCGGCAGGAATCAGCGGCGTGCGCCGTCCCCTACAGCGGCCCCCCGCTGGCCTCCCGCAGCCACTTCGAATGGCGCGTCCGCACTTGGAACACCGATGAAACCGGCGCCGAAACAGCCACGGGATGGTCACGGCCCGTGTCCGTGGAACTGGGCCTCCTGCACGCCACGGACTGGGTGGCGCAGTGGATCGGCTCCGACGAACCGGAGATCCCGGCAGCGGGGGAGCGCCCCGGTTACGCGTTCACCAAAACCTTTACGCTGGGCTCCGCCCCGGCCAGGGCCCGCGCCTACGCCACCGCCCACGGCATCTACGAACTCTTCATCAACGGCCGGCGCGTGGGCGACCAGCAGCTCACCCCAGGCTCCACCAGTTACCACACCACCCTCCAGGTCCAGGCCCACGACGTCACGGACCTGCTCTGCGAAGGCCCCAACACCATCCGCGCCATCCTCACCGACGGCTGGTTCCGCGGCACCTTCGGGTACACGCGCGACGCCGACATGTACGGCACGCACACCGCGTTCCTTGCCCAGCTCGAGCTGGAGTCCGGGGCCGGGAAGCGGGTCATCGGCACCGACGGCTCCTGGCTGGTATCCGCCACCGGGATCACCGGCGCTGACCTCATGGCAGGCCAGCAGGTTGACTTCCGGGCGCGCGACGCCGGGAGCGCACCGCCCGCAGGCAAGGCACCGGGGGCGCGTCCCGCCGTCGTCCGTCCCGGCAGCTTCACGCAGCTCACCGGCCCCCTGGCCCCTCCCACCCGCGTGACGCAGGAACTGGCGCCGGTGTCCATCAAGCGCCTGCCCACCGGCCACCAGGTGGTGGACTTTGGCCAAAACATCCACGGCTGGGTCCGGCTGTCCCGGCTCGGGGCCCCGGACGAAACCATCACGCTAAAATACGGCGAAGCGCTCGGCCCGGACGGTGACGTCACCCGGGACCACCTCCGCCCGCACGATTTCCGCGCGCCTGGGGCATTCCGGGATGCCGGGCAGGTGGACACCGTCACCGCCTCCGGCGCCGCCGGCGAGGTCTTCGAGCCCCGGCACACCACCCACGGCTTCCAGTACGTCTCCGTCCAGGGCCTCGCCGCGGACCTGCAGGCCGCTGACATCACCGCCTGCCTGGTCCGGACAGACCTGGAACGCATCGGCGCCTTCCACTGCAGCAACCAGCGGCTGAACAAGCTCCACGACATCGTCGAATGGAGCTTCCTGGGCAACTCCTGCGAGGTTCCCACCGACTGCCCACAGCGCGAGAAGGCCGGCTGGACCGGCGACTGGCAGCTGTTCATTCCCGCCGCCGCCTACCTGTACGACGTCACCGGCTTCACCCGGAAATGGCTCCGCGACGTCCGCGCCGACCAGTGGGACAACGGCATCATCACCAACATCTCCCCGTCGCCCGGCCCGGCTGTCACCTCCGCTGAGTTCATGGGCTTCACCAACGGGTCCGCCGGCTGGGGCGACGCCATTGCCATGGTGCCGTGGGAGGCCTACCTGGCCACCGGGGACGCCGCCATCCTCGCCGAAAACTGGGAAGCCATGCAGCGCTGGCTGGGCTTCGTCCGGACCAGCGCGGAAACCCGCCGGCACGCAGCCCGCGCAGCCGCCAGCCCTGTCCCGGCCCCGCACGAGCAGTACCTGTGGGACACCGGCTTCCACTTTGGCGAATGGATGGAACCGGACGGCCCGGAACCTGACCTGTTCGCCGCCCGCACCGCGGACAACGGCATCGTGGCCACCGCCTACTACCGGCACACCACCCACCTGATGGCACGGATCGCCGGGGTCCTGGGGCGGGACGCCGAGGCGGCCTCCCTCACGAAGCTCTCGGCCAACGTCCGCGCGGCCTGGGAGACCGAATACCTCGACGCCGCAGGGCAGGTCGCGCCGGCCAGCCAGGCCAACTGCGTCCGCGCCCTGGCCTTCCACCTGGTCAGCCCGGAACACCGCGCCACCGTCACCGCGCAGCTGGTGGACCTGATCCGTGCCGCGGGCACCCACCTGGGCACGGGTTTCCTGGCCACGCCCTACCTGCTGCCGGTCCTGGCGGACAACGGCGAACTGGACCTCGCCTACGAACTGCTCCTGCAGGACTCCGAGCCGTCCTGGCTGGCCATGGTGGACCGCGGCGCCACCACCGTATGGGAACTGTGGAACGGCATCGACGCGGCCGGCGTCGCGCACCAGTCGCTCAACCATTACAGCAAGGGCGCCGTGGTGTCCTTCCTGCACCGCTACACCGCCGGGCTGCGGCAGGCCTCCGGGAGTTCTGGCTGGGAGCGGCTGGTCATTGAACCCCGGCCCGGTGCCGGGCTCACCTCCGCGTCCACCTCCCACCAGGGGCCGCGCGGCCTGATCGACGTGCAGTGGACGGTGCGGGAGGGAAGCGGGGACGGCGCCGTGCTGGCGCTCACCGCCACCATCCCCGCCGGCACCACCGCCCAGGTGCTGCTGCCCGGCCGGCCTGCCGCCGTCGTCGGGCCCGGCCGCCATACTTTCCTTGCCGCAACCGGCGGGGACAGCACCCAATCTGAGCTAATGAGGAGCACACTATGACAGTGGAGGAAGCTACGGGGGGCCGCGACGTTTCCAGGCCGGGCGGCCGGGACGTTCCACCGTTCCCGGTCTACGACGCCCCCGGTATGCCGGAACCGGCCGGCGAATCTTCCCTGGTGCACCGTGAACTGACGTACGCCCGCGCCCTTGGCTTCCGGCCCTTGAAGCTGGACATCTGGCTGCCAAGCAGTGCCTCCGGTCCCACGGCGCTGGTGCTCTGGGTGCACGGCGGCGCGTTCCAGCTGGGCGACCGCCGGGAACTGCCGCCCACCTTCGCACCGGAGTCCGTGTTCCGGCTCCTCAACCAAGCCGGCATCGCCTGCGCCACAGCGGACTACCGGCACTCCCTGGAAGCGCCGTTCCCGGCGCAGCTCCACGACCTCAAGGCCGCAGTCCGCTACCTCCGCGAATACGCTGTGGAGCTCAATGTGGATCCGGAGCGGTTCGGCGCCTGGGGCGAGTCCGCGGGCGGCCATTTGGTGGCCCTGCTGGGACTCACCGGAAACCGCCAGGACCTGGAGGGCGGGCTCGGTGCGCAGGGGCACCCGAGCGGTGTCAGCGCCGTCGTCGACTTTTACGGCGTCTCCTCGCTGCCGGACCTGCCGCGCATGCAGCAGCCGGACGGACTGTTCCCCGCAGCGCTGACCGCGGCCGTGCCGCAGGGCACGTCCCTGCAGCCCGACCACATGCTGGTCGGGGGCTCGGATGACCCCCGTCTGCTTACCGCGGCCAGCCCCGTCAATTACGTGGCCCCCGGGGCCGCACCATTCCTGCTGGTCCATGGGGACTCCGACGGGCTGGTCCCGCACTCGCAGTCCGAACTCCTCGCCGCGGCACTCGCGGACGCCGGCGTAGACCATGACCTGGTGACCGTCGAGGGCGGCGATCACTGTTTCTTCGGCGCGGAAGACCAGCTGGACACCATCCTGGCCACCGCCATCGATTACTTCGAACGGAAGCTGTGCACGCCATGACACCCACCAAACCCGTCGCCTCCGCCCCCGAGGCCGGCCTGCACAACGACGGCCAGGCGCCCGACGCCGGGTTCGCCGAATACCTGGCCAGGCCGGAAGGCCCGCAGTTCCTCAACCCGGACGCCGTGCGCTCGCCGGGGCCGGACGTGCCCATCCGCACGGTGGCGGCGGACGGCCGGCACGGGCCGGTGGCCATCCGGATCTACGGCGCGCCGGCTGCTGCCGGCAGCCCCGGGCTCGTATGGCTGCACGGCGGAGGGTTCGTCAGCGGAAGCATGGACAGCCCCGAATCGGACTACCTGGCACGCGTTCTCGCGGACCAGGGAACGCCGGTGCTGTCCGTCGACTACCGCCTGGCGCGCAACGGCGTGTCCTTTCCCATCCCGCACGATGACGCCCTGGCCGCGTGGTTCTGGGCGCGGACGAACGCTGAATCCCTGGGCCTGGACCCGGATCTGCTCTGCCTGGGCGGAGCCGGTGCCGGCGGCAACCTCGCCGTGGGCGCAGCGCTCTACCTGATCGACGCCGGCAAACCACTGCCTGCCAAACTCCTGCTGGCGTACCCCTTCCTGGACGCCGAACTCCCGCCGCCTGCCGGGGGCCTGGACGGCGAGGTCATGGCCGGGCTGCCGCGGCACCTGCGGTTCACGCTGGAGGACTGCATCCGGACGGCGGAAAACTACGTGGGCGGACCAGTCAGCATGGCACCGTCCTACGCGATGCCCGGCTACGCGGATCCTGCCGGGCTTCCGCCCGCCGCTTTGCTTGCCTGCGAGTACGACGACGCCCGCGGCTCCACCGAGCAGTTTGCCTCGGCATTGGAGCGGGCCGGGGTTCCGGTGTCCTACTTCCTGGCCGAGGGCGCAGTGCACGGCCACCTCAACCACACTGCAGGGCTGCCGGAAGGGCAGGCGGCCCTGGACTTCCTGGCCGGCCAACTGGCGGCTGTGCGCCCTTAGGCGCGCGGAACCCCGGCGGCCGGCGAAATGCGTCCCGTTGACGCTTCCGGCGCCGGGTGTGAGGATGGCGCCATGAACCAGGTTTCGGACTTTTACACCGGGCCCGGGAAGCTCTTGGCGGCTATCGGTTCGGCCCTGGACGCGGCCGGGGTGGACCGCACGGCGCTGCGTCCGGTCGATCTGGCTGCTGTTGACGAGTTCCATATCCGTGGCCGCAGGGCGACCCTGGAAATCCTGGAGGCGCTGGCCCTCACCGCCAATTCCCATGTGCTGGATCTTGGCAGCGGATTGGGCGGGCCGGCACGGACTCTCGCCGAGGTGGCCGGGTGCACGGTCACGGGCGTGGACCTCACGCCGGAGTTCTGCGAGGTGGCGGGGGCGCTCTCGGAGTGGACCGGCATGTCCGGCCGCACCCGCTTCCGCGTTGGGGACGCCACCGCCACCGGCCTGCCGGCGGAATCGGTGGATGCCGCACTGACCATGCATGTGGCGATGAACATTCCCGATAAGCCCGCGCTGTACGCCGAAGCGTTCCGCGTCCTCCGGCCCGGCGGCAGGTTTGTGGCCTACGACGTCCTGCAGGGTGAAGGAGGTGAAGTGCACTACCCGGTGCCGTGGGCCGCTGACTCCTCCACCAGCTTTCCCGCGACCCTGGAAGAGATGCGGAAATTCCTTCCGGCAGCAGGCTTCGATGTCATTTCAGAGCTGGACTCGACGGAGGAGAGCCTGGCCTGGTTCCAGAAGATGCGTGCCAAGATCCAGCGGGAAGGGCCACCACCGGTGACGTTCGCAACCTTCCTCGGTGACAGCTTCGCGCAGATGACGGCCAACCAGGTGGCCAACCTCGCCGAACGGCGCATCCGCACCGTCATGTTTGTGTGCTCGAAGCCGGCCTGATCCTTTGGCGGCCATTCCGCTACCAGTGGCGGCGGAGTACCTCATCCGGAACCACCCAGGAGCTGGAGTAGTGGACCCAGTCCTCCTTGCGTGCCTCCCGGAACAGGCGGTCAGCAGTCATCTGGCACTCCTGCCAGTCCTTCCGGGAGCGCCCGGGTCCATAGCCCACAGCGTCACCGAGTTGATCCCGCGTCACCAGGCAGGTGGCTCCCGGCCCGGTGGCTACCTCGTACGTGTACGTCCCGGTGCGTGAGAACCATCCCCTGCGGACCGGAACCTCAACCAGGCGGAAGTACGTGCTGCCGTCGCCGAACATCGCAGCGGCGGCACTCTCTTTCGATTCAGGCCCAGCGTTGACAAAATCCGTGAACTTCTGGAGGAGCCCCTCGTACTCGGCGTTAAGGACCTCGTCCACCGCTCCCTCCTTCTGCACGTACCTGTCGCTGAGGCTCCCGCTGCCGCCTTTCATTGCCCCGCGGAGCCACAGCCGGACCTCCTCCACGGACTCCTGCGTTGGTTCACTCTGAAGCGCCCGTGCAAAGGCTTCGCATTTGAGGGCCACTGCCACAAGATTCAAGTGCCGCAGCAGAAAGGCAAACCTCATCATGTCGGATGCGAGTTCTTCAACGTTTGTTGTCATCAGGCTTCTCCCCCGGGTAGGGCTAAAGCTAACCACGGCAGGCGTCCGTCCGCGGCTGTCCCGGCGTCTGCCAAACTTGCCCCATGATTACCGAACACGCGCTGCTGCCTGTCATTGCAGGCCGGGAAGCAGAATTTGAGGCAGCATTCGACCACGCCCGCCCGATTATCGCGTCGATGCCCGGTTTCATCTCGCTGTCGCTCTCGCGCTCCATCGAGACACCCAACACGTACTTGCTTCTGGTCGAGTGGGACAGCCTGGAGGACCACACCGTCGGTTTCAGGGGATCCCGGGAGTATCAGCAGTGGCGGGGGCTTCTGCACAGGTTCTACGAGCCGTTCCCTTTGGTGGAACACTACGAATCCGTGAGCTCCGGGCGGACGACGGCCGGGAACTGAAACCCCGCGCCGCGGGAACACGCACATTACTCCGCCGCACCCCACAGGGCCTTGCGGAGCAGCCGCTTCAACTCCTGGGACTCTTCCCCGGACAGCACAGCCAGCTGGTTCAGCTCCGCCGCGTCCATGGCCGTGCGGGCTTTTGCATGCATCTTCCGCCCCTCAGCCGTGGAGACGATGATTTTTGCGCGCCGGTCCTGCTTGCCCTGCGCCCGTTCCACCAGGCCGCGGCGTTCCAGGTCGTCCACCAGCGTGACCACCCCAACGGCTTCGGCCGGCATGATCATCTCCGGCGGGGAGAACATTTACCCGGCAGAGGTGGAAGCGGTCATCTCCGCGCACGGCGCCGTGGGCGGCGTGGCCGTCATCGGCATTCCGGATGACAAGTGGGGCGAGGTCCCGCAGGCGATCGTGACCCTGCGCGAGGGGGAATCGCTGACCGCGGAGCAGCTCCGCAGTTTCCTCGACGGCCGGCTTGCCCGCTACAAGATCCCCAAGTCGATGGTGGTGGTGGAGGACATGCCGCGCACCGCCAGCGGCAAGATCCGGAAGATGGAGCTCCGGAAGCAGCTTTGAAAGGCTGATGCCGCCCAAGGCTGCCACTCCATGTGGTTCCGCCGTTGTTACCGTTCACGGTCATCAATTGGCGGAACCATACCAGCCGGTGCCACCATGATTGGATGCTTGAGGCAACTAAACCCCAGAATTCGGACGGAACACCCGTCAACCCCGCGCTCGAAGCGGAAAGCAAAATCGCCCGCATCGCGGTGACCGTGTTCCCCATCCTGGTGGTTGTCGCAGGCATCCTCGGTTTCCTGCTCCCCGGAGTCTTCAAGCCCATGGCCCCCAGCGTGCCCTACCTGCTGGGCATCATCATGTTCTGCATGGGCCTGACCCTCACCCCGCCGGACTTCGCCGCGGTGGCCAAGCGGCCGTGGGCTGTAGCCCTGGGCATCGTGGCGCACTACGTGATCATGCCCGGCGCCGGCTGGCTGATCGCCGGTGCCCTGAATCTCCCGCCCGAACTGGCCGTCGGCGTGATCCTGGTGGGCTGCGCACCCTCCGGCACGGCCTCGAACGTCATGGCCTTCCTGGCGAAGGGCGATGTTGCCCTCTCCGTGGCGGTGGCCTCCGTCTCCACCCTGATCGCCCCGATCGTCACCCCGCTGCTGGTCCTGTTCCTGGCTGGCTCCTACCTGCAGATCGACGCCGCGGGCATGGTGCTGGACATCGTCAAGACCGTGCTGCTGCCGGTGATCGCCGGGCTCCTCGCCCGGGTCTTCCTTAAGAAGCTCGTCGACAAGGTGCTGCCCGCGCTGCCGTGGGCGTCCGCCGTCGTGATCTCCCTGATCGTGGCCATCGTGGTGGCCGGCAGCGCCAACAAGATCATTGAGGCCGGGGCCATCGTGTTCCTTGCCGTGGTGCTGCACAACGGCTTTGGACTGGGCCTCGGCTACCTGGCCGGCAAGCTGGGCCGCCTGGACGACAAAGCCCGCCGCGCCCTCGCTTTCGAAGTGGGCATGCAGAACTCCGGCCTGGCCGCGACGCTCGCCACCGCACACTTCACTCCGCTGGCTGCACTGCCGTCCGCAGTTTTCTCGCTCTGGCACAACATCTCCGGCGCCATCGTGGCCGCGTGGCTGGCCCGGCGTCCGCTGCAGGACAACCAGGCCTAAGAAGCCCGTTTCCAGCCAGCCATTCCGGGTACAGAATCCGATAGGGACAGCGCCGTTTCTGCGCTGTCCGCCGGTTCCTGTAAGGAGATGGACAGATGGCTCGGATTGACCGAATAGCTGAACCATGGGGGACACGGACGCCGTACGGCAGCGGCGCTGACTGGCCGGTCAGGGTGGATACCCACCTGGCAGAAGGGGTGGCGCCGGAAGACGTGGACCGATGGGTCCAGACGGCGTCGCTCCTGCATTCCAACGGCGACGCCATGGACATCGCCGTCAAGGACAACAGGATCGTCGGCGTGCGGGGACGGGCCGTGGACCGCGTCAACCACGGCCGCCTGGGCCCCAAGGACCTCTACGGCTGGCAGGCCAACGCCTCCCGGGACCGGCTCACCAAACCCCTCATCCGCGAGGGCGGAAAGCTGGTGGAGACGGACTGGGACACCGCCATGCAGCGCATCGTGGACAAGTCCAAGGCGCTGCTCGCGGAGCAGGGCCCCAGCGCCCTTGGCTTCTACACCACCGGCCAGCTCTTCTCCGAGGAGTACTACACCCTGGGCACTATGGCCCACGGTGGCATCGGCACCAACCACGTGGACGGCAACACGCGTCTGTGCACCGCGACTGCCGGCGAGGCCCTGAAGGAATCCTTCGGCTGCGACGGCCAGCCCGGCTCCTACACGGACGTGGACCACGCCGATGTCATCGCGCTGTACGGGCACAACGTGGCCGAAACCCAGGCCGTCCTCTGGACCCGCATGCTGGACCGGCTGGCCGGCCCCAACCCGCCGAAGATCATCTGCGTGGACCCGCGCAGGACGCCCGTGGCCAGGGCCGCCACCGTGCACCTGGCGCCGCGGCCCGGCACCAACGTGGCCCTGATGAACGGCATCCTGCACGAGATCATCACCAACGGCTGGGTGGACCAGGAGTACATCCGGGCCCACACCGTGGGGTACCCGGAGCTCGAAAAAGAGGTCAAGAACTACCCTCCGGCTCTCGTGGCGGAAATCTGCGGCGTCCCGGCGGAACAGATCTCCGAGGCGGCCAGCATCATCGGCCACGCGGAGCGGCTGCTGTCCACGGTGCTGCAGGGCTTCTACCAGTCCAACCAGGCCACGGCCGCCGCCGTGCAGGTCAACAACGTCAACATCATCCGCGGCATGCTGGGCAAACCCGGCTGCGGCATCCTGCAGATGAACGGCCAGCCCACCGCCGAAAACACCCGCGAATGCGGGGCCGACGGCGACCTCGCCGCCTTCCGGAACTGGTCCAACGATGCGCACATCCAGGACCTGGCCAGGGTCTGGAACATAGATCCCATGTCCATCCCGCACTACTCCCCGCCCACGCACGTCATGCAGATGATGCGGTACGCGGAGGACGGCTCCATCCGGATGCTGTGGGTCAGCGGCACCAACCCGGCCGTCTCGCTGCCCGAGCTGGCACGCATCCGCGGCATCCTGGAACAGGACCGCCTGTTCCTGGTGGTGCAGGACATCTTCCTGTCCGAGACCGCCCAGCTGGCCGACGTCGTCCTTCCCGCCGCCACCTGGGGCGAGAAGACCGGCACCTTCACGAATGTGGACCGCACCGTCCACCTCTCCGAGAAGGCCGTGGACCCGCCGGGCGAGGCCCGGCCGGACCTGGAGATCTTCATCGACTACGCCCACCGCATGGGCCTGCAGGACAAGGACGGGCAGCCGCTGATCAAGTGGCACGACCCCGAATCCGCCTTCGAGGCCTGGAAGGAATGTACCCGCGGCCGGCCCTGCGACTACACGGGCATCACCTACGCCAAACTGCGCGGCGGCTCCGGCATCCAGTGGCCCTGCAACGACGAAAATCCGGACGGTACGGAGCGCATCTACGCTGACGGAAAATTCTGGGCGCACCCCGACTACTGCGAAACCTACGGCCGCGACCTCATCACCGGTGCGCCCGTGGAACCCACGGAGTACAAGGCCCTGAACCCGGAGGGCAAGGCCATCATCAAGGCCGCCGAATACATGCCGCCGCACGAGCTGCCCAGCCAGGACTTCCCCCTCCAGCTCATCACCGGCCGCACGCTCTACCAGTTCCATACCCGCACCAAGACGGGACGGGCACCTGAGCTGCAGGCGGCCGCGCCGGACGTCTGGGTGGAGTTGTCAGCGGACGACGCCGGCGCGTACGGGATCGCCGAAGGCGACCTTGCCGAGGTGGAGACACCCCGCGGTTCGGTCCGTGCCAAGGTGCGGATCAGCGGCATCCGGAACGGCGTCCTCTTCCTACCCTTCCATTACGGCTACTGGGACACGAACGGCGGACACCAGCCGGACGGGGCAGGGCGCGCAGCGAACGAACTGACCATCACCGACTGGGATGCGGCGTCCAAGCAGCCCATCTTCAAGACGGCGGCAGCACGCGTTACCCGCATTTCCGGCGGCGACGGGCCGTCCCAGGCGCCCACCACCACGGCGTCGGCTCCGGTGGGCGACTTCCCGGAAGGCGCCAGGACCAAGGGCATCGCCACCGCTTTGGCGGACGAGGCAACCGGCACGGCAGGAGTCGCACGATGAAATTCGGGCTGGTACTGGAGGAAATGCACCGCTCCGAAAATGACTTGGCACACCATCTGCTGGTCGTCTCCGAGCGGCACAAGGTGGACCACGAGATCTACCACCTGGCCCGGGACCTGGCGCGCTGGTCGCAGCAGCACGTCCGGGACATCGCGCACATCGCCAAGAACTACGGCCAAAACCTGGACCCGGAGCCCCGCAGTGAAGCAGGGCTGATGGAAACCATCCGGGAGAAGGGCAGCGGGATGGTTGGCCGGCGCCCCGAAACCGGGATGCTGCTGCTGCGCGACCTCCGCGAGCTCTACCTGAAGGCCTGCGGGGTGTCAGCGGACTGGGAACTGCTGGCCCAGGCCGCCCAGGGGATGAAGGACAAGAACCTCCTGGCCCTGGCGGAGAAGTGCCACCCGCAGACCATCCGCCAGATGAAGTGGGCCAACGGGAAGCTGAAGGAGTCCGCCACCCAGATCCTGGTCAGCTAAGCGCCGGCTGCGGGAACTTTCAGAGCGTCTCCCGCGCCGCCTGGAGGTGCGCCACCAGGACCTGCAGCGCCTGCTCGCTTAAGGCCTCAAGCTGCCTCCGCAGCAGTTTTTGCAGGGAACCGGAACTTCCTTTCGACCCGTCCAGCAGGGCGCCAATCTCGCCAACTCCAGCGGGATTCTTCCGGTGGTTCCATCTCGCCCACCGTAGAACCTGACGCCGCGTCAGGTTCAACTCCGGCGCACGCACCCCGTGGGAGGATCCAGTGCTGGGCGAACCAGTTTCATTCAGTGAAACTAGCGGCGCGTGCAGGCCGGCCCATGGCACAGAGTTGAGTCAATGAACGGGTGGCCCGTTGCGGCCCCCGCCCAGCCCATCCAGCAGTTCACTAAACGCTTCACTACACCCAGCACAGAAACGGCGCGCTACACATGGAGTCAACGATGACGGGACCGCGGATCCTCAAGGGGATCGAGTTCGCCCGGCCACGGAACGCGGAGCCGCTGCTGCTGGACCTCTACCTTCCTGCGGGAGAAACGCGCCAGGGCGCCCGGCCCGCCGTGGTCCATTTCCACGGCGGCGGCTGGCGGATGGGTGAGCGGTCCTCACTGGGCCCCGCTGTTGACGGTTTTGGA
The DNA here is from genome assembly GCF_013359725.1 of Pseudarthrobacter sp. C4D7. Taxonomy (GTDB): domain Bacteria; phylum Actinomycetota; class Actinomycetes; order Actinomycetales; family Micrococcaceae; genus Arthrobacter. Next base: position 4,643 of record NZ_JABFMW010000010.1, on the reverse strand, counting down.
CTCAGCCCCATCGAGCAGCTCGCGGACGCAGGGTTCGTGGTGGCCTCGGCGGACTACCGCCTCAGCGGGGTGGCCACCTTCCCAGCCCAGCTGGCGGACGCCAAGGCGGCTGTCCGCTGGCTCCGCACCCACGCGGCCGAATACGGCGTGGACCCGCACCGCATCTACGCCTGGGGCGATTCGGCCGGCGGGCACCTGGCCAGCCTCCTGGGCCTGACCGCGGGGGCTGCGGAATTTGCGGGCCAGGGCGGCACCGACGGGACGGACAGCGACGACTCCGTTGCCGGCGTCGTGGCCTGGTACCCGCCCACGGACCTGCTCAGGATGGGCGAACAGGCGGGACCGGACGCCGTGGCCCGGGCGGATGATCCGGGATCCCGCGAAGCGCTGCTGATTGGCGCACAGCCCGCCGACGCCCCGGACAAGGCCAGGGCCGCGAGCCCGCTCAGCTACGTCCACGCAGGCGCCCCGCCCTTCCTCCTCATCCACGGCACGGCGGACCGCTTCGTCCCGGCAGCCCAGTCCACCTCGCTGGCCGCTGCGCTGGAAGGCGCGGGCAACGCCGTCGACCTCCTCCTGCTCGAGGGCGCGGACCACATGTGGACCAGCCCGGACGGCAACAGCGGCGCCGCGGAGCGGGCCATTGCCGCCACACTCGACTTCTTCCGCCGCCACGCGGAACAGCACTGATTTCCCACCATCACGCCGGGGCAGCACGCGCACCCCGGACCAGACCGAAAGGCCTCCCATGCAGTTCATCGGCATCACCCACCACGGCGAACCCTGGGTGGCGGCGCTCGCAGGCTCCCGCGTCCTTCAGCTCACGTCCGTCAACGATTTCTGGGCCGACGCCGAGGGCTGGCAGGACAAGGCGGCAGCCCTGGTTGCCGGCGCGGCACACACCGAAGCGTCCGACGGCGACGGCTGGCTGGAGCGCGGCAGTGTCGCCGAAGTGCCGCTGGTCCCCGCCTCCGCGCGGGTGATCTGCGTGGGGCTGAACTACAAGGCGCACGTGGCCGAGGGCAGCTTCAAGGACCAGGAGCTGCCGCCGTACCCCACCCTGTTCGCGCGGTGGACGGCGTCCCTTTCCGTGGGCAACGTTCCCGTGCCGGTGCCGGCGGGCGAGGCAGGGCTGGACTGGGAAGGCGAAGTGGCCGCCTACATCGGCCGGCGCGTGGAGTCCGCCGGCGAAGAAGCCGCGTCGGATGCCGTCTTTGGGTACTCCACGTTCAACGACATCACCTCCCGCAGGGCCCAGAAGCTCACCTCGCAGTGGACCCTGGGCAAGAACGGCGACTTCAGCGGACCCTTGGGCCCCCTGGTCAGCCGCGACGAGGTGGGCGACCTGCGCGACGGGCTCCAGGTCCGCACCCGAGTCAACGGCATCGAAGCCCAGAACGGCAACACCCGGGACATGATCTTCTCTGTTCCGGCCATCATCTCGCTGATCAGCGAAACCTTCACCCTGCACCCGGGGGACGTCATTGCCACCGGCACCCCCGAAGGGGTCGGTTATGCACGCACCCCGCAGTGGCTCCTGCAGCCGGGCGACACAGTGGAAGTGGAGATTGAGAAACTGGGCACCCTCACCACTCCGGTGGGCGATCTTTCCCTGCGGAGCCGTGCCTGATGGGCTCCCTCCAGTCCGCTGCGGACCTTCCTGCGGAGGTGCAGGTCCTGATCGCCGGGGGCGGCCCCAGCGGCCTGTTCCTGGCACTGGACCTCGCTGCCCGCGGCGTGCCCAGCACCGTCATCGAACCGAGGACCACGCTGGACCACACCCGTCCGCGCGCCAAGACCACCAACGCCCGCACCATGACGCACCTGCGCCGCCTGGGCCTTGCCGACACCCTGCGGGAAGCGTCGCCGTTGCCGGTGGAGTACGCCCAGGACGTCATCTTCTGCACCGGCCTCACCGGCCCTGCGGCGCATGAGCTGCGCCGGTTCCGCAACGCGTTCCAGCTGGTCCCTGGCCGGTACGGACCGCAGCCGGAGTGCGGGCAGCAGGTACCGCAACCCGTCCTCGAAGAGGTGCTCCGCACCGCCGCCGAACGCCACCCGCTGGTGACCTTCCTGCCCGGGTGGACGGTTACCGGCGTCAGCGCCCCGGAAGGCGGGGCAGCCACGGAACCCTGCGCCGTCGTCGTTAGGGACCCCGCAGGGGCCGAACGCACCCTCGCCGCGGAGTACGTCATCGGCGCGGACGGCGGGTCCTCCGCCGTGCGCCGCAGCCTGGGACTGCGGCTGGAAGGCGGCTCCGCCGAGCTGTCCAACATCAGCATCCTTTTCCGCTCGAAATCGCTGGCATCCGCCGTCGCCCTGGACCCGGCCGTTCAGTACTGGGTGGTGGGCTCCGAGACCTCCGGCATGGTGGGGCCGATGGACCGTGACGGCACGTGGTGGGCGATCGTCCAGGGCGTGGATCCCTCGGTGACGGTCACTGCCGGGGATGCGGCCGCGATGGTCCGCTCCCTGGTGGGCTCGGACGTGGACATCGAGGTGGTGGCCACCGACCCGTGGACGGCCCGGATGCTGCTGGCTCCTGACTACAGCCGCGGCAACGTCTTCCTGGTGGGGGACGCCGCCCACCTCAACCCGCCCTGGGGAGGCCACGGCTTTAACACCTGTATCGGCGACGCCGCCAACCTGGCCTGGAAGCTCGCCGCCACCATCAACGGCTGGGCGGGTCCCGGACTCCTCGCCAGCTACGGGGTCGAGCGCCGGCCCGTGGCTGCGCGCACCATCCGCGACGCCGCGGCCAACGGCAAGGCCTTGGCCTACCACTTCGCGGATCCGGAGCTGCGTGCGGACGGGCCGGCGGGGGACGCCGCCCGCGGCGCTGCCCGCCAGGCGCTCGCCGTGAAGCAGAGCGAGTTCGATTCGCTCGGCCTGGTGTTGGGCTACGCGTACGGCGGCTCGCCCGTGGTGCTGCCGGACGGATCAGCCCTCCCCGCCGAAGACCCCATCCGCTACGTCCCGTCCGCGTCTCCGGGGGCACTGCTGCCGCACGCCTGGCTGGCCGATTCCCGTTCCCTGTACAGCGCCCTGGGGCCAGGTTTCACCCTGCTGGCCGACGCCGGATCGCTGGGCGGGGCGGACGCCGCAGCATTTTTCGAGCCGGTCCTGGCCGCCGGTGCCCGGAAGGGCATCCCGGTGACCGTCGCCGTCGTCGGGCCGTCCGTCGACGGCACGCACCCTGCGGACCTGTGGGGTGCTCCCGCCGTGCTGGTCCGTCCCGACCAGCACGTGGCCTGGCGCGGCAACTCCCCGGTGGAAGCCGCCGCCGCGCTGTCCGTTGCCGCGGGCTGGGCGCCCGCTTTTCCTCCCGCACGTCCTGAAGAACCTGCACCTACCCCCGAAACCAGGAGCGCCCGTGTCGACGCCGTCATTCCGTGATTACCTCTTCGCCCCGGACCACCCCCGCGTGGCGGACATCCGCGGACTGGATGCCCGCGGGTACGCCGAGGCCGCCAAGACCGACGCGTTCGCCGGGCCCATGATCGAGGGCTGGCGGAAGCTCTATCCGCAGCCGTTCACCGGGATCACCAGCGACGGTGTCCGCCGGGAGGGCCTCTACCCGCTGGCGCAGGCCCGGCCCGGGGAGGAAGCGCCCACCGCGGCCATGGTGGCTGCGGCGCGGAAGCTGCTGGGTACTGTCACCGCGGACCAGGCCGGGAAGCTCTGCTACGCCGTGGACGCGCCGGAGTGGCAGAGCTGGGCCAACCCCGAATTCATGCAGCACGATACCGGTCTGCGCCTGGATGAGATTGTCGCCCCCGTACGGGACGCGGTGCTGGGCGTGATGGAGGCTTCGCTGAGCCCGGCCGGCTTTGAACTGGTGCGGAACCTGATGCGCATCAATGGCTTCCTGGGTGACCTGGTGGAGCTGCCGTTGCTCATGAACGAGTTCAGCTACAACTTCGCCCTGTACGGGGAGCCGTCCGAAACTGAGCCGTGGGGGTGGCAGCTGTTCGGCCACCACGCGGCGCTGAACTGCCTGGTGGCCGGGACACAGCTGGTGGTCTCGCCGGTATTCATGGGCGCCGAACCGGACATGATCGACGCCGGCCCGCACCAGGGCGTCAAGGTGTTCAAGGAGCGCATCGCCCTGGCCCGGCAGCTGATGGCCGCGCTGCCCGAAGACCTGCAGGAACGCGCTGTTGTCTATGCGGCGATGGTGGATCCGGCCATGCCCGCGGGCCGCCTCCACCCGGGCGACGAACGGCACCTGGGCGGCTGCTTCCAGGACAACCGGGTGATCCCGTACGAGGGCATCCCGGTCACCGGCATGCCGCCCGGAGCCCGGGAGCTGCTTGACGCCGTGGTGGAGGACTTCATCGCCTACCTCCCGGACGGTCCCCGCGCCGCGCGCCGCCGGGAGATCCAGGAGCACTACGGTGAGACGTTTTTCAGCTGGATCGGCGGCTGGGAGGGGGAGGAAGCGTTCTACTTCCGGGTGCAGAGCCCGGTGGTGGTGCTGGAACTGGACCACCACACCGGCGTCTTCCTCAGTAACGAGGAGCCCGCCCCGTTCCACATGCACACCGTGGTCCGCACCCCCAACGGCAACGACTACGGCCGCGAACTTCTCAGGGAAGCCACCGCCTGATCCCCCCACCACCTCCTGACGCATCCCATCCCAC